>WREP01000032.1 GCA_009779265.1 Betaproteobacteria bacterium
CAAGGCCGAAAGCCCGTATTTCTTTGTCCAGGGCGCGCAACCGGGCGTCGATGCGCTGCCGCTCAAGCGCACCGACGTCAAGGTGGATATCAGCGGCGTCATCGCCGACGTGGTGGTGACGCAGCATTATAAGAACGAAGGTACGCTGCCGATCGAGGCCCGGTACATTTTCCCCGGTTCGACGCGGGCGGCGGTCAATGGCCTGCAGGTGCGCATCGGCGAGCGCCTGGTAGTGGCGCAGATCCGCGAGAGGCAGCAGGCCCGTAAGGAATACGACGCCGCCAAAAGGGAAGGCAAGACCGCCGCTCTGCTGGAGCAGCATCGCCCCAACGTGTTCCAGATGAACGTGGCCAATATCCTGCCGGGCGACGACGTGCAGGTGGAACTGCGCTACAACGAGCTGCTGGCGCCGACCGAGGGCAATTACCAGTTCGTGTTCCCAACCGTGGTCGGGCCGCGCTATGCGGGGACGGCGGTCGAGGCGCCCAGCGCCACCGCCAGCGGCCAACCGCTGGCGCACGGGTCGGCCTTCCCGGCCCAGCCGGTGCTGCACGCGGGCGAGCCGAATCCTGCTGCCTTTGACCTGAGGGTGAATCTGGTCAGCCCCATCGGCATCCAGGAAATCCGCTCGCCCAGCCACGTCATCGACACGCAGATGGACGCTGGCGACGCCGCCAAATACGCCAGTGTGCAACTGGCCGCCCATGCATCGCGTGGCGTCAGTCAGAGCAACAATCGCGACTTCATCCTTGACTACCGGCTGGCCGGCAGCGTGATCGAGTCGGGCGTGCTTTTGCAGCGCGGCGAGAAGGAGAACTTTTTCCTCGCCATGGTGCAGCCGCCCAAGGCGGCGCCGCCGGCCGTCATCACGCCGCGCGAATATATCTTCGTGGTGGACATTTCCGGTTCCATGCACGGCTTTCCGCTCAATACCGCCAAGGCGCTGATGCGCCAATTGCTGGGCGGGCTGAAGGCGAGCGACACCTTCAACGTGCTGCTGTTCTCTGGCAGCAACCGCTTCCTGGCGCCGCACGCGGTGCCGGTGACGGCGGACAATATCGAGGCGGCGATGCGCACCATCGACGAGATGGGCGGCGGCGGTTCGACCGAACTGCTGCCCGCGCTGCGCCGCGTCTATGCCGAGCCGAAGTCGCCCGATCTGTCGCGCACCGTGGTGGTGCTAACCGACGGCTACGTCACCGTGGAAAGCGAAGCCTTCGCGCTGGTGCGCTGGCATCTGGGGCAGGCCAACGTGTTCGCCTTCGGCATCGGCTCCTCGGTCAATCGGCACCTGATGGAAGGGCTGGCGCGCGCCGGCATGGGCGAGAGCTTCATCGTTACCCGGCCCGAGCAGGCCGCGGCGCAGGCCGCGCGCTTCCGCCGCGTCATCGAGTCGCCCGTGCTCACCAGCGTGCAGGCGCGCTTTGAGGGCATGGAGGTGTACGACGTGGAGCCGCCGTTTCTGCCCGACGTGCTGGCCGAGCGTCCGGTAATCCTGTTCGGCAAGTGGCGCGAACCGGCGGCAGGCGAGCAACCCAAGCTGCTGGTCGAAGGCCGCGCTGCCAATGGCCCTTACCAGCAGACGCTGGCGATCGACCTGCGCGCCGCCGATGTCGGCGGCACGGCCGCCCTGCGTTACCTGTGGGCGCGCCACCGCATCGCCGCCCTGAGCGACGAGGAAGCCCTGACCGGCGGCGATGCGCAAAAGGCCGCCATTACCCGCCTGGGCCTGGACTACAGCCTGCTCACCCAATACACCAGCTTCATCGCTGTGGATAAAGTGGTGCGCAATCCCGGCGGGCAGAGCGCCACCGCCAACCAGCCCAGTGCCATGCCCGAAGGCGTTAGCGACCTGGCCGTGGGCGAGGTCCGCGCGCTGGGCGAGGCGGTGTCCAGCACGCCCGAACCGGCCACCTGGGCCGCGATGCTGGTGGTGCTGGCCGTGATCGGCGCGCAGATGGCGCGGCGGCGGGGACGCAGGGCTTACGCTGCGTGAAACAAGGCAGGGCTGCATCATGTCAATAGCACTTCTACTGCGCCGGCCTCTGGCCCTGAATGCCGCCATGCGCATCGACCGCGCCCCGGCCTGGCTGTGGATCGCACTGCAAAGCGCCGCATTGTGGCCGACCTGGCGCTGGATGGCGGCGCGCGTGGCCGACGGTTCCGATGACCCACTGGGCCTGCTGGCGCTGGCGACGCTGGGGGCGCTGCTGTGGTCGGCGCGCGGCCAGTTGCGTTGCGCGCCGCGCCTACCCTGGCTGGCGGCGGCGCTGGCCGGCACGCTGGCGGCCACCTTGCTGCGTGGCTGGGTGACGCCGCTGGCCACCAGTCTGCTGGCTATCGTCGCCTGGGCTTGCAGTCTGCTGGCCTTTTTGCCCGCCGCGCGCGCGCATGGCGGCGCGGCGCGCTGCGCCATCGCCGCCACGCCGGTGCTGACGCTGGCGGTGCTGGCGCTGCCGCTGATCGCCTCGTTGCAGTTCTATGCTGGCTACCCGCTGCGCGTCATCACCGCCGAAGCCAGCCGCTGGCTGCTGGGGGCGTGGTTCGCCGTGCAGCGCGAAGGCAGCAGCCTGCTGGTCGATGGCCGGCTGATCATTGTCGATGCCCCGTGTTCCGGCGTGCAGATGGCCTGGGCCGGTTACTTCACCGCCTGCGCCGTGGCGCTGCTCCGGGGCCGAGCTAACCGCGCTTTTTTGCTGCGTCTGCCCTTGGTGGGCCTGACGGTGCTGGCCGGCAACGTGCTGCGTAACACCGTGCTGGTGGCGCTGGAAGCTGGCGGGCATGGCGCCGCCGCGCTCGTTCATCAGGGTGTGGGCCTGCTCGTGCTGGCGGCGGTGTGCGGCGGCATCGCGGTGGTGATGGGACGCGCTGAAGCAAGGAGTTGAGATGATTGCCAACACTTTTCAAAATCGCGTGCTCGGCAAAGCCTTGTTTGGCGCGGCCATGCTGGTTTGCGCGCTGTGGGGCGCGGCGGGCGCGGGCGATACTTCCGCGCCGGTCTTCATCACCAGCGCCGCCGAACTGCCGCGTACTTGGCAGGGCGCGGCGGTGCGACCACTGGCGTTGTCCGCCGTCGAGCAGCGTTTTGCCGAGCGTTTTCCGGGCCGCATCACGCGCCTGACCGATGACCGCCAGATTGTGGTGCTGCGCGACGTGACCGTGCCCACGCGCATGTTGCACCCGGCGGCGGACTGCTATCGGGCGCTTGGCTACCGCATCGAGGGCGAACATCTGGAGCGCACGGCGGCGAGCAACGACGCGCCCGTCCAACGTTGCTTCACAGCCCGCAAAACCGGCGCCGCGTTGCGTGTGTGCGAGCAGATCGAAGACGCCCGCGGCCAGCATTTTTCAGACGCCTCGGCCTGGTACTGGGCGGCGGCAATGGGGCAATCCCGCGGCCCGTGGCGGGCTGTGACCGTGACGCAGCCATTGGGTGCGAATGAAACACTTCCTTGAGTCAATGCGGGCGTGCATCCACGTTGTTCGCAACGACAGCGGCGCGCTCGGTCGAATCGGCGAAGTAGCCGCACAGCGGGCAGGTACGACCGGGCGGGCAGGCGTGTTCGCGGGCGCATTCGGCCTGTGTTTCGTCGGTCAGGACCATTTCGTGCACGGCATCGCAACGGGCGATGGGGGAATCGAAAGTGACCATGGCAGCCTCCCAAGGGTAAATGCGGCTCTTTTAGTCTAGCCCGTTTGTGACGAAAAGCCATGCTGCGGGCTGCGTTGTTGCGTCGGCGCGGCGTGGGGCGTTCTTCCTTTCCGCGATGGCGGGTACTATCATTCCTTTTTCTACGGCACCGTCCGGAAATGCTGTCGGCAAACTTTGGGCCGGCGTGGATATGGAGAACAGACATGCAGATCGACAATAAGGTATTTCTTGTTACCGGCGCCGGTTCCGGTCTGGGCGCTGCGACCGCGCGGATGCTGGCGGGGGCTGGCGCCAGGGTGGTGTTGGCCGACCTCAATCGTCAGGCGGGCGAGGCGCTGGCCGGCGAATTGGGCGGCAACGCGCTGTTCGTCGCAACCGATGTGGCCGACGAGGCTTCCGCCAGCGCGGCGGTGCAGGCGGCGCTGACGCGCTTCGGCGGGCTGCACGGGCTGGTGAATTGCGCCGGCATCGCCCCGGCGGAGAAGGTGGCTGGCCGCGAGGGGCCGCACCGGCTGGAGAGTTTCGCCAAGGTCATCCACATCAATCTGGTCGGCACTTTCAACATGATTCGTCTGGCCGTCGATGCCATGCTCAAGGGCGAGCCGGATGCCGGCGGCGAGCGCGGCGTCATTGTCAATACCGCTTCCGTCGCCGCCTTTGAAGGCCAGCTAGGGCAGGCCGCCTATGCCGCCTCGAAGGGCGGTATCGTGGCCCTGACCCTGCCGGTGGCGCGCGAGCTGTCACGCAGTGGCATCCGCTGCGTGACCATTGCGCCGGGCATCATGGAAACGCCAATGCTGCTCGGCATGCCGGCGGAGGTGCAGGAGTCGCTGAACAAGATGGTGCCGTTCCCGACGCGCATGGGCAAACCGGCGGAATTCGCCGCTCTGGTCAAGCATATCGCGGAAAACAGCTACCTTAATGGAGAGGTCATCCGGCTCGATGGCGCTATCCGAATGGGGGTAAAGTGAACTATACTTTAGGCTTAGTCCTTGAGCCCAAAGGCGCTGCGGCGCCTTTTTTATTGCATGTCTGACTGCGCCTGTTATCACTGCGGCCTGCCCGTGCCGGAAGATGTCGATCTGGCGGTGGCAATCGGCGGACAGCAACGCTCCATGTGTTGTTACGGTTGTCAGGCGGTGGCTTTGGCCATCGTCGACAACGGCCTGGAGGATTATTACCGCAGCCGCGACGCGCTGCCCGAGTCGCCGCGCGAGGCGGTGCCGGCGATCCTCGATCAACTGGCCTTGTTCGACCACGCTGATTTCCAGAAAAGTTTCGTCAAGGAATTGGACGCGGGCGAGCGCGAAGCCTCGCTGCTGCTTGAAGGCATTACCTGTTCCGCCTGTATCTGGCTGAACGAGCGGCATCTCGGCAAGCTGGCCGGGGTTACGGCGGTGGATATCAATTACGCTACCCGGCGCGCCCGGGTGCGTTGGGACGAGGCGCGCATCAAGCTGTCCGACATTCTCGCCGCCATCGCCGCCATCGGTTATCGCGCCTATCCCTACGACGCCGCGAAGAATGAGGAAATTTCCCGCAAGGAGCGGCGCGAAGCGCTGTGGCGCCTGTGGGTGGCCGGCTTCGGCATGATGCAGGTGATGATGTACGCCTTCCCGATGTACATCGCCGACGGCGACATGACGGTTGATGTCGAAAGCCTGATGCGCTGGGCCAGTCTGGTGCTGACCTTGCCGGTGGTGTTCTATTCGGCGGCGCCATTTTTCCGCAATGCCTGGCGCGATCTCAAGCTGCGCCGGGTCGGCATGGATGTGCCGGTGGCGCTGGGCGTCGGCGCGGCCTTCGCCGCCAGCATCTGGGCGACGCTGACGCAGGCGGGCGAGGTGTATTTCGATTCGGTGACGATGTTCGTCTTTTTCCTGCTCGGCGGGCGCTTCCTGGAAATGACGGCGCGCCAGAAGGCGCTTGGCGTGACCGAGGCGCTGACCAAGCTGTTGCCGGCCTTCGCCCAGAAGATGCCGGATTTTCCGGCGGGCCGTAGCGCCGAACAGTGTCTGGTCGCCGATCTGCGGCCCGGCGACTATGTGCTGGTGCGTCCCGGCGACATCGTTCCCGCCGATGGCCGGGTGGCCGAGGGCGTGAGTTGCGCCGACGAGTCGCTGCTGACCGGCGAGAGCAAGCCGGTGGCGAAAGCGCCGGGCGATGCCGTGACCGGCGGCTCGGTCAATGCCGAGAGTCCGCTGGTCGTGCAGGTCGAGCAGGTTGGCGAAGGCACGCGCCTGTCGGCCATCGTCAGCCTGATGGAGCGGGCGGCGCTGGAAAAGCCGCGCATCGTCGAACTGGCTGACCGCATCGCCAGTTATTTCGTCGCCGCCCTGCTGGCGGTCGCCGTGCTGGTCGCCATCGGCTGGTACTGGGCCGATCCGGGCCGGGCCTTGTGGATCACCGTGTCGGTGCTGGTGGTGACTTGCCCCTGCGCCCTGTCGCTGGCGACGCCGGTGGCGCTGACCGTGGCGGCGGGCGCGCTGGCCCGCGACGGCCTGCTGGTGACGCGCGGGCACGCCATTGAGACGCTGGCGCGGGCGACGCATTTCGTTTTTGACAAGACCGGCACGTTGACAACCGGGCGCATGCGCCTCGTTGCGGTCGAGGGGCGCGGCGCGCTGACGCAGACCGGGGCGCTGGCCATTGCCGCCGCGCTGGAGCGCCATTCCGAGCATCCGGTGGGCAGCGCCCTGTGCCGCGCCGCCGGTGATGAGTTTCCCGATGCCGTCGAGGCGCGGGCCGAGCCGGGGCAGGGAATCGAAGCCTGCGTCAACGGGCGGCGTTATCGCATCGGCCGCCCGGACTACGCTCTGGCTGGCGGCAGCATGTCGCCGCCGGCCGAGTGGCTCGCCAGCGGCGACACGATCGTGGCCCTGGGCGACGACGCTGGCTGC
The DNA here is from genome assembly GCA_009779265.1 of Betaproteobacteria bacterium. Lineage (GTDB taxonomy): Bacteria > Pseudomonadota > Gammaproteobacteria > Burkholderiales > Rhodocyclaceae > Azonexus. The sequence continues at coordinate 6,553 of WREP01000032.1, forward strand.
CAGGCGCTGTTCCGCCTCGGCGACGAAGTTCGCGCCGAGGCCGCGCCCCTGATTGCCGACTTGCAGCGGAGCGGGCGCCAAGTCGTCCTCCTGACCGGCGATGCCGCCGCGGTGGCCGGGCGGGTGGCCGAGCGGCTCGGCATCGACGACACCCGCGCCGGCGTCACGCCGCAGGGCAAGCATGACGCGGTGACGGCCTTGCAGGCGTCCGGCGCCGTGGTGGCGATGATCGGCGACGGCGTGAACGACGCGCCGGTGCTGGCGCAGGCCCAGGTGTCGGTGGCTATGGGCGGCGGCGCGCAACTGGCCCGGACGCAATCCGATTTCGTGCTGCTGTCCGAAGATCTGGAGCATTTGCGCCGCGGCCTGCGGCGGGCGGCGAAAACCCTGGCCGTGATCCGCCAGAATCTGTGGTGGGCCTTCGCCTACAATATCGTGGCGCTGCCGCTCGCCATCGCCGGTTTTGTGACGCCGTGGATGGCCGGTATCGGCATGTCCACCAGCTCGCTGCTGGTCGTGCTCAATTCGCTGCGCATTCAGCGTCTGGAGGATTCCTGATGGAAAGTGTGTATCTGCTGATCCCAATCTCGGTGCTGCTGGTTTTCGGCATCGCCGCGGCCTTCTGGTGGTCGGTGCGCAGCGGCCAGTTCGACGATCTCGAAGGGCCGGGCTTTCGCGTGCTGATGGACGACGAGCCGGCGCCGCCAGAAAATGAGCGCGCGGCGGACGCAATCCCCGGCATGCAGCCCGTGGCGGCGCAAAGCGGGAGTAGTGACAAATCTGACAACACTTGATCTGCGTCAACATGCCCGCCTGCCTGGGCGGGCAAAGTAGCGCCCTGTGTGAAGCCGCGCTTCACGAAGGTTCTCTGTTGGGGTTAGGGTGCGTTGCGACGCACCCTTTTTTTGTCCACGCCCCGCCCGGCCTTGACAATTTTCGCAACAGCGTTCGCTGTCGCCACGTTTTGCGCGGAATGCGAATATTACTTTCAAATATCGTGAAGCAATTCGTATATTCTATGTGTATCACAATTACAACTTTTAGCCTATTTGTGACTAGATAATCTGTATGTTGATCTAGGTCAAAACAACCGGGCCGATCTGCAATACCATCACGCTTCATGCGCCACCTTGGGTTTAAAAAGGGGGGTGGTCATTCAAGTCTTTTCCATTAACGAGAGGTAGGTTCATGTCTGGAACGCAAACCACATATAATGACAAGGTCGTGCGGCAATTCACCGTCATGACCGTCATCTGGGGCATTGTTGGCATGCTGGTCGGTGTCATCATTGCTGCCCAGCTGGTCTGGCCAGAGGCGACGAACATCGCCTTCCTGCATTTTGGCCGGCTGCGCCCGCTGCACACGAACGCGGTTATTTTCGCGTTTGGCGGCTGCGCCCTGTTCGCAACGTCTTACTGGTGCGTTCAGCGCACCTGCCAAACCCGCCTTTGGGGCGGGCCGCTGATTCCCTTCACCTTCTGGGGTTGGCAACTGATCATTCTGCTCGCCGCCGTTTCGCTGCCGCTCGGTTTCACCACCGGCAAGGAATACGCCGAGCTGGAATGGCCGGTCGACATCCTCATCGCTCTGGTCTGGGTTTCGTATGGCATCGTGTTCTTCGGCACCATCGTCAAGCGCACTGTCTCCCATGTCTACGTCGCCAACTGGTTCTTCGGCGCGATGATCGTCGCCGTGGCGCTGCTGCACGTCGTCAATAGCGCCGAAATGCCGTACTCCCTGACCGGCTCCTTCTCGGCCTATGCGGGCGTGCAGGATGCGATGATTCAGTGGTGGTACGGCCACAACGCCGTCGGCTTCTTCCTGACTGCCGGCTTCCTCGGCATGATGTATTACTTCGTGCCGAAGCAGGCGGGCCGTCCGGTCTATTCCTATCGCCTGTCCGTGGTGCACTTCTGGGCGCTGATCTTCACCTACATGTGGGCCGGCCCGCACCATCTGCACTACACCGCCCTGCCTGACTGGGCTCAGTCGATCGGCATGCTGTTCTCGCTGATCCTGCTGGCGCCGTCCTGGGGTGGCATGATCAACGGCATCATGACCCTGTCGGGCGCCTGGCATAAGCTGCGCGACGATCCGATCCTGAAGTTCCTGATCACCTCGCTGTCCTTCTACGGCATGTCCACCTTCGAAGGCCCGATGATGTCCATCAAGACGGTCAACGCCCTGTCGCACTACACCGACTGGACGGTCGGCCACGTGCACTCCGGCGCTCTGGGCTGGGTGGCGATGGTGTCGATCGGTTCGCTGTACTACCTGATCCCGCGCCTGTACGGCAAGAAGGAAATGTTTAGCACCTCGCTGGTTACGACCCACTTCTGGATCGCCACCATCGGCACCGTTCTTTACATCGCCTCGATGTGGATTGCCGGTGTCATGCAGGGTCTGATGTGGCGTGCGGCCAATGCCGACGGCACCCTGGCCTACAGCTTCGTCGAATCGGTCAAGGTTTCCTACCCGTACTGGTTCGTTCGCTGGTTGGGCGGCACCCTGTTCCTGGTGGGTATGCTGATCATGGCCTACAACATGTTCAAGACGATGGCTGGCGGCAAGACCGCGCCGGTGGTTGTTCCGGCTGCTGCTGCTAACCACGCCTGATTTGGGAGAACACAATAATGATCAAGCACGATCAAATCGAGAGAAACGTAGGCCTGCTGTTTGTCCTCACGCTGTTTGTGGTGATCTGGGGCGGCCTGCTGGAAATCCTTCCGCTCTTTTTCCAGAAGTCGACGACGGAGCCGGTCGTGGGGTTGAAAGCCTATACCGCCGAGCAACTGGCTGGCCGTGAAGTTTATCGGCGCGAAGGTTGTTACAACTGCCACTCGCAGATGATCCGCCCCTTCCGCGCGGAAACCGAGCGTTATGGCCCCTATTCGGTTGCCGGGGAGTTTGTCTACGACCATCCGTTCCAGTGGGGGTCGAAGCGTACCGGTCCTGACCTGCATCGCGTTGGCGCCCGTTATTCCGACGAGTGGCATCGCGCCCACCTGATGAACCCGCGCGATGTGGTGCCGGACTCCAACATGCCTTCTTTCGCCTTCCTGGCGAAAGCCAAGGCCAAGGATACGGTCGGCGCCGATATCGAAGCCAAGATGCAAGTCTTGCGCAGCTTCGCCAATATCCGCGGTCTCCCGACCTACTCCGACGAGGAGATCAAGGGGGCCAGGGCTGCTATTGCCGAGCAGACCGAGATGGATGTCCTGATTACCTATCTGCAGGGTCTGGGCACGGCTCTGGGCCAGATGAAGTAACAGGCCATGGACATCAACGATCTGCGTTCCCTTATCACCGTTGTCGGGTTGCTCTGCTTCCTGGCGATCGTGGTCTGGGCCTGGGGCAAGAGCAGCAAAAAGCGCTTCGACGAAGCTGCCCAACTGCCGTTCGCGGAACAAGATGATCAGGATGCGATGAACCCATCATCGCAGCCGCGCTGATTTAAAGGAAAGCAAATGAGCGATTTCGTTAATGATTTTTGGAACATGTACGTCATTGTGATCGTCGTGGCCAGTATCCTGGCTTGCGCGATTCTTCTGATGGTACAAGGCAAGGCGACCTTCACGCCGGGCAAGACCATGGGTCATGTCTGGGATGAAACCCTTGAGGAATACAACAACCCGATGCCCAAGTGGTGGAGTTGGATGTTCATCATCACGGTGGTCTTTTCGGCAGGCTACCTGGTGCTGTTCCCGGGTCTGGGCAGTTTTCCGGGCCTCCTCGGCTGGACCTCCGCCAAGCAACATCAGGCGGAAGTCGAGGCGATGGACAAGGCCGTGAAGCCGACGTTCGACGCGTATCTGGCGACGGATCTCAAGACCCTTGCCGGCAACCCGCAGGCCATGGAAACGGGCAAGCGCCTGTTCCAGACCTACTGCATGCAGTGTCACGGCGCTGACGCCCGCGGCGCCAAGGGCTTCCCCAACCTGACCGACAACGACTGGCTGTATGGCGGCGCGCCGGAACAGATCAAGGAAACCATCGCCAATGGCCGCATGGGCGTCATGCCCTCGCATGAACGGCTTGGCGCTGAGACCATCCAGGATCTGGTCAACTACGTCCGTTCCCTGTCCGGTCTGCCCAACACCGACGCCGGGCGCGTGGCGCGCGGCAAGGTGGCTTTCACCGAAAATGCCTGTTCCACCTGCCACGGCGAGAACGGTACCGGCAGTCTGAGTGTCGAGAACATGGAAGGCGTCGGCGCGCCGAACCTGACCGACACGGTCTGGCTGTACGGCGGTTCCGAGGCTGCCGTCACCGAGACCATCACCCAGGGTCGGCAGGCCAAGATGCCGGCGTGGCAGGAGTTCCTCGGCGACGCCAAGATCCACCTGCTGTCCGCCTATGTGCTCAGCCTGAGCCAGGGCAAGTAAGCTATCCGGCGGGGCGGCGAAAGCCGCCCCGTTTCTTTCCTGTCGTATCGAAATCATGTTTTTCCGCGTTAAGCTGCGCGCTCAAGCGTTATTTCGATACCGATAAGGGCAGCAACATGGAAAACAAGGAAAAAGACCAGCCAACAGAGATTGAGGCTGTTTCTTTCTACGAAAAGCACAAAAAAGTTTACATCCGCGACGTCAAGGGCTGGTGGAACACTTGGCGTTGGGCGCTGGTCTGGTTCACTCAGATCCTCTATTTCGCCCTGCCGTGGCTGGAGTGGAACGGACGCCAAGCCGTGCTCCTCCATCTGGTCGAACGCAAGTTCTATTTCTTCGGCATGATTCTCTGGCCCCAGGATGCCTTCTACCTGGCCCTGTTGCTGATCGTTTCCGCCTACTCCCTGTTCCTGTTTACCGCCGTCGCTGGTCGTTTGTTCTGTGGTTACGCTTGTCCGCAGACCGTATACACCGAGATTCTCATGTGGATCGAGAATCGTATCGAAGGCGATCGCTCCGCCCGCATCAAGCTGGACAAGGGGCCGCTCACGGCGCGCAAGCTGCGCTTGAAGGCGACCAAGCATCTGATCTGGATACTGTTCTCGCTGTGGGCCGGATTCACGCTGGTGGCCTATTTCACGCCGGTCAAGGAATTGCTTGCGGCATTGCCCTTCGGACTTTCCGGCTGGGAAACCTTCTGGACCTTGTTCTACGGCGGTTTCCTCTACATGCAGGCCGGTTTCCTGCGCGAGCAGGTGTGCAAGTACATGTGTCCCTATGCCCGCTTCCAGGGGGTGATGTGCGATCCTGATACCTTGGTCATCACCTACGATCCGGAACGCGGCGAGCCGCGCGGCGCCCGCCGCAAGGGCGTCGATGCCAAGGCGGCGGGGCTGGGAGATTGCGTCGATTGCGACTTGTGCGTCGTGGTTTGTCCGACCGGCATCGACATTCGCCAGGGCCAGCAGTACGAGTGCATCGGTTGCGGCGCCTGCATCGACGCCTGCGAGCCGGTGATGGACAAGCTCAACCGGCCGCGCGGGCTGATCCGCTATACCACTGAAAACGCGCTGGCCGAGCACTTCTCCGCCAAGGAAATCACCCGCCATATCCTGCGCCCGCGCATCGTCGTCTATAGCGTGATTCTGTTGGCGATCATAACGGCAGCGGTGTGGTCGCTGGTCAACCGCGTGCCGCTCAAGGTGAACGTCATCCGCGATCGTTACACGCTCGCCCGCGAGGCGGACGATGGGCTGATCGAAAATGTTTACAACCTCCGGATCATGAATACCACCGAGACGCAGCAGCGCTATGTCTTGTCGGTCGACGGGCTGGACGGCATCGAACTGGCGGGCGACCGCTCGGTCGCGGTCGGCAGCGCCGAAAACCACGAGATTACCGTTGTCGTCCGGGTTCCGCCCGAGTCCGCGCAGCGCGGCGCCAACACCATCCACTTCGGGATCAAGGCCGAAGGGAATGAGGCGATCGCGGTGCGCGAAAAAGCCAGTTTCTTACGACCCATGTGACTATGAATAATTCAATGACAATGCAACGCGACGAATCTCCCTGGTACAGGCAACGCTGGCCCTGGTTTCTGATGGCCGGGCCGGCGGTGGTCATCGTCGCCGGGGTGGTGACTTTCTGGCTGGCGGTCAGCAGCAATGACGGTCTGGTCGCCGACGATTATTACAAGCAGGGTCTGGCCGTCAATCAGTTGTTGCAGCGCGATCACCATGCCACTTCGCTCGGCCTGCACGCCGATCTGCTGCGCTCCGAGCGGAATGTACGGCTGTTGCTGGCGGCTACAGGGGAAATGGCGCTGCCGGCGACCATCACACTGCGTCTGGCGCATCCCACGCGGCCGGGGCAGGATCAGGATATGGAAATGGTGTCTACCGGGGCGGGGTTCTACGACGGCAAGTTGAGCGCCGACCTGAGCGGCAGGTGGCTTGTCTCCATCGAAGACCCAGCCGGGCAGTGGCGGCTCCAGGGTGAGTGGCAGGCCGGTTCGGAGGATCCGCTACGCTTGCGGGCGAAGGCGGAAAAATAGTTTTTTGTGACTGGGAGGTAAACATATGGCTTGGAAAGAGTTGCTTACGACCGATATCGGTCTCATGAGTCTGGCGGTCATCGTTGGCGTTGTGGTGATCGCCGCCGTGTTGGGTAAGATTTTCCTGAACAAGATTAACGAAGAAACCAGCAAGCTCGGGAATTAACACGTACCTGACAGCCATGCTGCTACGTATGGCGCAGCCCCTGTTCGCTTCCGGCGGCCGGGGCTGTTTTTTTGCCGCCAGACGCTGCCGCGTGCGTCAGCCTTGCCGCTGGGGTGGCTGGACGAGCGGCTCCAGTTCCGCTTCGTGGAATGTGTAATGACCTTGTCGCCGGTCGGCCAAGTAGCGCTCCAGGCACAGGGTGACGCTGCGGAAGGAAAGTTCCGTCCACGGGATTGCCGCTGGCGCGAACAGCGCCACCTCCAGACTTTCCTCGCCCACCGCATACTCCGGCGCGGCCAGCCGGCCGCGGTAAAAGAGGTGTACCTGATTGATGTGGGCGACGCTGATCATGGCGAACGGGGCGTCGATGATGATGCGCGCCCTGGCTTCCTCCCAGGCTTCGCGGCGGGCGGCGGCGGCGCTGCTTTCGCCATTTTCCATGAAGCCCGCGGGCAGGGTCCAGAAGCCGAGGCGCGGCTCGATGGCGCGCCGGCAGAGCAGAATCTGCCCAGCGTATTCGGCCACGCAGCCCACGACCAGACGCGGGTTCTCATAATGGACGTGGCCGCAGGCGGTGCAGACATGCCGCGGCAGGCTGTCGCCCGCCGGGATGATGAACGAAACGCCGGCGCCGCAGCGGGTGCAGTAGCTGATCACGATGCGGGTAAGGGAATGAATCGCGTCCAGTCTAGCACCGAAGTCGCCGCCGGCCGTTGCCGTGGGCGGGAGGCTTTTCTGGCTTTGTCCTGCGGCGATGGGTGTGACGTACAATAAAAAATCATAAAATATGCGCTTCGGTGTCGGCGGAAGGTCGACATCCCTAGGGGTTTTGCATGTTTCTTTTTCTCGGCTACATCGTCATCCTGGCATCGTCACTGGGCACCTACGCCGTGCACGGCAATCTGTTGGCGCTGTGGATGCCAATGGAGTATATCGCCATCATCGGCCTGGCCGTCGGCGGCTTTGTCGGCGGCAACGATATTCGCATCGTCAAGGCAACCCTGGCCGCCATTCCCGGCGCCCTCAAGGGGTCCCGCTTCACCACCGCCTTCTATGTCGATGTGCTGGCCCTGCTTTACGAAATCCTTGCCAAGGTGCGCAAGGAAGGCTTGATGTCGATTGAGGGGGATGTCGAGAATCCCGAGGCCAGTCCGATTTTCGGCAAATACCCGAACGTCGTCGCCGATTTTCATGTGATCGAGTTCATGACCGACTATCTGCGCATGATGGTTGGCGGCAACCTGAATACGGTCGAGATCGAGAGCCTGATGGATGTCGAACTGGAAACGCACCACCACGAGGCCGCGGCGCCGGGCACCGTCATGAACCGGATGGCCGATGGCCTGCCCGCCTTCGGTATCGTCGTCGCCGTCATGGGCGTGGTCAATGTCATGGGCTCGGTCGGCGAGCCGCCGCCGGTGCTGGGCAAGATGATTGGCGGGGCGCTGGTCGGCACTTTTCTCGGTATTCTGATTTCCTATGGCTTCGTCGCGCCGCTGGCCAGCCTGCTGACGCAGAAGGCAGAGGAGGGGGGGACGGTGTACAAGTGCATCAAGCAGGTTCTGCTGGCCTCGATGTCCGGTTATGCGCCGCAGGTGGCGGTCGAATTCGGCCGCAAGGTGCTCGATTCGCATGCCCGCCCCTCGTTCCGTGAGCTTGAGGACGAACTCAAGGCGCGTCGGGGCCGCTGAGTCCGGCACGCCAAGGTTTTCGCATGAGCGACGATTCCACACGCCCGATAGTCATCAAGCGCAAGAAAGGGGGCGGCCACGCCGCCCACGGCGGCGCCTGGAAGATCGCCTATGCCGACTTCGTGACAGCGATGATGGCCTTCTTCCTGTTGATGTGGCTGATGGGGTCGACGGCCCGGGGCGATTTGCAGGGCATTGCCGAGTATTTCCAGAATCCGCTGAAAGTCGCGCAAGCCGGCGGTTCCTCGTCGGGCGACGCGACCAGCATTCTGCAAGGCGGCGGCAAGGATTTGACGCGCCAGGCCGGACAGGTCAAACAGGGCGATGTCGAAACCAGGAAGCACACCTCTTTTTCCAAGGAGGCGCAGCTCGAATTCCAGCGCCAGGAACATGCCCGCCTGCTGGCCCTGAAGGCCGAGATCGAGCGCATGATCGAGCAGAGTCCGCAACTGGCGCAATTCAAGCGGCAACTCTTGCTCGACATCACCTCGGAAGGCTTGCGCATCCAGATCGTCGATGAGCAGAACCGGCCGATGTTCGACTCCGGCGGCAGCGAACTCAAACCCTATACCCGCGAAATCCTGCACCAGATCGGCCGGGCGCTGAACGGCATCAGCAACCGCATCAGCCTCGCCGGCCATACCGATGCCGCGCCCTACGCCGGGGGGATGGCGGGTTTCACCAACTGGGAACTGTCGGCCAACCGCGCCAACGCCTCGCGCCGCGAGCTGATTGCCGGCGGCATGAGCGACAACAAGGTGTTGCGCGTCGTCGGTCTGGCCTCGACGGTGCTGTTCGACAAAAACGACCCGCTCAATTCGGTCAATCGGCGGATCAGCATCGTCGTCCTGAACCAGAAAACGGAACAGGCCATGTTGCAGGAAGATGGGCCGCAGGCCAGCATCGCTAGCGCCGACGAGGTCGATGACAGCCTGAGCCAGCCGGGCGTCGTCGCCCCGGACCGGTGATGAGCGAAGGATATTGACCGTGCCCGACAAACCCCGCTTCGTTCCGCCCATCGTCATTCCCCCCCTGCCCGTCCGTGATGCCAGGCCGCGGGAATTCAACTTTCTGCCGGCTGATTTCGAGCGGGTGCGCAAACTGATTTATCAACGCGCCGGCATCTCGCTCTCGCCCATCAAGCAGGATATGGTTTATTCCCGTCTGGCGCGCCGCCTGCGCGCCACCGGCTGCCGCAGCTTCACCGAATACCTGGACGCGCTGGAGAAAAAGGGTAGCGATGAATGGGAACGTTTCGTCAATGCCCTGACCACCAATCTCACCTCGTTTTTTCGCGAGGCGCACCATTTCCCGATTTTCGCCGAGCATCTGCGCAAACTCGGGACGCAGCGCCCGATTCGCGTCTGGTGCTCGGCCGCTTCGACCGGCGAGGAGGCCTATTCGCTGGCGATCACCGTGGCCGAAACCTTCGGCGCAAACTTCTCGCATGTATCGATCATCGCCTCCGATCTCGATACCAACGTACTGGAGACGGCGCGCAAGGGCGTCTATGCGGCGGATCGGGTCGACAAACTGTCAGCCGAACGCCTGCGCCGCTTTTTCCAGCGCGGCACCGGCGCGCAGGAAGGCTTTTACACGGTGCGCCCGGAGTTGAAGGCGATCATCAGCTTTCAGCGCATCAACCTGCTCGACGCCAGTTATCTGGTAAGAGGGCCGCTCGATGTGATTTTCTGCCGCAATGTGATGATTTATTTCGACAAGCCGACGCAATACAAGATCCTCGCCCGCTTCGCTTCGCTGATGCAGCCGGATGGACTGCTCTTTGCCGGACATTCGGAAAGTTTCATGCATGCCGCCGATCTCTTCCGCTCGCTGGGCAAGACGGTTTACGCGCTGGACAAGGCGCGGTGAAAAAGCCGCCAGTGGCAACCCTGTTTGCTGGAGCAACATGTTGAACAAGATTCGCGTCCTGGTCGTTGATGATTCCGCCCTGATGCGGACGATCCTCGCCAGGATGATCAACGCCGCGCCCGATCTCGAAGTCGTCGGTTCCGCCCCCGATGCCCGGACGGCGTTTGAAATGATCAAGTCCATCAATCCCGACGTGTTGACCCTGGATGTCCGCATGCCGGGGATGGACGGCATCGAGTTCCTTGATCTCCTGATGCGGCAGCGGCCGATGCCGGTGGTGATGGTCTCGGCCTTCACCGCGGCCGGCTCGGAAATGACGCTGAAGGCGCTGGAACTGGGCGCCGTCGACTTCATTGGCAAGCCGCGCGCCGACGGCCGCTGCCATGACGACTATGGCGAAGAACTGGCCGAGAAAATCCGCGCCGCCAAAGACGCCCATCCGCGCCGCCAGACCCTGGCGGCGCCCGCGCCGACGCCGAGCGCGCCGCTGCTGGCCGGCAGCGGCGGCGGGCGGATCGTCTTCGTCGGCGCCTCGACCGGCGGCACCGAGGCGCTCAAGGAACTGCTCCTTGGCTTTCCCGCCAACTGCCCGCCGACCCTGATCGTCCAGCACATGCCGGAAACCTTCACCGCGTCCTTTGCCAAGCGTCTCGACAGCCTGTGCGCGCCGCGCATCATCGAGGCGCAAGGCAACGAGAAAGTCGAGCCGGGCAAGGTCTATATCGCCCCCGGCCATTCCCACCTGCAAATACGCCGCGCCCCCCACGGCTACGTGACCGAGTTGCTCAAGACGCCGCCGGTCAATCGCCACCGCCCCTCGGTCGATGTCCTGTTCGATTCGGCAGCCGCCCTGGTCGGACGCCAGGCGATCGGCGTCATCCTCACCGGCATGGGCAAGGATGGCGCCCTGGGCCTGCTGCGCATGCGTCAGGCCGGCGCCCAGACCTTCGGCCAGGACGAGGCGAGCTGCGTCGTCTACGGCATGCCGCGCGAGGCGTTCGTGGTCGGTGCCGTCGAGGAACAGTGCCCGCTCGGCGATATGACCCGGCGCGTACTCGCCGTCAGCCGCTGAACGCCGCTCCGGCCGCCGGACTGCGGCGGCCCGCCGTCTGCCGAATGGGTTTGTTGCCCATGACAAAAGCGTTAAGCTTATACTTTGTTGTAACTATTGGTCGACAGGACAGCCCATGCAAGCGAGTGTCAGCAAGGATGCCGGCAAGGCCGTCGTGAAACTGGCCGGCCGCTTCGACGGCAATACCCATCGCGAATTCCGCGGCGCCTGCGCGCCGCTGGCGGTGGATGGCGATGTCCGGGCGGTGGTCGTCGATTTTTCTGGCGTCGACTATCTCGATAGTTCGGCGCTCGGCATGTTGCTCGCGTTGCGCGACAAGCTGGGCGATGCCGACAAGGAGGTCGCGTTGACCGGGGTGCGCGGTTATATCAAGCAGGTGTTCGATATTGCCAATTTTGGCAAATTATTTTCGATCTCCTGAGCTTTTTTCTGCCCACTGAGCTGTCATTTTTCCCGGCAGCTCTTGGCGGGTTGCTGTTTGTCATGTGTTGAAAAACGTGTATTCTTAGTATTTCTGGGGCAATAACGAGAGTAAGACGGCGATTGCCTGTAGTGCGAGGAAATGACGATGTCAGAGTTGTTGAAGAGTATCGATGCGCGGACCAAGCTGGCCGGAACCAACAAGCTCGAGATTTTGCTGTTTTTCCTCGGCGAGGATCACCGGACGAAGCGGCGCGAAACTTACGGCATCAATGTATTCAAGGTGCGCGAGGTGATGCGTACGCCGACGATCACGGCGGCGCCCGAAATGCCGCCGTCGGTCGAGGGCATGGTCAGCCTGCGCGGCGCCTTGGTGCCGGTCATCGACCTGGCCAAGTATTCCGGCATCAGTGCCGGAAATTCGCGCGAAATCATGATCGTCACCGAGTACAACGGCCATACCCAGGGCTTTCTCGTCGAGGGGGTGGATACCATCCTGCGCCTCGACTGGAGCAAGATGCGGGTGCCGCCGGAAATGCTGACGGCCCAGACCGGCGGTCTGGTTACCGCGGTTACCGAACTCGAGGACGGGCGTCTGGTGATGATGATGGATGTCGAGAAGGTGCTGTCGGAAACCACCGCGATCGACAACGAAGTGATGTTTCGCAACGTCGTGCCGCTTGAGCGCACGGACGCCACGGTCTATTACTGTGACGATTCCAGCGTGGCGCGGCGGCAGATCGAAAGGACGCTGGAAGCAATGGGCATCAAGGGCGTCAGCGCGCTCAACGGCCTGCGCATGTGGGAAGAAATGGAAAAAATGGCAACCTATGCCAAAGCGCAGGGTCAGCCGGCGTCCAAATTCATCAGTCTGGTGCTGACCGATATCGAAATGCCGGAAATGGACGGCTACATCCTGACCAAGAAGATCAAGTCGGATCCGCGCTTCAGCGGCATTCCGGTCATCATGCATTCCTCCCTGTCCGGGATGTCCAACCAGAAACTCGGGCTGTCGGTCGGCGTCGACGAATACGTTCCCAAGTTCGAGCCGCAGCGCCTGTCGGAAACCCTGACCCGCCGCCTCGGCGTGGCCGGCGAATCGGCCTGAGTCCTCAAGGGAGCTGTCCATGGATCTCGTCCAAAGCAAGAATCTGCTCGATAGCGTCGATGCGCGCACCGGCCTCGCAGGCTCCAACAAGATGGAGGTGCTGCTGTTTTCCCTGGGCACCCGCGAAATTTTCGGCATCAACGTGTTCAAGGTGCGCGAAGTCGGGCGCACGCCGCGCATCACCAAGACGCCGAACATGCCGCGCGGCGTCGAGGGGCTGATTTCACTGCGCGGCAACGTTATCCCGGTGCTGTCGCTGTCGCCCTTCCTGCAACTCGACGGCGTGCCGCCGGGCCTGGGCAAGACCATGATGGTCGCCGAGTATTCCAAGCGCACCCTGGGCTTTCTTGTCGATTCCGTCGATCGCATCATCCGCGTCGACTGGGAACGGGTAAAGGCGCCGGAAAGCGTGCTCTCCAGCAATCAGGGCATGATTACCGCCGTCATCGAACTGAAGGATGGCGGTCTGGTGTCCATTCTCGATGTCGAGCAGATTCTCGCCAATGCCTTCGGCGAGGGGATGATCGTCGACATTGCGCCGGCGCGCGTGGCGCCTGATACCAACGTCTTTTTTGTCGACGATTCGGTGGTCGCCCGGCGCAAGATCGCCGAAGTGCTGGACAAGCTCGGCTTGCGCCACAAGCACGCGAACAACGGCCTGGAGGCGTGGACACGGTTGCAGGGCATCGCCGCCAGCGCGCAGCAAAGCGGCCGCGACATCCGCGACGAGATTCGCCTGATCCTGGTCGATGCCGAAATGCCGGAAATGGACGGCTATGTCTTGACCAAGAATATCAAGTCCGATATCCGTTTCGAGGGCGTGCCGGTGGTCATGCACTCGTCGCTGTCGTCGGAGGCCAATCGGGCGATGGGCAAGTCGGTGGGCGTCGACGCCTATGTCGCCAAGTTCGACGCCGAAGTGCTGGCCGATACCTTGCGCCCGCTCGTTGAAAGACAATAAGGAAAGTTTCGGAGCACTACATGGCTGCAGATCCCAAGATGCGATTCCTGGTAGTGGACGATTTCTCGACCATGCGTCGGATCGTCCGCAATTTGCTGAAGGAACTCGGCTTTACCAATGTGGATGAGGCCGAGGACGGGGCCATCGCCTTGCAGAAGCTCCAGAGCGGCGGCTTCGAGTTCGTCGTGACCGACTGGAATATGCCTAACATGGACGGCCTGACGCTGTTGCAGACCATCCGGGCGACGCCTGCGCTCAAGCACCTGCCGGTGCTGATGATCACCGCCGAAGCCAAGAAGGAGAACATCATCGCCGCTGCCCAGGCCGGGGCCAGCGGCTATATCGTCAAGCCGTTCACTGCCGGCACCCTGTCCGAAAAGCTGAACAAGATTTTCGAGAAAATGGGATAGGTCTGAGGAGAAGTCATGACGGCAAACAATGATTCCAACGAACTCGAGGCCCTGTTCGACTCGATCGCCTCCGACTACACGGTAGTCGCACCGCCCGCGCCGCAGCCGCCTCCCGCGCCCGCGGCAGCCAAGGCAGCGAGCGGTGACAGCGACGACCTGCAGGCCCTGTTCGACAGCGTCGCGGCAAAACCCGCCGCCCCGGCAAGCGCGCCCGAGGGCGCCGCCGCCGACGCCGCGCCGGGCGAAAACTGGGCGAAGCAGGAAGCGGTGTTCAACCGCATCGGCCAGATGGCCCGCGCCCTGCACGACACCCTGGGCCAGATCGGCTACGACAAGCTCTTGGAAAAAACCATGTCGGCCCTGCCCGATGCCAAGGATCGCCTGGCCTACGTCGCCAACCTGACCGAACAGGCGGCGTGCCGGGTGCTCAATGCCACCGACATCGCCAATCCGCTCGTCGACGACATCGAAAAACGCGGGCAGGCGCTTGGCGCCCGCTGGGACCAGGTATTCGCCAATCAATTGAGCACCGCCGAGTTCAAGGCGCTGGCCAGCGAGACGCGCGCCTTCCTGAATCAGCAATTGCCGGAAAAAACGCGGGCGACGCACGCCCAACTGACGGAAATCATGATGGCGCAGGATTTCCAGGATCTGACCGGGCAGGTCATCAAGAAAATCGTCACCCTGGCCCAGGAACTGGAGTCGGGCCTGATGGGCGTGCTGCTGGAAACGGTGCCGGACACCAAGCGAACCGAGGAAGTAAACAATCTGTTGAACGGGCCGGTGGTCAATGCCGAAGGGCGAACCGATGTGGTGGTCAATCAGGCGCAGGTGGACGACCTGCTCGAAAGCCTCGGTTTTTGAGGGAGCGCGACGATGAGCGATTTCGCGGGAATGGAAGACCTTCTGCAGGATTTTCTGCAGGAAGCCTACGATCTGCTTTCCGATGTGGACAACAAGCTGGTCGACTTGGAGCGGGCGCCGGATGATCGCGGCCTGCTGAACGATATTTTTCGTGGTTTTCACACCGTCAAGGGCGGCGCCGGTTTTCTCAACGCCGCCGAATTGGTGACGCTGTGCCATCTGACTGAAAATTTGTTCGACCGCCTGCGCAATGGCGAACTGGAACTGACGCCGGAGTTGATGGACGTGATCATGGCGGCGACCAAGGGCGTGCGCGAAATGTTCGGCGAACTGAGTCAGATGGTGATGCCGCGACCGGCTGACCCGACGGTGATCGCCGCCTTGCAGGATGCCCTGGAAGGCCGGCAGCCGGTCGCCATGGCGGCGGTTGCCGCGGCCGCGCCGCCAGCCGCCCCGGCAAGCGCCGGCAGCGATCCGGACTGGCAGGCGCTGCACGCCACCCTGACCGGCCAGCCGGCCGGCGTGGCGCCGGTCGCGCCGGGAGAATTGATCGGCCAGGCGGTGGTTGCCGCCGCCGTCCCGGCGGCGCCCGCGGTGGCGCAGCCGGCGGGCGCGCCGTCGCCCTTTGGCCGGCGTACCGCCGATCGTCCCGGCAGCCAGCCAAGTTCGGCGCGGCGGGCGGAAGACCGCGGCGGGCGGGAAAGCACCATCCGCGTCGATACCTCGCGTCTCGATCAGGTGCTCAATCTGTCCGGCGAAATCGGCCTGACCAAGAACCGGCTGACCAGCCTGCGCGCCGACATCCTGGCCGGCAAGAATGATTCGGAAACCCTGCACGCGCTCGATCAGGCCGTCAGCCAACTCGACCTGCTCGTCTCCGATTTGCAGAACTCGGTGATGAAGACGCGGATGCAGCCGATCGGTCGCTTGTTCCAGAAATATCCGCGCATCGCCCGCGACCTCGCCCGGCAACTCGGCAAGGATGTCGAACTGGTGCTGGCCGGCGAGGAAACCGAAGTCGACAAGACGATGATCGAGGATCTGGCCGATCCGCTGATCCACCTCATCCGCAATGCCGTCGATCACGGCGTCGAAATGCCGCACGAGCGCGAAGCCGCCGGCAAGCCGCCAAAGAGCCTGGTGCGCCTGGAGGCGCGCCAGGAAGGCGACCACATCGTGCTGCTTATCGCCGACGACGGCAAGGGCATCATCGCCGAGCGCATCCGCGCCAAGGCCGTGGAAAAGGGCCTGATTTCCGAGGAAGAAGCCAATACCCTCGACGAGCGGCAGAGCCTGGGTCTGATCCTGCTGCCGGGCTTCTCGACCAAAGCGCAGATTTCCGACGTATCCGGCCGCGGCGTCGGCATGGACGTGGTCAAGACCAATATCCAGAAACTCAACGGTTCCATCGAAATCCGTTCGGAGCCGGGCAAGGGCTCGGTATTCCTCATCTCCCTGCCGCTCACCCTGGCCATCCTGCCGGTACTGCTGGTGCTGCTCGGCGAGCAGCCCTTCGCGCTGCCGCTGTCGCTGGTGCGCGAAATCCTGCCCATCGAGCGCGAGCGCGTTCAGGAAGTCGGCGGCAAGGAAACCCTGGTCGTGCGCGGCGAGGTGCTACCCGTCATCTCGCTGGCCCGCCTGCTTGGCTGGCCGCTCGAACGCTACCCGGAATACGGCGTCTTCATGCAGACCGCCGAGCGTAGCTTCATCCTCTCGGTTGACAGCTTCGCCGGGCGCGACGACGCGGTTATCAAGCCGCTCGACGATTTCCGTCCGAAAGGCGTGGCCGGCGTGACCACGCTGTCCAATGGGCAGATCGTGCTGATTCTCGACATGAAGGAGTTGCTTGCCGACCTCGGCCAGAATCCCGACATGGCGGCCAACCTGCGGGCGCTGACCGCGGCCTGACATCCTCTTCCCATCAATGCGTCGAGAGAGGGGGCTTGCCCCCTCTTTTGCTGCGTCCGCCGTTCCCGCCGCCCGCGAGCCAGTCGTTTCACAGGTTAACCATGTTGTCATAGTGTTGCGGCTGGCATTTCGTGAACTAGCTAAAAAAATCGTCGTACCTATTTAATTTTTCTAGTTTTTTCCTATAATGACGGCATCGATCACCGAAGAAGATCATGGCGGAAGAGAGCGATCTCGAAAAGACAGAGGAGCCTACAGCCAGGCGAATCGAGCAGGCGCGCGAAAAGGGGCAGGTGCCGCACTCGCGCGAACTCGGCACCTTCCTGGTTCTGATAACCGCCGCCGCCACGATCTGGATGCTGGGCGGCTGGTTCGCCCGGCGCGCGACGCTGATCGCGCGCGATGCCTTGAGCATTGATAGCGATCTGGCGCGCAATCCCGGCTTGCTCGTACCGCATTTCGGCGCCGTGTTCGGCGAAGCTTTCTTCCTGTTCGCTCCGTTGATGGCCGTGCTGGTCCTGGCCGCCCTGTTGCCGCCTTTCTTTCTCAATGCCTGGGTGTTCGCGCCGCAGGCGCTGGCGCCCGATCCCAAGCGCCTCAGCCCAATGAAGGGCATCGGCAAGATGTTCTCGTGGAACAGCCTGATGGAACTCGCCAAGGCGATACTCAAGGCGGCCCTGGTTGGCGGCGTCGCCGTGCTGCTGATCGGGAATTTGCGCGAGGAAATTTTCGGCCTCCTGACCGAGCCGCTGGATATTGCGCTGTCGCACGCCGGCCGCCTGGTTTCCTTCTGCTTCCTCATACTCGTGTCGACGCTGGCCCTGGTGGTGGTGGCCGATGTGCCCTTCCAGCTCTGGCAATACTTCCACAAGCTGAAAATGAGCAAGGATGAGGTGCGGCGCGAAATGAAGGAAATGATGGGCGACCCGCACGTCAAGGGGCGCATCCGCAGTTTGCAGATGCAGGCCGCCCGGCGGCGGATGATGGCGGCGGTGCCGGAGGCCAATATCGTCGTCACCAACCCGACACATTACGCCGTGGCCTTGTCTTACCAGACCGGGATGCGGGCGCCGAAGGTGGTGGCCAAGGGGGCCGGAAACATCGCCCTGAAAATTCGCGAAATAGCCGCCGCGCACGGCGTGCCGATACTCGAAGCGCCGCCCCTGGCGCGCGCCCTGAACCGCCACGCCGAACTCGACGGCGAAATTCCCGCCGCCCTGTACAACGCCGTGGCGGAAGTTTTGGCTTATGTCTATCAGTTAGCCGGCTGGCGCCAGAGCGGCGGCGCCTATCCGGTGCCGCCGCGCGATTTGCCGGTGCCGCCCGAACTGGTTCCGGAGGCGGCGTAAATGGCGACTTCCTCGCTGGGCCTGCAAGGTTTCCTCGGCCGCTTGAGCGTTACTCAACTGGCGGCGCCGCTCCTCATCCTGATGATTCTGGCGATGATGGTGCTGCCGCTGCCGGCCTTCGCCCTCGACCTGTTCTTTACCTTCAATATCGCCATTTCGGTGCTGGTGCTGATGGTTGCCATCAACACCCAGAAGACCCTGGATTTTTCCGTTTTCCCGACCGTGCTGCTGGTGACCACGCTGCTGCGCCTGTCGCTCAACGTCGCCTCGACCCGGGTCGTGCTGATCGAGGGGCATAGCGGGCCGGATGCCGCCGGCAAGGTGATCGAGGCTTTCGGTCACTTCCTGGTCGGTGGTAATTTCGCGGTCGGCATTGTCGTGTTCATGATTCTGGTGATCATCAATTTCATGGTCATCACCAAGGGCGCCGGCCGGGTGGCGGAAGTCTCGGCCCGCTTCGCCCTCGACGCTATGCCGGGCAAGCAGATGGCCATCGACGCCGACCTCAACGCCGGCCTGATTGGCGAGGACGAGGCGCGTCAGCGCCGCCAGGATGTTGCCCGCGAGTCCGAGTTCTACGGCTCGATGGACGGCGCCTCGAAATTCGTCCGCGGCGACGCCATCGCCGGCATCGTCATCATGCTCATCAACATCGTCGGCGGGCTGTTCGTCGGCATCTTCCAGCACGACATGGATTTCGCCACGGCGGGCCAGACCTATACCCTGCTGACCGTTGGCGACGGTCTGGTGGCGCAGATTCCCGGCCTCATCATCTCGGTTGCCGCCGGCCTCGTGGTGACCCGCGTTTCCGACGACCGCGACGTCGGCCAGCAGGTGCTCGGGCAGATGTTCCGCAATCCCCGCGCGCTGTTCATCACTGCCGGCATCATCGGTTTCCTCGGTCTCATTCCCGGCATGCCGAACCTGGTTTTCCTGCTGCTTGCCAGCACCATCGGCTATCTCGCCATGCGCATGACGCAGCGCGAACAGCGCCTGGCCGCCACGCCGCCGGTCAAGGTGGCGGCGACGCCGGTGGCGGAAGCGGTGGAAGCCAGTTGGAGCGACGTCGCGCCGCTCGACGTGCTCGGTCTGGAAGTCGGCTATCGCCTCATCCCGCTGGTGGACAAGTCGCAGGACGGCGAACTGCTGCGGCGCATCCGCGGCATCCGCAAGAAATTCGCCCAGGAAGTTGGCTTCCTCGTCTCGCCGGTGCATATCCGCGACAACCTGGAACTCAAGCCCAACGCCTACCGCATCCTGCTCAAGGGGGTCGAACTCGGCGCTGGCGAAGCCTACGCCGGCCAGTTCCTGGCGATCAATCCGGGGCGCGTGGCCGGCACTTTGGGCGGCACGCCCACCGTCGATCCGGCCTTCGGCCTGCCGGCGGTGTGGATCGACGCCAGCCTGCGCGACAAAGCGCAAGCCTACGGCTATACCGTGGTCGATGCCTCGACCGTCGTTGCCACCCACCTCAACCACCTGATCCTGACCCATGCCGGCGAATTGCTGGGGCGTCAGGAAGTGCAGCAACTGCTCGATCATCTGGGCAAGGAAATGCCCAAACTGGTTGAGGATCTGGTACCCAAGGCGCTGCCCCTGGGCGTCTTGCAGAAAGTGCTGCAAAGCCTGCTCGACGAAGGCGTGCATATCCGCGACATGCGCACCATTATCGAAACCGTCGCCGACCATGCCAGCCGCACCCAGAATGCCGACGAACTGCTCGTCCAGGTGCGCACCGCCCTCGGCCGGGCCATCGTCCAGCAACTGTTCCCGGGCAATGGCGAGATGCAGGTCATGTCGCTCGACCCGACGCTCGAGCGCCTGCTCGCCCAGGCTGTTGCCGGCGGCAGCGAAAACACCAGCTTCGAGCCGGGTCTGGCCGACACCCTGGTGCGCGAAACCGCTGCCGCCGCCCAGCGCCAGGAAAGCCTCGGCCTGCCGGCGGTGCTGCTGGTGCCGGGCAGCCTGCGCCTCTTGCTGTCCCGCTTCCTGCGCCGCTCCGTTGCCCAGCTCAAGGTGCTGGCGCATGACGAAATTCCGGAAAACCGAATCATCAAGGTGACCTCGGTAATTGGGGGTAATAAAACATGAACGTCAGAAAATTCATCGCCGCCACGCCGCGTGACGCCCTGCGCAAAGTCAAGGAGACGCTCGGCAACGACGCCATCATCCTCTCCAACCGGGGCATTGCCGGCGGCGTCGAGATCATGGCCGTCGCCGCCCGCGACATGGCGATGATCGCGCCGACCACGGTGGCCGATATGCCGCTGCCGCCCGTCCAGGCCGGGCGCGCTCCGGTCGACGATGACGATGATTACCGCATCTCGCTCAGCACCGCCCGGGCGCAGGCCGCCCGTCACGCCATTCCCGGCCTGCAAACGCTGACCTCGGCGCCGCCCGCCGCCGCGCCAGCGCCTGCCGCGCGCTCGGCTGCCACGGTCAATGCCGGCATTCCCCGCACCGGCGCCCTGCGTAATTTTGAAGCCCCGCCGCGCTCCATGCCGTCGCCGCAGCCGGCGCTGGCCGCCGCGCCGCGCCGGACGACGGCGGAGGTGGTGCCGCTGGAAGTGATGAACGAGATTCGCTCGCTGCGTCGCATCGTCGAACAGCATCTGGCCGGTTTCGCCTGGGGCGAATCCGCCCGCTCGGCCCCGGTCAAGACCGAAATCCTGCGTCAGATGCTCGACGCTGGCTTCTCGCCGCAATTCGCCCGCGACCTACTGGCCGACCTACCGACCGCCATGAATGGCGTGCAGGCCCTGGCCTGGGTCAAGGGCGCCGCCGATCGTTCGCTGCGGACCGCCGGCAGCGGCGCCGACATCGTCGATCGCGGCGGCGTCTATGCCCTGGTCGGGCCGACCGGCGTCGGCAAGACCACCACCGCCGCCAAGCTGGCGGCTCGTGGCGTGCTCCGCCACGGGGCGAACAGGGTCGCCCTGATTACCACCGATGGCTATCGTATCGGCGCCCACGAACAATTGCGCATTTATGGCCGCATCCTCGGCGTCTCGGTGTATCTGGTCAAGGACGCCTTCGAACTGCGGCAGACGCTGAAGGAGTTACAGCACAAGCATCTGGTGTTGATCGACACCATGGGCATGAGCCAGAAGGACAAGCTGGTGCCGGAACTGACCGACATGCTGGCCGGCTGCGACGTGCAGCGCCTGCTGCTGCTGTCGGCCACCTCGCGCGGCGACACACTGGACGACGTGGTGCGCGCCTATCAGGGCGACAAGCTGGCCGGCTGCATCCTGACCAAGACCGATGAGGCCGCCAGTCTGGCCAGCGCCCTCGACGCGGTGATGCGCCACGGCCTGTGCCTGCACTATGTGGCCAACGGCCAGCGGGTGCCGGAGGATATGCACCTGCCCAATCGCGCCTATCTACTGCACCGCGCCTTCAAGGATTTGCCGGAAGCCTCGCCGCACAAACATGCCGGTATCGAACCGGCGCTCATGATGGCGAGCGCCGGCCTGATGGCGGCCGGAGCGCATCATGGCTGATTTCCGCGTCGATCAGGCGGCTGGCTTGCGGCGCATGCTCGGTTGCGGCCAGCACTTGCAAGTGGTGACCTTCGTCGCCGGCTGCGAAGGCGTCGGCCGCAGCGTGGCCGTGGCCAATCTCGGCGCCGCCCTGGCCCGGCTCGGCAAGGAAGTGCTGATCATCGACGAACATGCGGCGCGCGACGACATCGCCGCCTCCTTCGGCCTGACGCCCCGCTACGATCTGCTTAACGTCGTGCAGCGCGAAATCGCTCTGCCCCATGTGTTGTTGCAGCCGATGCAGGGGCTGTGCATCCTGCCCGCCGCACGCGCCGTCAAGAAGCTTGGCCGGCTGTCGCTGCCGCAGCAGCAGACCCTGCTCGACGCCATGTCGGGCCTGGAGCGGCCGCTCGACGTGATCCTGGTCGATGCCAGCATGGCCCATCCCGGCGGTTTCTCGCCCTTTGGCCTCGCCTCGCGCGAGGCGGTGGTGGTGCTTTCCGGCAGCAGCGCCTCGATTACCGAGGCCTATTCGCTGATCAAGAAAATCAGCCAGGCCTTTGCCCGCCGCCATTTCCGCATTCTGGTGAACAAGGTGCGCAGTCAGGCCGATGCCCGCTCGATTTTCGACAACATCGCCCAGGTCGCGGCCCAGCGCAACATCGCGCAACTGGACTACGCCGGGGCCATTCCGCTCGACGAGGCGCTGCGCCAATCCTTCCAGTTGGCCCGCCCGGTGCTCATTCAGGCGCCGGATTCGTCGGCGGCTGCGGCTTTCCGCGATATCGCCGGGGAACTGCTGTACTGGCAGGGCAACGACGAGGGCGGGCGCGGGGTCGAGCAATTCATTCAGCAACTGTTACACTTGAGCCAACGCATAACCCCCAACGCACTGCGAGCTTGATGTATACCGCTGCCGGGCAGCCAGACAGAGAACAGTTGGTTCAGCGCTTCGCGCCGCTGGTGAAGCGTATCGCCTTTCATTTGATGGCTCGGCTGCCGAACAGCGTGCAATTCGATGATTTGGTGCAAAACGGCATGATCGGTCTGCTCGATGCCATGGATCGCTATCAGGAAGGATTCGGCGCCCAGTTTGAAACCTACGCCACGCAGCGCGTGCGCGGCGCCATGCTCGACGGGCTGCGCGAGAACGACTGGCTGCCGCGCACCCTGCGCCGGGAACTGCGGCGCATCGAAGCCGCCATCGCCCAGCTCGAACACGAACATGGCCGGGTGCCCACGGAAAGCGAGCTGGCCGACGCCTTGGGCATGTCGCTGGCCGATTACCAGCACACCTTGCAGGAGGCGCGCGGCCACCAGATCGTTTATTTCGACGATTTTGCCGGCGATGGCGACGAGAGCTTTCTCGACCGCCACATCAGCGACAACAGCGCCGATCCGGCCGCCATCCTGGAAGACCGCAATATCCGGCAAACCCTGGTCGCCGCCATTGCCCGCCTGCCGGAGCGGGAGAAGCTGATGATGGGCCTGTATTACGAGCAGGAACTGAATCTGCGCGAAATCGGCGAAGTCATGGGCATCACCGAATCGCGCGTCTGCCAGTTGCACAGTCAGGCCATCGCCCGCCTGCGGGCGCAGGTCGTCGGCGGCTTGCCGAAGGCGGCGGGCAAGCGCAAGGGAGGGTCGCGTGGATAAACTTAGTATCGCCGGTCTGGTACTCGGTCTGGTGGCCATTCTCGGCGGTCAGGTGCTGGAAGGCGGGCATGTCGGCTCGCTGGCCCAGCCGGCCGCCCTGTTGATCGTCCTGGGCGGCACGCTTGGCGCGGTCATGCTGCAAGCGCCCTTTCACATCTTCTGGCGCGGCCTGAAAATGGCCAAGTGGGTCTGGATACCGCCGAAAATCGAGCAGAAAAGCCTGATCGACCAGATTCTTCGCTGGAGCCAGACATCCCGCCGCGAGGGTCTGCTGGTTCTGGAAAACCACATTCCGTCGGTGAAGGACGAATTTACCCGCAAGGGTCTGCAACTGCTGGTCGATGGCGCCGATCCCGAACGCATCCGCGAATTGCTCGAAGTCGAAATCAACACCTTCGAGGACGAGTGGCGGCAGTCGGCCAAAGTCTGGGAAGCGGCCGGCGGCTATTCGCCGACCATCGGCATTCTCGGGGCGGTGCTGGGCCTGATCCACGTCATGGAAAATCTCACCGACCCGAGCAAGCTCGGCAGCGGCATCGCTGTCGCCTTCGTCGCCACCATCTACGGTGTTGGCCTCGCCAACCTGATCTACCTGCCCATCGCCGGCAAACTCAAGTACTACATCAGCCGCATGGTCGGCGTGCGCGAGATGTTGATCGACGGCCTGGTCGGCATCGCGCAAGGCGACAATCCCCGCATCATCGAGGGCCGCCTCCTGGGATACCTGCGCTAGTGGCCCGCCGCCGCCGCCGCGAAGAGGAGCACGAGAACCTGGAGCGCTGGCTCGTCTCCTATGCCGATTTCATTACCTTGTTGTTTGCCTTTTTTGTCGTCATGTACGCCATCTCCTCGGTCAACGAAGGCAAATACAAGGTGTTGTCGAATGCCCTGGTCAATGCCTTCAAAAACCAGACGGCGCAGCCGGGTGGCCAGCCGATCGTGACCATCCAGGGCGCCCCGCCGGTAACGGCGCCGCCGATAGCCAAGCCGGACAAGCTGCCGGACCCGCGCAAGGCCGAGCAGCGCCAGCGCATGAAAAACATCGCTGACGAAATCATGGCGGCGCTCCAGCCGCTGGTCGCCCAAGGCAAGGTGCGGCTACTCGAAACCAGCCGCGGCGTCACCATCGAAATCAACGACAGCGTCCTCTTCCAGCCCGGCTATGCCAAGCTGCAAGCGGAATCGGTCAGCGCCATGCGCGCCATCGCGGCAGTGCTGACCCATGCCGATTTCCCCATCATCGTCGAAGGGCATACCGACAACATGCCCATCGCCACCGCCCAGTTCCCCTCCAACTGGGAACTATCAGCCATGCGGGCGACCACCGTGCTGCGTCTGTTCAACGACGCAGGCGTCGGCGCCGAACGCCTGACGGCCATCGGCTACGGCGAAACGCGGCCGGTCGAAACCAATACGACGCTCGAAGGCCGAGCGCGCAACCGCCGCGTCAGCATCCTGATCGAATCCAGCCGCCCGGAAGAACCCACCGAACTGGCGGGCGAGGCCCACTGAAAGGGTGCGGCTTCAGGCCGCGTCGACCAGGGCGCAGGTCGAGATGCGCGGAGCAAACTCTTGGATAACCGGGGTGATAACCGGGGTACGTCCCCAATGCTGTTCACTTAGATGAATTAGGTGTAATCTACGCCTGTTGTCGGAACGTTCGGGGAGACGAAGATGGCAGGCAAGGCACAGGCATTGGGTGGGCAGATTCGCGTGGCGGACTATC
>WREP01000033.1 GCA_009779265.1 Betaproteobacteria bacterium
CGTGCAGACGATACGCTGGGGGCGGCCGCGCGACGCCACGCCGCCTTTCCTGATGGGCGCCGCACTGGCGCTGACGCCCTGCACGCCGCTGGCCTCGCTGCTCGCCCTGGCGGCCGAGACGGGCGATCCGCTGCGCGGCGCCAGTTTCGGCCTGGTCTTCGGCATTGGCGCGACGATGACACCCATTCTGCTGCTCGTACCGCTGGCCGGCCGCCTGGGCATGGCGCTGCGCGCGGAACGTGAATGGCTGGCGCCATGGCTGATGCGCGCGGCTGGACTGGTCCTGATCGCGCTGGGTTTGCGGCGCATCATGCCTTTGCTCTAGGGATACTCTGCACAAGTCACCGCGCCGTGGGCATCTGCGGAATCGGGCGGTCTGCGGCGTTGCGAATCCTCGCCATAGCCCTGCTATGGCTGCGGTTCGCGCCTTGCAGCCCATCCCGATCCGCAGCGCCCACTTACCGCTCGACTTATGCAGAGCATCCCTAGCCGTTCGCAGGAAAGGGGCGACGGCGGCCGGCAAAATGGCGCGCCACGGCATCTCCCGCAGTGCGCGCTTTGAAACCCCTCTTCCACTCGCGGGGGGAGAGCACAGGCAACGCGCCTTTCATGCGATGGCCCTGGGTAAGCAGGCTGTTGGGCATTAAGGCGGTGAAAGCATGTCAATATAGCGGGTGATCGTGATCTGCGAGCACCCCATGGCTTATTTCCCCGATACCCGGCAGCGCCGCGATGCCTAGCGATTCCGCCTCCCGTCCATCGCCCGCCGCCCGTTGCTGGCGCTGGCTGGCGCGGCAGCGTCGGCGCGCCGCTTTTGCCGCCATGACCCTGACCGCCGCCCTGTCGCCATCCTGCTACGACCGGCCAACCCGGCACGGGCTGGCGGCCATGTTTTGCCTCGGCGCCTGGCAGATGCTGCCCGGCTATCTGTTGGGCTGTGTCCTGGTCGGCACCGTGCTCACCCATGTCGTTGCCGTCACCAGCGCCAGTTACGGCCTGTCGCATCTGGCGCTGGAAGCCGTGGTGCGCGTTCTGGTGCTGGAATTGCTGCCGCTCGCCGCGGCTTTATTTGTCGCCCTGCGCCTCGCTCCGCTGACCATGCAGCGCCTGGCCCGCCCGCCCGGCGCGCCGCCGCCGGGCTATCGCGCCTTGCTGCCCTACGTCATCGGCAGCGCCGGCACCGTGCTGGTGCTGGCCGTGCTTGGCGGCATCGGCGCGCTGGCCGTCGCCTATGTGGTGGTGCATGGCCTCAGCCAATGGGCGCTTGCCGATTACGCGCGCCTGATCGGCCAGGTGTTCGACCCGGCCACGGCCATCGTTCTGACGTTCAAGCTGCTGGCGTTCGCCATCGTCGTTGGTCTGGTTCCCGCCAGCGTCGCCCTCGAAAGCGACCAGAGCGACCCGCTGCCGCGCCAGATGCGGGTGATGGCCTATCTGCTGGCCCTGCTCATCCTGATCGAAGTCGCCTTGCTGATCCTGCCCCGTCTCTAGGAAAATCCATGTCCACGCCCGAACCGCCCTTCGCCCCGCCGGATATTCCCCATGCCCCGCAAAAGGCCGCCGCCGTGCTCGTGCTGACGCTGCTGGCCATCGTCGCCTTCGTGCTGTTCGTGCTCGACGCCCGCGGCGTCTTCGAGCGCAACCAGCGCCTCGTGCTGATCGCCGACAGCGCCGAGGGCGTCGGCGTCGGCAGCAACCTGACCTTCTCCGGCTTCGTCATCGGTCGCGTTGTCCGCGTCGAGTTGGGCGAGGACGGCAAGGCGCTGTTCCACATCGACGTGCCCGTCGGCGAAGCGCGCTGGCTGCGTAGCTCGTCGGTATTCACGCTGGAACGCGGCGTCGTCGGCGGCGCCAGCCTGCGCGCCTTCAGTGGCATGCTCGACGATCCGTCGCTACCCGACGACGCCCGCCGCGAGGTGCTGGTCGGCGACGCGGCAGCCGGCCTGCCGCAACTGGTCGTCGGTATCCAGCAACTGGTCGCCAATCTCGAACGCCTGACCGCCGAACAATCGGCGCTCTCCGCCAGCCTCGACAACCTGCGCCAGTTCAGCGCCGCCCTCAATGGCCGCTACGGCGCCCTCAGCGCCCTGCTTGGCGGCGAGCAGAACGCCCGTCAGGTCGTGGCCGCCCTGGAACGCGCCAATACGCTGCTGGCCAAGGCCGACGCCCGCCTGTTCGACCCGGACGGCCTGAGCGATCAGGCACGGCTGTCGCTCGATGAACTGACCAAATTACTGGCCGAAGTCCGCACCAGTCTGGGCAAGGCCGACGCCATTCTGGGTGATGCCCAGGCCATCGCCGCCAACGCCCGCATCGCCAGCAGCGATCTCGACGCGTTGCGCAACGACGTGGAAGCGACCCTGCGCCGGGTCAATGTCCTGACCGGGCAGTTGAATCAGAAATGGCCCTTCGCCACGGAAAGGGAGTTGAAACTGCCATGAAACGTCTACTCCTTCTGCTGGCCGCCGCCGGCCTTTTGAGCGCCTGCGCCGCCCCGTCGTCGCCGCGCTGGCTGCTGGAAACCGACGCCGCGCTCAACGCCTGGCGCGAAGCCTGGCTCGGCGGCGACGAGCGCGTCGCCAGCCACGAACTGGCTCTGGCCCGACGCGAAGTCGGGCGCGGCGGCGACGCCACGCTGATGGCGCGCATCGAACTGACCGTCTGCGCCGCCCAAGTTGCCAGCCTCGCCGCCAACGGCTGCTCGCCCTTCCAGCCCCTGGCGGCGGATGCCGGCGCCAGCGAAAACGCCTACGCCGCCTGGCTGGCCGGCGCCAACATCGCCGCCGAGCAGTTGCCCGCCGTTCAGCGGCGAGCATGGCAAAGCGGCGCGACAGCCGATCTGGCGGCCATCGCCGACCCGCTCTCCCGCCTTCTCGCCGCCGCCATGCTGCGCCAGTCCGGCCGCTTGCCCGATGACGCCCATGCCCTGGCTATCGACACGGCGGCCGAACAAGGCTGGCGACGGCCCCTGCTCGCCTGGCTGGCTGCCGACCGCGACCGCCTGCTGGCGCGCGGCGAAGATGCCGCGGCAGCCGAACGGCAACGGCGCATCGAACGCATTGTCGCCTCAGGCCGCTGATGCCGGCGGCAGACGCGGCGGCGAGCGATATTTCGTGCGCAAAATCCACCGCATCGCCAAGGCAAGGGGTGGTGCTACAATCCCCGCCCGGGGAACGCTTATGTCTTTTTCCGAAGGTTCAGAGCGGGTGTAGTTCAATGGTAGAACTCCTGGTTCCCAACCAGATAACGAGGGTTCGATTCCCTTCACCCGCTCCATTCACGAACTCGCAACGCACTTACAGCGGTGCCTTCTCCTCGGGCCAGCGCGTCAAGCGCACGCTCCCGTAAGCCGGAATGGCGCTAACCCCTGATCAGGGATGTCCGCAGCGTCCTATACTACTGTCATCGTGGCGTAACAGGCGGAGGGCAGCATGCCGGAATTACCCGGAGCGACGAGCATGGATCTGTTGTTGTGGCGTCACGCCGAAGCCGAGGAAGGCGACGACGATCTGGCGCGGCCCCTGACCGAACGCGGCCAACGCCAGGCAGAGGTCGTGGCGGCTTGGATCAGGGCGCGCCAGCCGAAGCGGCTGCGCATCCTCGTCAGCCCGGCGGCGCGGACGCGGCAGACGGTGGAGGCGCTGCGCCTGCCATTCGAAACCGAGCGCCGGCTCGCGCCCGATGCCGACACGTCGGCGCTGATCGCCGCCTGCGACTGGCCGCAGGCCGGCGGCGCTGCGCTCATCGTCGGTCACCAGCCGGTGCTTGGCCGCTTGGCGGCGCTACTGCTGGCCGGCCACGAAGCCGACTGGAGCATTCGCAAAGGCGCCCTGTGGTGGCTTTCCAACCGCGTCCGTCACGGCGAAACGCAGACCGTGCTGCGCGCCGTGATAGCGCCCGAACTGGTCGGCTGAATTCAGCCGTTGCGGGCGATCCGGTGGGATGGCGGGTCAGGCCGCCGACTCAGCCAGCGCGCTCTCATAGACCCGCAGATCATCCGGCGAGAAACAGCAGAAGATGACTTCGCGCAGTTTCCCGCCGGCCCCCGGTAGCGCAGCGCGCACCGTGGCGATGGCTATTTTGGCCGCGAGCGCGATGGGATAACCGTAAATGCCCGTACTGATGCTGGGAAAGGCGAGCGTGGCAATGTCGTTGGCAAAGGCCAGTTCCAGCGCATTGCGATAGCAGGAGGCCAGCAGTTCCGGCTCGCCGCTCGTGCCGCCGCGCCAGATTGGCCCCACCGTGTGGATGACGTGCCGGGCGGGCAAGCGGTAGCCCTTGGTCAGTTTGGCTTGGCCGGTCATGCAGCCGTCCAGGAGGCGGCACTCGTTCAACAGTTCCGGGCCGGCGCTGCGGTGAATCGCGCCATCGACGCCGCCGCCGCCAAGAAGCGACGGGTTCGCCGCATTGACGATGGCATCGACCGGGAGCGAAGTGATGTCGGCCTGCAGGGCGCGAATGACGGTTTCCATGAGTGCGGTCGCTTTCTAACTGACAACATAGGCGCCGCCGCCGGTGGCGATCAGCAGCCCGGTTTCGTTTTCCAGGCGCATTTGCAGCGAGGCGATGCGGCCGCCCAGGCGGGTCAGGTGGCCGGTGGCGGTGAAGGTATGGCCGATACCCTGGTGCAGGTAGTCGGTGCGCAGGTCGATGGTGCCGATGCGGCCGAAACGGTGGGCGAGCTGCTCGGCCGTTTCATTGCTGAATTTTTCGGCGATGCCGACAGCTACCGCCAGGCCGGCGACGGTGTCGAGGACGGCGGCGATCACGCCGCCGTGCAGGCGGCCGTGCAGATAGTTGCCGATCAGTTCCGGTCGCATGTCGAAAGCCAGTTGCGGCCCCTCGGGGGCCAGCGAGACGACGCGCAGGCCGAGCACCGTGTTGAAGCGCAGGCGCTGCTCGAAGGTCTCGCGCAGCATGGCGTCGAGATGCCGCTGCTCGGCGGCCGAGCGGCGGGGAAGCGGCGATGAATGGGGCATGTGCAAAAAGGGCGGTGGCGAGAAGGGGGATTATCGTTGGCGCTGCCAAAGGGGGTCAATGCCTCGCAGTCCCATCCAGCGATCATTGGCGGCCAAGGCGGATTCGCGTCCCTTGGACGCTATCGATCACTATCCCACGCCGGCCGTTGTTCTGTATCCTTGTCGCAACTTTTTTCTGCTATCGCCCATGCTGATCAAACAAGCTGACGACAAGACGAGGGACGTGCAAGCCCTTACGGAACTGGCATCACGCACTGACATTACAGCGGAGATTCGCCAACGTATCGAACAGGAAATCCGCAATATCCGAGCCGGCCAGAAAGGAGAAGTTGAGGCGGCATACGAGATAGATTTTCACTATGCCTCCTCCAAAAACTGGATGATCATCCACGACTTGAGGCTCGAATGCGAAGGTCGGGTGGCCCAGATAGATCACCTCCTTATCAATCGCTTTATGGAAATCTACGTTTGCGAAAGCAAACGATTTGGCGAGGGAATTGCCATCAACGAGCATGGCGAATTCACTGCCTTTTACGCGAACAAGAAGGCCTATGGCGTCCCTTCGCCCATCGAGCAAAACAAGCGTCACATGGCCGTTCTCGAAGTGGTTTTCAAGTCGGGGCAAGTGCCTCCGCCCAAGCGCCTTGGTTTCACCATCAACCCGGTGTTGAGCGGCCTTGTCCTGGTTTCCAAAAACGCCCGAATCACGCGACCAACAGCCAAGCTCGACGGCTTGGAGCAAGTGATCAAGAACGACCAGCTCAAGGCGCGTATCGCCAACAACATTGAAAAGGAGAGCAACGTCCTCAATGCAGCCAGAGTAATTGGCCAGGATACGCTTGAGGACTTTGCCCGGCGGCTTGCAGCCGCTCACCAGCCAGTCTCTTTCGAGTGGGCCGCAAAATTCGGGCTGCCGAAGATTGCGCCCATCGCCACATCCAAACCCGCATCGCCCCTCGCGCCTACCCCTGAGGAAGCCCCGCCCCCCGCCGTAGCATCCCCTGCGCTGCCAGAGGCAAGCGCCACAGCCGGCGCCAAGGGCAAAAGTTCAAAGCTCATTTGCCATCAGTGCAACGCTTCCGTCAGCTACACGGTCGCAAAATTTTGCTGGGGCAACAAAGCAAGATTCAATGGGAACGTCTATTGCATGGATTGCCAGAAGAGCGTCACGGCATCTGCGTAGCAATATCCCCCGCGAAAAGAAAAAAGGCGACGGATGAACCGTCGCCGAAGGGGAATGCCAAGCTTGCTGGCGTCGGGATGCGACGCCTTATTTTTTGCGCGGCGGCGGCACGTCGGTGCAGGTGCCGTGTGCGACTTCCGCCGCCATGCCGATGCTTTCGCCAAGCGTCGGGTGCGGGTGGATGGTTTTGCCGATGTCTACCGCGTCGCAACCCATTTCGATGGCCAGGGCGATTTCGCCGATCATGTCGCCGGCCGAGGGGCCGACGATGCTGCCGCCGATGAGGCGATGCGTTTCGCCATCGAAAATCAGCTTGGTGAAGCCGTAATCGGCGCCGTTGGCGATGGCGCGGCCGGAGGCGGCCCAGGGGAATTTGGCCGTTTCGACTTGGCGCCCTTCCCTCTTCGCCTGCTCCTCGGTGATACCGGCCCAGGCGACTTCCGGGTGGGTGTAGGCGACGCCGGGAATGACGCGGGCGTCGAAGGCGGCCTTGTGGCCGGCGGCGGCTTCGGCGGCGACGTGCGCCTCATGCACCGCCTTGTGCGCCAGCATCGGGTTGCCGACGATGTCGCCGATGGCGAAGATGTGCGGCACATTGGTGCGCATCTGCGCATCGACCGGGATGAAGCCGCGTTCGTCGACGATCACCCCGGCCTTGTCGGCGGCGATCTTGCGGCCGTTGGGCGAGCGGCCGGCGGCTTGCAGGATCAGGTCGTATTTGACCGCTTCTGGCGGCGCGTTGGCGCCTTCGAATGTGACGTAAAGGCCGTCGTCCCTGGCGTCGACCGCGACCGTCCTGGTTTTCAGCATGATCTTGTCGAAGCGCCCGGCGTTCTGCTTTTCCCAGACCTTGACGGCGTCGCGGTCGGGGCCTTGCATCAGGCCGTCGAGCATTTCGACGACATCGACCTTGGCGCCCAGCGTCGAATAGACGGTGGCCATTTCCAAGCCGATGATGCCGCCGCCGATGACCAGCATTTTTTGCGGCAGCGAATTTTTACCGAAAGTCGGCAAGGCCAGCGCCCCGGTCGAATCGACGATGCGCGGATCGCGCGGAATGAAGGGCAGATGCACGGCGGCCGAGCCGGCGGCAATGATGCACTGCTGGAACTTGATGATTTTCTGCCCGCCCGTCTTGTCCTGGCCCGCGCCCTCGGTGATTTCGACGGCGAGGTGGTGGGCGTCGAGAAAAACGCCGTAGCCGCGCACAACCTCGACCTTGCGCCCCTTGGCCATGCCGGCCAGGCCGCCGGTCAGCTTGCCGACCACCTTGTCCTTGTGGGCGCGCAGTTTGTCGATGTCGACCCGCGGCGCGCCAAAGGCGACGCCCAGTTCGTTGGCGTGCTGCGTCTCCTCGATGATGCCGGCGACGTGCAGCAGGGCCTTGGAGGGAATGCAGCCGACGTTCAGGCAGACGCCGCCGAGGGTCGCATAACGCTCGACGATGACCGTCTTGAGGCCGAGATCGGCGGCGCGGAAGGCGGCCGAATAACCGCCGGGGCCGGCGCCGAGCACCAGCATGTCGCATTCGAGGTCGGCGCCGCCGACGTGGCTGCCGGCGGTCGGCGCGGCAAGCGCCGCCGCAGCGGGCGCTGCGGCCGGAGCCGGGGCGGCAGCCGCGGCCTCCGCGCCAAGCTCGACCTTGAGCAGTAGCGCGCCCTCGCCGACTTTCGCCCCGAGCTGCACCAGCACTTCCTTGACCGTGCCGGCGACCGGGCTGGGTACGTCCATCGTCGCCTTGTCGGATTCGAGGGTGCAGATGGCGTCGTCGACCTGAATCGCGTCGCCGACCTTGACGAACAGGTCGATGACCGGCACCTCGGAAAAATCGCCGATATCGGGAACCTTGACTTCAAACAGACTCATTGCGCTCTCCCTATAGCGCGACGCGGCGGAAATCCGCCAGCAGTTGCGCGATATAGACGTTGAAGCGGGTCGCCAGGGCGCCGTCGATGACGCGGTGGTCGGCGGTCAGCGACAGCGGCAGGGTCAGGCGCGGCGCGAAAGCCTTGCCGTCCCAGACCGGCTTTAGCGCCGAGCGGTTGACGCCGAGAATGGCCACTTCCGGCGCATTGACGATGGGCGCGAAATAGGTGCCGCCGATGCCGCCCAGCGAGCTGATGGTAAAGCAGGCCCCCTGCATGTCGGCCGGCTTGAGCTTGCCGTCGCGCGCCTGCTTGGCCAGATCGCCCGATTCCTGGGCGATCTCGAATACCGATTTCTTGTCGGCGTTCTTGATGACCGGCACGACCAGACCGTTCGGCGTGTCGGCGGCGAAGCCAATGTTGAAATATTTTTTCAGCACCAGATTCATTTCGCCATTTTCGGTCGTCGTCAGCGAGGCGTTGAATTCGGGGAATTTCTGCAACGCCTTGACGCAGGCTTTGACGAGGAAAGCCAGCATGGTCAGCTTAGCG
Source organism: Betaproteobacteria bacterium (assembly GCA_009779265.1). Lineage (GTDB taxonomy): Bacteria > Pseudomonadota > Gammaproteobacteria > Burkholderiales > Rhodocyclaceae > Azonexus. The sequence continues at coordinate 8,580 of WREP01000033.1, forward strand.
CCGCCGCCCTTTTCGTTCTCCTTGTTCAATTGCACGCGGAAGGCTTCGAGATCGGTGATGTCGGCATCCTCGTGATAGGTCACGGCCGGGATCATGACCCAGTTGCGCGCCAGGTTCTGGCCGGAAATTTTCTGGATGCGCGACAGGGGCTTGACCTCGATGTCGCCGAATTTGGCGAAATCGACCTTCGGCCAGGGCAGCAGATCGAGGCCGCCAGCGCCGGCTGCTGCCGGCCCGGCCGTGGCGCCGCTCATGACGCCCTTGACGTAGCGGGTCAGGTCTTCCCGCAAAATGCGGCCCTTCGGCCCCGTGGCGGCAACCTTGGAGAGATCGACGCCCAGTTCGCGGGCGTAAGCGCGCACCGATGGCGAAGCATGGGTTTTGGCGTTGGTCGGCGGCGGAACGACGGGCGCGACAGCGGCGGGCGCGGGTGCAGGCACGGGGGCTGGCGCAGGCGTCGAGGCCGGAGTGGCAGCCGGGGCCGCCGGCTGCGCCGCGGGCGCGGCGGCGCCCGCTTCCACCTTGATCAGCAGTGCGCCCTCGCCCACCCGGGAACCAGCCTGCACCAGCACTTCCTTGACCGTGCCGGCGACGGTGGAGGGTACGTCCATCGTCGCCTTGTCCGATTCCAGCGTGACGATGGCGTCGTCGACCGCGATGCTGTCGCCGACCTTGACGAATAGTTCGATGACCGGCACATCGGAAAAATCGCCGATGTCGGGAACCTTGATTTCGATGATTTGGCTCATGCCGGCCTCCTCAAGCCGTCAGCGGATTCGGCTTGGCCGCATCCAGGTTGTACTTAACCAAGGCCGCGGCCACCGTGTCGCGCGCGATTTCACCGTCGTCGGCCAGGGCCTTGAGCGCCGCCAGGGTCACCCAATGGCGGTCGACCTCGAAATGATGGCGCAGCGCCTCGCGCGTGTCGGAGCGGCCAAAGCCGTCGGTGCCCAGGGTCACATACCGCCCCTTGACGAAGGGGCGGATTTGCTCGGCGAACAGCTTGACGTAGTCGGTTGCGGCGATCACCGGGCCGGCGAATTTGCCACCCTCACCGGCCAGTTTTTGCTCGACGTGCGACAGGCGCGGTTCCGCCAGCGGATGCAGCAGGTTCCAGCGCGCCGCGTCCTGGCCGTCGCGGGCCAGTTCGTTGAAACTCGGGCAGCCCCAGAGATCGGCCTCGACGCCCCAGTCAGCCTTGAGCAGATCGGCGGCGGCGATGACTTCGCGGAAAATGGCGCCGCAGCCGAGCAGTTGCACGCGCGGCCCCTTGGCTGCGCCGCCTTTCCTGAAGGCATACATGCCCTTGAGGATGTCGGCCTCGGCCTTGGCGGGCATGTCGGGATGCTCGTAATTCTCGTTCATCACGGTGATGTAGTAGAAAACATCCTCCTGCTCGCCATTCATCCGGCGCAGGCCGTCCTGCACGACGACCGCGACTTCGTACTGGAAGGTCGGGTCGTAGGAGATGCAGTTGGGCACCAGATTGGCGAGAATCAGGCTATGCCCGTCCTCGTGCTGCAAGCCTTCGCCATTCAGCGTCGTGCGCCCGGCCGTGCCGCCGATCAGGAAGCCGCGGGCGCGCTGGTCGCCAGCGGCCCAGACGAGATCCAGGGTGCGTTGCAGGCCGAACATCGAGTAACAGATGTAGAAGGGGATGGTCTGCACGCCATGCACCGAATAGGCCGTGGCGGCGGCGATCCAGTCGCTCATGGCGCCGGCCTCGTTGATGCCTTCCTGCAACACCTGGCCGGTTTTCGACTCCTTGTAGAACATCAGCTGGTCGTGGTCTTCCGGCACGTAATTCTGGCCCTGCTGGTTCCAGATGCCGACGGCGCGGAACATGCCTTCCATGCCGAAGGTGCGCGATTCGTCGGGCACGATGGGCACGACATGCTGGCCGACCTGCTTGTCCTTCAAGAGCATGTTCATGATGCGCACGATGGCCATGGTCGTCGACAACTCGCGGCCCGCGCCGGAAGCCTTCAACAGCGCCTCGAACTTGTCCAGCGCCGGCACCGCCAGGGGCGCCGCCGTCCGCCGCCGGGCCGGCAGAAAGCCGCCGAGATCCATGCGGCGCTGGCGCAGATACTGATATTCCTCGGAATCCTCGGCGAATTTCAGGTAGGGCAGTTGTTCCAGTTGTTCGTCCGGCACCGGCAGGTGGAAGCGATCGCGGAAGCGCCGGATGTGCTCCTGATCCAGCTTCTTCTGCTGGTGCGAGATATTCATCGCCTCGCCCGCCTGACCCATGCCGAAACCCTTGATGGTCTTGGCCAGGATCAGCGTCGGCTGGCCCTTACGCTCGGCGGCGGCCTTGTAGGCGGCGAAAATTTTGAAAATATCGTGGCCGCCGCGATTGAGCGCCCAGATCTGGTCGTCTGTCCAATCGGCGACCAGCGCCTTCAGTTCCGGCGTGTTGAAGAAATGCTCGCGCACATAAGCGCCGTCCTTGGCCTTGAAAGTCTGGTACTCGCCGTCCACGCATTCCAGCATGCGCTTTTTCAGGATGCCCTTCTTGTCGATGGCGAACAGCGCGTCCCACTGCGTGCCCCAGATCAGCTTGATGACATGCCAGCCGGCACCGCGGAAATTGGCTTCCAGTTCCTGAATGATTTTGCCGTTGCCGCGCACCGGGCCGTCCAGGCGTTGCAGATTGCAGTTGATGACAAAAATCAGGTTATCCAGCTTTTCCCGCGCCGCCATGCCGATGGCGCCGAGCGACTCGACCTCGTCCGTCTCGCCGTCGCCGAGAAAAGCCCAAACCTTGCGCTGCGCAGCCCGCTCGGCGTTGATCAGGCCGCGTGACGCGAGATATTTCATGAAGCGGGCCTGATAAATGGCCTGGATCGGGCCAAGCCCCATCGACACGGTCGGGAATTGCCAGAAATCGGGCATCAGCCACGGGTGCGGGTAAGAAGAAATACCCTTGCCGCTGGTTTCCTGGCGGAAGTTGTCGAGTTGCTCCTCGCTCAAACGGCCTAGTAAAAAGGCGCGGGCATAAATGCCGGGAATCGAATGCCCCTGGAAAAAGATCAGATCGCCGTCATGCGCTTCCGATGGCGCATGCCAGAAATGCGAAAAGCCGACGTCGTACAGCGTGGCCGCCGAGGCGAAGGAAGCGATATGGCCGCCAACATTGGTGTCCTTGTTGGCGCGCACCACCATGGCCATGGCATTCCAGCGGATGTAGGAGTGGATTTTGAGTTCCAGATCCGCCTTGCCGGGGAATTTCGGCTGCTGGTCGGCGGGAATGGTGTTGATGTACTCGGTGTTGGCCGAGTAGGGAATATCGAGGCCATCCTCGCGCGCCTGGGCGATCAGTTTCTCGATCAGGAAATGGGCGCGCTCAGGGCCTTCCTGGGCCATGACGCCGGCCAGGGCCTCCAGCCATTCCCGGGTTTCCTGCGGGTCGCAGTCGGCGGGCAGGGCATGCGCTTGATCGGTCATGATTCATCTCCTTGAGTGGGCCTGTGCGGCAAGACAACTTTACGCCTTATGCATGACAGATGGCAGATGATTCGAGCATCGGGATCTGTCTTTATCCCGCATTGTAAAATCAATATTCGCATCGCGCAATATGACCGGCGAAACACGCTCAATTTCCCAACCTGCTCGCGAGGGCAAGAGTGCAGACCGCCTCATCCATCATTCCGCGCCGTATCAACATACCCTCCTGTCCTCTATAATTAAAAATTTTGCATCCCCAAGGAACGAACATGGCCGCAGTCATGCCCGCGCCGGCCGCCAGCCGGCATCTGATGTCCGGCAACGAGGCCGTCGCCCGCGCCGTCTGGGAAGCCGGCGTCAAGGTCGCCGCCGCTTATCCGGGTACGCCGTCGACGGAGATGCTGGAAGTGCTCTCCACCTATCCGGACATCTACACCGAATGGTCGGTGAATGAGAAAGTCTCGCTGGAAGTCGCCATCGGCGCCGCCTATGCCGGATCGCGCGCCTTCTGCTGCATGAAGCATGTCGGCGTGAATGTCGCTTCCGATGCGCTGATGACCTTGACCCTGACCGGCGTGGTCGGCGGTCTGGTGATCGCCGTCGCCGACGATGTCGGGCTTTCTTCCTCGCAGAATGAGCAGGATTCCCGCTATTGGGGGCGCTTTGCCCATGTGCCGGTGTTCGAACCGGCGGATTCGCAAGAAGCCCACGCCATGACCGGGCTGGCCTACGAATTGTCGGAGCGTTTCCAGGTGCCGGTGATTCTGCGCATGACCACGCGCGTCAATCACGTCAAATCGCTGGTCACCGTCGGCGAGCGCGTGCCGCATGTCGGCGCTGGCTTCAAAAAGGAGCCGGGGCGTTTCGTGATGGTGCCGGGCAACGCCGGCAAGCGTATTCCCCTGATGTTCCAGCGCGATGTCGAATTGCGCGCGGCGGCCGAAAGCTCGCCGCTCAACGTCATCGAGGACGGCAGCGATAAGCGGATCGGCTTCATCGCCTCCGGCCCGGCCTACATGCATGTCAAGGAAGCCTTCCCCGAGGCGCCGGTGCTGAAGCTTGGCTTCTCGCATCCGCTGCCCATTGAAAAATGTCGGGAACTGGCGGCCCGGGTCGAGCGCCTCGTCGTCGTCGAGGAAGTCGAGCCCTTGGTCGAAACCGAATTGAAAGCCCAAGGCTTGCCGGTGCTGGGCAAGGAAATCCTGCCCTTGCAGGGCGAGTTGTCGCCCAATGTGCTGAAACCGGCCATCGCCCGTCTGCTCGGCGAGCCGGAACCGGCCCCAGCGACCATCGCGCCGATGCCGGTGTTTCCCCGCCCGCCGACCATGTGCGTGGCCTGCCCGCATCTCGGCGCTTATTACACCCTGTCGCAGGTGCGCAATATCCACATCGCCGGCGACATCGGCTGCTACACCCTGGGCGCCGGTCATCCCTGGAACGCGCTCGACACCTGCATCTCGATGGGCGCCGCGATGGGCGTCGCGCACGGCTTGGACAAGGGCCGCGGCGAAGCTGACAAGGACAAGCGCATCGTCGCCGTGATCGGCGATTCCACCTTCCTGCACATGGGTATGCAGGGCCTGCTCGACATGGTTTACAACAGGGGCAATGTCACCGTCCTGCTCCTCGACAACCGCGCCGTCGGCATGACCGGCGGTCAGGACAACCCCGGCAATGGCCGCGACATTCACGGCCAGGAAGCGCCGCGCATCGACTTCGCCAGACTGGTCGCCGCCCTCGGCGTCAAGGAAGAGCGCATCCACGTCGTCGATCCCTACGAACTGCCGGTGCTGTTCAAGACCATCCGCGAGGAAATCAAGGCGCCGGAAGTCTCGGTCATCATCACCAACCGGCCCTGCGTGCTGATCAAGGACTTCCACAAGCGCAAGCCCTACGCAGTCATCGACGACCAGTGCACCGGCTGCGGCAACTGCCTCGATGTCGGCTGCCCGGCCATCCACGTCAGCCGTCGCGGCAAGGAGGTCAAGGCCAGCGGCCGCGAAGTCGACCTCGCCTTTGTCCGCATCGAGACCTCGGTGTGCACCGGCTGCGGCCTGTGCGTCCAGCCCTGCGCCCCCAAGGCCATCGTTCACCACGTGCCGCAGGCGCCGATCCACATCGTCAAGCAAGAGGGCAGCGTATGAGCGCCAGCACCAATATTCTCGTCGTCGGCATCGGCGGCCAGGGCGTCATGACCGCCACCGAAATCCTCGCCGAAGCCGCCATCGCCATCGGCCACGACGCCAAAAAAACCGAAGTTGCCGGCATGGCCCAGCGCGGCGGCGTCGTTTCCTCGCATCTGCGCTTCGGTCCCCGCGTGCTCTCGCCGCAGATCACTCCCGGCACCGCCGATGTGCTGCTCGGCTTCGAATCCGCCGAGGCCATGCGCTGGCAGCACATGTTGCGGCCGGGCGGCATCACGCTGATGAACATCGCCCGCCTGGTGCCGCCGGTGGTCGAACTGGGGTTGTTCGACTACCCCGCCGATCCGCTGGCGGAAATCCGCCGCCACGGCAACCCGGTGGTCGCCTTCGACGCCAGCCGCATCGCTCAGGAACTCGGCGACATCCGCCTCGGCAACACCGTCATGCTCGGCGCCATCGCCGACCACCTGCCCTTCCCGGCGGAAACCCTGCTCGCCGGCGTGCTCAAACGCTTCCAGAAAAAAGGCGAAAAACTGGTCGACCTCAACCGCCGTGCTTTTGAGGCCGGGCGGGCAGCGGTTGCCAAGGAGGAGGCTGCGGCTTGATTGCCTGGCGATATGACGGCAAATTGCACCTGCGTTTTCGAGGGCTTGAGTAAAAGCCTGCCAGCCTGTCTGCGGGAACTCGGGCGCAACAATTCGCGCGAGTGGTTTCAGGCGCACCGGGATGAATTTCAGCAGCGCGTCGCCCTGCCGCTGGCGGCTCTTGCCGAAACACTCGCCCCCGGCATGGCAAGGCTCGATGGCGCGCTCATCAAGAAACTGTCCCGGCCACAGCGCGATACCCGTTTCTCCAAGGACAAAACGCCCTACCGGACGGAAATGTGGTTTGCCTTTCGCCGCGCGCGGCCGGACTGGACAGAGTACCCGGCATTCTTCTTCGAGGCGACGCCGGAGCATTGCCGCTGGGGAATGGGCTATTACGCCGCCCGCCCGGCGACGATGTCGGCGCTGCGTGAAATGGCATTGGCCGACCCGGCGCGTTTTCTGCAAGCACTGGCAACCGCCGCCAGCCGTGGCTTTACGCCGCAGGGCGAACTGTACAAAAGACAGCCGCCTGTGCCAGCCGACATTCCCGAAGCAATCGCGCAACTGGCACGGCAGCGCAACATCTATCTGGCGCGGACGACGTGCTACGAACCGCCCATGCTGGACAGCGGATTGGCCGAAATTTTGGCGGCTGACTATGCTGCCTTGGGCGATATGTATCGTCTTTTTTGTATGGCGAATGAACGGCCCACGACGTAAGGGCGGGTTTGAAACCCGCCGCTACATGCGCTTCAACGGCAGCATCAAGGTCAGCGGATACACGGCCGATGCCTGAAAACCGTAGTGCTCATAAAACTGCTTGGCGCGCTCGTTCAGCGCGTGCACGAGCAAGGCGCGAACACCGGCGTTCTCGGCGACGGTTTGCACACGAATTACCGCATCGCGCAGCAGGGCCGCGCCGAGCCTGATGCCCTGAACGCGGGTATCGACGGCGAGCCGTGCCAACACCATGACCGGCACCGGATCGGGCATGTTGCGTCGCACGGCGCGAGTCGCCTCCCGGTGCGCGACCGCCCCCGCCGCCAGCGCGTAATAGCCCAGCACGCAGTGCTCGGGATCGGTCACGACGAAGCTGCGGCTCGCCCCGTTCAGGTGATTGGTCAACGCGCGCCGCTTCAGCCAGTCATCCAGCAAGGGTTCGCCGCAATGGAAGTCATCGAGCCGATGTGTCGCGGCAAGGGGCTGCGGCGGCGAAAGCCGCATGTTTATTTGTCCGCGCGCCACGGCGGCTCGACCGCCAGCAGGCGTTCAAGACCCGGATTGGCACTGGGCGGCGCGTCGAGCAGCGCGGTGAATTGCCGGAACCTGTCTTCGTCCAGGCTGAAAAAAACCTGATCCAGCACCACGTTTTTTGCCCGCTCGCTCGCGGCTTCCAGCATGAAGTCCGAGCGATTCTTGCCGAGCAGATTGGCGGCATGGTCGATCAAATCGCGCTGCTCGGGCAGCGCACGCAGATTGATGGCGGCGGCGCGCATGAGCCTCTCCATATACACAACAGATACACATTTTAGTCGACGTGTATCTGTTGTCAATACGCCGCAGAACCCCCGCATGGGTGAATGCGCTGCCCTGGCGCGGGGTCGTTATCGCTCCGACATCGACAGTTAGCGGCCTTTCTGAAAGAATCGCCGCCATGATTCTGATGCCCTACCTGCGTAACGTTACCCGACCGCATTTTCCGGTCGGCGTGATTTTGCTGGTGGCGATCAATGTGCTCGTTTTCTTCGGGCCGCAACAGCGCGATGAGGGGCGTTACCGGCTGGCTTTCGAGCATTACGCGCAGAGCGTCCTGCCGCGCCTGGAATTGCCGGCTTACAAGGATTTTCTGAAAAAGCAGCGGCGCGCCGAGGATCTCAAGGAATTCGAGAAACTGGAGCGGTACCGCTTGTCCTACGCGCTCAGGCGGATGGATGACGACGCCGTCTTTATGAGCGAGTTGCGGGCCGAGCGGGTGATTGCGCCGGAACACGAGGATTACGCCCAGTGGCGGGAAGCGCGCGCTTACTTCGAGCGCACCATCGATTCCATCACCGTCGAACGCTACGCTTTCCGCACCGACCAGCCCTCGCTGCTGACTGCTTTTACGCACCAGTTCCTGCACGGCAGCAGCGGCCACCTGCTCGGCAACATGCTGGTGCTCATCCTCATCGCGCCAGCGGTGGAAGCCCTGCTCGGCACCGGGCTGTTCCTGCTCGTCTATCTGCTCGGCGGACTGGGGGCGGTGGCGACGCATTGGCTGATCGTCGGCGGCGGCAGCGGTCTGGTCGGGGCGTCGGGCGCCATTTCGGCGGCGATGGGCGCTTTTGCCGTGCTGCTGCGCTGGCGGCGCATTCCCTTCTTTTATTTCGTCGTCGTCTACTTCGACATCATCCGCGCCCCGGCGCTACTCGCTCTGCCCATCTGGCTGGTCAACGAGTTCGTGCAGTTGCTCTGGTTCGGCGACAGAGGCGTCGCCTATGGCGCCCATTTCGGTGGCCTGGTGACAGGCGCGCTGCTGGCTTGGCCCTTCCTGGCGCGGGCGGAATCGCGCTTTTTGCCGCAGGGCGGCGAACAGGCCGCCGAGGATAATCCGCAGGCTGCCGCCAGCGATGCTTTCCGCCGTTATCTGAGCGAAGCCCGCCGGGCCATGCGCGGCAACGATTTCGAGCGGGCGCGGCGGGCTTACGCGAAGGCGGCGGTGCAGACCGCTGGCGGCGATCTGGCCGGCTGGCGCGAATGTTTCAATGTGCTCAAGCTGTCGCCGGGCAGCGCGGAATTTCATCAGGCGGCGCGCGCCTTTCTGCGCCTCAAGGCCGACGACCGGGAAACGCAGGATTTCATCCGGGAAGTTTTTCGCGATTACGTCGCCCAAGCCAAGCCGCGCCCGCAGCTCGACGCCGAATTGCTGGCGCACTTGGGTGAACGTTTCCGGCGGCACGGCGGCCCAGCCGAGTTGGAACGCGTCGCCCGCCTGCTGCATGCGCTCGCCCCGAACGATCCGCGCAGCCGGGAAATCATTCTGGCGGCAGCGAGCGCCCACTACGGCCACGGCGACAGCCGGCGCGGCGCCGATCTGACGAAGCTGGCGGAAGAAGCGCCGCCGGGCGGCTGAAGCGTTTATTCAAATACCGCCATTTCTGGATTGCTTCGTCGCTTCTCGCAATGATGACGTGCGAAATGGCCGTCATTGCGAGCGTAGCGAAGCAATCCAGTTCTTGAACCGCCTGAAATTCAGGCCGCCGACGCGCCTTGCGGTTTGCCCTGCGGCTGCATGCGGGCGATGGTGGCGCGGTATTGCTCGGCCTGGGCGGCGCAGGGATGCTGCGGGTAACGCTCGATGATGGCGGCGAACAGGCGGTCGGCCATGGCGTCCTGACGCAGTTCTTCGCACAGGATGGTGGCGCTCAGGTAATAGACATCGGGAATCAACGGGTGGCGCGGATGCTTTTTGTCGAAGGCGCGCATGATGTCGAGCGCCTGCTTCGGGTCGCGCAGCGCGCGCGCCGACTGCGCCAGCGCAAGCAGGGTCGCCGGGTCTTCCGGGCGGAAATCGGGGGACTGCTCGCGGCAGCGACGCAAAATTTCGAGCGCCCGGCCCGGCATCTGCTGGCGCAGCAAAAGCACGATGAAGCGGTTGGCATGGGAAAGCAGGCGGTCGGTCTTGCCCGACAAATGCAGGAGCTTGTGGTAACGCTCCTGCGCCGGAACGCTGTCCGGTTGCACCCGCTGTTCCTCGTAGGCGAGGTCGAGCGCCTTGTCCATCTGGCCTTCGGCGAGCAATTCGGCGATCTGCTCGCCGGTCGCGTCATGCGGCTTGTCATGCTGGCTCCCCCGGGCGCGCGGCTCATCGACCTCAATGCCGAGCAAATGATGGTATTGATAAAGCACATAGCCCATCATGTTGAAGGCGATGGTGGTGAAATACATGGCGGCGGCATTGAAGCCGAACAAGGCGAAGCCCACGCGCGGCCGCTGTCGGCGCAGGAAGGCGTCAAACTCGGAGGAGTCCGCCTGGACAAGCTCCCAGTCGGCCTCGGACTGGATTTGCTGCATGAGCGTTTGCTGGAGCAGCGCCCACTTCTCGATGATGGGCGCGATACCCATCTGGAAAAACTTGAAGGTCAAAAAACCTTGGCCGCTGGAGAGGAAAAAGAGAAACAGAACCAGCAACAGATAAGGCTTGCCGATGGTGCCGATAAGCTCCCGGACCTGCCCCGGACTCAGCCCGTCGATCAGGCTGCGCGTATGGATCAATACCATCAGCGAAGCCGGCAACAGCAGATTGACAATCAGGTTGGCGACAACCGCTGCCCCCTCGCCGAACAGGCTCATGACGAGGCCGACGGCAAGGGAAGCGACAAAAAAGAGCCCGAATATGGCGTAAGGAATGAAGGCCAGGCTCTCGTCCCTCTGCGTGTCGTATTGGTCGGGCGACAGGCGGCCGCGCGAGGTTTCGCTGAAAATATTGCTGCCCAGGCGCAGGTAGAAAATCCAGGCGAGCAGCGACAAGCCGAGAAAGACCACGACGCCCGCCATGATGCTGGTGGTGAAAATGCAGATGACCGGCAGCGCAGCGTACAGGCCGATACGCAGCAAAATCGAGGGATGCAGGGCAAAGAGGAAAAAACGCGGAACGCGCCCCCAAAATGGCGGCGGCATGTCGTCTGTGGCCTGATTGGCTGGGATATCGGTGTTCATGAGCTGGACAGCGAATGAATTCGCCGCAGAATAGCATGCAGCCAGCAAATTACGTTTCCGTTCGCTATCCCGACATGAATTCCGACGGGTTTATGTCGGGGCGGGTTTGAAACTCGCCCCGACACCCTGTATTCAGGCCGCCGGTGCCGCCTGCGGCTGCATGCGGGCGATGGTGGCGCGGTATTGCTCGGCCTGGGCGGCGCAGGGATGCTGCGGGTAACGCTTGATAATGGCGGCGAACAGGCGGTCGGCCGCGGCGTCCTGACGCAGCTCTTCGCACAGGATGGTGGCGCTCAGGTAATAGACATCGGGAATCAGCGGGTGGAGCGGATGCTTTTTGTCGAAAGCGCGCATGATGTCAAGCGCCAGTTTCGGGTTGCGCAGCGCGCGCGCCGAGCGCGCCAGCGCGAGCAAGGTTTTCGGCTCTTCCGGGCGGAAATCGGGGGACTGCTCGCGGCAGCGGCGCAGGATTTCCAGCGCGTGGCTGGGCATGTGCTGATGCAGCAAAAGGGCAATGTAGCGGTTGGCATGGGAAAGCAGCCGGTCGGTCTTGCCGGCCAGATGCAGGAGCTTGTGGTAGCGCTCCTGTGCCTGAATGCTGCTGGAATGTTCTCGCTGCTCGTCATAGGCGAGATCGAGCGCCTTGTCCATCTGGTCGGCGGCGATCAAATTGGCGATTTGTTCGTTGATCGCGTCATGCGTTCCGTCGCGCCTGCCGCCGCGCATCGCGCGCGGTTCGTCGACGGCAAGGCCGAGCGCATGATGGTGTTGATAAAGCACATAGCCCATCATGTTGAAGGCGATGGTGGTGAAATACATGGCGACGGCGTTGTAGCCGAACAGGGCGAAGCCCAGGCGCAGCCGCTGCTGGCGCAGGAAGGCGTCGAACTCGGCGGAGGCCGCCTGAAGAGCCTCCCAGTCGTCCGCCGACTGGATTTCGATTTCCGCGAGCATTTGCTGGAGCAGCAGCCATTTCTCGTAGATGGGCTGGATGCCCATTTGAATGAGCTTGAATTTCAGGAAAGTCTCGGCGCTCGCCAGGCAGAAAAGGAAGAGGCAGAGCAGCAGGTAAGGCTTGCCGATGGCGCGGATGAGCGCCCAGATTTGCCCCGGGTTCAGGCCGGCGATCAGGCTGCGCGCATGCACCAGAATCATCAGCGAGGCCGGCAACAGCAGGGCGATGCACAGAGCGGCGGCGCTGCCCATCCCCTCCCCGAACAGCCACGTGGCGAGGCCGATGCCCAGGGAAGCGACGAAACCAAGCGCGAACAGGGCGTAAGGGATGAAGGCCAGACTCTCGTCCCTCTGCTGGCTGTACTGATCGGGCGACAGGCGGCCGAGCGAGGTTTCGCTGAAAATGCCGCTGCCCAGGCGCAGGTAGAGAATCCAGGCCAACAGCGACAGCCCGGCAAGAAGCGCGGCGCCCGCCATGATGCTGGTGGTGAAAATGCAGACGATCGGCAGCGCGGCGAACAGGCCGATGCGCGCCAGGATCGAAGGGTGCAGGGGCAAGAGGAAAAAGCGCGGAACGCGCGCCCAGAATGGCAACGGCATGGTGGAAGCCGGTCTGGAAAGGGCATAAAGGTTCATAACTTTGTATATCTTAAGTACTAGTACCTTAGTATAACACACTGCCCCAGATTGCATTTTTTGCCCTGCTCCGGCGTTAGTCTCGCCGCGAACGGATCGTCTTTCCGCCTGTTGCTATCTGGTAAAATATCAAGCCTTTAATCAAGGGGAAGGTGTGCGCCTTGCCCCTTTCTTTTTTGCGGATGCGATGATGACGGCACGAATAATCGACGGCAAGGCACTGGCGGAGGAGCTGCGCCAGGGCTTCAAGGCGCGCGTGGAGGCGCTTGCCGCCAGGGGGCAAAAGCCCGGTCTGGCGGTCATTCTGGTTGGCGCCGACCCGGCCTCCCAGGTTTATGTGCGGAACAAGGTCAATGGCTGCCTGGCCATCGGCATGCATTCCGAGCAGATCGTCTATGATGCCGCCGTCGATCCGCAAATCGTCCTCGCCCGCATCGCCGCGCTCAACGCCGATCCGGCCATCCATGGCATTCTCGTGCAGTTGCCGCTGCCCGGACATTTCGACGAAGGGCAGGTGCTCGCCGCCATCGCCGCCGAAAAGGATGTCGACGGCTTCCATGCCGAAAATGTCGGGGCGCTGGCCCAGGGCAATCCGCGCTTCATCCCGTGTACGCCCTACGGCGTGATGAAAATGTTCGAGAAGAGCGGCGTCGACCTCGCCGGCAAGGAGGCCGTGGTCATCGGCCGCTCCAACATCGTCGGCAAACCGATGGCGCTGCTGCTTATCAATGCCGGCGCTACCGTCACCGTCTGCAACTCGCGCACCCGCGATCTTGCCGGCCACACCCGCCGCGCCGATATTCTCGTCGCCGCCGTCGGCAAGGCGAAATTCGTTTCCGCCGACATGGTCAAGCCGGGCGCCGTGGTCATCGACGTCGGCATCAATCGCCTGCAAGATGGGCCAGATGCGGGCAAGCTGTGCGGCGATGTCGATTTCGCCGCCTGCCAGGAAGTCGCCGGCCAGATCACCCCGGTGCCGGGCGGCGTCGGGCCGATGACCATCACCATGCTGCTGGCCAACACCATCGAAGCGGCGGAACGCAAGGCGGGGATTTGAATGAGCGAGAAAAAACCCGTTATCGGCGTGGTCATGGGTTCCGACTCCGACTGGCCGACCATGCAGGCCGCCGCCGCCATACTCAAGGATTTCGACGTCGCTTTTGAAGCCCGCGTCGTTTCCGCCCACCGCACGCCCGACCTGCTTTTCGATTACGCCGCCAGCGCCGAATCGCGCGGCCTTCAGGCGATCATCGCCGGCGCCGGCGGCGCCGCCCATCTGCCGGGCATGCTGGCCGCCAAGACAACGCTGCCGGTGCTTGGCGTGCCGGTGCAGTCGCGCGCGCTGTCCGGCGTCGATTCGCTGCATTCCATCGTCCAGATGCCCAAGGGCATTCCCGTCGCCACCTTCGCCATCGGCGAGGCCGGTGCCGCCAATGCCGCGCTCTTCGCCGTCGCCATGCTGGCCAACACGGACGCGGCCCTGCGCGACAAACTGCAAGCCTTCCGTCAGGCGCAGACGGCCAAGGTGCTGGACATGAAATTGCCGGAAGCATGAGCGCCGCGTCAGCCATCCTGCCGCCCGCCACCCTGGGCATGCTCGGCGGCGGCCAGTTGGGCCGCTTTTTCGTCGCCGCCGCGCATGAGATGGGCTACCGGGTCTGGGTGCTCGACCCGGACTCAAACAGCCCCGCCGGACGCATCGCCGAGCGCCATTTTTGCACCGCCTACGACGACTACGCGGCGCTTGACGAATTCGCCGCCGGTTGCGCCGCCATCACCACCGAATTCGAGAACGTGCCGGCCGCCACCCTCGACTATCTGGCCAAGTTCGCGCCGGTGCGCCCCGCCGCTGCCGCCGTCGCCGTCTGCCAGAACCGCCTGGCCGAAAAGACCTTCCTGCGCGACCACGGCTTGCCGCACGGCCCCTTCATCGCGGTCAATGGCGAGGACGATCTGAAAAAAGCGCCAGCGGCGCTGTTCCCGGCGATTCTCAAGGTCGCCCGCTTCGGCTACGACGGCAAGGGTCAGGCCAATGTCGCCAATATCGACGAGGCGCTGCTCGCCTTCGCCCGCTTCCAGGGCGAGCATTGCGTGCTCGAACAGCGCCTGCCGCTCGACCAGGAACTTTCCGTCGTGCTCGCCCGCGACGGCGAGGGCCGCATCGCTACTTTCCCGGTCGGCGAAAATCAGCACACGAACGGCATCCTCGACATCACCATCGTCCCGGCGCGCGCCGCCGCCGACCTCAGGCGCGAGGCCGAGGCCATCGCCGGGTGCATCGCCGAAAAGCTCGGCTACATCGGCACCCTGGGCGTCGAATTTTTTGTCAGTGGCGGCCGGCTGCTGGTCAACGAAATGGCGCCGCGCCCGCACAACAGCGGCCATTACACGCTCGACGCCTGCGTCACCGATCAGTTCGTGCAACAGCTGCGCGCCCTGTGCGGCCTGCCGCTGGGCGAGGCGCGGGCGCATTCGGCGGCGGTCATGGTCAATCTGCTTGGCGACCTGTGGTACGACGGCGCGCATTACCGCGAGCCGGACTGGAGCCGGCTCTACGCCGTGCCCAACCTGAAATTGCACCTCTACGGCAAGCACCATGCCCGGCCGGGGCGCAAGATGGGGCATTTCACCGTCATCGGCGACGATGTCGAGGCGGCGCGGCAAACGGCGCTGGCCGCCCGCCGCGCCATCGGCATCGCGGACTGATGATTTCCGAGGCTGATTACCAGCGCGCCGTCGAACTGCTCTGCGCCGGCGAACTGGTCGCCATGCCGACCGAAACCGTCTACGGCCTCGGCGCCGATGCCGCCAATCCGGCGGCGGTTGCCCGAATCTTCGCCGCCAAGGGCCGCCCGGCGGATCATCCGCTGATTGTCCATCTGGCGGGCCACGATGCCGTCCGCCACTGGGCCGAACATGTACCGGATGTCGCCTGGGAATTGATGGAAACCTTCTGGCCCGGCCCGCTGACCCTGATCCTGAAAAAGCAGGACTGGGTGCCGGACGCCGTCACCGGCGGCCAGGACAGCATCGGCCTGCGCGTGCCCGGCCACCCCGTCGCCCTCGAACTGCTGCGCCGCTTCGCCGCCGCCAAAGGCGCGCGTGCCGGCATCGCCGCGCCTTCCGCCAACCGCTTTGGGCGCATCAGCCCGACCGCCGCCGCCCACGTCGCCGAAGAACTGGGCGAGCGCGTGGCGCTGATTCTCGACGGCGGCCCCTGCAAAGTCGGCATCGAATCGACCATCGTCGACTGCTCGCGCCCCCAGCCCGTGGTCCTGCGCCCCGGGCACATCGCGCCGCTGCACCTGGCCGCCGTGCTTGGCCAGCAGCCAGCCATCGCCAGCGCCAGCGCTGACACCCCGCGCGTTTCCGGCTCGCTTGAAGCCCATTACGCGCCGCAAACGCCGCTGCGCCTCATCGCCCGCGCCGACCTGGCCGACTTCCTCGCCGCCCAGCACGGCAAGCGCTGCGGCATCCTCAGCCCAAACTCGCCGCCGGCCGTTACGCCGCACGATTGGCGCCAACTGCCCGCCGAGCCGCTCGGCTACGCGCACGACCTCTACGCTGCCCTGCGCTCTCTGGATTGTCCCGGCATCGATCTCATCGTCGTCGAAGCCCCTCCCGCCGACCCCGCCTGGGCCGCCATCGCCGACCGCCTGCGCCGCGCTGCCGCTGGCGCTGGCCAGCGCTGATTGCAAGATCACAAAAAACGCGCCGCAACCTTGGAGAAGACAGCGCAATTGCGCTAGAATTCGCCCACTTTGGGGGCATAGCTCAGTTGGGAGAGCGTCTGGTTCGCAATCAGAAGGTCGGCGGTTCGATCCCGCCTGTCTCCACCAAGGAATACCAAGGCCAGGGTTCGCTCTGGCCTTTTTTTGTTTCTTGCTATCGCGAGGGAACGCGGCAGCCGCAATGCCAAAAATCGCGCGCGCTTGCTTCTTTCTCCCGGCAAACGCCGTACAGCAGGCTTCCAGTTGGCTGACGAACCGCATTCCCAAGAATGCCTGGAGCGCTCCCGATGCTTTCCCCCGGACGGGTAGCCTGCCACAGGTGCCCAGCGCTGGCGAAGGGATACGGAATCAGCCGGGAAACGCTCAATCCCTGCCCTGATTTGAAGGGAAGCCGGCAGGGTGTGGATAAGCAAAAAGCATAAAAATAGCAATAATTTAAATTATATCAAAAGCGTGTATAATCCACGTCGTGTTTATCCAGAAGGAATCCTGCATGGCAATCGAAATTGACGTTTCCGCCGTGCTTCCGGCATCCCCTGCCGATGCCCTCGGGTTCTATGGAAAACCTTGCGGCGTCTGGATTGACGCGCTTTTGTCTACTTAAAATCACCCATCGGAAAGAACCCCGTGTCAGCGAGGAGTACCCCATGAGCGAAAGAGAAAACCAATGAGCGCCAGCACCCCCCATCGATATTGGCCGTGGAAGCGCGAGGAAGGTTCGCGGAAAGTGTGCATCGAAGAGATCGTCCGCGATACCTGCCACCAGCCCCGCGAAGCCCTCGTTCCGTCCCTTGTGGAGCGGTACAAGAACGCCATGGAAACCGGCAGCGAATTTCCGCCCCTGACATTGGCCCGCATCAAGGGCAAGGAGCGCTTGCACCTGCTTTGCGGATGGCACAGGTACGAGGCAGCGACCGCGAAGCTCGGCATGAACGCCGTGCAGGCCATCATCATACAGGCGGGGTTCGATGAGGCCCGCTGGATTGCTGCCGAGGATAACCTTTATAACGGCCACGCCTACACGCAACGAGGCGATAACAGACGCGTGTTTGAGGCCTACATGCACGCCAGGAAAAACAAGATGCCGGATGGCACCTTGAAGAGCTACCGGGAGATCGAGCGCGATACCCAGGTCAAGAAGTCCAGCCTGCATAACTGGATGAAAGAGTATTTCCCGGCAACATTTACAGCGATGGGCGGGGAAAAGGCAGAGCGCGCCGAAGCCGGGCCGCCCGAGGTCGATCACTCGGCGGAAATCTTGCGGGCTATCGAGAGAGCCACCGGCGAACTGGAAAACTACGTCGGCAAACTCTCCGACCCAAAGGCCCGCTGGGAGTCTGTGCACAGCATCCTGGCCGCGGTGGAGCGCATGAAAATGCAGCCAATGGAAGAGCCTGCACCCTAGCGAAACCTGTAAAACCCTGGCAGGCACGCCTGCGCGCGCTTTGCAGATGCGCTCGCGCGAATGCCTTTGGCATTTTGGCGGCAGTGGAAGCGGCAACAAAGAAGGACGCCAAACGCCGCGCCTACTGGGAATCCAAAGCAAAAGCGGCCCGTCAGGGAAATGACAGACCGCTTTCAGATAATGCGTGGCGCGCCCAGCGCGATTCGAACGCACGACCCCTGCCTTCGGAGGGCAGTACTCTATCCAGCTGAGCTATGGGCGCTTGGGAGGTCGGATTTTACCTTTTGCCGCCGTGTCCGTCCAATCGCTCTAATCGAAGTAACTGCGGGCCGCCTGGAAGCGTTGGGCGTAGTAGCGGTCGTCGAGACGGTCGATGCGGACGCGGCCGTTGCTTGAAGGGGCGTGCACGAAGCGGGCGTCGCCGAGGTAGATGCCGACGTGCGAGAAAGGCCGGTTTCTGGTGTTGAAGAAGACCAGATCGCCGGGGCGCAGCGCGGCGCGGTCGATCGAACGGCCGCCGCGGGCGATGTCGGCGGCGCTGCCCTGGACCTTGAGGCCGATGGCGCGGGCGTAAATGTAGCTGACCATGCCGCTGCAATCGAGGCCGGCCTCCGGGTTCTTGCCGCCGAAGCGGTAGCCGGTGTCGATCAGTCCGAGGGCATACAACGCCACCTCGTTGCCCGGCGCACTGACCCTTGCCGGCGCTTGCGCTATAGTGCCCGGGGGCGCTGGCCGGTTGCCGGGCGTACCGCAGGCGGCCAGCAGCAAGGCGGCGAACAGGGCGAGGAGTGTGGATGGCGCGGGCATCGAGTTCGTGTGATTTCTACGATACATCTTCCAATGTAATGTTTTTGCAGAAATTTTCAAGACCATGAAACTACAGGACAGGGATTTGCTGCGCACCGCCAACCTGATCGGTGGCCAATGGGTCGGCGCCGACGACGGCGCTACGCTGACGGTGGTTGATCCGGCCAGCGGCGAGTCATTGGCCACGGTGCCGCGCTGTGGCGGCGGCGAGACGCGCCGCGCCATCGCCGCCGCCGAGGCTGCCCTGCCGGCGTGGCGGGCGCTCACCGCCAAGCGCCGCGCCCAGTTTCTGCAAAGCTGGAACCGCCTGATTCTTGACCACGCCGACGATCTCGCCCAGTTGATCACCGCCGAGGGTGGCAAGCCCCTGGCCGAGGCCAAGGGCGAGGCGATCTACGGCGCTTCCTTCGTCGAATGGTTCGCCGAGGAAGGCAAGCGCACCTACGGCGAAAGCATCCCCAGCCCCGCCGCCAACACCCGGCTACTGGTCATCAAGCAGCCGGTCGGCGTCTGCGCCGCCATCACGCCGTGGAATTTCCCGCTGGCGATGATTACCCGCAAGGTGGCTCCGGCCCTGGCTGCCGGCTGCACGGTGGTCGTCAAGCCGGCCGAGGCGACGCCGCTGACGGCGCTGGCGCTGGCCGTGCTGGCCGAACGGGCCGGCCTGCCGACGGGCGTGTTCAATGTGGTGACCGGCGATCCGGCGGCCATCGGCGGCGAACTGACGGCCAACCCGACCGTCCGCAAGCTCTCCTTCACCGGCTCCACCGCCGTGGGCCGTCTGCTCATGGCGCAGTGCGCGGCGACGGTGAAAAAGCTGTCGCTGGAACTGGGCGGCAATGCCCCCTTTATCGTCTTTGACGATGCCGATCTCGACGCCGCCGTCGACGGCGCGCTCGCCGCCAAATACCGCAACACCGGCCAGACCTGCGTTTGCGCCAACCGCTTCCTGATCCAGTCGGGTATTTACGAGGCTTTCGCCGCCTGTCTGGCCGAGCGCGTGCGTGCTCTGAGAGTCGGCCCGGGCAACGTGGAAGGCGTCAGCCAAGGGCCGCTGATCAACGCCGCCGGCCTCGCCAAGGTCGAAGCGCATGTCGCCGATGCCGTCGCCAAGGGCGCCCGCGTGCTCTGCGGCGGCGCTCGCCACCCACTGGGCGGCAACTTCTTCCAGCCGACCGTGCTGGCCGATGTCAGCCCCGACATGCTTCTTGCCCGCGAAGAAACCTTCGGCCCGCTGGCGCCGTTATTTCGCTTCGACACCGAAGAACAGGCCATCGCACTGGCCAACGACACCGAATCCGGCCTCGCTGCCTACTTTTACAGCCGCGACGTGAGCCGCTGCTGGCGCCTCGGCGAGGCGCTGGAATACGGCATGGTCGGCATCAACACCGGCCTCATCTCCAACGAGGTCGCCCCCTTCGGTGGCATCAAGCAATCGGGCATTGGCCGCGAAGGCTCGAAATACGGGATCGAGGAGTATCTGGAGGTCAAGTATCTTTGTTTTGCAGTGTAGGCGGATTGAGCTCGGCTTTGGGTTGGGGCAAACTCGTCGGCACTTGCCGCTCGAAACTGCGCAGGCGGGCAAGTTCGAACAAAAGAAGACCGAAGGTGCCAACAGACCCAAGATAGAAAAAAAACACGCCGGCCATGAAAAACGCTACGCCGCTTTCAGAACGAGAACGCATCAAGGCGAGCATAAGTGGGCCGGAAATCCAGCTAAGAACCGCGCCGACTGCGCCAATATACAGAAGAACTATGCCTGCGTTGCGCAAAAAAACGAGAAAGCCGGATACGTGTGGAGAGCTTAGTACGCTTGGGGTGCGTATAACCACGAAGATACGGTAAAGACCGATAACGAGAATCAGGATGGGGCCAGCAAACGGAATGGTTTTGGCAAAGCTACCGCCAGTTGCCATCATTACCCAACCTGACGTGGCAAGGCCGATGGGCAGAATTGCTCCCAGCACGGTTAAACAGTAGGCAATCCTTGTGGCAAGCGAAACGTTCTTTTCCATTGGTAATCTACTCCCAATATTGAGTTGAGAAACAACCAGAATTAAACGGAAGCCGCATCGTGACTGCCTACCTGATAAATGTGGGGCAGCTTACACCACCCGCAAAGAACTCCCAACATCCATCTATTTGGTGCGCTTGGCGCACACTATTGCCTCAACTATCGCCCCCGGCATCCCGCGCCATCCGCAACAATCCTTCCAGCGGCAGGTTAGATATTTCGACACAGGGAATATCCAAGTGATGCCGCAAAACCCCTGCGTTGCCGCCGGAGAGGAGGCAAATCGCCGCTGGATCGGCCAAGCGGGCGAAGGCGCGGTCGATGGCGCCGGCTTGGGCTTCGATGATGCCGGTGGCGATGGCATCCTCGGTGCGGCGCGGGCTTGCCGTCCATTCGCCCGGGGCGAGTGGCAGGCTGGCGGTATCGCTGGCGAGCGCGCGGCGCATGAGGTCGTAGCCGGGGAGGATGAGGCCGCCGCAAAAGTTGCCGTCGGCGTCGAGGCTGTCGATGGTGGTCGCCGTGCCAGCCATGACGACCAGACAGGGGGCTTGCGTCCGCTGGCGGGCAGCGATAAGGGCGCACCAGCGGTCGACGCCGAGGCGTTCCGGCGGCTGATAGTGATTGATTACTCCGGCGCACTGCCCGCTGCTGCGGACTTCCTCGATGAGCGGCGCCCACGGGCCGAGGCTGGTGGCGATGTGCGCCGCGACCGCCGGGCCGGCGACATTGGCGAGCAGCAGGCGGCGCGGTTGCGGCCAGCGGGCGACAAGGGCGGCCAGCGCTTCATCACGCGGCTCGCCGTGGTCGGCGGCGCCCTGTTCCAGCCAGGCGTGGCCGTCATGGACGCCCCATTTGAGGCGGCTGTTGCCGCTATCGAGGCAGACGATCATCGCGGTTTTCTCTGGTGCGCCATGCTACCCACGGCGCATGAACGAATGCTCCGGCATTTCCTCGCCCCGCTTGCGGGGAAAGCCGGAGGCAGTTGCTTCGCCCATCGCGCTTGCATACGCCGCGTATCCTCTGGAAGGACAGGCTTGAAACCCGCCTCAACATCCCCCTCTCCCCGGCCCTCCCCCGCGAGGGGGGAGGGTGAAAACCGGCGGCGCGTACAGACTGCCGGTTTTGCTCCCTCCCTTTCGGGCGAAGCCCGAAGGAGAGGGTTGGGGAGGGGGGGCGTAAATCTCATTTCCTCAGCGCAAACTGACGTCGCCGCTGTGGATGCGCTGCTGCCCGGCGGCGGTTTGCAGCAACAATGCCCCGTCGGCGTCGGCGCCGAGGCAGCGGCCGGTGAGCGGGGTTTCGCCTGCGTCGAGTACTTGCACCGGGCGATCCTGCCAGATGTGGCGGCGCTGCCAGTCGGCGCGCAGGGCGGCAAAGCCTTCGCCGGCAAAGATATCCAGCACCGCGGCCAGTTGGCGCAGGATGGCGGCCAGCAGGGCGTGCCGGTCGATGGCGGCGAGGCCGGCTTGATCGAGGCCGGCGGGGGGCTGCGCCAGCGCGTCCGGCAATGCCGCTGGCGGCGGACGCAGGTTGATGCCGATGCCGATGATGGCTTGGCAGCCGCGCCGGTTGCCGGTCAGTTCGATGAGTACGCCGGCCAGCTTGGCGTGACCGGCGGGCGTCGCCAGTAGCAGGTCGTTCGGCCATTTGAGGCCGATGCCGCGCGCGCCCTCGGCTTCCAGCGCTTGCGCCAGGGCAAGGCCAACGGCCAGCGACAGGCCGCCGAGGCGGGCCGGCGGGCCGGCGAAGCGCCACAGCAGGGAGAAGGTCAGGCTGCCCTCGGGGCTGGATAGCCAGACGCGGCCACGGCGGCCGCGCCCGGCTTCCTGACGGTCGGCGACGATAACGGTGCCGGCCGGAGCGCCGGCATCGGCGCGGCGCAGCAGTTCGCTGCTGGTCGAATCGCAAACATCGAGGGCGTCGACGTCGAAGCGCCCGGCCAATTCGCCAAGCCGGGCCTTGAGCAGAGCGGGGTCGATCAGCGGCATGGGGTGGGGATGATGCCGGTTAAGGCGGTTTTGATTAAAACCACGAGGCAACGCCTTTCCACGCCTATTCGGGGCAATGGAGGTGGAAAATTTTCCGCTACCCGAATTCCCTCGCCCCGCTTGGAGACTGTCGCGAAAGCCCGATACTCCCCTCCCCCCTCGCGCAGCCCTCTCTCCCGACCTCTCTCCCAGAGGGAGAGAGGCGGCAAGTGCCTCCCCTCTCCACAAGTGGAGAGGGGCAGGGGGTGAGGATCGAGGGGCCGGGGGAG
>WREP01000034.1 GCA_009779265.1 Betaproteobacteria bacterium
GACCGTGAAACAGATGAGCGCCAATGATAGTGAGCACTTCGCTCGCGAAAGTAGGTCACCGCCAGGCTCCCCTATATGAAAACCCCCGCAACCTCTGGTTGTGGGGGTTTTTTGTTGGCGCTTGGAAAAATGCGTGTGGCGCGGGGGGCGAACGTATAATCCGCGCGTTCAATATGCTGGAGCATGGGGATGAGTGACTGGCGCGATTACGGGAATGGCATCATTGCCTTTGACGCGGGTTATGTGCGGCCGCTACTGGCGGCGATTCATATGGTGGTCGAGGGCGGCCGGGTGGCTTTCGTCGATACCGGCAGCCGTGAGGCGCTGCCGCGGGCGCTGGCGGCCTTGCAGCGCCTGGGGTTGTCGCCCGCGGCGGTCGATTATGTGATCCTCACCCACATTCATCTTGATCATGCCGGCGGCGCCGGCAGCATGATGGCGGCCTTTCCCAATGCCCGTCTGGTGGTGCATCCGCGCGGCGCCCGCCACATGGCCGAGCCGTCGAAGCTGGTTGCCGGGGTGACCGCCGTCTATGGCGCCGAGTATGTGGCCAGGGTTTATGGCGAGATTGTGCCGATTCCGGCCGAGCGCATCGTCGAGGCGGCGGAGGGCCATGTCGTCGATCTTGCCGGGCGCCGCCTGCGCTGCCTCGACACGCCGGGGCATGCCCGTCACCATATTTGCATCGCCGATGCGGCGAGCGGCGGCATTTTCACCGGCGACATGTTCGGGCTTTCCTACCGTGAACTGGATGTCGATGGCCGTCCTTTCATTTTCCCGACGACCACGCCGACACAGTTCGAGCCGGAGGAAATGCGCGCCTCGGTGCGGCGTCTGCTGGATTTGCAGCCGGCGGCGGTGTATTTGACGCACTACAGCC
Source organism: Betaproteobacteria bacterium (assembly GCA_009779265.1). Taxonomy (GTDB): domain Bacteria; phylum Pseudomonadota; class Gammaproteobacteria; order Burkholderiales; family Rhodocyclaceae; genus Azonexus. Next base: position 881 of record WREP01000034.1, read on the forward strand.
AATTGACCGATGTGCCGCAACGCGGCGCCGAATTGCTGCGCCGCCTCGACGCGCTGCTGGCGCTGACCGAGGCCGAAACGGGAAGCGGCGAGGCGCGGCATGCCCGTCTCAAACAGGCGATGACCGACTATCTGCTGGCGGAAGCCCGCGCGCACGGTTGCACGCTGGATGATGCGGCCGTGTTGGATATCTGGGCCACGGATATCGAGCTGAACACGCAGGGATTGCTTACCTGGCGCGATACGCGCGCTACCTGACTAGCGGCCTCCGCCAGCGACGACCAAGTCGATGGCGCGGGCGGCCGCGACCATGCCGAATACCGAGGTGACGCACACCGACGAGCCGAAGCCGGCGCAGTTGAGGCCGGCCGGTCCGGCGGGGACGGCGCAGGTGCTATCGACAGCCGGGTAGCGCAGCGGCTCGCTGGAAAATACCGCCGACACGCCAAATTTCTTGCCGCCGCGCGGAAAGCCGTGATCCCGCCGCAATTGGGCGCGGACCTTGGCCAAGAGCGGATCCTGGATGGTTTCGCTGAGATCGGCGAGGGTGACGCGGGTTGGGTCGATCTGGCCGCCAGCGGCGCCGGCCACGATCACCGGCAGGCCGCGGCGGTGGCAGCAGGCGACCATCGCCACCTTGGCCCGCACCTGGTCGATGGCATCGACGACCACCGCGTAATCGCCGGCCAGCAAGTCGGCGACATTGTCCGGCGTGACGAAATCCTCGATGCGCGTTACCTGGCAGCCCGGGTTGATGGCCACGATGCGCTCCTGCATGGCATCGACCTTGGCCTTGCCCCAGACCTCGTCGAGGGCGTGAATCTGCCGGTTGGCGTTGGATTCGGCGACCATGTCGAGATCGATCAGGGTGATGTGGCCGACGCCGGTGCGGGCCAGCGCCTCGGCGCACCAGGAGCCAACGCCGCCGATGCCGACCACCGCCACGCGCGCTTCCCGCAAGCGGGCCGCGCCCTCCTCGCCGTAGAGGCGGGCGACGCCGCCGAAGCGGCGCTGCTGATCGAAAGCCATCAGTTTTCGATGGTCTTGCGAATGACCGCGTTGAATGGCGCGATCCATTCTTCCGCGAACTGCTTGTCGCAGGCGTTGATTTCGGCGACGGCGCGCAGCACCGAGCGGTTCTTGCCGCGATGGATGTGCTTGAGCATCACCGCTTCAAAGGCATCGACGATGGACAGGATGCGGGCGCCGGGGCAAATGGCGTCACCTGCCAGTTGCCCCGGGTAGCCGCTGCCGTCCGGCATTTCGTGATGCTGCGCGACCATTTCCGCCGCGTCTTGCCAGCCGGACATGCGCAGCAGCAGGCCGGCGGCCAGGTCGGGATGCTGGCGCAGCAGTTGCCGATCCTCGTCCGTCATCTTGCCGACTTTCAGCCATGCCGATTCCGGCAGGAACATCATGCCGACATCGTGCAGGCAGACGGCTGCCTCCAGTTGCTGGGGATCGACCGGGGCGCCGGCCATCTTGTTGGTTTCCAGGGCCAAGCGCAGGATGCGCACGGTTCGCCCCTTGAACAGCGGTGAACGGCTTTCCAATTGCAGGGCCAGCGAGCGGAAAAACTCCAGATCGCTCGCCGTGCCAGCTTTCGTCTCGCTGCGCTGCACACTGGCATGCGGCGCTTGCACCGTGGCCTCGGCCAGAAGCGAGGGGAAGCCGGTTACCGCTTCGATCAATTCGGCGCAGCGAGCGTCGACCTGGGCGGGCGGCAAGCGCGTCAGATCGTCCAGCCCGGCGAGCAGTTCGGGCAGACGCAGGCCGTCCAGCGATTTGCCGTGCAGCAAGGCATCGACGCTCAGTTCCAGGCGGTCGAAGGAAAGCAGGATTAACTCGGCCAGCAGTTCGCTGAAGGCGATTTCACCGGCGCGAAAACGCCCGACCATGCTCTCGATCGGATGCGTGATGCTGACGCCCAGGGCGAATTTGCACAGCGAGGCATCGCCTTTGATGTTGTGAATGGCGCGAAACAGATCGGCGGTGATCGCCGGGTCGGCCGGGTTTTTCAGCAGCCGGGCGACATCGCGCTCGACCTCCGGCGCGCGGTCTGTCAGGGCGTCGGTGAATTCCTCCAGCCCCTCGCGGTCCAGAATCGCGGGCGCAACGAATGTCTGATTATCCATGCCGGTACCCACTCATCCCTATTCGATTCGTCTAGTTTAGCCGAAAGCCTTGCCGATTCGCAGGTCGGTGCCACTTTCCGGCCTTGACTGGCTCCCCTCCGGCCCCTAAGATTTCGCGCTTCGATCGAGAATCCGCCACCGTGACACTGGAACAGCTCTACACCCTGATTGGCCCGGATATGAAGGCCGTAGACGCGGTCATCCGGGACCGTCTGTATTCCGATGTGGCACTGGTCCGGCAGGTCGCCGAGTACATCACCCAGGCCGGCGGCAAGCGCCTGCGCCCAGCACTGCTGCTCTTGATCGCTGGCGCCCTGGGCTATCGGGGCAGCCGCCATCACGAACTGGCGGCGGTGGTCGAATTCATCCACACCGCGACCCTGCTGCACGACGACGTGGTCGACGAATCGGCCCTGCGCCGCGGTCGCGACACCGCCAACGCCCTGTTCGGCAACGCGGCCAGCGTGCTCGTCGGCGATTTTCTGTATTCACGCGCCTTCCAGATGATGGTGGCGGTCGACGACATGCGCGTCATGCGCGTTCTGGCCGACGCCACCAATATCATCGCCGAAGGCGAAGTCCTGCAATTGATGAATTGCCACGACGTCGATGTCGATGAAGCGCGCTACATGCAGGTCATCCACTACAAGACGGCCAAGCTGTTCGAGGCGGCGGCGCAACTGGGGGGCATACTCGGCGGCGCGCCAGTGGAACTCGAACAGGCCATGGCCTGTTACGGCAGGCATCTCGGCACCGCCTTCCAGCTGATCGACGATGTACTCGACTATTCCGGCGAAGAAGCCGCGACCGGCAAACATCTCGGCGACGACCTGGCGGAAGGCAAACCGACCCTGCCGCTGATCCACGTGATGCAGCGCGGCACGCCGGAGCAGGCGGCTACTGTGCGCAAGGCCATCGAGGAAGGCGGGCGTGACGATTTTCCCGTCGTGCTTGCCGCCATCCACGCCAGCGGCGCCCTCGACTATGCCCGCGCGCGGGCGCGCGAGGAAGCCGAAATCGCCCGAGCCGCCATTAGTGCCCTGGGGGATTCAAATTATAAGAAAGCCCTGCTAAAATTGACGTTCTTTGCCGTTGAGAGAGATCGCTAGATTTCTTCAACCTTCGGAGTGTAGCTCAGCCTGGTAGAGCACTGCGTTCGGGACGCAGGGGTCGCATGTTCGAATCATGTCACTCCGACCAAATTCCCATAGCAAAGGCCCGATTATTCGGGCCTTTTAGCTTTCTGGTGCAAGCGTGCTGGCGTTTTGGCACTACTTCGCGCGCGTTTTTGCACAGTCGCTACAAGGCGCTCGGCGGCTACTTGGAAGTAGTGCTTTCTGGCGGCGATACCGGCGAACTGTTTACCGTTTTCTCCATCAATGGCGTCCAGGGTAATCGCGCGCCACCGCGAAGCGGAAGACGTACTTGGGAGGCGTGGAGATTGGCTCTTGGGAAGGGCAGGGTATCAGAGGGTGCTTTGCGTAAGAGCCTATCCCGCTGCTTCGGTACGCATCTCCGTCGGATACAGTTCCAGACAGTAACCCAGCAGGTCTATCCCGAGGGCATCGGCCAGTTGGTGTCCGTAGGTGCCGTCCGGAGCCTGCGCGGAGGCTGCACGCAGGGCGATATTGGCGGCGATGCCGACGATGCCGGCCTGCAAGTTGCCGCCTGCGGCTGCCGTGCTGTAGCCATGCACCCAGGGCGCGACGGTGGCCGTTTCAGGCAGGGTGCTCAGACCTTTTGCCCTGGCCGTTGCCATGGCAGGAAGCGCGGTTGCCATGTCAGAGCAAATGGTCTTGAATGCCTCAAGGCGCAGTTCTTCCAAGACTGTCATGGGGTTTGTCATTTCGGTCATGAGCTATCTTCCTTGTTTGCTTGGGTTGATGGATGATGCGGCGGCGGTACTTGCCAGCCATGCACCAAGGCGATGCCGATAGGAGAACTGCGTAGTCCGGCGGGCTGCTGCCCCCTGTGTGTTGAAAGTTCCACAATACGCGAATTCAGAGAGGCTTGCAAATTTGCTATTTTATGCTTTTATATTACATAACCATCTTTTCGATGGTAGATTTGTAAAATTCGTGATTCTTTGTCCTTGCATACAGCCAGCGGGCGAAGAAGGCTTGTCGAATCTCAGCGCCAGAGCGCGCGGTTCGCGTGTCAGGCGCAGGCCGAGTGGCGAATGAGGGCCGGTCGTGGGCTGGCGCTGGTAATATCGCTGCTGATCGGGGCGCCGTTGGGGCGTCCGTCTCAAATCTGGCATCACATGGCTCGCTGATCGGTGTTCTCGGTCTGGCACAATGGCTTCTGGTTGTCTGGATATATTCGGATTGCGGAGCGGTCAGACGTGATTCCTGATATTTCGATGAGGCGAAAATGAAATTCCTGCTCTTGCTGGCCCTGTTCGGGATCATCTGGTGGGCGTGGCGGAAACCCGCCGCACCGCCGGCCGCGCCGCGGGCGGAACGGCCGGCCGAGAAGATGGTGGCCTGCGCCCATTGTGGCCTGCTGGTGCCGGAAAGCGAGAGCCTTGGCGCGGGCGAGCGCCGCTATTGCTGCGAGGCGCATCGCCGGGGAGAAGAAAGCTGATGCCGCTGGATAACTGGTTGTCGGCAACCTGGGAGGCCAACTGGCGCTCCTACCAGTATTTCAACCTCTATCGCCTGGTCGTCGCCGGCACCTTCCTGCTGCTCGTCCTGTTCCCGAGCGCGCTGACCATGCGCATCATTCTGCCGTCCACGTCAGGCAATTTATTGCTGCTTGGCGGTTACATGAGCGCGGTGGTCGCCGGTCTGCTGCTGTCGGTCTACTGGCGTGAAGCTTTCAATCTGCAACTGTCGTTGCAGGTGGCGGTCGATATTGTCGTCGTCAATCTGCTCATGCTCAGCGCCGGCGGCATCGACAGCGGTCTGGCCGTGCTGCTGTTCGTCTCGCTGGCGGCGGCCAGTCTGGTCGGGCGCGGTCGGCTGGTCTTGTTCTACGCCGCTCTGGCGACGCTGGCGCTGCTCGGGACGCAGATTTACGGCACCCTGTTTCGGCATTTCGACGCCTCGTTGGTGGTGCAGGCCGGTCTCATTTCCGCCGGCTTTTTCGCCACCGCCATCCTCACCCGCCTGCTCGGGCAGCGGGTGATGATCAACGAAAATCTGGCGCGCCAGCACGGCATCGCGCTCGACAACCAGATTCGCATCAGCCAGCGCGTCGTCGAGCGGATGCAGGACGGCGTATTGATCGTCGATGCCGATGGCCGGATCGTTCGCTACAACCCGGTGGCCCAAACCATGCTCGGCCTGCCCGAGGCTGCCGCCCAACTGCCCGCGGCCCTGGCCGCTGCCCTTGCCGCGTGGATCGACGGCGGGCCGGAGAGCCTGCAATTCACCGGCTTCGCCGAGCGCCGCCTGCTTGCCCGATTCGAGCGCACCGCCAGTTCCGACCAGGAAGTGCTGATTTTTCTCGAAGATCTCGGCCGCATCCAGGAGCGCGCCCAGCAGATGAAGCTGGCCGCGCTCGGCCGCCTGACGGCCAGTATCGCGCACGAGATTCGCAATCCGCTGTCGGCCATCAGTCATGCCGGCGAATTGCTGCGCGAGGAGCGCCGCAGCGAGGTGTGTGAGCGCCTGCTGTGCATCCTCAGGGATAACATCCTGCGCCTCGATCGCATCGTCCAGGACGTGCTGCTGCTCGGTCGGCAGAACAACGCCCGGCCCGAGCCGCTGGCGCTCGACGAATTCTGCTCCGCCTTCATCGAGGATTTCGTCTCGACCGAGGAGCTGTCGCCGGAGATTTTCAATTGGCAGTCGGAGAGCGGCGTCATCCTGTGCTTCGACCGTACCCACCTGCACCAGATTCTGTGGAACCTGGCCAGCAACGCGCTGCGCTATTCCTCGGGCGGCGTCGGCGCCATCCGCCTTGAGGCGCTCGCCGCGCCGGACAGCGGGCGGGTAGAATTGCACGTGATCGACGATGGCCCCGGCGTGCCGGACGAAGTGCGCGAGCAGCTTTTCGAGCCCTTCTTCACCCTGCATCACACGGGTTCCGGGCTGGGCTTGTACATCGCGCGCGAATTGTGCGCCGCCAGCGGCGGCAGCCTGAGTCTCGGCGCCAATGCGCCGGGCGGACATTTCATCATTACCGGGAGAAACGAAGCGTGTCAGCCCCTCGAAGCGAGCGCCGAGCGCGCGCAGAACTGACCCGGGTGCTCGTCGTCGACGACGAGGCCGACATCCGCGAACTGATCGACCTGACGCTGTCCCGCATGGGCCTGGCCGCCGCCTGCGTGGGCACGGTGGCCGAGGCGCGGGCGGCGCTCGACGCCGAATCCTTCCACTTGTGCTTGACCGACATGCGCTTGCCCGATGGCGTCGGGCTCGACATCGTCCGCTACATCGGCGAGCGCTACGCGCAAACGCCGGTGGCGGTGATCACCGCCTTCGGCAGCGCCGAGAATGCCGTCGCCGCGCTCAAGGCCGGCGCCTTCGATTACCTGGCCAAGCCTGTCGGCCTCGATCAGTTGCGCGCCCTGGTCAAGTCGGCGCTGCGCCTGCCCGGCGGCGACGAAGCGGCGGATGAGGACAACAACCTGCCCGGCCTGATCGGCGAATCGCCGGCCATGGCGCAGGTGCGCGCCCTGATCGGCAAACTGGCGCGCAGTCAGGCGCCGATCTACATTTCCGGCGAATCGGGCAGCGGCAAGGAACTGGCGGCGCGCCTGATCCACGACCGCAGTGCCCGCAGCGGCGGCGCTTTCGTTCCGGTCAATTGCGGTGCGATACCGGAAAACCTGATGGAAAGCGAGTTTTTCGGCTATCGCAAGGGCGCTTTCACCGGCGCCGAGAGCGACCGCGACGGCTTCTTCCAGGCCGCCTCCGGCGGCACCCTGTTTCTCGACGAGGTCGCCGATCTGCCGCTGGCCATGCAGGTCAAGCTGCTGCGCGCGATCCAGGAAAAGCGCGTGCGCAAGGTCGGGGCGGTGACCGAGGAGCCGGTCGATGTGCGCGTCATCTGCGCCACCCATCGCAATTTGCGCGACCGCGTAGACAAGGGCGCTTTTCGCCAGGATTTGTATTACCGGCTCAACGTCATCGAGTTGCGCATGCCGCCGTTACGCGAGCGGGTCGAGGACATCGCGCCGCTGGTCGCCAATATTCTCGCCCGCCTGGGTGGCGAGCCGCCGCCCAGGCTGTCGGCGGCGGCCCTCAAGGCCATGCAGCTGTACGCCTTTCCCGGCAATGTGCGGGAATTGGAGAACATTCTCGAACGAGCCACGGCGCTGCGCGCCGGCGATCTGATCGAAGTCGAGGATCTGCATCTCGAACCCGATGAAATCGGCGGTGAAGAACCGGGCCGCGGCAGCGAGACGCTCGACGATTACCTCAACCGCTTGGAGCGCCAGGCTATTCTGGAGGCGCTGCAAAAAACCGAGGGCAACCGCACGGCGGCCGCCCGCCTGCTCGGCGTCACCTTCCGTTCGATGCGCTACCGCCTTGAGCGATTGGGTATCGAGTGATTGCGAAAATAGCCTCTTCCTGCCACGGCTTGCGTCTCGGAAGCGGAGGCTGGCGCGAAAGCCCGCCACTCCCCTCTCCCCTCGCGGGAGAGGGGCCGGGGGAGAGGGGGAGGTGGATAAGCCCGCCCTCCATGCCCGACTGCGCCTCCCCCTCTCCCCAACCCCTCCCCCGCGAGAGGGGAGGGGCTTCAAGAGCGCGGATTGAGCCTTTTGCGACAAGCTCGAAGAGGGGGGAGGAGGCACATATCTCGCTGTTCACCGCGAGGGGGAAGGGGTGTGGCGAACCGCAAATGGGGCGAGGGAGAGAATTCCCCTCCGCCTGCGGCAAAGAGCGCCCCAAGAAGGCTGTCGCTTGCCGTGCCGAGGCCTTGTCCGCGCTTCGCCTCGATTGACATGGAAACGACCGTCTGGCAAACCGACGGCTGGCTGACCGGCGTCGACTGGCGGCCGTCGCCGAATTTCGGGCCACGCCCCGATGGCCTGGTGACGCTGGTGGTACTGCATAACATCAGCCTGCCGCCGGGGGAGTTTGGCGGTGAATGCGTCGAGGATTTTTTCCTCAACCGTCTCGATGCCGCTGCTCACCCGTATTTTTCCGAGATTGCCGGGCTGCATGTGTCGGCGCATTTCTACATTCGTCGCGACGGGCGCCTCGTCCAGTTCGTCGGCGCCGATCAGCGTGCTTGGCACGCTGGCCGTTCGTCCTGGCAGGGGCGTGGCGAATGCAACGATTTTTCCATCGGCATTGAGTTGGAAGGCTGCGACGAACAGCACTTCGCCGCCGCCCAGTACGCCGCGCTGTGGCCATTGCTGGCGGCCTTGCGCCAGCGCTATCCGATTACCGCCCTGGCCGGCCACAGCGACATCGCGCCGGGGCGCAAGACCGACCCGGGGCCGCATTTCGACTGGGCCGCGGTGCGCGCCCGCCATCCCGATCTGGCCTTGCCGCCCGAGGTGGTGGCGCTTCCCAAGTAAAACGGCCGCCGGGGCGGAACCTCGGCGGCCGTGCGATCGCTTCAGGCGTGCTTGGGCGTGTTTTAGGCGATGCCCATTTCAAACAGTTCGCGCATCAACACCAGTTCGCGCGGCATTTTTTCGCCCATCTGGTCGAACCATTCCTTGTGGCCGGCCAGTTCGGACTTCCAGGCGGCGGTGTCGATGCGGGTGAGGACTTCGAAATCGGCCTTGCTGATATCGAGGCCGGTCCAGTCGAGGTCCTCGAATTTCGGCATCCAGCCGAGCACGGTTTCCTTGGCGGCGACGGTGCCCTTGCAGCGTTGGACGATCCATTTCAGCACGCGCATGTTGTCGCCGAAGCCCGGCCACATGAATTCGCCCTTCTCGTTCATGCGGAACCAGTTGACGCAGAAAATTTTCGGCGTCGCGTCGACGGTCTTGCCCATCTTCAGCCAGTGATTGAAATAGTCGCCCATGTGGTAGCCGCAGAAAGGCAGCATGGCGAAGGGGTCGCGGCGTACCACGCCCTGCTGGCCGAAGGCGGCGGCGGTGGTTTCGGAACCCAGGGTGGCGGCCATGTAGACGCCGTAATTCCAGTTGAAGGCCTGGTATACCAGCGGCACCGTGGTGGCGCGGCGACCGCCGAAGATAAAGGCCGAAATCGGCACGCCGGCAGGATTTTCCCAAGCCGGGTCGATCGACGGACACTGGTTGGCCGGCGCGGTGAAGCGGGAATTGGCATGCGCCGCCTTGCGCCCGGCCTTGCCGTCCTCGGGCGTCCAGTCCTTGCCTTGCCAGTCGATCAGGTGGGCCGGGGCTTCCTTGGTCAGACCTTCCCACCAGACGTCGCCGTCGTCGGTCAGCGCGACGTTGGTGTAAATGACGTTTGCTTTCAGGGAGGCCAGGGCGTTGAAGTTGGTTTTCTCGGACGTGCCGGGGGCGACGCCGAAGAAGCCGGCTTCCGGATTGATGGCGTAGAAGCGGGTGACGCCGTCCTGGTCGACGCGCGGCTTGATCCAGGCGATGTCGTCGCCGATGGTGGTGATCTTCCAGCCGTTCAGCGGCGCCGGCGGGATCAGCATGGCGAAGTTGGTCTTGCCGCAGGCCGACGGGAAGGCGGCGGCGACATAGCTCTTTTCGCCTTCCGGCGACTCGACGCCGAGGATGAGCATGTGTTCGGCCAGCCAGCCCTGGTCGCGGGCCATGTTGGAGGCGATGCGCAGGGCGAGGCATTTCTTGCCGAGCAGCGCGTTGCCGCCGTAGCCGGAGCCGTAGGACCAGATTTCACGGGTTTCCGGGTAGTGGACGATGTACTTGACGGTCGGATTGCACGGCCATTTGGCGTCTTTCTGGCCCGGTTCGAGCGGCGCGCCGACGGTATGGACGCAGGGGACGAATTCGCCGTTGGCGCCGAGTACGTCGAACACCTTGGCGCCCATGCGGGTCATGGTGCGCATATTGACGACGACGTAGGCGGAATCGGAAATCTCGACGCCGATATGGGCGATCGGCGAGCCGAGCGGGCCCATCGAGAAGGGAATCACATACATCGTGCGGCCCTTCATGCTGCCCTTGAACAGGCCGTTTAGGGTGGCGCGCATCTTGGCCGGTTCTTCCCAGTTATTGGTCGGGCCGGCGTCTTCCTTCTTGGCCGAGCAGATGTAGGTGCGATCCTCGACGCGGGCGACGTCGGAGGGGTCGGAAAAAGCCAGGAAGGAGTTGGGGCGTTTTTGCTCGTTCAGCTTGATGAAGGTGCCAGCCTTTACCATGTCCGCGCACAGGCGGTCATATTCTTCCTGCGAGCCATCGGCCCAGTGGATACGGTCTGGCTGGGTCAGTTCGGCTATTTCGGCGACCCATTTCTTCAGCCCTTCATGTTTGACGTATGCAGGAGCATTCAGCGGTGCGGTCATGGCGATCTCTCTCTGGATGATTGGGTTTTACGTAAGTCGCCGGAACGCCGTCGCCAGGACTGAAAGCGGCGAAGAACCGTCGGCCGGGAGGCTCATAATTATGCAACATGTCAGGACAAATAGCTACATGATGCCGATGGGGCGGGCTGCCGCACCCTTGCCATGACGCTGGCGAGGGCGCTCGCCGCGCCTTGAATAGCAACTTTAAGTCATCTGTCTATCTGTTTATTTTCATTGAAGTAAGTGGGATATCTCGTTAAACTTGAAAGTATTCGCCCGCGACGGGCAGGAGATTGTCGATGATGGGTAAATGGGGAGTGCCGCTGCTGCTTGCCGCCCTGCTGGGGCTGGCGCCGCCGCTGCACGCCGCCAGCGCCGGGAAGGCCGAGCCGGCGACGGCCAAGAAGGCCGTGGGTAAGAAGTTCGCCAACAAAAAAGCCGCCAAACCGAAAGCCGGGGCGGCTGTTTCCAGCCGCAAGGCGGCGCAGCATGTGGCCGTGCTTGTCGACGATCCCGGCCATCTCGCCCTTTCTTCCACTGCGGTTTTGGTGCTCGACCAGAACACCGGCGAGGCCATTGTCGAGAAGCAGCCGGACAGCGTCCAGCCTATCGCCTCGATCACCAAGCTGATGACGGCCATGGTCGTGCTCGATGCCGGCCTCGACCTGAACGAGGTGATCAGCATCGGCGTGGAGGATGTCGATTGGCTGAAAGGCTCCACCTCACGCCTGGCGGTCGGCACGACGATGACGCGCGAGACGGCGCTGCTGCTCGCCCTGATGTCGTCCGAGAACCGCGCCGCCAAGGCGTTGGGTCGCCACTATCCCGGTGGTCTGCCGGCCTTCGTCGATGCGATGAAGGCCAAGGCCGCCTTGCTGGGTATGGAGAGCAGCCATTTCGAGGAGCCGACCGGGCTGTCCAGCAACAACGTGTCGACCGCGCATGATCTGGCGCGCCTGGTTGCCGCCGCCGCCGATTATCCGGAAATCCGTCTTTTCTCGACCACCGCCTCGGCGCGCCTGGAAGTACACGGGCGCATCCGCGAATTCGTCAATACCAATACCCTGGTGCGCAGCGATGACTGGGAAATCGGCTTGTCCAAGACCGGCTACATTTCCGAGGCCGGCCGCTGCCTGGTCATGCAGGCCACGGTTGCTGGCAAGCCGGTGGTCATCGTGCTGCTCGACTCGAACGGCAAGATGACCCGGGTCGGCGACGCCAACCGGATCAAGCGCTGGATGGAAAGCGCCACCATTGCCAGCAGCAGGCGCTCGGCCTGATTCCGCTCTCAGAGCAAGAGATTACTTTTTGCCGCTGTAGCCGATGGCGTGCGAAACCGCGTCAGCGGTGCGGCGCAGTTCGCTGACCCAGTTCGGGTCGTGGCGGTCGGCCGGGGCGGAAACCGAGAGGGCGGCGACGACCGTGCCCGCATCGTCCAGGATCGGCGCGGCGACGCATTTGAGGCCGATCTCGGCCTCCTCGTCGTCGAAGGCGATACCGTGCCGGCGCACCTTGTCCAGTTCCTTTTCCAGCGCCGCCAGCGTCGTCAGCGAGCGCGGCGTCTTGCCCGGCAGGCCGGTGCGCCGGGCGTAGTCGCGCACCTTCTGCGGATTGTCGGCGGCGAGGAACAGTTTGCCGAGCGAGGTCAGGTGCAGCGGCGCGCGGCCACCGACCAGATAGACCACGCGCACCAGGGCGCGGCCCGAGGAGGTGCGTTCGAGATAGACGATTTCGTCGTCGCGGCGAACGCCGAGATTGATCGCCTCGCCGATGCGCTCGTGCAGAGCCTGCATGAAGGGCAGGGCGGCTTCGGCCAGATTGAGGCGCGATTTGACGATATTGCCCAGTTCGAGCAGGCGGATGCCGAGGCAGTAGGTGCCGGCGTCCTGGCGCTCGACGAAGCGCGCCTGGGTCATGGCGGCGAGGATGCGGTGGGCGGTGGAGGGGTGCAGCCCGGTGGCGGCGGCCAGGTGCTTCAAGCTGGCGGCGTCCGGCGACTCGGCGAGGGCGTCGAGCAGCGACATCATGCGCTCGATGACCTGAATGGAACCGGGCGCCCTGGCGGGAACAGGCGTTTCGTCGGGCAACTGGAGGGTTCCTTTATTGCGGTGGTTTGAGTAGCATGGGCCGCTGCGCCTTTTCGCGCGGCGCAATACTAACATGCGCGTGGCCTGCCACGCGGCGAGAAAGAGAGCCCATGATGGAAATCGCAGCCGACGGCCCGCGGGCCATTCCCCTGTGGATCAACGGTCATGCCTATTTGTCCGTTGGCGAGGCGTTTTACGATGTGCCGCAGCCGTGCGGCGGCGGGATCTTGCGCCGGGTGCCGCTGTGCGGCGCCGACGAAGCGGCGCGGGCGGTTGCTGCCGCGCGCGCCGCGCAGCAGCAATGGGCAGCGATGGGGCTGAACGCCCGCCGTGTCTGCCTGACGGCGCTGGCTGACGCGCTGGAGCGCCACGCCGGACATTTCGCCAAGTTGCTGATGGAAGAAATCGCCCTCGACGAAACGGCCGCCGCCGCCGAAGTCGCCGCCGCGCTCGTCGCGTTGCGCGCCGACACGGTGGGCGAAGCCGGCGTCGTCGGCGTCGTTGTCGATGCCGCGCGGCCCTTGGCGGCGGTAGCCGTGGCCATTGCCCCGGCCCTGCTCGCCGGCGCGACGGTCATCGTCAAACCCAGTCCGAAGGCGTCGGCGGCGGCATTCGCGCTATGCGAACTGTCGGCCCGCGCCGATTGGCCGGCCGGCGCGCTCAATCTGCTCCAGGGCGACGCCAGCGCTGTCGCCGGCCTGTGCGCGGCCGGCATCGACCGCCTCATCTATCGTGGCAATGCCGACCTCGGCGAGCGCATCGCTGGCCTCGCCGAAGCCGCCGACATCGCCTGCGTGCGGCAGTTCGTCTGAGCGACGATTGTCTGTTCAGCCAGCCAGCGCCGGATTCAGCGTGTAGCTGACGGTCAGGCTGGCCTGCGCCAGCACATGCCCGTGCACGGCGGCGCGCGCCTCGGGGCCGCCGAAGCGGGCGGGAAGCGGCAACTGCTCAATGTCAAGGGCGTATACGGTGAATACATAACGGTGCGCCAACTCGTCGTTCCACGGCGGGCAGGGGCCGTCGTAGCCGTAGTAATCGCCGCGCATGTCGTTGTCGCCAGCGAACCAGTCGGTGTAGCTGTTGATGCCCTGGCGGGCGCCGTGCGCCGCCTGCGGGCCGGGTTTGCCGCGCGCCGTGACGCCGTGGCTGAACTCGCCGGCCTCGATCACCGTCAGCGTGGCCGGCAGATCGACCAGCGTCCAATGGAAGAAATCAACGCGCGGCAGCGCTGCCGGCACGCTGCGTCCTTCCTGATTCACGTCGTCACCTTTGCTCGGCACATCGGGGTCGTGGCAAATGATGGCGAAGGAGCGCGTGCCGGCCGGCGCGTCGTGCCAAGCGAGTTGCGGATTGAGATTCTTGCCGAGGCAAACGTGGTGCGCCGGATCGGGATTAGCAAAGGCGTACTCGTCGGGAATCCGCTGGCCGTCGCTGAAACTGGTGCTGGTCAAACGCATGGGGGAACTCCTCTCATTCGGCGGCGCGGCGCCGGAAATCGCGCAGGCGGAAGCCGAGCAGCCACAGTGTCGAGAAATAGGCCGTTACGCCGAGCGGAACCAGCCATGAAAGGTGCATTGTCCGGCCTGCCGCGCTGTTTTGCAACCAGGCGTCGGCGCTGCCCATGGCGAACCACAGGCAGGCGGCCATGACCGCGATGGCCGCGCACAGTTTGAGGCAGAAGGGCAGCCAGCCCGGCTGCGGCGCGTAAATGCCGTGACGGCGCAGGCCGCGGTAGAGCAGTGCGGCGTTAAGGCAGGCGGCCAGACCGATCGACAGGGCCAGGCCGGCATGCCCGAGGCCGAGGGCGAAAATGAAAACGGCGTTCATCGCCTGCGTGGCAAGCAGCGCAATCAGCGCGATGCGTACCGGCGTGCGCACATTCTGCCGGGCGTAGAAACCGGGGGCCAGCACCTTCACCAGAATCAGACCGGTCAGGCCGACGGCGTAGGCGATCAGGGCGTTGCGGGTGGCAAACACATCGCCGGCCGAGAACGCGCCGTGGTAAAAGAGCGTGGCGATCAGCGGAACCGCCAGCAGGGCCAGGGCGACGGCGGCGGGCACGGCGAGCAGCAGCGTCAGGCGCAGGCCCCAGTCGAGCAGTCTGGCGTATTCGGCGGAGTCGCCGCTGGCGTGGCAGCGCGACAGCGAAGGCAGGAGGATGGTGCCGAGCGCCGCGCCGAGCAGGCCGGAGGGGAATTCCATCAGGCGGTCGGCGTAATACAGCCAGGAAACGCTGCCATCGGCGAGAAAGGACGCGAACACGGTATTGATCAAAAGGCTGATCTGCGACACTGAGACGCCGATCAGCGCCGGCACCATCAGCGTGACGATGCGGCGTACCCCGGGGTCAGCCCAGGCGGCCCGCCAGTTCAGCGACAGCCGGGGCAGCATGGCGATCCGGCGCAGGGCCGGCAACTGGATCGCCAGTTGCAGGAGGCCGCCGAGGAAAACCGCCCAGGCCAGGGCCAGCACCGGCGGATCGAACCAGGGCGCGGCAAACAGGGCCATGAAAATGAAGCTCAGATTGAGCAATACCGGCGTGAAAGCTGGCAGCGCGAAACGGCTCCAGGTATTGAGAATGCCGCCGGCCAGCGCGACCAGCGACATGAACAGGATGTAGGGAAACGTGATGCGCGTCAGTTCGACGGTCAGCGCGAACTTGCCGGCGTCGGCGCTGAAACCGGGCGCCGATATCCAGACCAGCAGCGGTGCGGCGACGATGCCGACGGCGGTGATGACGAACAGCGCCAGCGATAGCAGGGTGGCGACATGATCGACCAGAGTACGGGTATCTGCCGCCGAACACTGGTTACGATACTCGCCGAGAATGGGCACGAAAGCCTGGGAAAAAGCGCCCTCGGCAAACATCCGGCGGAGCAGGTTGGGCAGCTTGAAGGCGACGAAAAAAGCGTCGGTGGCGATGCCGGCGCCGAAAGCGCGAGCAATGACAAAATCGCGGACGAAGCCGAGAATTCGCGAGAGCAGGGTCATCGCGCTGACCGTGGCGAGGGCGCGCAGCAGGTTCATCGTGGCGGGAACATTGCCTTGGCGGCGACGAAAAAGTTATAATTTTAGGCTGTACTGCGACTTCTTGTGGAAAAACACGTTTCCGCGGCAGGCGTCAGTCAGTGCCGGTGTAGCTCAGTTGGTAGAGCAGCGCATTCGTAATGCGAAGGTCGTAGGTTCGACTCCTATCTCCGGCACCACAATTCAAAATAAAAACAACGCATTACACCTTGCAGTGTGATGCGTTGTTTTGCTTTTAAGTGCAGATTTTTGCAGTGCGTGTGTGGCAAATTTGTGGCAAGTGTGGCGGACGCAAGCGGCTGCGGCTGCTCGACACTGCGAAGCTTTGCCGGTATCCTTGCCGCAAGCACTGGGGAAACGTAAGAAGATCTTCGGCAGCACAAGAATGGTCGTATCTGGCGGCAGCCCGACGACGATCAACAGAGCCGAAGGCGCGCGCCGTCCAGTACTCACCTAGCCAAAAGCGAGCATAGCTAGGTGCCAGAAAGGATGCCGAAAGGCAATCGCCTTTGAGAACGAAGCCGCCGGTCAGGATGAGGCCGGAGCTAATGTGCGGCGTTCCAGGGAGAGCAGACCTACATGGGGCACAACCCCGTCATGGTGGATTCGTTACCGCTTGGCAGAGTCGGTGACCAACCAAGAAGCGCCATGACTGCTGCGGACTCATCCGAGCCATGCTGGTTCTTGCCGGTGTGGCCCGGACAGGTCATAACCCATGAAAGCTCTGCTCACGGTAGAACAACTCTCCGCATACATTCACAAATCCGTCGCCAGCATCCGCAGCGACGTTACCCGCAATCCCGCTTCGCTGCCGCCAATTTGTCGGCTCCCCGGAACCAAGCGGCTTCTCTGGCGCATCGAGGACGTTGAGTGCTGGATTGCCCAGCACATCCACGGCGGCCCTGCCGGGCCTGCGCTCCCAGCAGTCAGCGACAACGCCAGGCCGAAACGTGGTCGGCCCACCAAAGCCGAACAGGTTGCAAGGCAGCGCCAACAGGCCAAACCATCTGGCATCGGCCACGTCAGCGCGTCCGCCGGAGCCTGAGCGATGGAAGCCGCAACATTGGGCGCGGCCAAGCCGCGCCAAGCTCTCGTCGCGACAGACCCGCTCGCAGGCATACGCCAACGGAACATTGAGCGCGCCTTGGCCGATGCGCAGTTGCCGCTATGGCCGGAGCCAATGCGGGGCGTCCCCAATGGCGTACTCCGCTCCGCGCTGTTCGGCGCGATCAAGCGCGGAAAGCGCCGGTACATGGAGCGTGAACCTATCGCCTGCGTCAAAGGCATCTCTATCATTTACACCGGCCCACGGCTCGACCAATCCGACCTTGATGTATGGGAGGGTGCGCTGCACCTCGCGCGCTTGGTCAAGCTGGGCAATCGGATCGAGTTCACGGAGAAAGCATTTCTTCGCCTCATAGGCCGAGGCGGCCCAGGTGGCAGCAATATCGGCAAGAGCGACCGCGAATGGCTGCGGAAGGTGCTCGCCAGGCTGACGGCGACAGCCGTGGAAGTCACCCAAGGCCCTTACACCTACGGCGGTTCGCTGATCGACGAGTATTTCCGCGACGGTATCAGCAGCCGCTATGCGGTGATCCTGAACCCGCGCATGAAGGCGATCTTCAATCGCGACAGTTGGACACAGGTCGATTGGAGCGTCCGGCACGCCCTCATCGGCCACCCGCTGGCCCAATGGCTGCACGGCTTCTATTCGACGCACGCCGAGCCCATACCTTACAAGGTGGAGACCCTGCACCTTCTATGCGGCAGTGAAGCGGGAGAAAACGCTAGGAACGATGCTGAGCGCCGTAAGGCTCTGCTCGACTGGACAGACGACAGCCTCATCCCCGCCTTTGAGGCGCTGGAACGGGAAAGCAATAAGGCCGGCCAATCGTTCTCGGGAGAGGTCGGCGGCGACGGGCTGGTGAGGGTGAGCCGCCTTCCGTCGGCATCGCAGCAAAGGCACCTGCGAGGACGGGCAGGAGGGCGAATCATGCGCCAGAGAACTTGAGGGGGGATAGAACCCGCGTCGGGAGGGGGACAGAACACGAAGCCGGGGGGACAGAATACGAACCGGAGGGGGATGGAACCCGAAGGAAAGGGGGATAGAACCCGAACAATCCACAGGCGCGAACGTTTCAACCAATTGTCGCGTAACGATTTTTTGTATGTCCTCGG
This sequence comes from Betaproteobacteria bacterium, assembly GCA_009779265.1. Taxonomy (GTDB): domain Bacteria; phylum Pseudomonadota; class Gammaproteobacteria; order Burkholderiales; family Rhodocyclaceae; genus Azonexus. The sequence continues at coordinate 18,680 of WREP01000034.1, forward strand.
CCTTCTCTAATCTGTCTTTAATCTTTTTCTAATCAAGGTGCCGCTTCGGGCCGATATCCCGAAACGGGGTGTTCCGGAGTGAACGCGTCCGGTGATTCGGCGTGACGGATGACCTACGGTCAGTTTTAGCGGATGGCATCGCGTGCAGTGCTGCAGGCGCGGAGGCGTCAGCGATCAAAGCCCGAAGGGTCAAGATGCCAAGGGCGGCTTGGCAACGCCGGGAAGCCAAGAGATTCAGGGGATGGACTGGTAGAATTGGCGAACCGGGCGCGAAAAGGCCCGGTAGGACGGGCCTTTTCGCTACTCACCCCGGTAGTTGGGAGGTGAGCCAATATGGCGAAACCGTCTAAAAGTCGCCACTGGATCAAGCGATTGATCCAATTAACTATCATAGTCGTCTTGCTGTTCTACAGCAAGCGGCTTAGGTAGTGAAGTCCCCGCCCCGCTGCGACGCGGGCCTCCACTACGACATTCAGGCTTCGCCTGGCGCTTTGCGCCTGTCTCCCAGGGAAGAAACTGCTACCGGCCCCACCTTGCAAGCCCAACCGGACGGTTGCGCTTTCCCGGCGTGGCTAGAGGCCATGCGCCCCGAAGCCGGACAGTCCGGGGGACTGTCCGGTTTGCCGGTAGGGGCCGGGGCGGTAGCCCTTGAACCCGCTCAAGCGGGTTCAACCCCGTATCCCGGCAAAGGGTATGGCCGCGATCACAGATCTTCGATTGACGACGCATAGCGGCCCGCCAAGGCCGGCCGCGTTTTCGCGGACGCGAAAACTTTGAAATGGCTGGTAAGATCACACTACCGGGCAGCGAAAGAAAAAGGCCCGGTGGCACGGGCCTTTCGCTAATCACCCCGGTGTTTGGAGGTGATGAACCACAATGGCGAATCATCCGTTGCAAGAAGGTCGCCGACGTTGGATCAAGAGATTGATCCACGTCGCTATCTTAGTCGCTCTGCTGCTTGTCAGCAAGGGCGCTAGGTAGTGAAGTCCCCGCCCTGCTGCGACGCGGGGCGGGCCTCCACATACGACAGCAAAAGCATCGCTCGCCGCTAGGCATCGCCTGGGGGATGTGCGCCTTCGGCTTCCTTCCCCCAGGCAGTGCCGGGAGCTTACGGGGCTGCGCCCCACGGCTTGAGCATCAAGGGCCGGGCGCAAGCGCCCTGAAATCCTCACCCGTTCGGTACTCGCTGCGCTGCGTTCCGCGTGCGGCTTCCGGTTTCACCCTTGACCCTCAATCCTCCCCAAAGACCCGACACCCGCCGCGCTCGATGGCGCGGCACCATTCGTAAGGTAACGTACGTAATTACGTTACGAAAAGATGGCACCACAGAGTAGCGGCACAGGCCCATCGAGCGGGCGAAAAAAGCCCGCCGATGTGGCGGGCAGAGAAATTTTCGCGGACGCGAAAATGACGGTTGAGCGTTCTCAGAAGCGGGGCGGACTGCCTCGCAGCGCCTTCATGCCGATTTCCCGTGCCTGTTGGTTTTGCAAGTCCTTCTGTGCCGAGGCCAGTTGAGCCAGCATTTGCAGCTTGTTCGCTTCGTTCTGCATCATCACTTGCTCGGCTTGAATGCGAGCTTGTAGGTCGGCAATATCCTTGGCGTCCGGCGCCGCATTCACCTTGTCCAACAACACCTGAATGTCGTCGAACCGCTGGCTGGCCGTCTTGTAGGCTTCTTCCGCGGTAGCCCTGTTGATGGCCGCTTGCTTCGCAATTTGCTGGAAGGCTTGGGCGGCGTCGCTGCTGGCTGATAGGCTGCTAGTCGCCATGTCGAACTTCTTGGCCGCGTCATAGATCGACTGCCACTGGCCGACGCCTTGGCTCAGGATGGTTTGGTACTCGGCAGGTAGGTATTTCCGGGCCAACGGATTGTTGACCAGGCTTCCCATGTTGCGAATGCCATTCAGGTTTTCGTATGCCTGCTCCATTTGCTTGAGTTGATCCACCATTTGTTCGTACTGCTGCGCCCAAGATGCAACCTGCTGGATGGCTTGCGCCAGGTTGGCCGCGTCGATCACGGGAATACCGGCGTGCGCCGAATTCCCAAGCGCCAGGCCGAGGGTCAGGGTGGCGGCCCCGAAAAACTTCTTCAATGCTTTCATGCTGAATGCTCCATGTAGTGAAGTAAAGAATAGGTGTCAGGCTGCGCGACGAATCCGATTGCCGCCCGTGATCCTTCGATAGACGGCCATCGGTGCGCCCGCCACGGCCGTGGCCGCGTTCTTTGCAATGCGCACTTCCGAACGCGCCTTGTTCATAGCCCTGCGCATGTTGGTCGGACGTGCGGCCGATAGCATCCCGGAGGCACCGCCAGTGGCCTTGCCATATGTCCAGCGAACCGCGCCCAATGAGGACACCGCAACGCCGCCGCCGAGGGCCGAGGCGACGGAGGGCATCTGCACGAGCGCCAGGCCACCAATGGCGCAGAGGGCGATCAAGGGAAATATCTGGCTATAGCTGGGGTCAGCGCCGCCCGTTGCAGCATGGGCGCCAAAGACCGCATCGAGGTACAGGCTGATGATCGTGAACAGCAGTTTGATCGTGGCTGCCGTCAGCATGACCAAAAAGACGTAGTTCAGCACCTGCCCCACCCAGGCATCGAACAGCCGCTTGGACGGCTCGAACATCAAACACAGGACGAAAAGCGGGCCAACGCCAAGTGCCACGGCCAATACGATCTTCGAGAGCACCAACAGGAAGGCGGCATAACCTGTCGCCACGAGTCCGACAACCCAAATCAACCAAGCGGCAATGACCATCCCGTAGTCGGGCAGCCAACCGGGAGATGCATACCCCTTGTCGTAATAGGCTTGGCCAAGGTCGTAAACTTTGCCAAACAACGTATCAAGGAAATTGGCATTCGTCGTACTGTCGCTGTAGCCGCTTGCAATCAAGCCTGCCAGCGCATCCGGGGTATTCCAAAGGAAATTCGAGATATAGCCGTTGTACAGGCCGACATTCGTAGCCAGGCCAACAATAATTGCCAGTCGGACAATCCGGCTTACGCCATCTGTCACCGGCTCGGTAATGACACCTCGCATCATCGACCATCCCCACAACATCACGTAGATCGTGACAAGCGTTGTAGCCACCCCGGAGAAGCCGCCCGCAAGCGCTGATGACACATCGCTGACATAGGTATCAAGACTTGTGGATACGCGGTTGAACGTGTCGGTGTAGAAGTAAAAGTCAGCCATGATCACCCCTCGTCACAGTCGCGGCCAGGCTGGGCTTTGTCTTGAGCAGGCACATTGCGAATAGCCCGCCAAACAACGCCCCATAGCCTGCCATCATTTCGTTGGGAGCCGAGTGCAGCAAGACGCCTGCGCCTTCCCCCATAAACATCGCCCAACTAAATAACAGGCAGGCATGCAGTAGTGTTTCGTTTGCGCGTGTGGTCAGCAGAGACGATGCCCCATCACGTTTTGCAACCATCACAAGCCGCCAGATCAACCCCGCTACTGCTGCGGTCGCCCCGACCATCGCTGAAATTTCCAGAATCATGCTGATGCCCTCTAGGTTAATTTTGACAAGCAAAAACACTTGACAAAATATATATAAATGCAGCGGCAAATATAGTGCATTTGCGGCGCTCTATCCAGAGGCTTTAAGAGCTTATCTTTTGCAATCCAAAGGCAAAAAGCAGGTGAAGAGACTCCGGATTCGCCGCCATTGGGTTCTGTATGTATCGGACTCGTACCGAATGTGTCCTGGAAATGATTGCTTTTTGTCCCACAAATGTTCGAGAAGTGTCCCGAACATGGCTGTTTTCAGTACCGTTTGTGTTCCACAAAGGCATGAGGGAGGGGAGGGGGTGAAATCTAGGGCAGGATAGGCTTTTCAGCCGCTATCTGGTACAAATTCCATGAATTTGCCCAGACTTGCCTCATCCCTCTCTATGCCCGTACTAAAAACGCTTGTCGAACCAGAAACCAAAGTGCGCTTTCGCAGCATGGCGAAGGCGCGCGGGCTGTCCGAATCGGAGCTTCTTCGGGCCGTCATTCTGGCTGTCACCGGCGAGGATGACGACATCGGCCAGCCCATTGAACCGGATGCGGAAAGGGCCGACACCGCACGCATGACGGTGCGGATGCCGCGCTTCCTGATAGAAGCCACTGGCGCGCAGGCAAAAATCAAAGGCATGGCACCAAGCCGCTATGTGGCGGCCTTGGTGCAATCAAATCTTCTTCGCCAGCCCGTCATGACTGATGCTGAACTGGTGGGCCTGTGGGCCAGCAACCGCGAGCTTGCGGCCATCGGCCGCAACATCAACCAGATTGCGCGCTCCTTGAATGAGGTATTCCATGAAACGGAGCGTGTCAAACTCGAACGGCTGGCCGAGTTGCGCGAAGCCATCGCCCGGCACGAGGCCGCCGTGCGGGCCTTGGTGCGGGCAAGCCAGAAATCTTGGGTGGCCGACGATGGCGTGGATTGAAGATTGAAGGTATTGATTGATAAGCCGCGCGTGCTGCACAAGGCGGGGTAATCGGGAAGAATTCCTCAAGAAAGCAGCAATAATGTATAATTTGCATCCGCAAAATACTGTAAATTGCGGTTGCTTTTGTTTCTTGGATTACGCATAATGAAGCTGACGCAGAAAAGTTTGGCCCAGGCCGCCGCAACACAATCTATCGAGCAGACCGATATTCACGCGACTGCGGATGGATTCACTGTGACGGCCAAGCTACGCAGACAGAAGCCGGGAAAACTCTATACCGACCGTGGAGAAGTCAGAGCTTTCAAGTCTTGGAACACATGTATGCGCTATCTGCGCTCAATAGGCATCACCTGTGTAACAGTCGATATGACCGATTGGGAGCCGGAAATGCCTACCGTCAAAAAACATGAGGAATGAAGAATGAGAGGATGGGTGGTTTTGGCCGTAGGTCTTATTCTTTCGGCATGCGGCGAGAAGCAGCCGACTGAATCAGATTTCAAGGCCGCGATTAATCAGGGGTTCGAGAAGGCTGGCCCTGTGTGTGTACCTCTCAATAAAGGTTTTCCGGTCACACTGAATCAGATGGAGCAGGAGCACGGCATTGGCCGTGCCCTGTCGGCTCTTGAAGGGGCAGGACTGTTTATGTCAGCGCCAGATGGCAAGGGCAGGCGCTACGAAGTCACCGACCAGGGCCAGAAGTTCTACACGGAGCGCGAGGGCCAGTCCATCGGCTTGACCGTGCAGAAAGTCATGCATGGTTTCATTTGCTTCGCAGATATGCGTGTAGAGAAAGTGACCGGCTGGAACATCCAGCCAGACCAGAGCTTTGCCGTGTCCTACACCTACCGGCTTGAAAATATCGCCCCTTGGGCGACGGCTCCGAGCGTCATCCAGGCCATGCCCAGGCTAGCCCTCTGGATCAACGGTGCGCAGAAGGCCGAACGCAAGACCATCGTCAAGAAGACCGCCAACGGCCTTGACGCCAGCGTGACGGACAAAGAGTTGTGACCCGTACGGCAGTACGCCGAGCAAGGAAGCCCGTGAACATGAAGACAATCAGATTGCATCAACTCTTATCACTAGGCAGCCAGACCCTGGTTCCGATCATGCCCCATGTGATTGCAGATAACCGGGCTGGGTATGCCTTGGCACTTGATGTTGAAGGCGAATACTACGAAGTCGTCAGCGAAAACGGCGAACAACTGCGCTTTCGTACTATCGAGCACTTGCTAGACCTGCTGGCCGATGTGCCCGAGGTCGTGTGTGCCGCACGGCTGGATTTCAGCCGATGGTATCCCACACCTGAATACGCTTGAGCGTAGGAGGAAGCACCATGCAGAAATGGACGCAAGATGAAGCCATTGCGTTTGAGTGTGCGTGTGAGTGCATCACTGACCTGCGGGCCATTCTCACCAGCGAGCGATACCACGATAACCCGACACCCGAGCGCCTGGCCGAGATCGAGGTCGAGCTTTCCGGCCTCAGGGCCGAGCGCGAGATGCTGTCTGTTCATGACCATGCGGAAATCGCCCGTATCCGCTGCGACTACGGCCGCCGTATCTGCTATCACCGGATGAATGAGCCAGCAGCCCGCGCATATCTCGAAACCTTGGGCCTGTCGTTCGCTGTTGCGGGCGTGCAAATCGGCAGCGCCGACAGTTGGCGCGAGGTTGGCCGCCTGGCCTTTGAAGCCGTTGAATGCGTGACCTTCGAGCGCCCGGCCGACGATGGTTCATGGCTTCTGATTGGCGAGCATCTCGGCCAACCCGATGCAGCGGGCTGGATAACACAGCGTGTTGCCGTCCAGCGACCCTACTGGATACGCAAGTCCGATTTGCCACGGCTGCAAGAGATTGAAAGCTACTTGGCTGCGAAGGCGCATACGGGTTCCTGACGGGCCGAACATCGAGCAGCATCGGCCGAATCGGTCATGCGAGGCGCTTGGCCAAGTCTTCTGCGCGCGGATGGTAGTACCGCATGAGCATGCGCGGGTCTTTGTGACCCGTGATCTTTGTCAGTTCGTGCAAGGGGAAGATCGAAGCCAGACGCGAGGTGGCTTCGTGTCGCAGATCGTGAAAGCGCAGATCGGTCAGGAACCTGCCATCGGGCCGTTGCTTGGCCTCCGTGCATTCCTCGACGTAGAGTTTTCGTGCGCGCTTGACCGCGCGATCAAAGGCCCGAGTCACCGCATCATTGCGAATATCGAACGCGCGACCGCTGTCCACAGCATTCGTGTCCTGCGCATCCATCAAGGCTTGAAGCACTGACACGGCGCTAGACGAGAGGGGAACATCACGCGCACTGCCATTCTTCGTGGCGGGTAGGTGCGCAACCCGCCGTTTCAAATCCACATGCTCCCAACGCAGCGTGACGATTTCGCCACGGCGCATGGCTGTTTCGACCGCCAGCCAAACGATTGAGGGCAGCACGGCCGAGCCGCTGGCAGCAACAATCCATTCAAGCTCGCCATCCTGTGTCCCGCGTTCCGACTCGGCATTATCCGCGCCTGGTACGATTGCAGCCTGATCGGAGACAGCAATGCGCCGCGTCCGCGCGTTGTTCGGCTGAGGCTTGCGCACCAGTTCAACCGGGTTCGACAGGCTTTCCATGCCCCATTCCTTGCGGGCAATGGTGAAGACGTGGGACAGGACGGCCAAGCGGCGGAGCACCGTTGCGGGCTTGTAGTCCTTCAACCACTCGTCACGCAGCTTCGCCACGTCGGCGCTGCGGATGGTTGCAAGCGGTCGCCTGGCCAAGTCAATCACTCGCCAGAGTTTCAGAAGGTAGGTTTCTTGTACAGCCCCCTTCTTTGTCGAAGTGATCTCACGCTCGTAACGTTCCAGCGCCTCGTAGAGCGTCGTTGCCTCGGCCTCTCTGCGGCTGACCCAGATGCCGCGCGACATCTCCGATTCGATGGTCTTGGCCCAGGCTTCCGCCTCGGCCTTGGTGTTAAAGGTCTTGCTTTGCGCCGGGTAGCCACGCCGACGCACCTGCGCCTCCCACTGGTATTGCCCGCGCTTCCGAAACGTTGCCATGTCTTCGTCTGCTCTTTTTGAGTGTGGCAAAATTGTGGCAAATAATCATCTAAAGAGCAATAACCATTGATTTTATTGATTCTGTTTTGACATTCGTAATGCGAAGGTCGGGGGTTCGACTCCTCTCACCGGCACCACGAATTTCAAATAAAAACAACGTATTACGCCTTGCGGTGTGATGCGTTGTTTTGCTTTTGAGTGCAGGATTTTGCAGTTTTCGCTGCGACTGATACCAATTTGGAGCCTGCTACTCAGATTTCAGGCCAGCAAGCCATTGCTCCAGGCTTATCAGCCGGCCTTCATCGATATGCTTCAAGACGCGTTGCATTGAAGCAGCCTCGTCCTTTCCATCGCCGGACAAGCCATAGGTGGCCTTGATTGCATCCGTGCTGATGTGCACGACATGCTTGAACATCAGGGCATTGCCGACAAGCTGCTCGCAGGCGCGCATGAGCCGGGCCGGATCGAACTCGTTGGTGACGAAGATGTATTCAAACGGTTTGCGGTCGGACTCGGCGTTCACGTAGTCAGTGAAGTCGGTCACGAACTGCTTTTCCCGGTCCGCGCGAACGCTCCACTTCGCCGTCACAAGGGTTCGCATCGACGGGCGAATGACTGAGACATCTACCTTGTTGGGCTTGTCACCGGCCCGCATGCGGTTGAACCCCCGCAGCTCGTGCAAGGCGCGGCGTGTGGAAACCTCCATATCATCGCGGCGGCACGTCCGTTGCAGCACTTGCGCAAGCACGTCCTCGAATCCTTCTCCTACAAGGTTCTTGCGCTTGTTCTCCAGCGCGAGGTACTGGCGGACGTGCTGGACCAGCTTGTCCCATACCTCGGGCGGCGGCTCGGAACCGAGATGGCTGCCAAGCGTTTCCCGAACGATTGCGACGAGTTCCGGGTCTTCGCCGGGCCTCGGAAATCCGCGCCCGTGGTAAGGCTTGCGCTGGGTCTCAGCCTTGGCGGTTACCTTCGCTGCTTGGCGGATCACGTAGGCGGCCAAGTCCTCGGCAGCCCGAAGGAATAGCCAGTCAATTTGCTTGACAAGCTCTCCGGGAGCTACGCCGAGCGCCGTCGAAACCCAGTCGTGGAATGCCAATGACCGCGCATACCAGCGTTTACCCGGCTGGCTCTTGTCGCTTTCATAGCAATGGCCCAGACCAGTCGTTTGGTCAACCCACAGCAGCAGGCTGTAGACGTGCGCCCATGCCTGATCCGGGGTGATGTTCTTTTCGCTTTGCTGAGCGAAATAGGAATTGATGAGTCTTGCCCGGTTGACGGCGCCGAAGGCCGACTTGATGGACCCCGCCCCATTGCTCTTCTGATTCTTCGATTCAGCCACGTAGTGTCCTCACCCGGCCCCAGCGTATCGCTGTTCATGTGATAGGAATATCCGCAATTGCGCAGCCAAGCTCACCCCTACCGCCTTGGCGAGCAGAGGTGGAACTGCGTTCCCGGCTTGCCGGTAACGCGAGTGCGCTGGACCGCCATCGTGGCGCCCTTCGATCATCCCTGGCCGTGGATCGGTTGTGAAAACGAATCTGTCCGGGAAAGACTGGAGCCGTGCGAACTCGCGAACCGATAGCGCGCGCGCGACGCTGTAGTGATAGACCGAATCGGCTTTCGTGTTGAGGGTCCACGCCCAAACGTCCGGATGCAGACGGCGGTAGGCATAGAAGTGCTTCCGGGAGAGTTTTCCTGTTCCGTTGTCTTGGCCCCAGCGGTGCCCGGTGATGTAGCGCTCCTGGAGATCTTCTCGCAGGTCGCGATAGTTGCCCCCGGGCGGGATGCCAAGAAGCCGCAGTTTCGTATCAGGATTGAGGCGGGGCACCTGAACGTTCGCCAGCGTTGTCCCGGCTTCTTCGCGCATTAACCGCTGGTATGCGCTTTGAGGGGCCATCAATTCGCTGTATGGCAGTATGTCCTGCCGGTTGCCGACAGGCAACTCAATCAGGTCGCTGATCGCGTCGGCGGCGCTCACAACAGAGGGGTTGTCAGGGGCCGCCAGCGCCTCGCCCGTTCGTAAGCTCCGGATGTGCTCCTGAACCACGACTTGGTAACGGGGGCGGCGCGAGCCCGTGAAGCGCGCAAGGGTGACGGCCTGCACCGCTTCTGATCCCGTCAGTACTGGTGGAACCATGCCACTAGCGGTGCGAACTCCTACGAAGAGAAGGCGCTTGCGGGTCTGCGGCACGCCGAAATCGGCCGCATCCACCACTTGTGGCAGGACGATGTACTCGCCGTCTAGCGAAAGGTCTGTGGCGATCTGCTTACGGACCCCCATCTGATCCATCCCCGTCACGTTCTCCACGACAAAGGCGGGTGGCAGCGTTTGCTTGAGGACGTCCACGAATTCTCGGTAGAGCGCATTCCGGGGGTCGTCGATCATGCGGGTGTGGTTGCGTACTTGCGAGAAGGCTTGGCACGGCGGCCCACCGATCAAGACGGTGGCATGCCGCGCTGCATCAAGAATCTGCTGCTTCACGGCGGCGGAGCGGATATCACCCGTAATGGCGCGTGCTTCCGGGAAGTTGGAGGCATATGTTGCCATTGCATCCGGGTCATTGTCGGAACCCGCGATGATGGTGAAACCGGCCTGCCGGAACCCCTCGGATAGTCCGCCGGCGCCGCAAAACAGATCGACCGCGAAAAATGGCTCGGCGGGCTTACCGTTTACACGCTTAACAGCTACCTGTTTTCTGGCGCCACTTTTCAGCGCGTCATGCTCGATAGCCATCTTTTCCTCCCTTGGCGACCGGCTCATGCCGGCTTCCTCTTCAGTTGTTCCGGCCTGCGTACAGGCCCCGAAAACAAGTCGCCTTGGCCGCCTTGGCGTCGCGCGACATAGGTTTGCATAAAGTCGCGCAACACGTTGGAAGCCAGCCGGTCTTCTGCCTGGCAGGCTTCCACAAATGCAGTGCGGAGCTCCTTTTCAACTCGAATGCGGATGCCAGCGTCCTTCATTTCGCAAGCCTAGCACATGGATACACGTTTGTGTATCCAACCATGGCTTTACGCCAGCCGCTTTGCCAAATCTTCGGCCCGCGGGTGGTAGTACCGCATCAACATGTGCGTTTCCTTGTGACCCGTGATCTCCGTCAGTTCGTGCATTGGAAATATCGAGGCCAGACGAGAGGTCGCCTCATGCCGCAGGTCGTGAAAGCGCAGGTCGGTTAGGAACTTGCCGTCCGGCCGTTGCTTGGCCGCTTTGCATTCATCGACATAGTTCTTGCGGGCGCGTGCTACTGCTCGCTCGAAGGCTCTCGTCACGGCATCACTGCGAATCTCGAACACCCGGCCCGCGTCTGCTGCATCCTCGTCATTGCCTGATTTCTCTCCGGCCGCATCACGAGTACCTTTCAGGGCCTGGAGCACTGCAACGGCCCGCGAGGACAGGGGTGCGTCGCGGGCGCTACCGTTTTTCGTGGCGGGCAGATGTGCGACGTGGCGTTTCAAGTCCACATGCTCCCAGCGCAGCGTGATGATTTCGCCCCGGCGCATGGCCGTTTCGACTGCCAGCCAAACGATGGAGGGCAGCACGGACGAACTGCTGGCGGCAACAAACCCTTTCCTTTCAGGCGCCTCGCCGGAGGTTCCAGGGTGACGTCAGGCTGACAGCAGGGGCGCGCCCTCACACAGACTTCACATAAAAGCGCGACTGGCTTCGCGCTGGCTTCATCACGGCTTCACGGGCGGCTTGCACAGTGACGGTCAGGTGGCGCCGTCACGGTCAGGGCCGGCTCCGCCAAGCGATTGCCCAGCCCTGCCGGTTTAAGCCAAGGAGCCACGCCATGCTCGCCGCCGCTTTATTGATTGATGCTGTTTGCGAATCCGTCACCGCCCGGCGCGTGTGCCAGATACTGCGCGCGGCCTGCTTCTCGGCGCTGGCCGCGCTGGCGGTGCTGGCCTTGCCGGCGCGTGCGCAGTCCGATGCCGATAACCAAGCCAAGGCCGAAAGCCCGTATTTCTTTGTCCAGGGCGCGCAACCGGGCGTCGATGCGCTGCCGCTCAAGCGCACCGACGTCAAGGTGGATATCAGCGGCGTCATCGCCGACGTGGTGGTGACGCA
>WREP01000035.1 GCA_009779265.1 Betaproteobacteria bacterium
CAGTCTCCGCCAGACTCAGTTGCTTCATTGCTTTCTTCATGTCGCGTATCGCAATAATGACAATGGCGTTATTTTATCAGATCGGGCTGTGTGGTGGCGGGTTGTGCAGAGGTTCCCTAACGGGAACCAATTTGCCAATCCATCAACCCGTACTCGACCCGTGGCATGGTCAAACGACAACAAGCCGTGCATTACGGGAGTGTATGAAAAACGGAAAAAATTGCCCCAGACGCGCTCACGAAATGCGAACCGGGTAGAGTCGATTTGTGAAAAAACCAACTCTTGAAGATTTGAGCCAGGCATGGCTGCTGTCAGTTGATTAGCAGATGGGATGCGGTTAGCAGCCATATCACAGCTAAACTCGGTTTTGAACAATGGCAAACCGATCGTGAAATAGAACCTGTTGAACCTCCAAGACAGAAAAGCCTCAAGAAGTATTAAGGAAAAAAGCAACGTCATGTTTGAAGAGTTCATGGGGAATTACGGACAATATAACCGGCGGCGAAGCCGTCCGGGTTGATTGCCGGGTTAGGCGCTATTTGCGATTGCATACCGGATAGGCTCCATGTTGCTGCACATACTCCCAAAGCAACGCTCGCTCAACATGGCGTATGAATGCAGATGCTTGTGGCTCTTGTAGGGCTACACTCATTACGGATATGAAGAGCCAAGCAGGATCTGGGTTGGACTTAAATGTGTGAGCAAAAGTGGTTCCCCCAGAATGACCAGGTTTGCCATGGAATCCAGAACGATTGAACTGATAAAGACGGCCATGTAACGATTGGCCGCAAGTTTCACCGATGTATATGAGCGTAGATGAGAGCGCGGCCTTGACGAGTGGTGCAGATCTGAACTCTGCGAGCATGTAAACCCCAGGCAAATCGAGTGGCAGACTGAAGCGATCTGCCCAAGGTGTCCATGCGCTGAATTTTGTCAGAATTTCTTCCATAAGTAATCCGAGTAGGATGGGTAGAGCGAAGCGAAACCCATCAAAAAATCCCGCGCCACCTTGTAACGATGAGTTTCGCTGGCGCTCTACCCATCCTACGACCCTGAATCAGCAGAGGAAGCCAAGGCGGGTGTTCGGCAGGTCCGCTTGACCGGATGGTTAGCTTCCAAGGTAGACCTCGTAGGCCGGAACCCCGGGGTTAATGTCTTTTTCCTTCGGCGCCAATCCTTCAAAGTAGTGATGATCTTGGTCATGTAGATGCTCATGAGCCGCGGAGTGTAGCTTCCATAGAATTTCGGCATAGGAGAGTGACCGAGTGCCGTCTCCGACGCGGACAACGACTGGTATGTGCTCCCACTCTCCGCTTGATCTTTGAATAGCGTAGTCGTATTCGAGATCCACCTTGGTCAGTGGAGAGAGTGCCGTCAATGCGCCCTTGTCGAACGGACATTTTATGCTGGCATGGTATTTCTCAACAGCTTCAATCAGTAGTTCGGGCGAGGCAGGAATCGGTTGAGCAAAAGACCAGGCAGTGTCTGGAAGTAGCACTTTAGACTTCAATTGATTACCTTTCTGAGTAAAGAGGTGATTCGCCTCTACGAGAAATAAACCAACAACCAAACCGACTATGACAGCCCGACTTACGGCATTCATTGGAAGCTAACGGACAAAATAACCGGCGCACGGGACGTGCGTCCGGGTTGATTGCCGGGTTAGGACGCTTGGGCGAAGTGCCGGACACAAGCCCAACCGAACGCACGACCCGCGAAGAATACCACCCCCGCCTGCCACAGCGGGATGTGACCGCGAGGCCGAACATTGAGCGGGCGCAGCGCAAGAGATTGGAAGCGCGAAAGCGGCATGCTCTTGGACGTGAATACGGTAGCATGATCGCCTAAAGTTTGAGTTCAGCGAACTGTTAGGGCTATACAAGTCCGGAAATTTTCACGATCACTGCAACCACAAGACCAACAATTATCGGAGCCAAATATAGTGCGTGAAACTGAGAGAACCTGCTTGATTTAGGAATTGAGACTTGCGCTTGAATTTCATCGCGTCTACGTGGAGCACTCCCCTTTATAGACTCTTTTATTAGTTGGTTTTCAATTTCTTTATCAATCTCAGCAAGTCGAGCCGACAGCTTTCGTGCTGATTCAATTAACCATAGGCCTACGAAGATACAGAGATAGATGAAAAAGCTCGTAATAGTACTGCTTGCGAGTAAATCCTTTGGAGTCGGTGTCGGTGAGTATGTCCAGAAGAATTCGAGAAATCGTGTATGGTCGTAGGCAAAGTAGACTAACTGTTTGATCTGCTTGGCGATTGCGTTTGTCAGTGGATCTCCACTATCAAGGCTGAAATAGAACATTTTTAATACAGAAACAACGCTGGACAACGATGCAGCGGCAACAATGGGCACACCAAGTAGCCACTTGATGAAAACTTTCTTCCGTGCTTCATCGTAAGTCATATGAAGATTCCAAGCCTAACTCGATTTAGACGACAGCCACATTACGGCTATCCGCCGGATAAACATGAACCAACTTTCGTCTTTCCCAGAATAGCCACAACTTGTATTCATTTGGGCAAGCCTAAAAATTCCCGGGATCGGGTGGCAATTGGGGGACAAATCATAATTGCCCCCAATTGCTTCACACCTTACACCAAGGTCTTGACCAGCGTCTCCCGGTCACCCGGAAGCATGTCCATGGGCGCGATTTCCGGCATGGTGTAGGCGCCGGGCGCGAGGCGCAGGGCGGCGGCGCGGGCGCAGGAGGTCATGATCTGCGCGGTCAGCGCCGGGTTGTTGATGGTCATGCGGAACTCGAACAACTGGTTTTGCGTGGCGCCGCTGACGCCCTTGCGCTCCATCAACACGCCGTGGCCCATGTCCTTGAGTTCGTCGATGCTCGGCACGGCGAAGACGCGGGTGTCGTCCTTGGCGAAATACTCGTCCGCCTTGATCGCCGCCGTCACTTGCGCGAGATCGGCGCCGGCTTCGAGTTCGACGTAGACCATGCGCCGGTGCACGCCGGTGCCGGTAGGAATGGTCATCGACAGCGCGTCCTTGACGCCCGCCTTGGACTTGGCGCAAACCGAATGGCCCATGCTCATGCCAGGGCCGAAATTGGTGTAGGTCAGGCCCTTGGGCGCCATCGCCAGCAGCAGGGCGCGGATCAGCGAATCGCTGCCGGGATCCCAGCCGGCGGAAACGACGGCGACGGCGCCGTGCTTCTTGCCCAGCGCACCCAGGCTGGAGCGCAGTTGCCACAGTTGGTCGCCGTGGATGTCGAAGCTATCGACCGTGTGGATGCCGCGGGCCAGATAGAGCGGCGCGGTTTCGGGAATGCTGCGCGTCGGGCCGCAGAGCAGCGCGACGTCCACCTTGCCGAGGGTGCTCACGTCGGTGACGACCTGGACGCCGGCCAGTTCCCGCGCTTCTTCCGGCGACAAGTCCGCCGAGCGCCGAACGACGCCGGCCAGTTCCATATCCGGCGCTGCCCGCACCGCTTCGACCGCGTAACGGCCAATGTTGCCATAGCTGACTACTGCAATTCGCAAAGTATTGTTCATGTTTCTTTCCCTGTTGAAGAAAAATAAATGTTACCGCAGCAAGCAAGACCAGGTTCGAATGACAGGAACATGACCTTGCCGCTGGATGGCAACGCGCTTCAGAATGATTTCGATTTACATATGCACATGGCACACTGCCTTCTTCCGCAAGCGGGCGAGAGGCCGTGGCGATGAAATGCCTACGTATAAATCAAAACCGCTCTAAATCTTGAGGAAGTGTTCGCGGTAATACTTCAGTTCCTCGATGGATTCGTAGATGTCGGCCAGCGCCGTGTGCTTGCCCTTTTTCCTGAAACCCTTGTAAATCTCCGGCTGCCAGCGTTTGCACAATTCCTTGAGGGTGCTGACATCGAGGTTGCGATAGTGAAAGAAGGCTTCCAGCGCGGGCATGTAGCGGGCCATGAAGCGGCGGTCCTGGCCGATGGAATTGCCGCACATGGGCGAATGCCCCTTGCCCGAGTACTTGCGCAGGAATTCCAGGGCCGCCGCCTCGACTTCGGCCTCGCTCAGGGTCGAGGCGCGGACTTTGTCGATCAGGCCGGAGCGGCCGTGCGTCTTCTGGTTCCACTCGTCCATGCCGGCCAGCACCGCGTCGGATTGATGCACCACCCAGGATGGCGACTCGGCGACCAGTTCCAGCGCCGAGTTGGTGACCACTATCGCCATTTCAATGATACGGTCGCCATCGGGGTCGAGGCCGGTCATTTCCATATCCAGCCAGACGAGGTTGTTTGCAGCGCCTGCCATATAATTGCCCACTTTCGCTAAACTTTAATTCTCGCACAGCCCGCCCCTGCCTAATGTTGCCTTTTGGTATCATATTTTTTGCCGCTGTCCTCCTCGCCCTGGCTTGCCGCCTGTGGCTTGGCTGGCGCCACATCCGCCATGTCGCCGCCCATCGCGGCGCGGTTCCCGCCGGTTTCGCCGAGCGCATCCCGCTCGCCGCCCATCAAAAGGCCGCCGCCTATACCATCGACCGCAGCCGCGCCGGCCTTGTCACCAGCGTGGCCGATAGCGGGCTGCTGCTCGCCCTGACGCTCGGCGGCGGCATCGCCTGGCTGCACGAACTGTGGGCGGCCCGCCTCGATGGCATCGCCTACGGCCTGGCGATGATTTTCAGCCTGCTGATCATTTCCACCCTCGTCGACCTGCCGTTTACGCTCTATCGCCAGTTCGTCATCGAGGCCCGCCACGGCTTCAATCGCATGACGCTGGCCCTGTTCGTCGCCGATCTCGCCAAGCAGGCGCTGCTCGGCCTCGTCATCGGCACGCCGGCAATTGCCGCGGTGCTGTGGCTGATGGGCGCGATGGGCGCTGCCTGGTGGTTCTGGGTGTGGCTGTTCTGGGCCGCTTTCAATCTCTTGCTGCTGTTCGTTTACCCGACCTGGATCGCCCCGCTGTTCAACAAATTCACGCCACTCGACGGCGGCGAGACGAAGAGCCGCATCGAGAGCCTGCTCGAACGCTGTGGCTTTCGCGCCGCCGGCCTGTTCGTCATGGACGGCTCGAAGCGTTCCAGCCACGGCAACGCCTATTTCACTGGCTTTGGCAACAACAAGCGCATCGTCTTTTTCGACACCTTGCTCGAACGCCTGACGCCCGGGGAAATCGAGGCGGTGCTGGCGCACGAGCTGGGGCATTTCCGCAAGAAACATGTCGTCCAGCGCATCGCCTTCCTCTTCGCCGGTTCGCTGCTTTTTCTCTGGCTGCTCGGTCTGTTGATCGACAGTCCCTGGTTCTACGCCGGCCTCGGCGTGCCGGCGCAAAACATGGCGCTGGCGCTGATTCTCTTTTTCCTCGCCGCGCCGGTGTTCGCCTTTCCGCTCAGTCCGCTGTTGAGCCGCCTGTCGCGCCGCCACGAGTTCGAGGCCGACGCCTATGCCGCCGCGCACAGCGCCGCCGCCGATCTGGTCCGCGCCCTGGTCAAGCTGTACGAGGACAATGCCGCGACGCTGACGCCCGATCCGCTGTATTCGGCCTTTTACGATTCCCATCCGCCAGCGGCGCAGCGCATCGCCCGCTTGCAGGCGGCCTGATGCAAGGCCAGGTCGTCGCCGCCCACGGCCGGCAATATCTGGTCGAACTGGCCGACGGCAGCCGCCTGCCCTGCTTTCCGCGCGGCAAGAAGAGCGAGGTGGCCTGTGGCGATAGCGTCGAACTGCAACGAACTTCCGCCGACCAGGGCGTGATCGAGGCGATCCGCCCGCGCCGCAGCCTGCTCTACCGTTCCAACGAAATTCGCCAGAAGCTCATTGCCGCCAATGTCGATCTCTTGATCGTCGTCGTCGCCACCGAACCGGCCTTTTCCGACGAACTGGTCACGCGCGCCCTGGTCGCCGCCGAGAGCGCCGGCATCGAAACCCTGATCGTGCTCAACAAATGCGACCTGCACGCGCGCCTGGCTGCCGCCCGCGACCGCCTGGCTGTCTTCGCCGGCCTCGGCTACCGCATCCTTGAGCTGTGCGCCCGCGACCACGCCGAAGATCTGCGCCCGGCGCTGCATGGCCGTACCAGCGTGCTGGTCGGCCAGTCGGGCATGGGCAAGTCGACGCTGATCAATGCCCTCGTGCCGGAAGCCGGCGCCGCCACCCGCGAAATCTCGCTGGCTCTCGACGCCGGCAAGCACACCACGACCCACGCCAGCCTCTACCGCCTCGACGCCGAGAGCGCCCTGATCGACTCGCCCGGCTTGCAGGAATTCGGCCTCGACCATCTGACCAGGGACGAGATCGAGCGGGCTTTCCCGGAATTCCGCCCGCTGCTCGGCCAGTGCCGCTTCCGCGACTGCCGCCACGACCGCGAGCCGGATTGCGCGCTGACCGCCGCGCTGCGCGCCGGCGGCATCGACGCCCGGCGCTTTGCCGCCTACACTCGCATCGTCGGCCAGTCGGGCATCTGAAAAATCACTGCCGGCAAGCGGTGGAAATATTCTCGTCGGCCAGCGATAATTTAGGAATCATAAAACTATCGTCCAGCGCATAGCGAATTGGAGAAAGGGCATGCCAGGTTCGCAATCCACCATCCTGATCGTCGACGACACGCCAGAAAACCTGAGCGTCCTCGGCGAACTGCTGCAACGCGACTACCGCGTGCGGGCAGCCAATTCGGGACGGCGTGCGCTCCAACTCGCGCACAGCAAGCCGACGCCCGACCTCATCCTGCTCGACGTGATGATGCCGGAAATGGACGGCCTCGCCGTCCTCGCCAAATTACGCGATGACCCGGCGACGAGCGCCATTCCGGTCATTTTCGTCACCGCCATGGATAACACCGAGGACGAGGAACTGGGCCTCGACCGCGGCGCCGTCGACTACATCACCAAGCCGGTCC
The DNA here is from genome assembly GCA_009779265.1 of Betaproteobacteria bacterium. Lineage (GTDB taxonomy): Bacteria > Pseudomonadota > Gammaproteobacteria > Burkholderiales > Rhodocyclaceae > Azonexus. Next base: position 6,854 of record WREP01000035.1, read on the forward strand.
GCCCGGCCATCGTCCTCGCCCGCGTGCGCACGCAGCTTGAACTGAAGCGGGCGCGCGACATCCTGAGCGACCAGAACAGCTATCTCGAAGCCGAAGTCGCCCGGCGCATGGAAGAAAACCAACTGATCCAGCAGATCAGCATCCACGCCCTGGCCCGCCTGGCCGAGACGCGCGACCCGGAAACCGGCAACCACATCCGCCGCACCTCGGAATACATTCGCACCCTGGCCACCGCCCTGCGCTACCATCCGCGCTTCGTCCACTATCTCGACGAGCGCACCATCGAGGCTCTGGCCAAGTCGGCGCCGCTGCACGACATCGGCAAGGTCGGCATTCCCGACCACATCCTGCTGAAACCCGGCCCGCTGACGCCGGAAGAGTGGGTCATCATGAAGACGCACGCCGAACTGGGCAGCAGCGCCATCGCCCAGGCCGAAATCGATGCCGGGCGCAAGATCGAGTTTCTCAAGATTGCCAAGGAAATCGCCCGTCACCACCACGAAAAATGGGATGGCAGCGGCTACCCGGACGGCCTGGCCGGCGACGCGATTCCCATTCCCGCCCGCCTCATGGCGCTGGCCGACGTTTTCGACGCCCTCATCTGCAAGCGCGTCTACAAGGCCGCCTTCTCCGCCGAGGACGCTCGCCAGATCATCATCGACGGCACAGGCAAGCATTTCGACCCGGATCTGGTGGCGGCCTTCGTCGAACACTTTCCCGCCTTCGTGGCTATCGCCGACCAATACGGCGACTGACCCTCAGCCCCATGAGCGTCACCCTGAATTCGCCATTGTCCGAGATCATCTCCCGCCAGGCGCTCAGCATCGCCGCGGACACCCCGCTCGACACCGCCGCCGGGCTGATGGCCGACCAAGGCATTACCTGCCTGCTTGTCGGCAGCGACGGCAAGACCCTGGGCATTCTCACCGAAAGCGACATGGTGCGCGCCCTGCGCGACCGCCTGCCGGGCAGCACGCCGGCCAGCGCCATCATGTCGCAGCCGTTGATCAGCGCGCCGCCAGAACTCGCCCTGCGCAGCGCCGGGCAACTGTTTGAACAGCACCGCATCCGCCATCTGGCCGTCGTCGCTGGCGACGGTCCGATTCTCGGCGTCGTCGACGAAAGCGACTTCCGCCGGGCGCTTGCCAGCGGCATCTCCTGCCAGGAAAGCAAGCGGGTGTGCCTGAAACAGGAATTGTGCGAAAACGGATCGCTGCTCCAGGAAATCCAGAGCATCGCCCGCCTCGGCTGCTGGCGGCTCGACATCGCCAGCGGCGTGCTGCTCTGGAGCGACGAAACCTGCCGCATCCTCGGCAAACCCCCCGGCTGCGCAGCCAGCTTCGAAAGCTACAAGGCGCTCATCCATCCCGATGACCGCGCCCGCGTCGATGCCAGATGGAAAGCAGTTTGGGCCGGCACGCCCTACGACAGCATCCACCGCATCAGCGTCGCTGGCCGCCAGCGCTGGGTGCGCGAACGCGCCCAGATCCATTTCTCGCCCAGCGGCGAATCGCTGTTGGCAACCGGCACCCTACAAGACATCACCGAGCAGCACTGCGCCGAGGAATCCTTGCGCAAGCTGTCGCGGGCGGTCGAGCAGGCGCCGCACAGCATCATCATCACCAACGCGCAAAAACAGATCGAATACGTCAACGATGCCTTCCTCAACAGCACCGGCTATGCGCGCGCCGAGGTCATCGGCCAGACGCCGGCCCTGCTCTATTCCGGCCGCACCCCCGCCAGCACCTATGCGGCGTTGCAGCAGGCGATGACCAGGGGCGAGATGTGGCATGGCGAATTCATCAACCGTCGGCGCGACGGCAGCCACTTCGATGTCGCCGCCATCATTTCGCCCCTGCGCCAGCCGGATGGGCAGATCAGCCACTTTGTGGCGGCCGAGGAGGATGTCAGCGACAAGAAACGCACCCAGGCCGAACTCGACCGCCATCGCCAACAACTGGAAACCCTCGTCGCCGAGCGCACCGCCCAACTGCGCCAGGCAACCATGGAAGCCGAATCGGCCAGCCGGGCAAAAAGCGCCTTCCTCACCAACATGAGCCACGAGACGCGCACGCCGATGAATGCCATCATGGGCATGACCCATCTGGCGCTGAACGACCCTCATTTACCCCCGGAGCAGCGCCAGCGCCTGACCAAGATCGACCGGGCGACCCGTCATCTGCTGTCGATCATCAACGATGTGCTCGACATCTCCAAAATCGAAGCCGGCAAGCTGGTGCTCGAAAACCGTGATTTCTCGCTGACCCGCCTCATCGCCTCGGCCTGCGACATGGTCGGCGAGCGGGCGTCGGCGCGCCATCTGACGCTAACCCGCAACATCGACCCCGAACTCCCCAATACCCTGCGCGGCGACCCGGTACGCATACAGCAAGTACTGGTCAATTTCCTCTCCAATGCCGTCAAATTCACCGAGCAGGGCGGCATCGCCATCACCGTGCGCCTACTCGTCCGCGAGGCCGACAACTATGTCGTGCGTTTCGCGGTGCGCGACAGCGGCATCGGCATCGCCCCGGAAGCACAGGCCCGTCTGTTTACCCCGTTCGAGCAGGGCGACAGCTCGACCACCCGCCGCTTCGGCGGCACCGGCCTTGGGCTGGCCATCAGCCGCCAGCTGATACATGCCATGGGCGGCGACATCGCCGTCGACAGCGCGCCCGGAAAAGGCTCGACCTTCTGGTTCACCGCCCGCCTCGGCCTTGCCCAGTCATCCACCGAATACACCGCTGCGGCCGAGCCGACGGCGCAGCCGGTTCTCTTCGCGGCCAATAGCCGCATCCTGCTGGCCGAGGACGACCCGATCAATCAGGAAGTCGCCAGCGCCCTGCTGCATTCGGCCAGCTTGGCCGTAGACGTCGCCGCCGACGGCGCCGCCGTCGTCGCTCTGGCCAGACACCGGGTCTACGATCTGGTGCTGATGGATATGGAAATGCCAGTCATGGATGGCCTCGAAGCCACCCGCCGCATCCGCGCCCTGCCCGGCTGGTCGGCCGTGCCGATCCTGGCAATGACCACCAACGCCTTCGCCGAAGACCAGCATGCCTGTCTGAAGGCGGGCATGACCGACCTCATCAGCAAACCGCTCGATCCCGACCACCTGTTTGCCACCCTGGGCCAATGGTTGCCATTGCCCGGCGTGGCGCCCACTCACACGCCTACGCCCATGCCTACATCCACGCCCCCCCTCGCAGCCGCAGCACAAACGCCTTCAGCCGCCCTCGACGACAAGGCCATGACCGCCAGCCTGGCCGCCATTCCCGGCCTCAAGGCCGAAGTCGGACTGCATGCGGTGCGCGACCGCGTCGCCACCTACACGCGCCTGCTCGGCAAATTCATTGACAGTCACGGTGACGATTTCGCCGCCATCGACCAGCAACTCGCTGCCGGCAACAGCGAAGAAGCGCGCCGTCTCGCCCACTCGATCAAGGGCGCCGCCGGCTCGCTCGGCGCCGTGGCCTGCCAGGAAGCCGCCGCCGAACTGGAAATGGCGATCAAGAACGAACAGCCGCAGGCGGTCATCGCGCCGCTGCGCCAACGGCTGGCCGTGGTCTACCAAGCCCTCGGCGATGCCCTGCACCCGCTGCTGGCCGGCGCGCCGACAGCAACGGTGGCCAGTAGCCAGCCGCTGGAACAGACGCTGAACGAATTGCGCCGCCTGCTCGACGCAGGCGAAATGCAGGCCCAGGAACTCCTGCGCCAGCACGAAGCGCTGCTGCGCCCGGCCCTGGGCAGCGCCTTTCCGGCCTTCGCCCGGCTCATCGACAACTTCGATTTCGAAGCCGCCCGCGCCCTGCTCGACCGCCAGCGGCCACACTGAGCGGGAGCGCCCGCGCCGGTTCAGAGCCGGTCGAGCCAGTAGAGGGCGGTGATGGTCTTGCCGTCGGTAATGCGGCCATCCGCCACCGCTTGGCGCGCTTCTTCCGGTGACAGTTCGAGCACTTCGAGGAATTCGCTGGCATCGAGTTGCGGTTGGGCGACGCGGCGTAGACCGCGGGCGGCGAAAATTTCGATGCGCTCGTTGGAATAGCCCAGACAGGGGTGCATCACCCCGAGATGCGTCCACTCGCTCGCCTCATAGCCGGTTTCCTCGCGCAATTCGCGGCGGGCGGTGGTGAGGATGTCCTCGCCGGGGTCGATCTTGCCGGCGGGCAGTTCGAGGAAGACGCGGCGCAGGGGATAGCGGAACTGGCGCTCGAACAGCAACTTGCCATTGTCGAGCAAGGCCAGCATGACCACCGCGCCGGGATGGACGATGTATTCGCGCACGGCTTCGCTGCCATCGGGCAGGCGCACCTTATCCTTGCGGACATCCAGCAGCACGCCCGTGAATACCGTTGCGGAGGCGATCTGCGTTTCAGTCAGATCGGCATCGTCGGTCATGCGGCGGCGCTCTCCGGCTGGCGGTCAGACTGCCGCTCAGTGCGGAAAATGCGAATACACCAGCGCGGCGGCGCACAGCGCCATGATGCTCTGCGGGAACATGCCGAACAGCGCCACGGCCACGCCGTTGGCCGAGATCAGGAGGCGCATGTCGAGGCCGGCGCGGATCGGCGTTTCGTCCGTCGGCGCGTCGAAATACATCAGTTTGACGACGCGCAGGTAGTAGAAGGCGCCGATCAGCGAGAAGAGCACGGCGACGATGGCAAGCCAGGTGTAGCCGGCGGCGATGACGGCCATGAGTACCGCGAACTTGGCGAAAAAGCCGATGAAGAAGGGCACGCCCGCCATCGAGAACATCAGCATCATCATGATCGCGGCGAACCACGGGCTGCGCTGGTTGAGGCCCTTGAAGTCGTCGAGGGTGTCGGCCTCGAAGCCGGCGCGGGCCATCATGAGAATCATGCCGAAGGTGCCGAGGCTCATCAGCACATAGGCGATGACGTAGAACATGGCCGAGCTGTAGGCGTCCAGCGCGTTACTGATGTCGCCGCCGACGGTGCCGTCGGCGCCGACCACGGCGACGACGCCGGTGACGATACCGAGCAGCATGAAGCCCATATGCGAAATCGCCGAGTAGGCCAGCATGCGCTTGATATTGGTCTGGGCGATGGCGGCGAGGTTGCCGATGGCCATCGACAGCACGGCCATGATGATGAGCATGTCCTGCCATTCATTGGCCGCGGCGAGCAGACCGCTGACCAGGAGACGGATGACGACGGCGAAGGCCGCCAGCTTCGGCGCGCTGCCGATGAGGAGCGTGACCGAGGTCGGGGCACCGTGATAGACGTCGGGAATCCACATGTGGAAGGGCACGACGCCGAGCTTGAAGGCAAGGCCGGCGACGAGGAAGATCAGGCCGAAGACCAGCAAATTGCCATTGACATTGGCGCCATGGACTTGCCTGGCGACGGCAGTAATTTCCAGGCTGCCGGTGGCGCCGTAGATCATCGACATGCCGTAGAGCAGGAGGCCGGAGGCCAGCGCGCCGAGAACGAAGTATTTGATCGCCGCCTCGCTGGCCGCCAGCGAGTCGCGGTTCATCGCCACCATCGCGTACAGCGACAGCGACAGGAGTTCGATACCGATATAGACGGTGACGAAATGGTTGGCCGAAATCATCACCATCATGCCGAGCGTGGCGAACAGCGTCAGCACGTAGTACTCGCCCTTGTTCATCTCGCCGCGGTCGATGACGTAGGCGCGCGAATAAAAGAGCACAACGATCACGGTCAGATAGACGAGCAGCTTGAGCAGGACGGACATCAGGTCAGCGACGAACATGTGGCTGAAGGTGTAGGTGACATCGGGAACAGCCACCCAGAGCTGGATCGCGGCGCAGCCGAGCAGGGCCAGCACGCTCAGGGCGAAGGTCACGGTGCGCCGGCTGTCCTTGACGAACAGGTCGATCAGCAGAATGGCCGAGGCCATCAACGCCAGAAAAATTTCCGGGGCGGCTGGCAGGAGATTGGGGACAACGAAATGGTCGAACATGTCGGCTACCGTTTATTGAATCTTGCTGATATGGACGTGATTCAGCAGCTCGTTGACCGAGACGTGCATGACTTCAGTAAAGACTTGCGGATAGAGGCCGAGCCACAGCGTACACAGGGCCAGCACGCCGAGAATGGCGAATTCCCGCTTATTCACATCGGCCAGCTTGGCGACGTGGTCGTTGGCGATGGCGCCGAAAATGACCCGCTTGTACATCCACAGCGTGTAGGCGGCGCCGAGAATGAGCGAGGTGGCGGCGGCGACGGCGACCCAGAAGTTGTACTTGACGGCGCCGAGAATGACCATGAATTCGCCGACGAAGCCGGAAGTCGCCGGCAGGCCGGCATTGGCCATCGAAAACAGCATGAACAGGGCGGCGAATTTCGGCATGGTGTTGACCACGCCGCCGTAATCGGCGATTTCCCGGCTGTGCACGCGGTCGTACATGACGCCGATGCAGAAGAACATGGCGCCGGAGACAAAGCCGTGCGAAATCATCTGCACCAGTGCGCCCTCAACGCCAATGGCGCTGAACATGAAGAAACCGAGGGTGACGAAGCCCATGTGGGCAATCGAGGAATAAGCCACCAGCTTCTTCATGTCGGATTGGACGAGGGCAACGAAGCCGATATAGACGACGGCGATCAGCGACAGGGCGACGATCAGGGTGGATAGTTCGTGCGAAGCGTCCGGCGCGATCGGCAGCGAGAAGCGCAGGAAGCCATAGGCGCCGAGCTTGAGGGCGATGGCCGCGAGGACGATGGAGCCGCCGGTCGGCGCCTCGACGTGAGCATCCGGCAACCAGGTATGCACCGGCCACATCGGCACCTTGACGGCGAAGGCGATGAGGAAGGCGAGGAAAATCCAGATCTGCGGACTCAGTTCAAGCGGTTGCTGGTGCCATGCGAGGATCGAGAAGCTATCGGACTGGACGTACAGGTAAAGCAGCGCCAGGAGGAAGAGCAGCGAGCCGAACAGGGTGTAGAGGAAGAACTTGAGGGCGGCGTAAACGCGGTTGGGGCCGCCCCAGACGCCGATGATGAGGTACATCGGGATAAGCGAGGCCTCGAAGAAAACATAGAACAGCACGCCGTCGAGGGCGGTGAAAATGCCGTTCATCAGGCCGGACATGATGAGGAAGGCGGCATTGTATTGCGCCACTTTCTTGCCGATGACTTCCCAGCCGGCGGCGACGACGATGACGGTGATAAAGGCATTGAGGATGACGAACAGCATCGAGATGCCATCGACGCCGAGGTGGTAATTGATGTCGAAGCGGGGAATCCAGGGGGCCAGCACCTCGAATTGCATACCGCTTTGGGCGACATCGAAAGTGGTCCACAAGGGGATGGTCACCAGGAAGCCGGTGATCGCGCCGACCAGGGCGAGCATCCGGGCCAGCGGCGCGTTCCGGTCGGAGCCGGTGAGCAACACGAGGACGCCAGCGACGATGGGAACCCAGATGGCGAGAGACAGCAGGTAAGTCGACATGTTATTCCTTGCTTTTCCGCAAACGGTTCGCGCTAGGCGCGGTTCATCCACAGGGTCATCAGCACGAAGACGCCGATGATCATGGTAAAGGCATAGTGATAGACGTAGCCGGTCTGGAACAGGCGAGCCACGGCAGCGATCCAGCCGACCAGCTTGGCCGAGCCGTTGACAATCAGGCCGTCGATCACGCCGACGTCGCCGCCGCGCCACAGCCCCTTGCCGAGCAGACGAGCGCCGCCGGCAAAGACGAATTCATTGATCTTGTCGGCGTAGTACTTGTTATCCAGCAGCGTGTAAATCATCGAGAAACGGCGCTGGATAGCCGCCGGAATATCCGGTCGCTTCATGTAGAAGAACCACGACAGCACCACGCCGGCCAGCGCCAGGTAGAGCGGCGGCGTCGAGAAAGCGTGCAGACCCATCGCCGCGGCGCCGTGGAATTCCTCGACGAATTTCGCCAACGCCGGATGGGCGACGGCATCGACATGAATGGCGCCAGCGAAGAAATCGCCGCCGATCATCGGCCCGATGCCGATATAGCCGATGATGACCGAGGGAATGGCCAGCAGCACCAGCGGCAGCGTCACCACCCACGGCGTCTCGTGCGGCTTCTGGCCGGGCGCCAGGCCGTGATGATGGTCGTGCGCCACTTCCTCGTCGTCATGGTCGCCGTGGTGATCGTGACCCGCCTTGCCGAAACGCTCCTCGCCGTGGAAGACGAGGAAATACATGCGGAAGGAATAGAAGGCGGTGACAAAAACCCCGGCCAGCACCGCCCAGTAGGCGAAACCGGCGCCGGGGATGGTGGAGAACTTGGCCGCCTCGATGATCGAGTCCTTGGAATAGAAGCCGGCGAAAAACGGCGTGCCGATCAGCGCCAGTGAGCCGATCAGCGAGGTGATCCAGGTGATCGGCATGTATTTGCGCAGGCCGCCCATGTTGCGGATGTCCTGATCGTGGTGCATGCCGATGATGACCGAACCGGCGGCGAGGAAGAGCAGCGCCTTGAAGAAGGCGTGCGTCATGAGGTGGAAAATCGCCACCGAGTAGGCGGAAGCGCCAAGCGCCACGGTCATGTAGCCCAATTGCGACAGGGTCGAATAGGCGACGACGCGCTTGATGTCGTTCTGCACGATGCCGAGGAAGCCCATGAACAAGGCGGTAATGGCGCCGATGACGATGACGAAGGAGAGCGCCGTGGTGGACAGCTCGAACAGCGGCGACATGCGCGCCACCATGAAGATGCCGGCGGTAACCATGGTCGCCGCGTGAATCAGCGCCGAGATCGGCGTCGGGCCTTCCATCGAATCGGGCAGCCAGACGTGCAGCGGCACCTGCGCCGACTTGCCCATGGCGCCGATAAACAGGCAGATGCAGGCGACGGTCATGAGCGACCACTGCTGGGCGCCCCAGATGTTGATGGTCACGTCGGCCAGTAGCGGCGCTTTCTTGAACACCGTGTCGTAATCGAGCGAGCCGAAATGCGCCAGGATCAGGCCGATGCCGAGAATGAAGCCGAAGTCGCCGACGCGATTGACCAGGAAGGCTTTCATGTTGGCGAAAATTGCCGTCGGCCGGGTGTACCAGAAGCCGATCAGCAGGTAGGAGACAAGGCCGACCGCTTCCCAGCCGAAGAACAACTGCATGAAGTTGTTGGCCATCACCAGCATCAGCATCGAGAAGGTGAATAGCGAGATGTAGCTGAAGAAGCGGTTGTAGCCCGGATCGTCCTGCATGTAGCCAATGGTGTAGATATGCACCATGAGCGAGACGAAGGTGACCACCAGCATCATCGTCGTGGTCAGGGTATCGATCAGGAAACCGACCTCGAAGCTGTAATCGCCGCTGGTCAGCCAGGTGTAGACCGGGCCGTTGAAGGTGTTGCCGGCCTGCACGTCGCAGAAGATGAAGACGGAGGCGATGAAGGCGACGCCAACGCCGGCAATGGTGACGCCGTGCGCCAGCCAGCGCGGAATGACGCGGCAGAACAGGCCGGCGATGATGGCGCCGAGGAGGGGCGCCAGCGGCACGAGCAGATAGAGCGTTTGCATGTCCATGGTTAACCCTTCAGCCCATCCAGGTCATCCACATGGATGCTCTTGAGCTTGCGGAACAGCACGATGAGGATGGCCAGACCGATTGCCGCCTCGGCGGCGGCCACCGTCAGGATGAAGAAAACGAAAACCTGTCCCGACAAGTCGTGCAGATAATGCGAAAAGGCGACGAAATTCATATTCACCGCCAGCAGCATCAGTTCGATGGTCATCAGCAGCACCAGCAGATTCTTCCGGTTAAGGAAGATGCCGACCACGCTGATCGCGAAAAGAACCGCGCCGAGGATCAGGAAATGCGAAAGGGTGAGCGTGTGCATGGTCGTCCCTGGAACTCAGTCTTTCTCAACCGGCATCTTCAGCACGCGGATGCGATCCTTCGCCTTGACGAAGACCTGCTGATTCGGGTTGGTGTACTTGGATGGCTTGCGCCCACGATAGGTCAGCACGATGGCGGCGATCATGCCGACCAGCAGCACGATGGAGGCCAATTCGAACGGATAGACGAAATCGGTGAACATCAGGCGACCGATTTCCCGGACATTGGAAACCCCGGCCGGAACAACGGCGTCCGCGGCCGGCGCCTGCAAATACTTGCTGCTGAGCACCAGACCCATTTCCATGACCATCAAGAGGCCGAGCACGGCGCCGAGCGGCAGATAGTTCCAGAAGCCCTGACGGATGCGGTCGATATTGACGTCGAGCATCATCACCACGAACAGGAACAAGACCATGACCGCGCCGACATAGACGAGGATGATGGCGATGGCCAGGAACTCGGCCTGGAGCAAGGCCCAGATGCCGCCGCAGGTGAAGAAGGCGAGAATCAGGTGCAGCGCGGCGTGGATCGGGTTGCGCGCGGTAATGACGCGCAGCGCCGCGAATACCAGGATCGCCGACAGGAAGTAGAAAACCAGGGTTTGAAAATCCATCACGGCCACCTGTTAGCGATAAGGCGCGTCGAGCGCGCGATCTTCGGCGATCTGGGCTTCGTAGCGGTCGCCGTTGGCGAGCAGCATCGGCTTGGTGTAATACAAATCGCCGCGTTGTTCGCCGTGATATTCGTAAACCCGGGTCTCGACGATGGCATCGACCGGGCAGGCTTCCTCGCAAAAACCGCAAAAGATGCACTTGCTCAGGTCGATGTCGTAGCGGGTAGTGCGGCGCGAACCATCATCACGCGGCGCCGCCTCGATGGTGATCGCCATCGCCGGGCAGACGGCCTCGCACAGCTTGCAGGCAATGCAGCGCTCCTCGCCGCTTTCGTAGCGGCGCAGGGCGTGCAGGCCGCGGAAGCGGAAACTCTGCGGCGTTTTTTCCTCGGGATACTGGACGGTGATCTTGCGGGCGAAAAAATACTTGCCCGTCACCGACATCCCTTTCAACAACTCCCGGAGGAGGAGGCTGTTGAGGACTTCCTTCATCGAACCCATGACGCCCCTCATTTACCAGATATTCAGCGGCGACATCATCCAGATGCCGACAACGACGAGCCAGATCAGACAGATCGGCAAAAGCACCTTCCAGCCCAGACGCATCAACTGGTCGTAGCGATAGCGCGGGAAGGTGGCGCGGAACCAGAGATACAGGAAGAGGATGCAGGAGGTCTTGGCCAGCAGCCAGATGATGCTGTCCGGCAGGAAGCCGACCGGCGACGACCAGCCGCCGAGGAACAGGATCGAGGTCAGCATGGCGACCAGGATCATGTTGGCGTATTCGGCCAGGAAGAACAGCGCGAAGGCCATGCCCGAGTATTCGACGTGGAAGCCGGCGACCAGTTCCGATTCGCCTTCGGCGACATCAAACGGCGCCCGGTTCAGCTCGGCGACGCCAGCGATCAGGTAGACCACGAACATGGGCAGCAGCGGCAGCCAGTTCCACGACAGGAAATTCAGGCCATAGCCGGCAAAGCGGCCGGATTGCTGGCCTTGCACGATCTCGACCAGATTCAGGCTGCCGGACACCATCAACACGCAGATCAGCGAAAAGCCCATGGCCAGTTCGTAGGACACCATCTGCGCCGTCGAGCGCATGGCGCCGAGGAAGGCGTACTTGGAGTTCGAGGCCCAGCCGGAGAGGATCACGCCATAAACGCCCATCGAGGTGATGGCCATGATGTAGAGCAGGCTGGCGTCGATATTGGCCAGCACCAGCGTGTCGTTGAAGGGCATTACAGCCCAGGCCGCCAGGGCCGGCGCGATGGACAGCATCGGGGCGACGAGATAGATGCCCTTGCTGGCATTGCCGGGGATGATGATTTCCTTGAACAGCAGTTTCAGGCCATCGGCAATCGGCTGGATCAGGCCGTAGGGGCCGACCCGGTTGGGGCCGATGCGCACCTGCATGAAACCGATCACCTTGCGCTCGGCCAGCGTCAGATAGGCAAGACCGAGCATCAGCGGGATGACGATGAGGACAATCTTGACCAAGGTCCACACCGCCGGCCAGGCCGCGCCGAACAGTCCGACGCCCAAATTCATCAGTGCGTCCATTTATGCACGCTCCAGGAAAATCGAACCGAACATTTCGCCCAAGCTGGCGGTGCTGGCATGCGCCGCCGCCACCCGAACGCAACCGGGCGGCACGCCATTGTCGGCGCGCAGCGTCAGCATGGCTTCGCCCTGCCCCTGGCGGACCTTGACCAGCGCACCGGCGATCAGCCCCAGTTCGCCCAGGGTCTGCTCGCAAACGCGGGCGCTCGGAACGGTCGCGTCGGCCGTCTGCTGCAAGGCCGGCGCCCGCCGGGCCAGGGGATCGGCAAAATGAATCGGCACATCGGCAATGCGCTGCAAGCCGGCGATGGCGGCAGGCAGGGCGATACTCACGCCATTCAGGGCGTTGTCCAGGCCGGCGACGAATTCCTTGTCCTTGCCCAGCGCCTCGTCGCGCACCGCCTCGCTGCTGTCGTAAGCGAAACCGGCGAGATCGAGCACATTGCCCAACACGCGCAGCACTTTCCAGGCCGGACGGGCATCGCCGCGCGCCTTGGCGACGCCGTTGAAACTCTGGACGCGGCCCTCGATATTGACGAAGGTACCGGCCGTTTCACTAAAGGGCGCGATGGGCAGCATCACGTCGGCGTATTCGAGAGCCGGCGCATGCTTGAAGGCGGACATGAAGACCACCAGACTGGCTTCTTTCAGCGCGGCGAGGGCCAGTTGCGGGTTGGCGCAATCAAGCTCCGGTTCGACGCCGAACAGCACATAGCCCTGGCGCGGCTGCTCGAACATTTGCCGGGCATTGGCGCCGCCCGGCAGCGCCCCGGCGGCATGCGCGCCGACGGTGTTGGCGCCCTCGCCGAGGAAGCCGAGGGTGGCGCCGGTCAGGCGGGCCAGTTCCTGCGCCAGCGCATGCAGTTGCGTCGCGGCGGCGGACTGGGTGGCGACATTGCCGAGGAAAACGGCGCGTTTGTCGCCTGCGACCAGACTTTCGGCGATGGCTCTGGCGTCGGCATCGACCGCAACGGCTTCGAGACCGGCCGGTACGGCGGCGCCCTTCAATTCGGCGGCGGCCTTGACGATGGCGCCCAGCGCGGCGGCCAGTTGCCCCGGGGCGACGGTCACCTGGCGGTGCAGGTTGATCATCGGGTCGTCGCCGCTCACCGAGAGCAGGCTGACTTTGGTGTACTTTCTGGCCGCCTGACGCAGACGCTGGGCGATCAGCGGATGATCCTTGCGCAGGAAAGAGCCGATCACCAGCGCCGCATCAAGATCCTTGATTTCGGCGAGGCGCAGGCCCAGCCAAGGCGTACCGGCGCGCTTGCCGTCGGCGGAAAAATCGCTCTGGCGCGGGCGGAAATCCATGTTGCCGCTGCCCAGACCGCGCATCACCTTGTTGAGCAGGAACAGTTCCTCGACCGTCGCGGATTGGGCGGCCAAGGCAGCCAAGGCGTCGCCGCCATGCTCGCGGGCGATGTCCTTGAGGCCGTGGGCAACGTAGTCGAGGGCGACATTCCAGGCGACCTCGCGCCACTCGCCGCCCTGCTTGATCATCGGTTTGCTCAGACGCTCGTCGGAATTCAGCGCCTGATAGGAGAAACGCTCCTTGTCGGAAATCCAGCATTCATTGACCGCTTCGTTCTCGCGCGGCAGCACGCGCATCACCGTGTCGTGCTTGACTTGGACAACAAGGTTGGCGCCGACCGAATCGTGCGGACTGACCGACTTGCGCCGTTGCAGTTCCCAGGTGCGGGCGGAGTAGCGGAAGGGCTTGGAGGTCAGCGCGCCGACCGGGCAGAGGTCGATCATGTTGCCCGAGAGTTCGGAATCGACGCTGCGGCCGACGAAGGTCATGATCTCGGAATGCATGTTGCGGTTGGCCATGCCGAGTTCCATGATGCCGGCGACTTCCTGGCCGAAGCGGACGCAGCGGGTGCAGTGGATGCAGCGGCTCATTTCCTCCATGGAAATCAGCGGCCCGACGCTCTTGTGGAAAACGACGTGCTTTTCTTCGCTGAAACGGCTCTTCATCGGGCCGTAGCCGACCGCCATGTCCTGCAACTGGCACTCGCCGCCCTGATCGCAGATCGGGCAATCGAGCGGGTGGTTGATGAGCAGGAATTCCATCACGCCCTTCTGCGCCTTGATCGCCAGATCGGAATGCGTGAATACCTTCATGCCGTTGGTCACCGGCGTCGCGCAGGCGGGCATGGGCTTCGGCGCCTTTTCCACCTCGACCAGACACATCCGGCAACTGGCGGCGATCGACAATTTCTTGTGGTAGCAGAAATGCGGGATGTACACCCCGAGTTGCTGCGCGGCATCCATCACCGTGCTGCCGTCGGGTACTTGCGCTTTCTTGCCGTCGATTTCGATTTCTAGCATGTCGCTACCTTGTAGCTTTTCGTTACCAACCGATCAGGCCGGAATCCTGTGGAAGCCGCTGCCGGCCCACTGCACATCCTTGGGCACGAGGCAGGTCTTGTGTTCGATGTGGTACTCGAACTCGCTGCGGAAGTGCTTGGTGAAGCTCTGCACCGGGAAGGCCGCCGCGTCGCCGAGGGCGCAGACGGTACGGCCGGCGATATTGCCGAGCACGCTGTTGAGCAAATCCAGATCGTCCGGCTTGCCCTGGCCGTTCTCGATGCGACGCACCACCTTGTACATCCAGGCCGTGCCTTCGCGGCAGGGCGTGCACTGGCCGCAGGATTCCTCGTGATAGAAATAGGCCAGACGCTCCAGCGCCTTGACCATGCACACCGTTTCGTCCATGACGATGACCGCGCCAGAGCCGAGCATCGAGCCGGCCTTGCTGATCGAGTCGTAATCCAGGGTGCAGTCCATGATGAGGTCGGCGGGCAGCACCGGCGCCGACGAGCCGCCGGGAATGACGGCCTTCAGCTTGCGCCCGCCGCGCATGCCGCCGCACATTTCAAGCAGCGTGGCGAACGGGGTGCCGAGCGGCACTTCGTAATTGCCCGGGCGATTGACGTGGCCGGATACCGAAAAGAGCTTGGTGCCGCCGTTGTTCGGCTTGCCCAGGTTGAGGTACTCCTCGCCGCTCATTTTCAGGATGAAGGGAATGGCGGCGAAGGTTTCCGTGTTGTTGATCGTGGTCGGCTTGCCGTACAGGCCAAAGGAAGCCGGGAAGGGCGGCTTGAAGCGGGGCTGGCCCTTTTTGCCCTCGATGGATTCGAGCAGCGCGGTTTCCTCGCCGCAGATGTAGGCGCCGTAACCGTGGTGGGCGAACAGCTCGAAATTAAAACCGGAGCCAAGAATGTTCTGGCCGATGAAACCGGCGGCGCGGGCCTCGTCGAGGGCTTCCTCGAAGCGCTGGTAGAGTTCCCAGATTTCGCCGTGGACGTAGTTGTAGCCGCGATTGGCGCCCATCGCGTAGGCGGCGATGGCCATCCCCTCGATGACCGCATGCGGGTTGTAGCGCATGATGTCGCGGTCCTTGAAGGTGCCCGGCTCGCCTTCGTCGGTATTGCAGACGACGTACTTGTCGCCGGGGAAGGAACGCGGCATGAAGGACCACTTCAGGCCGGTCGGGAAGCCGGCGCCGCCGCGCCCGCGCAGTACCGATTTCTTGACTTCGCCGATGACTTCTTCCTGCGCCAGCTTGTTTTCCAGGATGCGGCGCAACTGAACGTAGCCGCCGCGGGCGACGTAATCCTTGAGGCGCCAGGCATTGTCGCCATCCAGCCCCGCCATCAGGACGCCGTTGATCGAACCGAGCATGGCCATTACTTGCACTCCTCAAGCAGCTTGTCGATCTCTTCCGGATGCATGTGGCTGCACATCGAGCGGTTGTTGACGATGAACACCGGCGCATCGCCGCAAGCGCCCATGCACTCGCCTTCCTTGAGCGTGAATTTGCCGTCCGCCGTCGTCTCGCCATAGCCGATGCCGAGTTTCTGCTTCACATATTCGCCGGCGTGATAACCGCCGGACAAGGCGCAAGGCAGGTTGGTGCAGACCGTGATCTTGTACTTGCCGACCGGCTTCAGGTCGTACATGTTGTAGAAGGTCGCCACCTCCCAGGCGGCGATGGGCGGCATGCCGAGATAGGCGGCGACGGCCTCGACCGCCTCGGCCGGCAACCAGCCCTTTTCTTCCTGGGCGTGCGCCAGGCAGGCCATGACGGCCGATTGTTTTTGATCGGCGGGGTACTTGGCGACCTCGCGGGCGAACTTCTGGATGGTTTCAGCGGCAAACATCAGCGGTCGATCTCGCCAAAAACGATATCTTGGGTGCCAATGATCGTCACGACGTCGGCGATCATGTGACCACGAGCCATTTCATCCATGCCTTGGAGATGGACGTAGCCGGGGGCGCGGATTTTCATGCGGTAGGGCTTGTTGGCGCCATCGGAAATGAAGTAGATGCCGAACTCGCCCTTCGGGTGCTCGATGGCGGCATAGGCTTCGCCCGGCGGCACATGGATGCCCTCGGAAAAGAGCTTGAAGTGGTGGATCAGCTCTTCCATGTTGGACTTCATGTTGGCGCGCGGCGGCGGCGCAACCTTGTGATTGTCGGTGATGACCGGGCCGGGGTTCTTGCGCAGCCAGTCGATGCACTGTTTGATGATGCGATTGGATTGCAGCATCTCTTCCATGCGCACCAGATAGCGGTCGTAGCTGTCGCCATTGAGGCCGATCGGCACGTCGAAATCGACCTTGTCGTAGGCGGCGTAGGGCTGCTTCTTGCGTAAATCCCAAGCCACCCCAGAACCGCGCAGCATGGCGCCGGTGAAGCCCATTTGCTTGGCGCGCTCGGGCGAGACGACGCCGACATTGACCAGACGCTGTTTCCAGATCCGGTTGTCGGTCAAGAGCGTATGGTATTCGGCGTGATAAGTCGGGAAGCGATTGGTGAAGTCTTCGAGGAAATCGAGCAGGGTGCCGCCGCGATTCCGGTTCCGGTAGGCCGCCTTCTTGGCGTCGGTCCAGGGCGATTCGCGATTTTGCGGCATACGGTCCGGCAGATCGCGGTAAACGCCGCCCGGACGGTAGTAGGCGGCGTGCATGCGGGCGCCGGAAACCGCCTCATACACGTCCATCAAATCCTCGCGCTCGCGGAAGGTGTACAGCGCCATGGTCATGGCGCCGACGTCGAGGGCATGACAGCCGATCCACAACAGATGATTGAGGATGCGGGTCACCTCGTCGAACATCGTGCGGATGTACTTGCCGCGCTCCGGCACCTCGATGCCCAGCAGCTTCTCGGCGGCGAGGCAATAGGCGTGCTCGTTGCACATCATCGAGACGTAGTCGAGGCGGTCCATGTAGGGCAGCGACTGAACCCAGGTGCGGGTTTCGGCGAGCTTCTCGGTGGCGCGGTGGAGGAGACCGATATGCGGATCGGCGCGTTGCACGACCTCGCCGTCCAGTTCCAGCACCATGCGCAGCACGCCGTGCGCGGCCGGGTGCTGTGGGCCGAAGTTGAGGGTGAAATTGCGGATATCAGCCATGTGCCGGATCCCCGTAGGTGTCTTCGCGCACGACGCGCGGGGTGTTCTCGCGGGGCGCTATGGTCACCGGTTGATAGATCACGCGTCCTTGATCGGGGTCATAACGCATCTCGACATGGCCGGAAATCGGGAAATCCTTGCGGAAAGGATGGCCGATGAAGCCGTAGTCGGTCAGGATGCGGCGCAGGTCGTCATGGCCGACGAAGGCAATGCCGTAGAGGTCGAAAGCCTCGCGCTCGAACCAGTTGACGCTCTTCCAGACGCCGGTCAGCGAATCGACGACGGGAAATTCGTCGTCCTCGGCAAAGACGCGCACGCGCAGGCGCCAGTTGTTGGCGATAGAAAGAAGGTGCGACACGGCGGCGAAACGCTTGCCCTGCCAGACGCCGTCGCCATAGGTGGAGTAATCGACGCCGCAGAGGTCAATGAGTTCCTCGAAACCGAGATCCGGCGCGTCACGCAAAGCGGTCATCACCGCCAGATAGTCGGCGGCGGCCACTTCGATGGTCAGTTCACCCAAGGCGAGCTTGAGCGATTGCAGCTTGTCGCCAAAATGCCTTTGCAGGTTTTGGCTCAGCGTTTCCAGCTTGACAGACATGTCGGACGGCCTCGGCAATTAACGAGCGATGGTATTGGTGCGGCGAATCTTGTTCTGCAACTGGAGAATCCCGTAGATCAGCGCCTCGGCGGTCGGCGGGCAGCCCGGAATATAGATATCGACAGGGACAATGCGGTCGCAACCACGCACCACCGAATAGGAATAGTGATAGTAGCCGCCGCCATTGGCGCATGAACCCATGGAAATGACCCAGCGCGGCTCCGGCATCTGGTCGTAGACCTTGCGCAAGGCAGGACCCATCTTGTTGGTCAGGGTGCCGGCAACGATCATCACATCGGACTGGCGCGGACTGCCGCGAAAGACGATGCCGAAGCGGTCCAGATCGTAGCGCGAAACGCCGGCATGGATCATTTCGACGGCGCAGCAGGCCAGACCGAAAGTCATCGGCCACATCGAGCCGTTGCGCATGTAATTGATCAGCTTGTCAGCCGTGGTAGTGACAAAGCCTTCCTGCAAGATACCTTCGAGAGCCATTGGCTTATTCCCACTCCAGCGCGCCCTTGGCCCAGGCATAGACATAGCCGACGACCAGAATGGCAACGAAGACGAGCATTTCGATAAAGCCGAACAGCTTGATCGAGTCGCTCGCCACGATATCCTTGAAAATCGTCGCCCACGGGAAGAGGAAGGCGATTTCCAGATCGAACAGGATGAAGAGGATGGCGATCAGGTAATAGCGCACATCGAACTTCATGCGCGCATCCTCGAAGGCCTCGAAGCCGCACTCGTAAGGCGAGAGCTTCTCGGGATCGGGTCTGTTGGGAGCCAACATAAAACCCAGCGCAATTGGCAGCACGCCAACCGCAACCCCCACCAGAATGAACATCAGGATCGGAAAGTAGTTTTCCATCATCCGCCGCCAGTATCCAGTTTTTCATTGACCAGCAGCGCCACTAAGTCACTGCTGTACTACCCCTTTGGTGCCGACGGCGAGACTCGAACTCGCACAGCTTGCGCCACTACCCCCTCAAGATAGCGTGTCTACCAATTTCACCACGTCGGCTTTTACTGCTTTCCTCACCCGGCGAGGAAAGATTGCCGGGCAGGCGTCTTGCGCACTACTTTGGAATATCTTTTGCCTTGGACCCCGTATCGACCCCCTCTTGCGCCGTTTCCTGCCCCGCCGGAAGAGACTGCGATTGTACCGTTTCCTGCATCACACTGCCAGTCACCTTGACCTTATTTGAGGCAACATGGGCCAGCGTCAGGCTGGTGGCAAAAAACACCGCCGCCAGAACGGCGGTCGTGCGGCTGAGAAAATTCGCCGAGCCGGTGGCCCCGAACAGACTGCCGGATGCGCCGCTGCCGAAGGCCGCCCCCATATCCGCGCCCTTGCCGTGCTGCATCAGCACCAGGCCGATAATCGCCAGAGCCACCAGAATATGTGCCGTCAGTACCAGAGAATAAAACCAATTCATTATTTATTGCCTACCTGCTTATTTGTTCGCCGCCTGGCAAATCGCCAGGAAGTCATCCGCCACCAGCGCCGCGCCGCCAATCAATCCGCCGTCGATATCGGCCTGCGCGAACAATTCGCCCGCGCTCGCCGGCTTGACGCTGCCGCCGTAAAGAATGCGCATCTCGCTGGCGACCGCCGCATCGAATCCGGCCAGTTGCGCCCGGATGGCCGCATGCACTTCTTGCGCCTGCGCCGGCGAGGCCGTCACGCCGGTGCCGATCGCCCAGACCGGCTCATAGGCGATCAGCGACGCCCGCATGGCGGCAATGCCAACCCGCTCGACGACGGCGGCCAACTGCCGCCCAACCACCGCCAGCGTCTGCCCCGCCTCGCGCTCGGCCAGGGTTTCGCCCAGACAGAGCACCGGCAGGATGCCGGCCGCCTGCGCCGCGGCGAATTTCGCCGCCACCGCCGCATCGCTCTCGCCATACAGACTGCGCCGCTCGGAATGCCCGACCAGCGCATAACGGCAACCGAACTCGCCGAGCATCGCCGCCGCCACTTCACCGGTATAGGCGCCCTGGGCGTGCTCGCTGAGGGTCTGTGCCCCCCAGGCCACCGCCGACCCGGTCAGCAGCGACTGCACCTGGGCGAGATAGGGGAACGGCGCACAGACGACGACATCGCAAGCCAGATCGCCAGCCGACGCCCGAATTCGGGCCAAAAGCTCGGCATTCTTCTGCAGGCTGCCGTGCATTTTCCAGTTTCCAGCGACAAGTTTTTTACGCATGATGAATAACCATCCCGTTGGCGAAAAACCCAAGGATTATAGTGGCGGCCGGGAATGCCGGTCAAGGTTGTATGCTCGCCGGCAGTGTCTCACTTTGAAATTTCTGCTGTCTCTGACCCCGCTTCCTGTACGACCAGCGCTTCTTCGCTTCCGGCTCCGGAACCAAGGCGGCAATTACCCCACCAACCGGACAAGATTGTTGTCGTCCGAGCAGGGCAATCGCATCAAACGCAAGCCCCTCCCAGCAGTTGAGCCCGATACTCATTGCTGGAGGAAGCGAGCATGCGGCGGGCCTTGATACCGCCCTTGCGGGAGTGGTCGAGGCGAAACAAGTTGAGCCCGATACGGCGCACGGTAGCAAGGTTACGAGCCGCGTTTTTGACACGGGCCCGTGCTTGGTCATCGTTGAGGCACACATCCAGGCACCAATGCAGGCGGTTCTCGATGGCCCAGTGGCTGCGCACGGCGTGTGCGAACCGTTTCGCGTCAGCCGCAATGCTGCCGATATACAGGCGTTGCTCGCGACTGATCTTGCCGTTGATGTCGCGCTCGCAGACGACCACGCCGAACATGCCAAGCCCCGGCCATCGGTGTGGATCAGGCAAGCACGCCAGATGGTTGAAGGCATAGTAACGCCGGTGCTCGATGCGACCGTGTCCCTTCTCCAGGGTTTCAAGGAAGTCATGCGGGCAATCCTTCCAGGCGGCCGCTTCCCCCGTATGAAAGAACTCTTGGATGGCTTCGGCCAATTTGGGCTGGTTGCCTTTGACGGCCAGTACGTAGTGGGCTTGCCGGTCGCGAATGCACCCGGCAATGTGGGGGTACGTTCCGATGGCGTCGATGGTCACGATGGCGCCTTGGATCATCAAGCTCTCAAGCAACAACGGGATCGCCGTGATTTCATTGGATTTCTCTGCCGTTGCCTCTTGTCCCAGCACGATGCCGAACTGTGTTTCCAGGGCGCTTACCAGATGCAGCGGTTTGGCGCCGGGCACCGCACTGCGGCAAACGCTCACGCCCCCACAGTTCAATTTCAACAAAACCGTCAGCTCCGCACAGCATCGCGCACACGGCGACTACCAGCATCTCTGCCAAGTCATGCTTCGAGCGCCCCCGTACCCGAGGCTCCGGTATGACCGAAACCGCTTCGCCAAGACTCATCTTCTTCTCCGCCTTCATGGATCACCCAAAAAGACAGAAAACTACAGATTTCAAGCCCCAGTGAACAGCCCCCCTTCTATCTCATTGATTGTGAACGGGGTTTGATGCGATCGCCCTAGTCGTCCGAGGCGAGCACAGTGGCTTCCACAAATTTTTGTGCTATATTTTTATGCTAGGGTCTTTGCGCTCGGATGACATAATATTTTGCGCATGGTAACTCTATGAATCATTGCGAGTGCAAAGGCCCTGATTTCTATGCGTCGTCCGTGAAATATTTCCCTTACTTTTTTGGAGGAAATTATGCGTTTGTGCTTCATGAAGTCAATTTGCGCTGTCGCGATACTAGGAATCGCCAGTATCGGAGCAAACGCCAGTGTCATCCGCGTCACAGAGAGTGATTTCCTGGCAGGTTCTGGAATGATCACCTTCAGCGAGCTTCCTCTCTACACCATAAATCCTGTGTATTCGCCAAGCATGTATGGCGGAGGAGCGGATTATCCCACAGTCAGTTTTGGCGGATATTTTTTGGGGCAGAGTTTGAGCACGACGCCATCCATCGATTGCCCCGGCGCGGCTGCGACCGCTTGCATCGTCGGAAC
>WREP01000036.1 GCA_009779265.1 Betaproteobacteria bacterium
AGGGCGACGGCGAACCCGGCGTAAAAACCCTCTGGCAAGGATTGCAACGCCTCAGAGATTTCGTCGAAGGGGTCGAACATATGCGCACCATCTACGCACAGTGAGTTGTGTGTAAGGGAATGGCTTCGCCCCGCGCAATGCCGGCGCCGAAACAAGCGGCATTACACGCGCACATCATCACCAGCAACCCCTTGGAACTCCATGAAATCGGATCAGAACAATGAAATTTGGTCAGGATTGAATGGCGGATTCTCCCGTGGCACCCTGCATGTTGCCATTTGAAACAAGCCACCCTAGAACATTGATTGTATAGCCCATTTTTCGCTCGGAAGATCAGCCTCTTTTACCAATTTAAATTCCTCATGCACTTCAAAAAAAACTTTCGCTATATTTGGATCAAATTTTTTGCCCGCGTCCTCCATGATAATTTGCACGGATTTCTCATGCGGGAATGCATTTTTATAGGATCGCTCTGAAACAAGTGCATCGTACACGTCAGCAACAGCCATGATGCGCCCCTGGAGTGGAATAGCATCGCCTTTAAGATTGTACGGATAACCAGTCCCATCCCAATTTTCATGGTGATAACCAGCGAAAAATTTTGCATGCTGCAAAAACATTTCGCTGCCAGTTCTGGCGATAATCTGCTCGATTATGCGCTCACCTTCCAATGCATGCGTTTTCATTACTTCAAACTCATCATCCGAAAGCTTTCCAGGTTTATTCAGGATCAAATCGGAAATGGTTATCTTTCCTATGTCGTGCAAGCGAGCAGACAAAAGCATCGTATCCATATTCCAGTGATCAATTTCTTCTTTGTACAAGCCGCGCTCTCGCATGGCTTCTATAAGGGTTTTAATGTAGATAGAAGTTCGCTCCACATGGCCACTTGTTATCTTGTCGCGGTTTTCTACCATATCCGCCAAAACAAAGATGATATTGGTTTGCAGGCGCACAATCCTTTCGGTTCTTTTTTTGATAATTTCATTGATGCTCAAATGATGCGCTACGCGGCTTCGCAAAATAACAGGGGAAAATGGCTTTGTTATGAAATCCACGGCGCCAAGATCAAGCCCACGCACTTCACTTTCGGTATCAATTGACGCGGTCAAAAAAATTACCGGAATTCCCCTTGTGATCTCATTTTCCATTAGCCTCTCAAGGGCTGCAAAACCGTCCATTTCCGGCATCTCAATATCCATCAGTATCAAATCCGGGATAATTTTGCCAAAAAGGGAAAACATTTTCTGCGCGGAAATCAGGGTTATTACATTGTAACTTTCTTCCAGCGCCCGTTCGGCCTGAATAAGGTTTGTTGATGAGTCGTCAACGACAAAAATTGTTTTCATCATTGACCTCCTTCCGAGCTTACTTCTCTGATACAAGCAGCCGCTTTGTCAAAATCACCGCATAAAAGAAGCTCAGTTAGTGAATCCAAAAGACTTCTGGTGGAGGCCGACCAGGATTTTTGCTTTAACTCCAGCAAAGCGTCCTTTGCCGCCTTTTTGTTATATGTTTCACAAGAAATTTGTATAATATGCAGTTTTCTGCGCAAAAAACCTGGATCCAGATCAAAATTGATTATGGCGCCGTTTTCCTTTGGTCTTACCTTATCGATAACCTTGCGCAAACCATCAAGGAATCCGCCAGTTGAATTAGTCATAACAGAAAGGTTCTGTTCACGACCCGCCTGCTCCAGTGCGAGAGCGAGGGCAGAAAGTCTTGCTTCGCCGATATTTGCCAGAGCGCTTTTCATTGCGTGAACATTAATCACATACGCTTTTAGGCAATCCTCGGGAATATTTCCGTCTCGAGACATGTCCTCCCACACACTTTTCAGTGTTGCAAGTGATTTTTCAGCATCCCGTGAAAAAATTCCGAGCAATTCCAGATCCTGGGAAATTCTCTCTAGTTCGCTCTCGCTGGTTTGCTCTTGGCTAGGCTCTGCCACGTCCACCCAGCCTTGCTTTTCCCGAATAAACTTGCCAAGAATGGCGTCAAGTCGGCGAGAATCAATGGGCTTGGAAATATAGTCATCAAACCCGTTTTGCAAAAACACTTCCGCCTGCCCAAGAACGGCATTTGCGGTAAGCGCCACTATTGGACGTGAGTATCCCAGGCTACGAATAATCTTGCTTGCCTCGACACCATCCATCTTGGGCATCATATGATCCATGAAAATCACATCATACTCATTGCCTTGCCTGATTTTTTCAATGGCCTCAAAACCGCTCATGGCGGTATCAATCGACAAACCATAGGGCAGCATCAACCCTTTGGCAACATACAGGTTTGTTTCCAGATCATCCACGATCAGAACTTTACCTTGTGGTATTCTCTTATACTTGACCTGCGCCATTCTCAAATGCGGCGAGATACCGCTAAAGCATCGCAGGTTTTCAGCCATTTCCTTGCCCAACTCATCATTGCCAAGCTTACGTTGTGGCAAACGCACGGTAATGGATGTTCCATGACCCGGCTCGCTTTCCACAGTAATAGTACCACCCATCAAACCTATCAGATGCTGGGCAATATTCATCCCAAGCCCGGTACCCTCGATTGCATGGGTGGTTGCCGTATTGAAACGGGTATATTCGTCAAACATCTTTTCCACTTGCTCCGTCGCCATGCCCATCCCTGTATCGCTCACGCAGTACACAAGCATCACTTCGGAGTCCGTCTCTCCGCATTCGACGCGAACTGACAACCTAACCTCGCCTTCATACGTGTATTTGAAGGCATTGGAGAGCAAATTGTTTAAAATCTGTTTGATGCGCAGTTCATCGCCAAGGAGCTTGAACGGTATATCTTCGTCCACTTCAAGTACGAATTCAATTGGTTTGCTGGAGATGCGCATCAAGTTCAGATGCAGGGTATCGCTGATCAGACTTGTAATTTCGTAAGGCGACAGCACCAATTCCAGTTTGCCAGCCTCAATTTTGGAAAGATCCAGGATGTCATTGATAATGCAGAGAAGCGTATAACCTGCAGTAAAAATCCTGCTGAAGGCTTCTCTGGTATTGAGAGAAAGCGTTTCTTGTTGCAATTGAATTTCGGTAAGGCCAAGAATCGCATTCATTGGCGTGCGGATCTCATGGCTCATTTTGGCTAGAAAAGCCGATTTTGCAAGGTTGGCTGCAACTGCCTCAGCCTGTTCTTTTGCCATGCGTTCCATTTCTGTGATGTCTTGTATCACCTCAAGATATCCTGCAACTTCCCCCTGCAAGTTCTTGAGTATGGAAATATCAACCTGATAGGACGCGTCATTATGGAAGAAGTGTGTCTGCCTCTTTCCCTGCTGTGCGCAGATGATGGAACACCCGTCGGTATCGCAAATGCTGATGCCCCAACTATTGCATTGAAGACCCAAGATGTCTTCCCGCTTTTTATTTAGCAATTTCCCAAGAGCCGCATTGACAAATGTCCATTTCCGATCCGTATCCTGAACGGACACAGGGAAAGGGATGGCATCGAGAATGGACACATACCAATGTGCCATTTCCTTGAACCGTGCGCTTTCAGCCTCTACCCGCTCCAGTATGGCCTTCCGCTCGCGCAGATCGTGCGTATACCACACAACAATGAAACTGTCCCTGTATTTGACGCGAACGAGCGTGACTTCGGTCGGCATCAGCTCGCCCTTCGCTGTCTGGTGCATCCACTCGAGACAGGTATAGCCCTCTTCAAAGGCTTTGGTTATGACCTCTTTTCCCATCTCAAGTGACGTCCGTCCACAAGGCTGGTATTCGGGTGAAAACTCAAAGAATCTATCAAGATAGTCCTGCTTGCTTGACGCGGAAAACAGTACGAGCGCCTCCTGATTACAGGCCAATCTGTTTAAATTCCTGTCCCAAAGTGTAGCGACCATTGGGGTAGCATCAAGCATGATCTGCGTGCGCTCATCCGCCTCGCGTACATCGTCCAGCATGGCGACCAGTTTTCCGATCAATATATTAAACCATTTGGCCAGGGCGCCGATCTCATCCTTCTGGTGACTTGGAATCTGCTCGCTGAGGTTGACGCGATCCTCGGCGATATCCTGAATCTTTTCCTTGATCCTGTTCAGCGGTTTTATCACCAGCATGCGCAAGCCAAGCAAAAGCGAGGCAGTGGGCGCAATGACCATTAGCATCAGCATGAGTGCCAGAGTAATTTCCGCCGTATTTACAAGTTGGGTTGCGCTTGCGGTGTTCATGACGCAGACCAGAACGCCGAGTTGTGTTCCCTGATAGTCGTTTATGGGAAGCGTAGCGAGCGCCATGGGACCGCGATATTCAATGACCTGGCCGTGTTTCCCCTTGGCCAGTAATTCGGAAGTTATCAACGAATCATTTGCCTCGTCAATTGGTTTTGTAACGCGTACAAAATCCCCTTTGTGGGGATTCTTCTTCGGATCCTGCATGTCCGTGGCAATAGCCATCGGATTTAATCTGTCCGTGGCAATGGAAATCCTGTCCTTGTTCACATACAGAATAGGTTCAATTTTTCCCTCTTCCGTAATGGCGTCCAGGACAGGCTGAAAATCCTTGAGAACTTCCGCAGACCCAAGCAGTCTGCCGTCCGGCGCCTTGACGGGAATTACCCCACGAATGGCAAATCCACCGCTTCCAAGCTCTATACCTGTAACCATCCTGCCGCTTTTGAGCACATCCAGAATCGTGAGCCGGTATTCAACAAGGTCGTCAGAAACATCTAGCGACTCCCCCTTAATTTGGGTGTTTTTGGCGCGCCATAAACGAACCAGACTGCGGACATTGGGCAAATGAAAATGCAATTGCAGTTTATTTCCGGTCTGTTCTTCGTAACTCTCCAACATGGGAGCAAGTTCTTTACGCAACAGTTCGCGTGCCGCCTGTGCCTCTGGCGAATAGGCGTCATCAATATTTCCGGAAAGGGCTGTTTCATAAGCCTTCGTCACTGACGGCAGGCGCAGGAACAGCGAAGTCAGCCTGACTGCTTCCCGTTCGCTGGCTTCAATATCCCTGATTATGTGTTGAAAGCGACTTCCAACAACATCCGCGACATATTTCTCCCGCAGGCTGGTCAATGAAAAATTGACCACAACAAAACTGATCAGCCCAAGACAAATGACAATGCATATTTGCGGAATGGAGAGCTTCCAGGCAAGCTTCACAATACGCTCCTATTTTCAAGGAAAGCCAACGCAATGCCCCTAGGCCGCAGCCGTTTCTATTCGCCGACTTCGGTATAAATCTTCTGTATGTACAAGAAAAACAAACTTCGGTTATCAATAAATTAACCGATTCACTATTTCATAAGAAATGTTCTACCAAAGTTTGGCATACAAAAAATATGCCCAATATTTAATATTTCACGAAATTAAACAATTAATTCATGATCTAAATCAATAATTGCGCTCTAGAAAACCTGGGGGGGTTCGCTGCGCCTTACAGGCGCGGATCGCTCGGCATGCGAGAGTTGCGCCCCGAGGGCGACGAATGCTCCGGCAAAGCTGCGCCGCACCCAAGCCTGCACACGCGGCGATTCGATGACAGCCCGGCGGAAGGCATGGGCGAGTAAGCCATAGAGCACAAAGACCACGGAGGTCATGAGCATGAACACGGCACTCAAACCAACAAGCTGCAACACCGGCGATACAGCCGCCCCTTGCTGAACGAACTGCGGCAGGAAAGCGAGGAAGAAAATGCCTCTCGCGCCGCGAACCGCTTGGGCGGCGAATGCCGAGCGGTCGCGCCATGTCGCGGCGGCCAGATAAAACAGGTAGGCGACTCCCGCGTACTTGAGAACCTGGAAGGCCAGCGCACTCGCGTGCAGAGCAGCGGCAAGGCCGAGCACCGTGGCCAGCAGATGCGGCGCGATGCCCAGCGTGCAGCCCAGCGCGGCGTAAAAACTGGCTTGCCGCCCCAACGTCAGGCCGGAGGAAACGGCAAACACCACGCCCGTACCCGGAATCCGCACAACGATGAGTGATGTGATGAGAAAGCCGGCGGAAAGCATGCCGCGATATCTCCTGTTGAGCCTAGCGCCAGATCTGCGTCGCGCCGATGCTCAACAGGCCGAGCCAGGTGGCGGTCAGCGAGCCGGCCAGGTGCAAGGCGGCGATGCCGATGGCGACGCCCGGCTGGCCGGCGAGCAGGCGTTCGACGACTTCGGCGGAAAAGGTCGAAAAGGTGGTCAGGCCGCCGAGAAAGCCGGTGATGGCAAACAGCTTGAAGGCCGGCGACAGGCCGGCATGGAGATGGAAGACGCCGACCGCGACGCCGACCAGATAGCCGCCGACGACGTTGGCCGCCAGGGTGCCGAGCGGCACGGCCAGCCACAGCGGATTGAGGATGATGCCGAGCCGCCAGCGCAACCAGGCGCCGAGCGCCGCGCCCAAACCGACCGCGATGAATCCTGATCCCATTTTTTGTTCCTCCGCGGCGGATTTTAGCCCGCGCGCAACAATCGGGCGAATTCCCACATGTCATCCAAACATTACGAAATTGTGACAAGACTGGGGGCGCTAAATTAAAATTGAATCTTACAAAGAGGGGAGCACCATGCTGAGTTCATTAATGCCCAAAGAGGGCAAGTATTTCGAATATTTCGTCGCCCATGGCGAGTTGATCGAGCAGGGCGGCATCATGCTTTCCAAGCTGCTCGACGCTCTGGTTCAGGGTTCCGAAAACGTGCAGCCGCTGGCCGACGAGATCGACACACTCGAACGCGAAGCCGACACGATCACCGCCAGCCTACTGGAGCAACTGCACACCTCCTTCATCACCCCCTTTGACCGCGACGAGATCCATGAACTGGTCAACAACATGGACAATGTTCTCGACACCATCCAGGACGTCGCCGAGGCCACATCGCTTTACGACATCCACCGCGTTCCGGCGGAAGCGAAGGAAATGGCCGACACCACCGAGCGCTGCTGCAAGAACATCCACGCCATCGTCAAGCTGCTGCACAACATGAAGAACGCGCCGGAAATTCTTCGTTTGTGCCACGAGATCATCGCGCTGGAATCGGAGGTCGATAGCCGCCTGCGCGTCTCCATGTCCCGCATATTCCGCGAGGAGCCCGATGTCCGCGAACTCATCAAGCTCAAGGAAATCTATCAACTGATCGAATCGGTGACCGATAGCTGCAAGGACGTGGTCGGCACGGTCGAATCCATCGTGCTCGAAAACTCCTGAGCGCCCGCCATGGACCCCCTGAATTTCAGCATGGGCGTTGTGGTCACCCTGGTGGTGGTAGCTCTGCTGTTCGATTTCATGAACGGCTTCCACGACGCCGCCAACTCCATCGCCACCATCGTCGCGACGCGCGTCCTCAAGCCGCAGCATGCCGTGCTGTGGGCCGCCAGCTTCAATTTCCTGGCCTATTTCCTGTTTCACCTGAAGGTCGCCGCGACCATCGGCAAGGGCACCATCGACCCGAGCATCGTCGACCATTACGTGATTTTCGGCGCCCTGATCGGGGCCATCGCCTGGAACCTGATTACCTGGTACTACGGCATTCCTTCCTCCTCCTCGCACGCTCTGGTCGGCGGCCTGGTCGGCGCCGCCGTCTTCAAGACCGGCGGTTTCGGCGCCCTGATCGCCTCCGGTGTGCTGAAAATCGTCGCCTTCATTTTCATCGCCCCGTTTCTTGGCTTCATTATCGGCAGTTCCCTGATGATCGGCGTCTCATGGCTCTGTCGGCGCATGACGCAGCGCAAGGTGGACAAATATTTCCGCCGCCTGCAACTGCTCTCGGCGGCGGCCTACAGCCTCGGCCACGGCGGTAACGACGCGCAGAAAACAGTCGGCATCATTTGGCTGATTCTAATCGCCGCCGGCCTGTCCACCACCCAGTCCGATATTCCGCCCTGGGTTGTGCTCTCGTGCTACACGGCCATGGGCCTCGGCACCCTGTTCGGCGGCTGGCGCATCATCAAGACCATGGGCAACCGCATCACCAAGCTGAATCAGGCGCGCGGCTTCTGCGCCAACAGCGGCGGCGCTTTCACGCTGTTCCTGGCCTCGGCCTTCGGCATCCCGGTATCGACCACCCACACCATCACCGGCGCCATCGCCGGCGTCGGCGTCACGCGCGGCACCCGGCGGGTGCGTTGGGGCGTCGCCAGTAACATCGTCTGGGCGTGGATACTGACCATCCCGTGCAGCGCGCTGATCGCCGGCATCGCCTGGTATATCGGCCAACTGGTGCTGTAGTCCGCCGTCGCCCCCCGCAGTTTCCCTTTATCGCGGCGGCGGTTGCTAGAATGGCAATTTGCCGCCCGCCGTCACCGCCTCACGCCATGAGCCAAGAAGTCAGCACTGCCGCCCCGGCACATTTCATCAAAAACATCGTCGAGGCCGATCTGGCGGCCGGCAAATACGCCCAGCGGCGCTGGGCCGGCCAGCCCGGCCCAGCCGCCGATCACACCGCAGCGCCGCCCGATGCGGCGAAAATCCGCACCCGCTTTCCGCCCGAGCCGAACGGCTATTTGCACTTCGGCCACGCCAAATCCATCCTCCTCAACTTCGGCCTCGCCGAACAGTACGGCGGCCGCTGCCACCTGCGCTTCGACGACACCAATCCGGAAAAGGAAGAGCAGGAATACGTCAATGCCATTGTCGATTCCGTCAAATGGCTCGGCTGCTCGTGGGAGAACGATCTCTACCACGCCTCGAATTATTTCGACTGGATGGCGCAATTCGCCGAATATCTCATCAGCGCCGGCCACGCCTATGTCGATAGCCAGCCGGCCGAGGCCATGCGCGCCACGCGCGGCACGCTGACGCAGCCGGGCCAGGATTCGCCCTTCCGCCAGCGCACGCCCGCCGAGAACATGGAATTGTTCAAGCGCATGCAGGCCGGCGAATTTCCCGACGGCGCGCACGTCCTGCGCGCCAAAATCGACATGGCCTCGCCCAATATCAATATGCGCGACCCGGCCATTTACCGCATCCGCCACGCCACGCACCACAATACCGGCGACAAGTGGTGCGTCTATCCGATGTACACCTACGCCCACCCGATCGAGGACGCGCTGGAATGCATCACCCATTCCATCTGCACCCTCGAATTCGAGGATCAGCGCCCCTTCTACGACTGGCTGCTGGAGCGCCTGGCCGAAGGCGGCCTGTTGCAACGCCCGCTGCCGCGGCAAATCGAGTTCTCGCGCCTGAACCTGACCTACGTCGTGCTCTCCAAGCGCAAGCTGATCCAGCTCGTCGAGGAAAAACACGTCGCCGGCTGGGACGACCCGCGCCTGCCCACCCTGGTCGGCGCCCGCCGACGCGGCTATTCGCCCGAGGGCTTCCGGCTTTTCGCCGAGCGCATCGGCGTTTCCAAATCCGATTCGCTGATCGACTACAGCCTCTTTGAGGATGCCCAGCGCGAGGTCATGAACGAATCCGACGAGCGCCGCGTCGCCGTGCTCGACCCCTTGAAGCTCATCATCGACAACTACCCGGCTGACCAGTTCGAGGACTGCCTCGCCCCCAATCACCCGCTGCATCCCGAACGCGGCGAACGCGCCATGCCCTTTGGCCGCGAATTGTGGATCGAGGCCGAGGATTTTCAGGAAGTCCCGGAAAAAGGCTTTCGCCGCCTCTTCCCCGGCAACAAGGCACGCCTGCGCTACGGCTACGTCGTCGAATGCACCGGCTGCGACAAGGACGCCGCCGGCAAGATCATTGCCGTGCATTGCACCTACCTGCCCGAAACCAAATCCGGCACGCCGGGCGCCGACAGCGTCAAGGTCAAGGGCAATCTGCACTGGGTCTCGGCGGCGCACGCCTGCCCGGCGGAAATCCGCCTCTTCGACCGCCTCTTCAGTGTGCCGGCCCCCGGTGCCCGGCGCGCGGGCGACGCCCCCGACCTGGAGCGCGATTTTCTCGACGATCTCAACCCGGCCTCGAAAACGCTCATCACCGCCCAACTCGAACCCGCCCTGAAGGACGCCAAACCCGAAGAACGCTTCCAGTTCGAGCGCCACGGCTATTTCGCCGCCGACCGCGTCGATTCCCAACCGGGCGCGCCGGTATTCAACCGCGCGGTCACGCTCAAGGACTCCTGGGGCAAAGGAAGCACCTGACATGGCCGGCAGTTGGGGATGCCCCCACGAAATCAATGATCGCTGCACGAAGATCAACAACCTGCCGTGCAATCCCGGCATGAAGGGCTGCGAACTCGCCGGCCGCTTCCGCTTCGCTGACGAGAGCAAGAACGAGCGCTACTGGGAAAAGAAGGAGCGGGAAAAAATGCAGGAAAAGGCGGCGGAAGCGAAAAAATGATCTATCTCGACCTGTTTCGCGCCCTACAGGATCATGGTGTCCGCTATCTGCTGGTCGGCGGGCTAGCGGTCAACCTGCATGGCATACCACGCATGACGATGGATATCGACCTCGTTTTGGCAATGGATGACGAAAATCTGGATTGTTTTCTGCGTTGCGCGCAAGCCTTGAACCTGACCCCGAGCGCCCCGGTAGCGATAACCGCCCTCAAAGATCCGGCACAGCGCCGATTCTGGGTCGAGCACAAGCACATGATCGCCTTCGGCCTGCACAGCGAAGCGCCTAGGGAACCACTCATGATCGACATCCTGATCGCGCCGCCGCTCGATATCGAAGCGGCCATACAGCGCGCCCAGACAAGGGAAATCGACGGCGTTCCGATTCTTCTATCGGACATCGGCGACTTAATTGCCCTTAAACTCGGGACAGGGCGCCTCCAAGATGAAAGCGATATCCGATTACTGGAGCAGATTCGTGACCAGTGAAACGCCAACCACCAAAGGCGGCTTCTACTACGATGTGACGCCAGAGCAACTGGCCGCCTTTGCCCGCCTGAGCACAAAACAACGCCTGGAATGGGTCGAGGCCGCCCGTAAATTCACCTTGCTGGCGCAAACGCCGGAAATGCGCGAGCGGCATGAGCGCCTGCGGCGAGGGTTGCCGATCGTTCCATGAACCAACGCGATGTCATCAACCTCGGCCAGGTCTTCACCCCGGCCAACGTCGTCGAATTCATGCTCGGCCTGTGCCGTAACGATGGCCGCATCCTCGAACCCTCGGCCGGCGACGGCGCTTTCTTCACCCTCCTGCGCCAACGCGGCGCCGACTGCGTCGGGATCGAGGTCGACCCGCGCGTTGCCCCGGCTGGCGCCGAAATCCGCGACTTTTTCGCCTACCCGCTGAGCGAGCAATTCGACAGCATCGTCGGCAACCCGCCCTACGTCCGCCATCAGGACATCGCCGCCGCCACCAAGCAGCGCCTCGATTCCGAACTGTTCGATGCGCGCAGCAACCTCTTCCTCTTCTTCATCGAAAAAGCCATCCGCCATTTGAAGCCGGGCGGTGAACTGGTGTTCATCGTGCCGCGCGAATTCATCAAGCTGACCGCGGCCAAAAAGCTCAACGCCTGGTTGTACCAGCAAGGGAGCATCACGCATTTTTATGAAACGGGCGATGTGCGCGTATTCGGCGAGCACTCGCCGAACTGCTGCATTTTCCGCTTCGAGAAGGGTCGTTTCGACCGGCACATGGCCGATGGCCGCATCTTCACCGAAGTCGACGGCCAGTTGATGTTCCTGCGCGACGACCACGGCGTGCGCCTGGCGGACGTATTCACCGTCAAGGTCGGCGCCGTCTCGGGAGCGGATCACATCTATACGCATCCCGCAGGCAACATGGATTTCGTCTGCTCCCAAACCGTCGACACTGGCGAAACGCGGCGCATGCTCTACGGCATCCAGCACCCGCACCTGCACCTGCACAAGGCGCAACTGCTCGCCCGCCGTGTCACGAAATTCGATGAGAGCAACTGGTGGCAATGGGGCCGCGCCTGCCCCTTCAACAACGACCCGCGCATTTATGTGAATGGCCGCACGCGCAAGACGGCTCCTTTTTTCCTGCACGACTGCAAGAATTACGACGGCTCGGTGCTGGCGCTGTTCCCGAAAAACACCCGCATCTCGCGGCGCAAGCTGATCGAGTGCACGCTCATGCTCAACCGCGAAGTCGACTGGCAGCAGCTCGGCTTCGTCTGCGACGGCCGTTTCCTGTTCACCCAGCGCAGTCTGCAAACCTGCCTGCTGCCCGCCAAGTTTTCCCGCTATCTCCCGCCCGATTTGCAAAAGGACGCGAAATGACCGCAAGTTTCGTGGCTTATGGAGCAAAAAACGCCCGCATGTGCGGGCGCTTAGAATGGGTGCAGGTCCTGATTTCGAGGACCCCGCCCGTGAAAGGCGCGCTGTATGCGCTCTCCCTCCCCCCTCGCGGGGGAGGGCCGGGGAGAGGGGGAGCTTGGGCCAGGTCTCCAGCCTGTCCCAACAGAGGATATGCCGCGCCCCCTCCCCCTAAGCCCTCTCGTTTGGCGACCGGGGCAGATGCGCATGCAAGTGCCATGGACGAAGCAGCCGTTGTTTCCCTTGCCGCCTCCCCCTCTCCCCAACCCCTCTCCCGCGAGGGGAGAGGGGCTTCAAAGCGCGCGCTGCGTAGGAGATGGTCGGGGAGGGCTTGCTGGCTGCGACAACAGCATTCATGCGATTGCCCTGACAACGCCACTTCCGCCCTGAACGAATCACGCCCCCACAAGGACGCCGCATGACCTTTACCCAGATGCTCGCCGCCGCCGCGCAAAAGAACGATTCCCTGCTCTGCGTCGGCCTCGACCCCGATCCGGCCAAATTCCCCGCTCATCTGCACGGCCGCGCCGACGCCATTTATCAATTCTGTGCCGCCATCGTCGATGCCACCGCCGATCTCGTCTGCACCTTCAAACCGCAGATCGCCTATTTCGCCGCCCGCCGCGCCGAGGATCAACTGGAAGCCCTGATCGCCCACATCCACGAGCGCCACCCCGGCATCCCGGTCGTGCTCGACGCCAAGCGCGGCGATATCGGCTCGACCGCCGAGCAGTACGCCGTCGAAGCCTTCGAGCGCTTCCGCGCCGACGCGCTGACGGTCAATCCCTACATGGGCCGCGATTCGGTCGAACCTTATCTCGCCTGGCCGGACAAGGGCGTGTTCCTGCTTTGCCGCACCTCGAATGCCGGCGGCTCCGACCTGCAATTTCTCGATGTCGGCGGTTCCGGCACCCAAGAGCGACTCTACGAGCGCGTCGCCCGCCTGGCCGCCGGGGAATGGAACAGCAGCGGCCAGATCGGCCTCGTCGTCGGCGCCACCTTCCCCGCCGAGATCGCCCGCGTGCGCGAAATCGTCGGCGACATGCCGCTGCTCGTCCCCGGCATCGGCGCCCAGGGCGGCGACATCGCGGCCACCGTCGGCGCAGCGGCGGGCGGCGCCCTGCTCATCAATTCGTCGCGCGCCATCCTGTACGCCGGTCAGGACGAAAATTTCGCCGCCGCCGCCCGCCGGGTCGCGGAAGAAACCCGGACGGCGATCAACCGCTACCGCTGAGGAGTCAATCATGCGCATGAACAACCGCCGCGAAAGCGACAATCTCGAAGACCGGCGCGGCGCCGGTGGCGGCGGTCTGCGCCTGGGCGGCGGGCGGCTGGGTCTGGGCGCCATTGTCATCGCCCTGGTCGCCAGCTATTTTCTCGGCGTCAATCCGCTGACCGTGCTCAACATGCTCGGCGGCGGCCTGCCGGCTGTCGAGCAAAGCGCGCCACAGGCCCAGCGACCGCCCGCCGACGACGCCACCGCTCGCTTCGTCTCGCAGGTGCTGGCCTCGACCGAGGACACCTGGCGCCAGGTTTTCCAGGCCAACGGCAAGCAGTATCGGGAGCCGAAACTGGTGCTTTTCTCCGGCGTCACGCCGACCGCCTGCGGCGCCGGCCAGTCGGCAATGGGGCCGTTCTACTGTCCCGGCGACCAGAAGGTCTACATCGACCTGCAATTTTTCGGCGAACTGAAAGACCGCTTCAAGGCTCCCGGCGAATTTGCCCAAGCCTACGTCATCGCGCACGAGGTCGCCCATCATGTGCAAAACCTGCTCGGCATCTCGGAGCAGGTGCAACACGCCCGGCAACAGGCCGGCAAGGCCGAAGCCAACGCCCTGTCGGTCAAGCTCGAATTGCAGGCCGACTGTCTGGCCGGCGTCTGGGGCAAACGCACCGACTCCATGCAAAACATCCTCGAACCGGGCGACCTCGAAGCGGCGCTCAACGCCGCCTCGGCCATCGGCGACGACCGCCTGCAACAGCAGGCGCAAGGCCGCATCGTGCCGGAGAGCTTCACCCACGGCAGTTCCGCCCAGCGCGTGCGCTGGTTCAAGCGCGGCTTTGAATCCGGCGACATGAATCAGTGCAACACCTTCAAGGCCGCGCAGCTTTGAACGCAAAGACGGCGCGGCTGAGCGAGCCAGGCATTTGAGGGCCGCCCGCCTGCCTTTCCTGCTGGCCGGCCTGCTGTTGACCGGCGCGGCCCATGCCTTGCCGCCCCATGTCCCGGTGCCGGGCGGCATTGCCGTCGTCGACCTCGGCCCGACCGGCAGCGGCAAGCCAAGCGCCCGCTGGCATGGGCAAGCACTGGCGGTAGTCGGGGACAAGGGCCGCTGGCACGCCCTGCTCGGCATTCCGCTCGACGCCTTGCCGGCGCCGCTGGAAATCGTCGTCGCCGACGCCGACGGCACGCGCCGCCTCAGCGTGCCGGTCGGCGCCAAGAATTACCCGGAGCAGCGCCTGCGCATCGCCAACCAGCGTCTGGTCGAACCCGATCCGGCCGACCTGACGCGCATCGCGCAGGAAAAAGCCCATACCGACCGCATCAAGCAAAGTTTCTCGGATATCGAGCCGGACACCGCCTTCGCCCGCCCGGCCGACGGCCGCCTGTCGTCGCGCTTCGGCCTGCGCCGGATATTCAACGGCCAGCCGCGCAATCCGCACAGCGGCCTCGACTTTGCCGCCCCCGCCGGCGCGCCGGTGCGGGCGCCAGCGCCCGGCGTAGTGATCGACACCGGCGATTATTTTTTCAATGGCCGAACGGTATTCGTCGACCACGGCCAGGGGTTAATCAGTGCCTACATGCATCTGTCGGATATCGCCGTCCGCCCCGGCCAGGCCCTCGAACGCGGGGCAAGAATCGGCGCCGTCGGCGCCAGCGGCCGCGCCACCGGCCCGCATCTGCACTGGACGGTGATCCTCAACGGGACGCCGGTCGATCCCGAACTATTCCTCGGCCGCCCCTAGGGATACTCTGCACAAGTCACCGCGCCGTGGGCATCTGCGGAGTCGGGCGGTCTGCGGCGTTGCGAATCCTCGCCATAGCCCCGCTATGGCTGCGGTTCACGCCTTGCAGCCCATCCCGATCCGCAGCGCCCACTTGCCGCTCGACTTATGCAGAGTATCCCTAGCCAAACATCCCAGTAGCGGCGGCTCCAATAAGCGAAGCCCATGCGCCTGAGCGCATGGGCTTCCTTTACTACGCCCCAGCCTTACCGACCGGGGTTTTCGGCTTATCGCCGTTTCAGAGTACTACTCGGTAATCTCAAGAACTTCTTCCTTTGACAACGACCATAGACTCTCCTGCAACGCAGCATCTGTTACTTCTGCGTACCGCGGCGAGCTGCATACCCCGGCACGCTTTTCAGCATATCACGCTTGGCGAAAATTGCCAGCCAAGGCCCGGCGCCGCTTATTGGAGAACAGCCGGGGATCAGTCAGAATGGTGGCTTGCTTCTCTCTGCCAACGGCCAATGGACAACCTGATCAAGGACACCGCGACGCTGGAACTGTTCTGCTGGCTCGAACCGGGTTCCGAAATTCCGGGCTGGGACATCCTCAAGGGCAGCCCTTTCGGCAGCACGCTGGCCTCGCCCGAGGGCGGTGAACCGACGCCGGACGATCAGTTGATCTCGGTGCAGAATTACTTCGCCGAATACCATCTGGAATATTACCGGCAGCGCCGCTACAACCATTTTCCCAGCCGCCTGCACGCGCTCCTGCTCTTCGCCACCCGCACCGACGCCATGACTTTCCGCCACAAGCACCCGCAGCGCGTGTTCGGCAAGAACCTGGCCTGCGCCCGCACCCAGAGC
Source organism: Betaproteobacteria bacterium (assembly GCA_009779265.1). Lineage (GTDB taxonomy): Bacteria > Pseudomonadota > Gammaproteobacteria > Burkholderiales > Rhodocyclaceae > Azonexus. The sequence continues at coordinate 15,961 of WREP01000036.1, forward strand.
GCCTACATCTGCTCCTTTCACGACGCCAGTTGGCTCGATTACCTGCGCCTGCCGCACAGCCTGTCGCTCGCGGCGCTCGACGAGGTCGCCGACCACTACTGGTCGGGGCGCACCGTCGAGGAAATCGGCCTGACTTTCATGAACGAGCCGTGGCCGGAGCCGCCGGTCATCGAGGCGCTGTTCCAGGGCGCGCTGGAGCCGGTCTGGGGACATCAGCAGTCGGGCTGGCTGCCCGGCTTTCGTTAAGACGGTTTTGCCTAAAGTGACCTCGCTCATGGATTGCTATGTCGCTTCGTTCATCGCAATGACGGCGCAACCGCCATTGCGGACGCAGCGAAGCAATCCGGTTGCGTATCATCTTGGGCCAATACCGCTACAGGAATCCGCATGCGCCGCACCGCCCTGATCGCCCTCGCCGCCGCCCTCCTCGCCGTCGTCCTGTTCTGGAGCACGCGCCCCCAGCCCATTGCGGTCGCCTTGCAGGAGGTCACCCCCGGCCGGGTCGAGGCGACGCTGACCAACACCCGCGCCGGCAGCATCGAAGCCTGCCTGCACACCAAGCTGTCGCCCATCATGGGCGGGCGCATCGACTACCTCGGCGTCAAGGAAGGCGACACGGTGAAGAAGGGGCAGTTGCTGCTCAAGCTGTGGAACGACGATCAGCAGGCCAACACGGCGCTGGCCGAGGCGCAGGTCGTGGTCGCCGCCAAGCGCACGGACGAAGTCTGCATCGCCGCTGCCAACGCCGAGCGGGAAGCCCGCCGCCAGGCCGAACTGCGCGCCCGCGGTTTCGTCTCCAGCAGCGCCGAGGAAAATGCCCGCACCGATGCCGAGGTGCGCCACGCCGCTTGCCACACGGCCCGCGCCGATGTCGCCCAGGCCGAAGCGCGCCTCAAGGCGACACGCACCGAACAGGGCCGCGTCGCGCTGTACGCGCCTTTCGACGGCATCGTCGCCAAGATCGTCGGCGAACTCGGCGAATACTCGACGCCCTCGCCGCCGGGCGTGATGACGCCGCCGGCCATCGAACTGTTCGACGCCAGTTGCCTCTACGTCACGGCGCCGATGGACGAGGTGGACGCGCCCAAAATCGCCGTCGGCCAGACCGCGCGCATCAGCCTCGACGCACTGCCGGGGCAGCATTTCACCGGCGTCGTCCGGCGCGTCGCCCCCTATGTGCTGGCGGTCGAGAAGCAGGCGCGGACAGTCGATGTCGAGCTCGATTTCGCCGATCCGGCGGCGCTCGGCAGGCTGCTGGTCGGCTACAGCACCGATGTCGAAATCATTCTCGAAAGCCGCGACAACGTGCTGCGCATCCCCACCGCCGCCATCCGCGAGGGCGGCCGCGTGCTGGTCTACGACGCGGCCAGCGGCACACTGGCCGAGCGCACCATCCGCACCGGCCTCGCCAACTGGGAATACAGCGAAGTGCTGGAAGGATTGAGCGCCGGTGAGCGCATCGCCACGGCGCAGGAAAAGGACGGGATCAAGGCCGGGGCCAGAGTCCGTCCCGCCGAAGAGCCGGCGAAATGATTTCATTTCTCTATCAACCGATTACTTTGTCGGCTTCGCTTGCCGTGCGCCAGCACTGTCTGCGCTTCGCCTTCGCGTACTCGGCTGATATAGAAACGAAATAGTGCGCGGCGGATTCCCCATGTCCCTGATCGAACTCACCGGCATCGAGCGCAGTTTCCATCTCGGCGATTCGGTGGTGCATGCGCTGGCCGGTCTCGATCTGCGCATCGACGCGGGCGAGTACGTCGCGGTGATGGGGCCTTCCGGCTCCGGCAAGTCGACCCTGCTCAACCTGCTCGGCCTGCTCGACCGCCCCAATGCCGGCCATTACCGCCTCGAAGGCCAGGACGTGACGACGCTTTCCGGCGATCAACTGGCGCGCCTGCGCAGCGAGCGGATCGGCTTCGTGTTCCAGAGCTTTCATCTGGTGCCGCGCCTGACCGCCGCCGAGAACATCGCCCTGCCGATGATCCTCGCCGGCATCGCGGCCAAGGAGCGGGCGGCGCGCGTCGCCCGGGCGCTCAAGGATTTTGCCCTCGACCAGCGCGCCGGCCACCGCCCCGACCAGCTTTCCGGCGGCCAGCGCCAGCGCGTCGCCATCGCCCGCGCCACCATCATGCGCCCCGCCCTGCTCCTGGCCGACGAGCCGACCGGCAACCTCGACCGCCACACCGGCGAGGAAGTGGTCAATCTGCTCGAAGGGCTGAATGCCCAGGGCGTCACCCTCATCGTCGTCACCCACGACCCGGGGTTGGGCGACCGCGCCCGACGGCGACTGCTGATGGAGGACGGCACGCTGCGGCGCGACACGGCGGCCGAGGCAAGCGCATGAATGTTTCAGCTTCCCGGAATGCGGATTCCCTCGCCCCGCTTGGCGGGGAGAGGGCTAGGGTGAGGGGTGCGGTTTATCAAGCACTGACGCGAAACTTTACGCCGCTGCCCCTCACCCCGACCCTCTCCCCGCAAGCGGGGCGAGGGGGAGCGCCAGCAACGCACCTTTCATGCAATCACCCTGCTCCCGCCACCCATGCGCTTCGCTGACACCCTGCGCTTTGCCCGCGATGCGGCGATCGGCTACCCGCTGCGCACCACGCTATCGGTGCTGGCCATGTCCATCGGCGTCGCCGCCGTTGTCGTTCTCACGGCGCTGGGCGACGGCGCCCGGCGTTACGTGGTCGGCCAGTTTGCCTCCATCGGCACCAATCTCGTCATCGTCCTGCCCGGGCGCACCGGCACCGGCGGCTTCAATCCGGCCAACGCCATCACCACCACGCCGCGCGACCTGACCATCGACGATGCCGCCGCGCTGCGCCGGGGCAGCGCCGTCCGCCGCGTCGCCCCGCTCGCCGTCGGCACCTCGGAAATCAGCTACGGCGGGCGGCTGCGCGAAATCATGGTGGTCGGCTCGACTGCCGATTTCCTGCCCATGCGCAACTTCACGCTCGCCCAGGGCAGCGGCCTGCCCGACAACGACTGGAACAGCGGCCCCCCGGTCGCCGTCATCGGCGCCGTCGTGCGCGACGAACTGTTCGCCGGCGAGCCGGCGGTCGGCAAGCTGATCCGCATCGGCGACCGCCGCCTGCGCGTCATCGGCGTGCTCGAATCGGTCGGTCAAGGCTTGGGCATGAATACCGACGAACTGGTCATCGTGCCGGTGGCCCTGGCCCAAGCCATGTTCAACACCAACTCCCTGTTCCGCATCCTGGTCGAAGCGCGCGGGCGCGAGGCGATTCCGCTCGCCCGCGAACAAAGCGCCGAGATCATCCGTCAGCGCCATCACGGCGAGGAGGATGTCACAGTCATCACCCAGGACGCCATCCTGGAAACCTTCGACAAGCTGCTCGGCGCGCTGACCCTGGGCGTTGCCGGCATCGCCGCCATCAGCCTGGCGGTGGCCGGCATCCTGGTGATGAACGTGATGCTCGTCGCCGTCACCCAGCGCACCGGCGAAATCGGTCTGCTCAAGGCGCTCGGCGCACCGGCGCGCACCATCCGCCTGGCCTTCCTCACCGAAGCGGCGATGCTCTCCAGCCTCGGCGCCGTCGTCGGCTACCTGCTCGGCCAGCTCGGCGCCCTGGCGCTGCGCTTCGCCTTTCCCATCTTCCCCGCCTATCCGCCGGACTGGGCGGTGATCGCCGGCCTGTCGACGGCGCTTGCCACCGGCCTCCTTTTCGGCGTCATGCCCGCCCGCCGCGCCGCCCGGCTCGACCCGGTCGAGGCATTGATGAAGCATTGACCATGCTCTTCGCCGACGCCCTCCACCTCGCCGGTCGCGCCATCATTGCCCAGCGGCTGCGCAGCTTTCTGACCCTGCTCGGCATCGCCGTCGGCATTGCCGCGGTGATCCTGCTTACCTCGATTGGCGAGGGCATCCACCGCTTCGTGCTGGGCGAATTCTCCCAGTTTGGCACCAACGTCATCACCGTGATCCCGGGCAAGACCCGCACCGGCGGCACGCCTTCCGGCCTGCCGTCGAGCGCCCGGCCGCTGTCGCTCGACGATGCCCGGGCGCTCGAACGCCTGCCCGATATCGTCGCCGTGACGCCGAATGTGCGCGGCAACGCCGAACTGGCGGCCAATGGCCGCACCCGGCGCACCCTGGTTTCCGGCGTCAACGCCAGTCTGCCAATCATTTACAAATCGACGGTGCAGAGCGGCCGTTTCCTGCCCGACGAGGATGCCGGCAGCGCCCGCGCTTTCGCCGTCCTCGGGCCGAAGGTCAAGGAGGAACTGTTCGGCGCCGACAACGCACTCGGCCAGCGCCTGCGCATCGGCGGCCTGCAATTCCGGGTGATCGGCGTGCTCGCCCCGAAAGGCCAGTTCCTCGGCATCGACCTCGACGACGTGGTTTTCATCCCGGCCGCCCGCGCCCAGGAATTGTTCAACCGCGAAGGCGTAGACGAGATCAACATCGCCGCCGCCGAAGGCGCGCCCTCGGCCCGCGTCGCGGCGGCGGTCCGCGAGCGGCTGATGGCCCGCCACGGGCGCGAGGATTTCACCATCGTCACCCAGGAAGAAATGCTGCAAACCCTGTCCAACATTCTCGACGCGCTCACCCTGGCCGTCGGCGCGCTGGGCGGCATCTCGCTTTTGGTCGGCGGCGTCGGCATCGTCACCATCATGACCATCGCCGTCACCGAGCGCACCGCCGAAATCGGCCTCCTGGTCGCCCTCGGCGCCCGCCGCCGCAGCGTGCTGGTGCTCTTTCTCGGCGAAGCGGTGGCGCTTTCCGCCCTCGGCGGCCTGTTCGGCCTGCTGCTCGGCATCGGCCTGGCCCAACTCATCCACCTCGCCCTGCCGACCCTGCCGGTACATACGCCGCCGAGCTTCGTCCTGCTCGCCGAACTGATGGCCGCCGCCATTGGGCTGGCCGCCGGTGTGCTGCCCGCCCGCCGCGCCGCCGGCCTCGACCCGGTCGAAGCCCTGCGCGCCGAGTAATTCCGCTGGATTGCTGCGCTCGCAATGACAGCTTTCCCCGTATCGTCATTGCGAGGAGCGCAGCGACGAAGCAAGCCAGAAATGTCAGCGTTGCAGCACGCCAGACGAAGCCGGCAACCCGTTGTGACAAAAATGGAATAAGCGCCGTGATAAAGTACGCCCGCATGATCCACCCCCTTCCAGGAGAATCCGCATGAGCGCCTACACCATCGAAGACCTGACGCCCGGCATGAGCGCCAGCGTCGCCAAGACCGTTACCGAAACCGACATCATCCTCTTTGCCGGCATTTCCACCGATGTGAACCCGGCCCACCTCGACGAGGAATACTCCAAGAATACGATGTTCGGCGGCCGCATCGCCCACGGCATGTTGTCGGCCGGTTTCATTTCCGCCGTGCTGGCCAACAAGCTGCCCGGCCCCGGCACCATCTACCTGTCGCAGACGCTGAAATTCAAGGCGCCGGTACGTCCCGGCGACACCGTCACGGCCACCGTCACGGTCAGGGAAGTCAACGCCGCCAAAAACCGCGTCACGCTCGACACCGTGTGCACCGTCGGCGGCAAGGCGGTGATCGAGGGCGAAGCCCTGGTCATGCCGCCGGTGAAGACCGCCTGAAGCGCGTCCAGGCCACAATGAAAAAACCGGCTGACGCCGGTTTTTGTTTTATTCCATTTCTATTTCAATCGAGTACGCGAAGGCGAAGCGCAGACAGTACTGTTGTACGGCAAGCGAAGCCGACAAAGTAATCGGTTGGAAGAGAAATGGAATTAGAAGTGTTCGTCCGCCCGCAGAAAGCGCCACTGGCCGAGCGGCAGGTCGCCCAGGCGCACCTTGCCGACGCGCACCCGCTTCAGGCCGATGACGCGCAGCCCGACTTGTTCGCACATGCGGCGAATTTGCCGTTTCTTGCCTTCCGTGAGGATGATGTGCAGTTGGTCTTCGTTCAACTGCTTGACCCAGGCCGGTTTCAACGGTTTGCCGTCAAGCTTGAGGCCATGGCGCAGCAATTCCAGGCCATTGGTGATCATCTCGCCGCTGACGCGGACCAGGTATTCCTTTTCGACCGGGCTGTCCTCGCCGATCAGTTTGCGGGCGACGCGCCCATCCTGGGTCAGCACCAAAAGGCCGGTCGAATCGATGTCCAGCCGCCCCGCCGGGGCCAGGCCGCGCAGCATCCACGGTTTGAATTCCGGGTCGCCCGCCTGATGCTGCCAGGTTTCGGCCGAAATCAAGGCCACCGCTGGCGTGCAGCCCGGCTCCGGCTGGCCGGAAACGTAACCGACCGGCTTGTGCAGCAGGATGGTGACCTGCTTGGCCTGATCCCGCTCCGCTTCCCGGGCGATGGTGATGTTCGCCGCCGGGTCGATGCGCGAGCCGAGTTCGGTAACCGCCACGCCGTCGACAAAGACCCAGCCGCGCTCGATCCACAGGTCGGCCTCGCGCCGCGAGCACAGGCCGCGACTGGACATCACCTTGGACAAGCGCACGCCTTCCGGGGACGTGGCCGGAGCGGCCGGCGCTGATGGTGCGCGCTGTTGAACCGGCTTGCTGGCGGCCTTGGCTTTATTCCGCGCCGGAGCCGCCTTCTTCAACGGACTCAGCGTACCCGTCGGTCGCGGTCGAGCGGCCGGCTCGGAACCGACCCCACGAGGCGGGTTGCTTACGCTCTCCCTCGCCCCGCTTGCGGGGAGAGGGCCGGGATGAGGGGCAGTAGCGGGAGACTTGGCCTCGGTCCGAAGCTCATCCCGATCCTCCGACTTCCGCCACTTCGCCCAAGGGTCCTCGCCTGCCGTGGCGGTTGGCCGCCGGCCCTTCTTGTCTTGCCCGTCGCTCATTGGATGGCGAGCAGCTCCACGTCGAACACCAGCGTCGCATTCGGCGGAATCACGCCGCCAGCGCCGCGCGCGCCATAGCCGAGTTGCGCCGGAATGGTCAGCTTGCGCTGGCCGCCGACGCGCATGCCCTGCACGCCTTCGTCCCAGCCGGCGATGACGTGGCGCATGCCGAGCCGGAAATCGAAAGGCTCGTTGCGCTCCCGGCTCGAATCGAACTGGCTGCCGTTCGTCAGCCAGCCGGTGTAATGAACGACGACGTGATCGCCGGCCTTGGCCTCGGCCCCGTCGCCGACGGCGGCATCCTCGTAGATCAGGCCGGAGGCCGTGGTGATTTCAGCCATGAATTGTTCCTCTCTCGTCTTCCCGCCCAGCCTGCGGGGCCGCGCGGTTCAAAAACAGCCCAGTCTATCACAGAGCCATCATCAGGCCACCACAAGGCTTTGACTTCGCGAAAGTTTTCCGTATAATGCGCGGTTCTTCGCAGCACTCTTTGGTTTAATTTCGGAGTCCAACCCATGTATGCGGTCATAAAAACCGGCGGCAAGCAGTATCGTGTTTGCGCTGGCCAAAAACTTAAAGTAGAACAGATACCGGCAGAAGTTGGCGCAGAAATCACGCTCGATCAGGTCCTCATGGTAGGCGAAGGCGAGTCCGTGAAAGTCGGCGCCCCTCTCGTTGCTGGCGCCAGCGTCAAGTGCACCGTGGTTTCCCACGGCCGCCACGACAAGGTCAAGATTTTCAAGATGCGCCGTCGCAAGCATTACCAGAAGCATCAGGGCCATCGTCAGAACTACACCGAGCTGCGCATCGACGCGATCGCGGCCTGAGTTCATAGAAGGAGCTAGCAAATGGCACACAAAAAGGCAGGCGGCAGTTCCCGTAACGGCCGCGACTCACAGGCGCAACGACTTGGCGTCAAGCGTTACGGCGGCCAGTTCGTCCTCGCCGGCAACATCATCGTTCGCCAGCGCGGCACCGAATTCCACCCCGGCGAAAACGTCGGCTGCGGCAAGGATCACACCCTGTTCGCACTCAAGGACGGCGTCGTCCAGTTCGCCATCAAGGGCGAAAAGAAGCGGCGCACCGTCACCATCGTCCCGGCCGCCGAGTAATTCCGGCCCCGTGGCAGCAAAAGCCCTATCCGCCGGATAGGGCTTTTTGGTTTATAAAGCAGTTACTTCAAGTGCGATGGATGAAGCAGCCGCCGTCTCACTTGCCTCCTCCCCCTCTCCCCCGGCCCCTCCCCCGCGAGGGGGGAGGGGAGTATCTGGCGCCGCCATCGTAAAGCAGACGGAAACGACATGAAATTCATCGACGAAGCCAAGATCTACGTAAAGGCCGGCGACGGCGGTAATGGCGCGGCGACGTTCCGGCGCGAGAAATACATCCCGATGGGCGGCCCCAACGGCGGCGACGGCGGGCGCGGCGGCAGCATCCATGCCATCGCCGACCGCAACATCAACACCCTCATCGACTACCGCTATACCCGCAAGTTCATCGGCAAGCGCGGCGAGAACGGCGGCGGCGCCGACCAGTACGGCGCCGGTGGTGACGACATCGTGCTGCGCATGCCGGTCGGCACGGTGATCTACGACGAGAATACCGGCGCGGTCATGGCCGACCTCGCCGTCGATGGCCAGAAAGTGCGGCTCGCCAAGGGCGGCAAGGGCGGGCTGGGCAATCTGCACTTCAAATCCTCGACCAACCGCGCCCCGCGCCAGAAAACCGACGGCGAGGCGGGCGAGGAATTCGATCTGCGCCTGGAATTGCGCGTGCTCGCCGATGTCGGCCTGCTCGGCCTGCCCAATGCCGGCAAAAGCACGCTCATCCGCGCCATCTCGGCGGCCCGGCCCAAGGTCGCCGACTACCCCTTCACCACGCTCCACCCCAATCTCGGCGTCGTTCGCGTCGATGACGAAAAAAGCTTCGTCGTCGCCGACGTGCCCGGCCTCATCGCTGGCGCCGCCGACGGCGCCGGGCTGGGCATCCGCTTCCTCAAGCATTTGCAGCGCACGCGCATCCTGCTGCATCTCATCGACCTCGCGCCGCTCGACCCCGAGGCCGACCCGCTGCGCGACGCCCAGGCCATCGTCGCCGAACTGCACAAGCACGACCCGGCGCTGGCCAACAAACCGCGCTGGCTGGCGCTCAACAAACTCGATCTGATCCCGGAAGAAGCACGCGCCCAAACCGTCGCCGATTTCCTCGAAGCCTACAAAAAGACAACGCACTACGACGGCCCGGTATTCGCCCTCTCCGCCATCAACGGCGAAGGCACCCGGCCCCTGATCTACGCCCTGCACGAAGCCCTGCAACACTTGCGCCCGGCGCTCGATGAGCCGCAGGCCGACGATGATGAGGACGACGAGGAAGAAGCATGAGCCAGACCCGTCTCGCCCATGCCAAGCGGCTGGTGGTCAAAGTCGGCTCGGCGCTCGTCACCAACAACGGCGCCGGCCTCGATCTCGCGGCCATTGAAGACTGGGCGCGGCAGATTCACGCCATCCGCCAACTGGGCAAGGAAGTCGTGCTCGTCTCCTCCGGCGCCATCGCCTGCGGCATGCAGCGCCTGGGCTGGCGCAAGCGGCCCAAGTCGGTGCATGAATTGCAAGCCGCCGCCGCCGTCGGCCAGATGGGCTTGGTGCAGGTCTACGAAGGCGCCTTCGCCAAACACGGCCTCGCCACCGCGCAAATTCTGCTCACTCACGACGACCTGGCCGACCGCAAGCGTTACCTCAACGCCCGCTCGACCCTCACCACGCTGCTCGAACTCGGCGTCGTGCCGATCATCAACGAAAACGATACCGTCGTCACCGACGAAATCAAATTCGGCGACAACGACACCCTCGGCGCCCTGGTCGCCAACCTGATCGAAGCCGAGGCCCTCATCATCCTCACCGACCAGAACGGCCTCTACACCGCCGATCCGCGCAAAGACCCCGCCGCCACACTGATTGCCGAGGCCGCGGCCGGCGATACCCGTCTCGAAAGCATGGCCGGCGGCGCCGGTAGCGGCATCGGCAAGGGCGGCATGATTACCAAGGTCATCGCCGCCAAGCGCGCCGCCCGCAGCGGCGCCCATACCGCCATCGCCAGCGGCCACGAACGCGACGCCATCATCCGCCTCGCCAGCGGCGAAGCCCTCGGCACCCTGCTCGTCTCGCAGACGCCGCCGCTGGCGGCGCGCAAGCAATGGCTGGCCGACCATCTGCAACTGGCCGGCCGGCTGCTGCTCGACGCTGGCGCCGTGGCCGCCCTGCGTGCCGGCAAGAGCCTTCTGCCCATCGGCGTCGTCGCCGCCGAAGGCGAATTCGAGCGCGGCGCCGCCGTCGCCTGCATCGCCCCGGACGGCCATGAAATCGCCCGCGGCCTCAGCAATTACGGCAGCGCCGAAGCCCGCCTCATCGCCCGCAAATCCACCGCCGAAATCGAACACCTCCTCGGCTACGTCGACGAAGCCGAAATCATTCACCGCGACAACCTGATCCTGCACGGCTGAAACCGTCGCCTCTTGACACAGCATCGAAGTCGACTCATATTTGCATCAAAGATGATGCAGGAGAATCCCATGAGAACGACGGTAACCATTGACGACGCCCTCTATGAGCGGGCGCTCGAAGTCGCCGACCCGGCGATGGACAAGGCGGATTTATTCCGCGAGGCCATCAAGACCTTTGTCCGGACACAAACCGCCAAGCGGCTTGCGGCCCTTGGCGGCAGCGCGCCGGAAATGCGGGAAATCCCCCGCCGCTACGATACCCTCGAACGATGAGAGGCGTCCTCGTCGACACCTCGATCTGGGTCGATCATTTCCGTCTGCGTAACGAGGTTCTGGTCAATCTGCTGCTGCACGATCTGGTCATGGCGCATCCGCTAATAATCGGCGAAATCGCCTGCGGCACACCGCCTGACCGGACGCAAACGCTACTTGACCTCGACCAGTTGCAGCCAACCCAGATCATCAGCATCCGGGAAGTTCTCCACTTCATCGGGCGCGAGCGTCTTTACGGCCTGGGTTGCGGCCTGGTGGACATCATGCTGCTCGCCTCCGCGCTAATGACGCCGGGCGTCGAGCTATGGACGCTGGACAAGCGCCTCTCCGCCCTGGCCGAACGCTTCGGCATCAAACACCAACCCGTGCTGCACTGATAAGCGCGAGCAGCAAGCGTTGGGACTCATTTCAGCGGGTTCGGGCTACGCTCGCTGCCGGAAATGCAAAAGAAAATTATTGCTCTGGCCATCGCTGGCCTGGCTTCCGGCGCTGTCATGGCGCAAAGCAATGTCACCATCTACGGCGTCGCCGACCTCGGCCAAGCCTGGGTCAAGGGCAAGGCC
>WREP01000037.1 GCA_009779265.1 Betaproteobacteria bacterium
CCATCGGCGATCCGGATTTGCAAGGAAATGAATGAATGGTAACCAATTCCCTGCAATCCAGGTCAGCAAATAGACACCATTTGTTTCACCAAATCAAACGGTTGCGGATTGTTCAGGAGCGACGAAATAGGTTGGCGGTGAGCGTAGCGAACCCCAACATGCAGCGGCTCCGTGGTTGGGTGTGGTGTTGCGCCGTTGTGTTGGGGTTCGCTGCGCTTACCCCAACCTATGATTTCTCACCCTCCCGACCGCTCCAGATTCAGCGCCAGCAGGCGGCGGAGGATTTCGTCGTCTGGCATTTCCGGGGTGTAGTCGGGCCAGCCGTAGGCGGCGGCGACGGTCTGGTCGAGTTGGCGGTGGGCGAGGTCCAGCCAGGGGGGGCGGGCGTTGTAGAGGTTGGTGAGGGTGCGTTTTTTGAGGTCGGCTTCGTGGCCGGGTTTGGCGACCGGGCGTTTGGGGAAGCCGGCTTTTTCTTCTTCCGGGGTGATGATCCAGTCGACCCATTCGGGCGGGTTGAGCCAGTTGTCGCGCAACTGGTTGAGGCGGCGGGCGGCGGCGGCGATTTTTTCGCCGGCCGTGCACGGCGGGGCGCTCGGCGCGGTATCGCGCGGCGTCAGGCCGGGCGGGAAGGGGAAGGTTTCAAAGGTGGTGGTCGGGGTGTAGCGCGGGTCATTGCCGACGCCGAGATAGGTGCAGAGGCGCAGCGACCAGAGTTCGTGGAAACGGGAATGGAGGATGCCGAAGGTGGCGTCGTCGGCGCGGGCGATGACGATGAGCATTTTGTCAGGAGCAACACAGGCGTCGAGCCAGACAAACAGCCGATGCTTTGAAACATGCGGCGTGGCGATGTAGCGGTGCAAGCCCTTGAGAGCTTGCCGTAAATCTTCACCTGTGCGGCCAAAGCGCCACCAGTGGGTTTTTCGGTTTTTGTCTTGGTTTTTGTCACGAACAGGCTTCACATGTTCGAGCACATGGGCGAACGGCCCTTCGTAAAGAGAAGCGTCACTTTCCGAGATTGACGTTCCGTAGTCGATGATCCAGCCGTCGTCATAACGGCGCGCAAGATCCAACCCGTTGTAGCGCGGTTTTACGATGTCGCTGTTGGGGCGACCGTTTGGGTTGGGCTGCCGCAACCAGCGCCGGGCCAATTCGCCGTCAATATCAAATGCGCCATTTTTTTCCGGCCCTTGAAAGCAGGTGCCCGCATTTTCTGGCAATGGCACGGCGGAAGTCAGGTTCAAGCCGCTGCCAGCGGTGAGGTCGGCATGAATCGAATCGACAACGACCGCATCCAGCCGGTTGTTGCGATCAGCCGGAAAAACTACCCCGAAGCCGACCAGCGAGACGCGCACGGCGGCGCCGTCGTTGACCCATGCTTCGTCGCTCCATGCTTCGAAGATGCGGGTGCTGGCGGCGATGCGTTCGAGCACTTTGCGGTTGGCGCCGCCGCGGATGGAGTTGGTGGCGACAAGGCCGGCGGCTTTGAGTTGCCCTGCTTCGATTTGGGCGCGGGCTTTTTCGAACCAGTAGGTGACGAGGTCGGCGCCGCCAGGGACGCGGCCTGCGTAAGTTCGGCGCAGGGTGTCGACGTATTCGCCGCCGAGTTCGCCGCGCATCACGCTACCGCCAAGAAAGGGCGGGTTGCCGACGATGACGTCGGCGGCGGGCCAGGCGGCTTCGCTGCCGTCGGCATCGAGCAGGGCGTCGCGGTGTTCGATGCCGTCGAGGGGTTTGAGGATGGGGTTGATGGCGTGCGGGTAGCCGTTGCGCCGGCACCATTGGATGTCGCCGATCCAGACGGTGACGCGGGCGAGTTCGGCGGCGAATTCGTTGATTTCCAGCCCGAGGATGTTGTGCGGGCCGGTTTCCATGTTGAGCGGGGGCGGCAGGCCGAGTTCGAGGGCGTCGATGTGGGCGCTTTTTTCAATGTCGCGCAGGGCCTTGAGGGCGAGGTAGAGGAAGTTGCCGCTGCCGCAGGCGGGGTCGAGGACGCGGAAATGGTTGAGGCGAAGGAGAAAACGCTGGTAGATGGCCTTGGCTTTTTTCGGCCTGGCGCGGATTTCGTCCTTGGCCGCCGCCCATTCGGCGGCGAGGGGTTCGCGCACGAGGGGGTCGATGAGTTTGGCGATGGTGCCGGTGTCGGTGTAGTGGGCGCCAAGCGGGGCGCGGGCGGCGGGGTCGAGGCCGCGCTCGAAGAGGGTGCCGAAGATGGTGGGGTCGATGGCCCGCCAGTCCATGTCGGCGGCGGCGCGATGGAGGGCGGCGAGGTCGGCGGCGGCGAGGGAGGGCAGGTCGATGTGGCGAAAGAGGCCGCCGTTGAACCAGGCGATGTCGTGATCGCCATATTCGCCGCCGCGCTTTTGCATGGCGTGGAACAGTTTTTCGATGCGCCGGGCGGCCCGTTCGGCGTCCTCGCCGGCGCGGGCGAGCAGCCGGGTGAAGATGCCGGCGGGGAGCAGTTGCTCATCCTCGGCGAACATGCAAAAGAGGCTCTGGACGAGGAAGTGGGCGACGCGCTGGCCATCCTCGCCGCGCTTGCGCAGGGTGGCGGCAAGCTCGGCGAACTGGCCGGCGGCGTCGGCGGTGATGGCGGCGGTGGATTTTTCCGGGCGCAGCTTGGCCGGGTCGGTGAATACCCATTTGAGGATTTGCCGGGTTTCCGGCTCGGCCAGTTGCTCGATGCGGATTTCGCGGACTTCGTCGGGGTAGCCGGTGAAGGCGGTGTGGATGACGATGCGCTCGCGGTCGCAAACGACGAGGAGCGGCGGGTTGTCGAGTTGCAGGGCGTAATCGGTGAGTTGCTTCAAAGCCGCGTCGAGATCGCGCCCGGGCTTCTTGTTTTCCCAGCCGAAGCAGCCGCGCTTCCAGACATCGGCCCAGCCATCGCCGCCGCCGGCTTTGCGCGCGCCGCGCTCGAAGCAGTAATTATCCGGGTCGCGCGGCTTGGCGACGCCGAGCAGATCGCAGAGGTCATCGAAATGCGCCTGCGCCCCGCCGCGCTCGGTGAGCGTGTTGTCTTTCCAGGTGGCGATAAAGGCTTCGGGGGTCATGGCGGGGGGCGGGCAGGTTGCGGGAAGGGGTGAGTATAGGAGGGTGGAGAGGGGTTGGGGAGTGGGCGGCGAAGCATGGGTTTTGCGTCGCGATGAGGTGAATGCGTCAAGCCGAAAATTTCCGACACGCGAGTTCCCTCGCCCCGCTTGGCGGGGAGAGGGTTAGGGTGAGGGGGGCCGTTTATCAAGCCGCTTGCGCGAGATTTCACGCTGCGGCCCCTCACCCCGGCCCTCTCCCCGCCAAGCGGGGCGAGGGAGAGTGCTGGCAAGCCGCCTTTCATGCTCCTGCCTTGGCGATCCCGGCGGGCGGGGCAAAGCTGTTAAGATGCGGCCCCGTCACAACACGATCCCGCCACGATGTCTTCATCGACCGACCGCATGAGCCGGGAAGAGCGCCGCGTCGGCGCTGCGCTGGCTTCCATTTTTGGCCTGCGCATGCTCGGGCTGTTCCTGATCCTGCCGGTGTTCGCCGCCTATGCGCCGAATCTGCCCGGCGGCGGCGATTTGCGGCTGGTCGGTCTGGCGATGGGCGCTTATGGGCTGACCCAGGCGCTGCTGCTCATTCCCTTCGGCATGGCTTCCGACCGCTGGGGGCGCAAGCCGGTGATCGTCGCCGGCCTCTTGCTGTTTGTGCTCGGCAGCGTCATCGCCGCCTGGGCGCCGGATATGCACTGGATGATCGTCGGTCGTGTGGTGCAGGGCGCCGGGGCTATTTCGGCGGCGGTCACGGCGCTGGCTGCCGACCTGACGCGCGAGGCGCATCGCACCAAGGTGATGGCCATGATCGGCTCGACGATCGGCCTCGTTTTCGCCCTCTCACTGGTCGGCGCGCCGCTGCTTTACGGCTGGATCGGCATGGGCGGGCTGTTTCTGCTGACCGGCGGGTTGGCCTTGCTGGCTATCCTCATGCTGGTGACGAAGGTGCCGACGCCGCCGCTGCCGAGCGCGCCCGTCCGCCCGCCGCTGCGCGAGGTGCTGGGCAATGGCGAATTGCTCAAGCTCGATCTCGGCATCGGCGCGCTGCACATGATCCAGATGGCGATGTTCGTGGTTTTGCCGCGGGCACTGGTCGAGCACGGCGGTCTGGCGATGCCGGCGCACTGGCAGGTGTATCTGCCGGCGGTGCTGGCCTCCTTCCTCATCATGGTGCCGGCGATCATCATTGCCGAGAAGAGGGACAAGATGCGCCCGATCTTCCTCGCCGCCATCGCGCTGGTGGTGGTCGTCCAGCTTGGCCTCTACCTCTTCGGCGCCAGTCTGGCCGGGCTGGCCGCCTGCTTGCTGTTCTTTTTCGTCGCCTTCAACATCCTCGAAGCGACGCTGCCTTCGCTGGTTTCGCGCGCCGCGCCGCCAGCGGCCAAGGGCGCGGCGCTCGGGGTGTACAACACGACGCAGGCGGTCGGCCTCTTTCTCGGCGGCGCGCTCGGCGGCTGGCTCGCCCAGCATTGGGGCGACAGCGCGGTATTCGCCGTCTGTGGCGGTTTGGCGCTGCTTTGGCTGCTGGTTGCCGCGACGATGCGCTTCCCCCGGCGGCGGGCGGTCGCATAACGCTGGCGGTAGGCCGCCCCGGCCATTAAGCATTACAATAATTTATTCAGGCGCCCGGGTTTGTCCGGTGCGCGCGGACAAACTGGAGAGATAAGGCATGGCTTCGATCAACAAGGTGATTCTCGTCGGCAATCTGGGCGCCGATCCGGAAACCCGCTACACCGCCAGCGGCGATGCCGTTTGCAACATCCGCCTGGCGACGACGGAAAGCTGGAAGGACAAGAATAGCGGCGAGAAGCGCGAGTTGACCGAGTGGCATCGCGTGGTTTTCTACCGCAAGCTGGCGGAAATCGCCGGCCAGTACCTGAAAAAAGGCTCCTCGGTGTACATCGAGGGGCGCATCAAGACCCGCAAGTGGCAGGACAAGGACGGTCAGGACCGCTACACCACCGAAATCGAGGGCAACGAGATGCAGATGCTCGGCTCCCGTCAGGGCATGGGCGCGCCGGCTTCCTCCGGCGGCGACGAGCCGGTTGATTACGCACCGGCCCCGGCGAAGAGCAAGCCGAAGCCTTCCTTCGACGATCTGGGAGACGACATCCCGTTCTGACTTGGGCCGCGGGACTTGCCCCGCGTTGTTCACGAACCGGACAGACCATGGCTAATTCCTCCTCCTTCAAGGTTCTCGAAGACATCGCCCGCGATTTGTCGGGTAACGAGATTACCTTTCCGACCTTTCTCGATATCACTTTCCAGGTGCGCACCGCGCTCAAGGATCCCAAGCTGAATGTCGAGCAGTTGGCCAAGCTGGTCGGGGCCGAGCCCTTGATGAGCACCAAGATCATCCGCATGGCCAACTCGGTGGCGCTCAATCCGGCCGGGCGGCAGGTCGCCGATGTCAAAAGCGCCATCGTCCGCGTCGGCCTGGAAGCGGTGCGCACAGTATCCTTCGCCGTGGCCATGGAGCAGATGCTGAAATCGAAGCAGATGCAGATGTTCGGCGATCTTTCCCGGCGCCTGTGGGAACATACCTCGCACGTCGCCGCGCTGTGCCGGGTGCTGGCCCGCAAGCTGGCCAAGGTCAATGGCGACGAGGCGATGTTCGCCGGTCTGGTGCACGATCTCGGCGTTTTCTACCTGATGTCGCGCGCCGCCAGTTTTCCCGAACTGGTCGCCGACAAGCCCGAATTGCACAGTCTCCTGGTCGGCTGGCACGACAATATCGGCCATGCCCTGCTGACGGCGCTCGGCTCGCCGGAATCGGTGCTGGTCGCCGTGCAGGAGCACGAGGTCGACCGCAAGATCAGCGAGATCAGCACGATTTCGGATGTGCTCTACGTTGCCAACAAAATCGCCAATCGCAGCGGCTTTGGCTGGCACGACCCGCAATTTGCCGGCGTCGTCGACACCTCGGTGCTCGATACCCTGTTCGACGCCGCGACCCTGGCCGAGATCATCGACCGCTCGCAGGAAGACGTGCAGTCCCTGAAAGCCGCCCTCGGCGGCTGAACGGCTTCGCACTCAGGGCGATAACCGCGTTGCCTTGCCGTGCGACAGCACTGTCCGCGGCTGCGCGCCTTGTTCTCACCCTGAGTACGAAGCCGTATGGATCGGTTTACAGACGGCGGATTTTTTCCAGCAGCGCCGTTGTCGATTTCTCGTGGAGAAACGGGATCGAGTGCACGCTGCCGCCCCAGGCGCGCACTTCCGCCGCGCCGACGATGCGCTCGACCGGCCAGTCGCCGCCCTTGACCAGAATTTCCGGCCGGCATTCGAGAATGCGCGCCAGCGGCGTATCTTCGTCGAACCAGGTGACCAGCGTGACGCAGCCGAGCGCCGCCATTACCGCCAGACGGTCGGCCAGCGGATTGACCGGACGGTCGTCGCCCTTGCCCTGACGTTTGACAGAAGCGTCGCTGTTGAGCGCCACCGCCAGCGTCGCGCCGAGGGCGGCGGCTTGCGCCAGATAGGTGACGTGGCCGCGGTGCAGGATGTCGAAGCAGCCATTGGTGAATACCAGTGGCCGAGCCAGCGCGGCGGCGCGCTCGGCGAGCCGCTCCGGCGGGCAGATCCTGGCCTCGAAGGCGGGCGGAGCGTAGGTCATGACGATGTCAACTTCTTGCCTCAGCGGTTTTCAGCCGGCATCGACTCCGACGGCGACTTGCGGTCGCCGAGGAATTGCTCGTCGAGGCGCCGCGTCTCGGCCTCGTCGATGATTTCCAGCAGATTGACCACCTTCAGCACGCCGGAGGTGGTGCGGGCGACATGGACCGCGGCCCTGGCCTCGCGCTCGTTGACGATGCCCATCAGATAAGCGACGCCGCGCTCGGTGACGACTTTGACATGATTGGCCGAGACCTGCTTGGTATCGACCAGACGGGCCTTCAGCTTGGAGGTGATGTAGCTGTCGTTGCTGCGGTTGCCGAGCGAGGAAACCGGGCCGACGCCGAGTTCGTTGTACACCTCGCGCAGACCTTCGATGGCGCGCACGGCGGTTTCGGCTTCCGCCTTGGCCTCGGCGCTGGGTACCTCACCGGTCAGCAGGAGGCGTCTGTTGTAGACGGTGACGTTGACGTGCGACTGGTTTTTGTACGGTTCGGGCAGGCGACCGACCGCCTTCCATTCGCTGGTCTCGTCATCGGTCTGGGTACCGGTCGAGCGCCGGTCGTGGATCGACAAGACGCCGACGGCGGCGCCGGTGACGAGAGTCGGGAAGCAGCCCTGGAGCGCCGGCAGGACGATGAGCAGGGCGCTGGCGGCGAGGATGAGTTGGGTCTTGCGCATTATTCGACTCCCAGAAGAAGTGCGTCGATACCGTCGCACAGGCAATGCAGAATCAACAGATGGGTTTCCTGGATGCGCGCCGTCCGCTCGGCCGGCACGCACAGATGAATATCGTCGTCGCGCAGCATATCGCCGATCTGGCCGCCGTCGCGGCCGGTCAGGGCGATGATGCGCAAATCGTGCTCGTGCGCCGCCCGGATCGCCTCGATGACATTGGCCGAATTGCCCGAGGTCGAGATGGCCAGCAGCGTATCGCCCGCGCTGCCGAGGCCGCGCACCTGACGCGCGAAAATCTGGGTAAATGAGTAATCGTTGGCCACCGCGGTCAGGATCGAGGTGTCGGTGGTCAGCGCGATGGCCGCCAGTTCCTGGCGCTCGGCCTCGAAGCGGCCGATCAGTTCGGCGGCGAAATGCTGGGCATCGGCCGCCGAGCCGCCATTGCCGCAGGCGAGGATCTTGCCGCCATTGATCAGGCAGGCAGTGAGAGTCTCGATCGCGGCGGCGATGGGCGGCGCCAGCGCCTCGACCGCCTGTAGCTTGGTTTGGGCGCTATCCTCGAAGTGCTGGGCGACGCGGGCAATCAGATCCATGGTTGGGCGAACGTAAACGCAGGCCGGCCATTTTACCCCAGCGCCCGGCGAAGACCGCGCGCAGCGAAAGGGGGGGCAGGGCAATCGCATGAATGCCGTTGCCGTGGCCGACAACCCCTCCCCGCCCCTCCCCTGCTTCGCAAGGGAGGGAGAAAACCGGTGCGCGCTGCAAGCTTGGCCCCCTCCCTTGCGGGCGCAGCCCGGAGGGGAGGGTCGGGGAGGGGTGGTTTTTATGGCGTCAGCATTCGCGCGATTACTCTGGAAGGGGTGTTGCCGAGAACTCAAGCGTCGGCGGCAAAGGCGTCGCGCAGCCATTCCAGGCGCTCGCCGTCGAGCAGCACGCAATCGAAGCGGCAGTCGGCGGCGGGACGGTCGGCCAGATAATGCCGGGCGGCGAGTACGATGCGCCGCTGCTTGGCGGCGGTGATGCTGGCCGCGGCGCCGCCGAAATCGCTGCGGCCGCGCTGGCGCACCTCGACGAAAACCAGCGTCGCGCCGTCGCGGCAGATCAGGTCGATTTCGCCGCCGCGAACGCGGAAATTGCGTGTCACCACGCGCAGGCCGTGGCGCTCCAGATGGCGGGCGGCGGCGGCCTCGGCTTCGCGGCCGCGCGCGGTGGTGGTATCGTCGGTTTTTGCCCGCATTTGCCGCCCGATGCTAGAGGAATACGCCGCATTGTATGTCGTCCCGACGCCGCTCGGGAATCTGGCCGACCTGACCCGCCGCGCCGAGGAAGTCCTGCGCCAGGCGCCGTGGGTGGCCGCCGAAGATACCCGGCACAGCGCGCCGCTGCTGCGCCAGATCGGCTCGTCGGCGCGGACCCTGCCGGCGCACCGCCACAACGAGCAGGCGGCGGCTGCGCGCATCGTCGAGCGCTTGCAGGCCGGCGAAGCGGTGGCGCTGATTTCCGATGCCGGCACGCCGGGCATCTCCGATCCCGGCGCCCGCGTCGTCGCCGCCGTGCGCGCCGCCGGCTGCCGGGTCGTGCCGCTGCCCGGCCCCTGTGCGGCGGTTACCGCGCTCTCGGCTTCCGGCCTGCTCGACGAGCATTTCCTGTTCTACGGCTTCCTGCCGGCCAAGGCCGGGCAACGCCGGCAGGCCATCGAGGAATTGCGGACGCAGCCGCACGCCCTGATTTTTTACGAAGCGCCGCACCGTGTTCTGGAAACCGTCGCCGACCTCGCCGCCGCGCTTGGCGAGCGCACTCTGGTCATCGCCCGCGAATTGAGCAAACTGTTCGAGAGCATCCACAGTTGCCCGCTCGGCGAGGCGCTGACTTGGCTGCAAGCCGACCCCAACCGCCAGCGCGGCGAATTCGTGCTGCTCGTTTCCGGCGCGCCGGCCGGGACGGATAGCGGCGCGGGCGAGCGGGCGCTCAAGCTGCTGCTGGCCGACGGCCTGCCGGTCAAGCAGGCGGCGAAACTGGCGGCGGCCATTACCGGCGCGGCGAAGAACGCGCTCTATGAACAGGCGCTGGCGCTGAAAAGTCAGGCTGCCAAATGACGCCATTTCTGGATTGCTTCGTTGCTTCGCGCCGCGCAATGACGGTGCGGAAACGGGCGTCATTGCGAGCGCAGCGAAGCAATCCAGTTCTGTCCAGCGAAACATCACCCACACCATGAGCAAAAAACCCTTCATCCTTGGAGTTGTCGTTCTCGTGGCCGGGGCCGCGTTGGCGGCGTGGTTTTTCAATCGGCAGCCGGTCGGTACAGGCGAACTCACGCTCTACGGCAATGTCGATCTGCGTCAGGTGGCGCTGGCTTTCGATGGGGCCGGGCGCATCGACCGGCTGGCGGTGCAGGAAGGCGAGCGCGTGACGGCGGGGCAGGTGCTCGGCGAATTGGATACGCGCACGCTGCAATTGCAGGCGACGCAGGCCGAGGCGCAGATTGCCGTGCAACGGCAGGCGTTGCAGCGCCTGAAAACCGGCAGCCGGCCGGAGGAAATCGCCCAGGCGCGAGCGCAGGTGGCGGCGGCGCAGGCCGATGCCGATTGGGCGCGGCAGCAGATCGAGCGCCTGCAAGCCATCGGCCAGAGCACGGCGGGCCGCGCCGTCAGCCAGCAGGACATCGACGCCGCCGAGGCGCGACAAAAGATGACGCTGGCCCAGCTTGAAAACGCCCGCAAGGCCGAGCAGCTTGCCGTCACCGGCCCGCGCCGGGAAGACATCGCGCAGGCCGAGGCGCAGCTCGACGTGGCGCAGGCGCAGCTTGCCGTGCTCAAGCATCAGGTGACGCTGGGGCGGCTTCTGGCGCCGATCGACGCCGTGGTGCGTTCGCGCCTGCTGGAGCCGGGCGACATGGCGACGCCGCAGCGCCCGGTATTTACGCTGGCGATCACCGACCCCAAATGGGTGCGCGCCTATGTGAGCGAAAGCGATCTGGGCCGCATCAAGCCCGGCATGGCCGCCACGCTGCGCACCGACAGCCACCCCGGCCAGCCGCTAACGGGCAAGGTCGGTTTTATTTCGTCGGTGGCCGAGTTCACCCCCAAGATCGTGCAGACGGCGGAACTGCGCACCGCGCTGGTGTATGAAATCCGCGTGCTGGCCGACGACCCCGGTGACCGCCTGCGCTTGGGGATGCCGGTGACGGTACAACTTGATATGAAGTGAAACACTTTCCCGCGCCGGGCTTGCCCTCTCCCCCAGCCCCTCTCCCGCAAGCGGGCGAGGGGAATATCCCCGCGCTGGCGGGCCGCGGCCTGCACAAACGCTTTCGCGTCAAGGGTGCGGCGCAGCCGACGCAGGCCCTCAACGATGTGACGCTAGCCGTGCCCGCCGCAAGCTTGAGCGCGCTGGTCGGTCCCGATGGCGCGGGCAAGACCACGTTGTTGCGTCTGGCCGCTGGCTTGATGCGCGCCGACGCGGGGGCGCTGCACGTGCTCGGCATCGACGTGGCGCAAAACCCGCAGGCGGTGCAGGACCGCATCAGCTACATGCCGCAACGCTTTGGCTTGTATGAAGATCTGAGCGTGCAGGAAAACCTCGACCTCTACGCCGATCTGCACGGCGTGGGCCGCGACGAGCGCCGCGAGCGCTACGCGCGGCTGATGGCGATGACCGATCTGGGGCGCTTTGGCACGCGGCTGGCGGGCAAGCTCTCGGGCGGCATGAAGCAGAAGCTGGGTCTGGCCTGCACGCTGGTGCGCTCGCCCGATCTGCTGCTGCTCGACGAGCCGACGGCGGGCGTCGATCCGCTGTCGCGCCGCGAACTGTGGAGCATTCTGCGGCAACTGGTGGATGAGGCGCGGCTGTCGGTCATCGTCAGCACCGCTTATCTGGACGAGGCCGAGCGTTGCGCGCAGGTGTTCGTGCTGCACGGCGGCAGGCTGATTGCGCAGGGCGCGCCCGACGCGATTCGCCAGCAGGCCAGCGGTCTGTGCTTCGTCGCCGCGCCGCCGCCCGGCACGGCCCCGCGCGCCTTGCAGGCGCGGTTGCTGGATGCGCCCGCGACCATCATCGACGCGGCGCCGCAGGGCGGCGAAGTGCGTTTTATTCGCCGGCCCGATGCGGATAATGCCGCTGTCGATGCCTTGCTGGACGGCGTGAGCGCCATGCCCGTCCCGGCGCGGTTAGAGGATGGCTTCATGGTGCTGTTACGTGGGCGAGAGGCGCAGGCCGAGGTGAAACTGTCTGCCGAGACTAACGCTACCACCCCCTCTCCCCAACCCCTCTCCCGCGAGGGGAGAGGGGCTTCAACCCCCTTTCTCTATGGAAGGCTGTCGCAAAGAACCAATGCTCCCCTCCCCCCTCGCGGGGGAGGGGCCGGGGGAGAGGGGGAGGTGGCTTTGGGCGAAGGCCATTCCCATCCCAATGCTCCCGCTTCGCCCACCCCTGAAATCGTCATCGAGGTCAAAGACCTCGTCCGCAAGTTCGGCGATTTCACCGCCGTTGCCAGCGCCAGCTTCGACGTGCGGCGCGGCGAAATCTTCGGTCTGCTCGGCCCCAACGGCGCCGGCAAGACCACCACCTTTCGCATGCTTTGCGGCCTTTTGCCCGCCAGCAGCGGCTTTTTGCAAGTGGCCGGCGTCAATCTGCGCACCGCCCGCGCCCATGCGCGCAGCAAGATCGGCTACGTGGCGCAAAAATTCGCGCTCTACGGCAATCTGAGCGTCGGGGAAAATCTGCAATTTTTCGGCGGCGCCTACGGCCTGCGCGGTTCGCGGCTGCGCGAGCGCATGCAAACGGTGCTGGCGCAATTCGATCTGGCCGGGCACGAACAGGCGACCAGCGGCCTGCTGCCCGGCGGCTTCAAGCAGCGCCTCGCCATGGCGACCGGCCTGCTGCACGAGCCGGAGATTCTTTTTCTCGATGAGCCGACCAGCGGCATCGACCCGCTGGCGCGGCGCGAGTTCTGGCGGCGCATTACCGCGCTGGCCGCCAGCGGCGTCACCGTCATCGTCACCACGCACTTCATGGAAGAAGCCGAATACTGCGACCGCATCGTCATTCAGGATGCGGGTCGTTTGCTGGCCATCGGCACGCCCGAGCAGGTGCGCGCGCAGGCCGGCGGTGCAGCCGATGGCCGCCTGAGCATGGAAGAAGCCTTTATCGGCATCGTCATGCAGGGGCGCGCATCGAGCCGCACAGCGGGGCAGGGGGCGCATGCATGAGCGCGCCCTTGCAACTTTCATCCATTCGCCGCGCGAGCGGGAGCGCCGTTCTGTTCATCTTCTCCGGGCTGCCAGGTTCAGGAAAGACCACGTTGGCAAAGGCGGTGGCAAAACGAGTCGGCGGCGCCTACATTCGCATCGACTCGATCGAGCAGGCGCTGCGGGATTTGTGCGCCGTCAATGTGGAGGGGGAGGGATACGCGCTCGCCTATCGTCTTGCCGCGGATAACCTGCGCCTGGGGCTGAATGTTGTTGCCGATTCGTGCAATCCGCTTGAGCTTACCCGGCGGGCATGGGAGGGCGTTGCGCTGGACGCCGGCGCGCCTTACGTGAATATTGAGGTCATATGCAGCGATATCCGCCAACATCGCGACAGGGTGCAAGCGCGGATCGCTGACGTGGCTGGCCTCAAGCTTCCCGCATGGCCGGAAGTGCTATCCCGGGAGTACGCGCCATGGAACGCGGAGCGCCTGGTGATCGACACCGCCGGTCGCTCGCCTGCCGAGTCAGCGGCCGAACTGCTCGCTCTGTTGTCGAATCATGCGGCGGCGCAAGGGGCGTTCGCATGACTGGGCCTGCCCGCAACCGCTTCTGGCAGCGCCTCATCGCCCTCACGCGCAAGGAAACGCGCCAGCTTATCCGCGATCCCGGCAGCATCGCCATCGGCGTGCTGCTGCCAATCGTGCTGATCCTGCTCTTCGGCTACGGCCTATCGCTCGACGTGAAAAACGCGCCCATGGCCGTGGTGCTGGAAGACGCTTCCCCCGCCGCCGCGCAAGCCGTCGCCGGCCTGCAATTGACGCCCTACATATCGCCCGTGCCGCTGGCTTCGATGCGCGAGGCCGAGGCGCTGATGCGCGACCGCAAGGTGGACGGCATCGTCCGCCTGCCCGGCGACTTTTCGCGCCGGTTGGCGGCGGGCGACGCCACTATCCAGGTCATCGTGCACGGCGCCGACGCCGCCAAGGCCAACATCATCCTGCGCTACGCCACCGGCGCGCTGACGCAGGACGCCCTGCGCCGCGCCGATTTGGCGGGCGGTGCGGCGCTGGGCGGCGGCATCGGCCAGGTCAGCATCGAGCAGCGGCTGTGGTTCAACAGCGCCAATACGAGTACGTGGTATCTGGTGCCGGGGCTGATCGCGCTCATCATGACCCTGGTCGGCGCTTTTCTCACCGCCTTGGTCATGGCCCGCGAATGGGAGCGCGGCACGCTGGAGGCGCTGTTCGTCACCCCGGCGCGGCCCGTGGAGATATTGCTGGCCAAGATCATTCCCTATTTCATCGTCGGCATGGCCGGCCTGCTGCTGTGTCTGGCGGCGGCGCGTTTTTTGTTCGCGGTGCCGATGCACGGCTCGCTCGCCGCCGTCGTGGTCAGCGCCATGTTTTACCTGCTGGTGGCGGTTGGCATGGGCCTCGTCATTTCGTCGGTCACGCGCAACCAGTTTCTGGCGAGCCAATTGGCGCTGATTCTGAGCTTTTTGCCGTCGCTGATGCTGTCGGGCTTTTTATTCGACCTGCGCAATGTGCCGACACCGATCAATGTCATCGGCCACGCCGTGCCGGCGACTTACTTCATTGAACTGCTGCGCACCCTGTTCCTGGCGGGCAATGTGTGGTCGCTGGTGGTGCGCGATTGTTTGATCTTGCTGGTGTATGCGGCTGTACTGCTTGGCATTGCACGGGTTGTGACGCGCAAGAGGCTGGATTGACGGAGTTTCGCCAAATCTATTAATGCCATCAATGAAAGTGAAAAAGAGAGCCCTGTATGAGCAAATTTGATTCCAAGAGAATGCTTGTCGTAGACATGAATTCCGGCAAATACGTACAAGAACGGACGGGCCATGAGCTTTTCAACTTGGAGAAAAACCCTGTGGATGGCAGGTTTTATGGGTATTGCCCGCCACGCGATAATATAAACATCTGCGCTAACTTCGGCGCCAAAAGCCGATCAGGCTTCGTGGATGATATCCTTGTCGTATATGTGACGAAAAAGGAGAAAAGCGTCGACCGTGAGATAATAGGCTTCATGCCAAACGCCAGAGTTCACGGAGCGAAGCAGTCAGGCGAGAAATTAAGCCGGTCTTTTTTTGACGGCAAATCCCAAACTGATGTGGTGGTATCGTACTCGGTAGAGGGCGATATCCTGATAGACCTGAGAAACAGGGCAAACAAATTCAAAATTGAAGCCGCAGAATACGGCTCATACATGTTCCGTAGCCAGCGCTACTACGGCGGCCATCCAGATCTCAACAAAAAAATCATAGCCTACGTAGAGGAAATACTGGGAGACAAAGATTTGCTTGATGACGATCTCGATGATCAGAAAGAAATACAGCGATCAGAGCCGGCTACGTCGCAAGAAATAAAAGAATCAGCAAACAGACCACTCTATATTGTAGAAGCAACCCAAGGTGGCAGGTCAATGGCGAAGGATGGTCGAATATCAAAAGCGGCGCTGGAACAAAGAAAATATACCTGTCAAATAAATCCAAAACATGAAACCTTCACAACAGCGCGAGGCGTGCCTTACATGGAGGGTCATCATCTCATACCATGCACCCTTGCTAATGCCGAAATTTTCTGGGAAAAATTCAACAGAAATATAGATTGCGCCGCGAACATCGTCTGCATTTGCCCAAATTGTCACCGTGCAGTTCATTTCGGAGACAAGAATACCAAGGAAGCAATGCTCAAACTCATGTACGAACAACAAACCGGGCTACTGAGGGCGGCAGGAATAAAAATCACCGAAAAGGAACTCTTGAATCTCTACAAACCTGCCCTGCCCGTACCCGAATTGACCCAACTGGCGGGCATCGCCAAGGGCGCGTGCAAGGGCGGTTACCGTGAGCGCGTGGATTCCTGCAAAGACCTGCCGTCATCCGCTGCGGCGCGTGCCGATCAATTGACGCCGGAAGGCTCGGGTGAGCAGGGCAAAGCGCGCCGCCGCCGGGGCGCGGGCTGAACGCCGTTCGGTCATTCTATGTTACCCGCCTTCCTCCTCCGCATCGGCCACCTCTTCCGCAAGGAACTGCTGGCTATCCTCAAGGATCGGTCGAGCCGCGTGATTCTGGTGATGCCGGTACTCATGCAAAGCCTGTTGTTCGGCTACGCGGCCACCTACGATCTGGCCCGCGTGGACTACGCGCTGCTTGATCAAAGCCGGGGCGCCGCGTCGACCGCGCTCATCGCCCGCCTGGATGGTACCGGCGTGTTCCGGCGGGCGGCGACGCTGGCATCGCCGGAGCAGATCGCGGCGCTGGTCAACCGGCAGGATGCGCTGGTGGTCATCCAGATTCCGCCGGATTTCGAGCGCCGGCTGCACGCGGGCGAGGAGGCGCCGATTCAGGTCATTATCGACGCGCGCAATTCCAATACCGCCGGTATGGCCTCGGGCTACATCGCCTCGGTGGTGAGCGCCTTCAATGACGAATGGCGGCAGCGGCACGGCGGCGCGTCGGCGCCGGTGCGCGTCGAGGCGCGGGCGTGGTTCAACCCCAATCTGGAAACGCGCTGGTACATCCTGCCGGGCATGATCGCCGCCATCAGCATGATCCAGACCCTGCTGTTGACCGCGCTGTCGGTGGCGCGCGAGCGCGAGCAGGGCACTTTCGATCAGTTGTTGGTGACGCCCCTGTCGCCCACCGAAATCATGATCGGCAAGGCGCTGCCGCCGGTGTTTGTCGGGCTGGTGCAATCCACCATCGTGCTGCTGATTGCGCGGCTGTGGTTTGGCGTGCCGATGGCCGGCTCGGTCGTCACGCTCTATATTGGGCTGGCCTTTTTCACCGTCGCCAGCGTCGGCATCGGGCTGTCGATTTCGGCGGTGTCGGCCAATATGCAGCAGGCGATGCTGTACACCTTCATGCTCATCATGCCGATGATGCTGCTGTCGGGCTTTGCCACGCCGGTGAGCAACATGCCCGAGGCGCTGCAAATCGCCACGCTGGCCAACCCGCTGCGCTTTGCCATCGACCTGGTGCAGCGCGTGTACCTTGAGGGCGTCGGGCTGGCGGCGGTCTGGCACAACCTGATTCCGCTATTCATCATCGCCGCCATCACGCTGCCGCTGGCGGCGTGGTTGTTCAGGCATCGGCTGGCGTGATGCCCATGCTGACCAGGCAACTTGCGCTCAAATCAGTGCTTCGGTGTGCAGGCCAAGTGCGTCGGCCTTGCGCCGCAGTGCTCTGTCCAGCGTCAAAAAAGGCGCATCATCGGCCTGCGCCAGATGCAGCGCGTCGGCAAAGTCCATGCCCGCCCGATGGCAGGCCACGGCGGCGCGCACGCTGTCGGCTTGCGCCAAGTCGATGCGCGGATGCGCGTCCAGCCAGTCGACAAACTGGGCGAACTGTTCCGGCGCGTAGTCGTAGCGGGAGCGCAATGTCCATTCGGTTTCCAGCACTACGGTGGGCAGCACGCGCCATATCCGCGCCGCCAGCGATTCGACGGCGGCGCGATGCTGACCGGCATGGTCGCCCGTCGCCAGCCGCACCAGCACATTGGTGTCAACGACGGCTGGCTTCATCGGAGAGATCCACGGGTTGCGACAACTCCGCCGCCGAGAGGCTTGCGCCTTTGGGGTTGAGCGGCGTCCACAGCGCCGGGACTTCCGGCTTCAGCACGATGTTGCCGTGTTCGACCGTGACGGCAAAACGGTGGCCCGATTCGAGGTGCAATGCGTCGCGCACGCGCGCCGGGATGACCAATTGCCCTTTGGTGGAAAGCGTGGTGGTTTCCATGCGAGCACTCGCTTGGTAAGACATGTTTTATTTTACAGCTTACTTCGTCAAGCGTGTTTTGCATGGAAACGAATTTCCAATTCGGGACACTGATATTGAAATGCTTGCCATGAAAACTTCTCCCCGCCTTTCCGCCGCCCTTGCCGTTAGTGCCGCCCTCCTCGCCGGATGCGCCGCCGTCGGGCCGGACTTTGCGGCGCAAACGCCCGAATCGCCCGCCGACTTTGCCGCGTGGCATGGCGGTTCGGCGGAGCTTGTGGATGTGGAACGCATCGCCCCCGCCGCCAGCGCCGCGCCGCGGGGCTGGGCGATGTTTGGCGATGCGGCGCTGGATGCGCTGCTCGAACGCGCCCTCGCCGCCAATCCTGACCTGCAAACCGCTGCGCTGCGTTTTGCGCAGAGCCGGGCGCAGCGCGGCATCGTCGATGCGCAGCAGGGCCTTCAGGTCAATGCCAGCGCCGCTGCCACGCGCCTGCGCGCCAGCGAAAGCGGCGAAACCTCGCGCATGCTCGACGCCATCAATCCGCCCAACCGCGCTGATCTCGTCAAGTTCCTGAGCGAGCCGCACAACTTTTATCAGGCGGGTTTCGACGCCGCGTGGGAAATCGACCTGTGGGGCCGCGTGCGTCGCGCCATCGAAGCGGCCGACGCGGATGTGGAGGCGGCGCGGGCCATGCTGGCGCAGGTGCAGTGGAATGTGCAGGCCGAAACGGCGCGGCGCTATTTCGAGCTGCGTCTGGCGCAGCGCCAGATCGCCATCGCCCGCGAGGACATCGCGGCGGCGGAAGAAACGCTGCGTCTTGTGCAGGCGCGCGCCGACGGCGGCCTCACCACCGACCTCGACGTGGCCCGCCAGGCCGCGCAGACGGCCGAGCTGCGCGCCCGTCTGCCGCAATTGCTGGCGCAGGAGGCGCATGCCAGCAACCAGATCACCCTGCTCGTCGGCGAGCGGCCCGGCGCCTTGCAGGCCGAACTGGCGCCGCCGCCCGATCTCATGACTATCGGCGCCTTGCCCGATCTGGCGCTGGGCCTGCCGTCCGAACTGGCGCTGCGCCGGCCCGACATCCAGATGGCGCAGGCGCGATTGCACGCCGCCACCGCCAACATCGGCGTCGCCGTGGCCGACCTCTATCCGCGCCTCGTCATCGGCGCGGGCTTCGGCTGGCAGACCGTGAATGGCGGCAGCTTCAGCGACTGGGGCAGCCGGCAGTGGTCGATCGGCCCCAGTCTGCAACTGCCCATCTTCGACCACGGTCGCCGCCGCGCCACCGTCACCCTGCGCGAATTGCAACAGCAGGAAGCGGCCATCGCCTGGCAGCAGACCGTGCTTAAAGCCTGGCACGAAATCGACGACGCCCTGAGCGCCTACACCGCCGAGCGCCGCCGCCACGCCGAACTGGCCCTGCGCGAGCAAAGCAGCCGCGACGCACTGCAACTGGCGCAAGCGCGCTACGAGCGCGGGCTGACGGATTTTCTCGTGCCGCTCGATGCCGAGCGCACATGGCTGCAAGCGCGGCGGGACTATAGCGAGAGCGCCAGCCGGCTGGCCTTGGCGCTGGTGGCCGTGAGCAAGGCGCTGGGCGGGGCGGGTGAGTTGGAGACAAAGCCTTAGTTTTTCAGCCCCACCATTATCTGACGCCAACCCGGTTAGTGTGTGCTTGCTCTGCCATGCTGTTTCGCTACAATGCGCCCACGGCAAGCGTCTTCTCAGCCGTCCTTGACCATCAAATCACTGGAGAATGGACTCGATGAATAAAAAAACACTGACGAGCGTAAGCGTGGCGCTTGCTGTTCTCGTAGCGGGGTATGTTGGCGCGACGGCCTATACGGGCAACAAGGTCGTGGCGGCGCTGGAGGCGCAGATGGCGCAGGTGCAGGAGCAGCTTCCCTTTGTCCATTTCGTCGATACGAAAATAGAAAAGGGGCTTTTTTCGTCCACCTTCAGCACCGGCCTGCGGATCGGCTGCGAGGAAGGAGAAGGCCAGCCGCTCCTCCAGATCCGGGAGCATGTGGCGCACGGCCCGCTGCCCGGCCTGGCTGGATTCGGCGCGGCGGTGATCGACACCCAGATCATCCTGCCCGATAACGCGCCCAAGGGACTGCGCGACTATGTGAGCGGGATGAAGCCGGACGACATCCGTACCTGGCTGGCTTATGACGACAGCTACCGCGTGGCGCTCAATCTGCCGGCCGTGGAGGTGGCCGAGTCGGGCGTCAATCTCAAATGGTCCGGCTTGCGCCTGACGGGCACGGGCCAGATTAGCGGCGAGGCGTATAGCGCGGAAATCGCGATGCCCAAACTCGAAGTAAATCTTCACAGCGAGAAGGAGCTTGGTTTCAAGGTTGTCGATCTCAGCGCGCGCGCCGAGAGCCAGGGCAGCGGCAGCATCTGGGCGCAGCCCGGCAGCAGGACGCTCAGCATCGGCAGTATCGACTTCCAGATGACGGACGAAGAGAATGCCTTTTCCGCGCAACTCGCGCGCCTGAACTCCACGAGCGAGTCGAGCCTTGACAAGGATTTCCTGAACATTGCCACCACGACGACGAGCGGCTTCTCGCTGAAGGCCGGCAAGGATGCCAAGCCCTTCCCGCTGGAGAGCATCAAGATTCAGGAGTCGGTCAAGCATGTCCATGTGCCCAGCTTGCAGAAGTTGATGGACATGTACATGGCCGGGCTGTGGTCGATCTGCGCCAAGCCGGAGGCCGGCGCGGAACAGGTCGTCGCCGGCCTGGCGGCCGCGGGCCAATTGCTGGCGCATGGCCTGGAAGCCGCCGTCCACATCACGGCGAATCACGAAAGCAGTAGCGCCGAGCTTTCCTACGCGCTGGCGGTAGGCGACTACGCGCCGCCGGAGGACGAGAATTTCCTGGAAAGCATCCCCGCACTGCTGGCGGCATTGAACGTGAAGCTGGATGCCCGGGCGCCGCTCGCCTGGATCAAGCGGGTCGATGCCTTTATCAATGAACTCAATCTGGCCCAGGTGGAGGCGGACGATGAGGACGATGAAGATGAGGAGGCGCCGGTCGGGATCGACGCGAAACTCGCCAGCCTGATTGACGAGAAGCTCCTGGTCCGCAAGGAAGACGAGATTTCAGCCTCCTTCGTCTTCGAGAAGGGCGCTGCCACCCTCAACGGCGAGCCGCTGCCGCTGCCGTTCTTCTAAAGGGCGACCGCCGCCGGGCGCCAGCGCGCGCCCGGCGCGCGAGCGCGGGCAGGCGGCGAAAAGCGCGCCGCATGAGTGCGCTTGGAAGGGCTAGAATTCGGGAAACTTCTCCGAGTATCCGTTCATGCGCCTGACCATTACCCGCCCCGACGATTGGCACCTCCACCTGCGCGACGGCGAGGCGCTGGCTGCCGTGCTGCCGCACACCGCCGCCCAATTCGCCCGGGCTATCGTCATGCCCAACCTGAAGCCGCCGGTCACCACCGTCGACCTGGCCGCCGCTTACCGCGACCGTATTCTTGCCGCGCTACCGCAAGGCATGGATTTCGCGCCGCTGCTGACCCTCTATCTGACCGACAACACGCCGCCGGCAGAGATCGCCAAAGCCGCCGCGTGCGGCTTCGTCAAGGCGGTCAAGCTCTACCCAGCGGGGGCGACGACCAATTCCGACGCCGGCCTGACCGACATCGCCAAGGCCCATGACACACTCGCCGAAATGGAGCGCCTTGGCCTGCCGCTCTTGGTGCATGGCGAGGTCACCGATCCGGCGGTCGATCTTTTCGACCGCGAGAAGCTTTTCATCGACACCGTGCTGCTGCCGCTGACGCAGCGCTTCCCCCGCCTCAAGGTGGTCATGGAGCACATCACCACGCGCGATGCCGTCGACTTCGTCGCCGCCGCGCCGGCCCATGTCGCCGCCACCATCACCGCCCATCATCTGCTCTACAACCGCAATGCCATTTTCCTCGGCGGCGTGCGGCCGCATTGGTACTGCCTGCCGGTATTGAAGCGCGAGACGCACCGCCAGGCCCTGGTCGCCGCGGCCATTTCCGGCAATCCGAAATTTTTCCTCGGCACCGACTCGGCGCCGCACGCCAAGGGCGCCAAGGAGGCGGCCTGCGGCTGCGCCGGCTGTTACACCGCGCACGCCGCCATCGAGCTTTATGCCGAAGCCTTTGAACAGGCCGGCGCGCTCGACCGGCTGGAAGCCTTTGCCAGTTTCCACGGGCCGGACTGGTACGGCCTGCCGCGCAACGTCGGCACGATCACGCTGGTCAAGGAAAACTGGATCGTACCGGCCGATTATCCCTACCTTGCCGCCGACCGCATCGTGCCGCTGCGGGCCGGCGAAACCCTGTCCTGGAAAATGCTTTGAGGAGCCCCGCCATGCGCCTTCTGCTGCTCACCCTCCTTGCCGTCCCCCTGCTCGGCGCCTGCGTCAACGACATCGCCACCTACGAAATCGACGGCAGCCGCGAGCACACCCTCTCGCTGGTGCGCCAGCAGCAATATTTCTGGAACGACAAGGTGGATCTGCATCTGGTCGTCTCGCGCATGCCCAACTGCACGCGCCGTCACGACCTCGGCGGCGGCACGCCGAATACGCGCGTCGAAATCTGGCAGGTACCCTCGGGCGCCTTCATCGTTCGCGTCGGCAAGCGCCTCTACGCCACCGAGACGCGGACTTGCGAGAGCTTCGCCCGTATCGAGGGCGAGCCGGCCACCGGCATGGGCGAGATGAAAGGCGTGTTCCGGGTAGGCCAAGGTAAATTGACTTTTGCCAGGGAGGCCGTTGCTGGCGACGAGGGGGCGGAGTGAAAAGCTGAAAACCCGGTCAGCAGTGTCGGGATTTTTTACAGAAAGTCAGCGAGTCAATAGGCGGAAAAATACAACCACTTGAAAATAAATGGAAAACATATTGTGGCATACGATTTGCTTAACGCACGGCTCGCATAATCAATAATTGAGGGATCCCATGAAAAAACTCTTGGCCATTGCCGCGCTTGCCGCCCTGACCGCTCAGGCGCAGGCCGCGCTGCTCCATTTCACCGGCACCATCGAGTGGAATACCGACGTTGTCCAGATCAATTTCACCCTGGATCAGGATGCGACCAATGTCCGCATATGGACGGATTCTTATCAGGGGGGCGTGAATTTCGATCCGATCACTGCGCTGTGGAATCTGTCGACTGGCGCGCTTATTAACTATAACGATGACAATGCCTACATCGGCCCCAACCAGACCAGCTACGATTCCGGCTTCATATTGCCTACTTTGGCTGCTGGTGAGTATGCCTTTACCGTTGCTGCCTACAATAACTTCCCTGGCAGCAATTTGAGCGACTTGTTCGACTTCGAGCGGTACGGTATGCAGCCCCAACTGCTCAGCACCTGGTGCCAGCCGGCCAGCCACTGCGGCATGGGCGGTTACTGGAGCGTCTGGCTTGATGGCGTCGATTTCGCCAGCAATCCGAACGATCCCGACCCCAACAATGTTCCCGAGCCGGGCACGTTGGCGCTGGCCGCGCTGGGTCTGGTCGGTCTGGCCGCGCTGCGCCGCCGCAAGAGCGCCGCCTGAGCAGCGACGACCTTCTGAATATCAAGGGCGCTCCGCGGAGCGCCCTTTTTTGTGTACCGCTTCGCCGTCAGGCCGCCTGCCGCTCCTTGCCCTGCGCAGCGGCGGCGTGCAGGCGGTTCACGCCGCTGATCAGGGCTTTGATCGAGGCGGTGACGATGTTGCCGTCGATGCCGACGCCGTAGCATTCGCCACGGCCCTCGGCGGCCAGTTCGATGAAGGCGCAGGCGCGGGCGTTGCCGTCGTCGCCGGATGGCTTCATCGAGCGTTCCTCGTAGCTGCGCACGCGGATGTCGATGCCGGCGCTGTGCAAGGCGTGCACCGCCGCGTTGATCGGGCCGTTGCCTTCGCCCGTGAGGGTATGCGGCATGCCGCCGATATCCACCGCGAGGCGGATGCCCTGGGCGCCGCCGTGCTCGAACAGATGGTGCTCGCGGTAATGCAGCGGCGTTTGGGTGTCGAGCCAGGCGGCGGCGAACAGTTGCCAGATGGCGTCGGCGCCGACTTCGCCGCCGTGCGCCTCGGCCTGTTCCTGGACGATGCCGGAAAACTCGATCTGGAGGCGGCGCGGCATGATCACGCCATGCCCGCTTTCCATCAGCCAGGCGATGCCGCCCTTGCCCGACTGGCTGTTGATGCGAATCATCGAATCGTAGCTCCTGCCCACGTCAGCCGGGTCGATCGGGAGATAGGGCACCGCCCACGGCGCGTCCGCTTTTTGCGCGGCAAACCCCTTCTTGATGGCATCCTGATGGGAACCGGAGAAGGCCGTGAAAACGAGATCCCCGACATAAGGATGGCGCGGATGGATCGGGAGCTGGGTGCAGTGTTCGTAAGTGCGGGCGACGGCGTTGATGTCCGAGAAATCAAGCTGCGGGTCGATGCCCTGGGTGTGCAGGTTGAGGGCCAAGGTGACGAGGTCGACATTGCCGGTGCGCTCGCCGTTGCCGAAAAGGCAGCCCTCGACGCGGTCAGCGCCGGCCATGAGGCCGAGTTCGGCGCTGGCGACGGCGGTGCCGCGGTCGTTGTGCGGATGGATGCTGATGAGCACGCTGTCGCGGCGGGCGAGGTTGCGGTGCATCCACTCGATCTGGTCGGCGTGAATGTTCGGCGTCGCCATCTCGACCGTGGCCGGGAGATTGAGGATGACCTTGCGCGTCGGCGTCGCGCCCCAGGCGGCGGTTACCGCATCGCAGATTTCCTTGGCGAAATCGAGTTCGGTGGCGGTGAATAGTTCCGGGCTGTATTCGAGGACGATTTCCGTCTCCGGCATGGCCTCGGCAAGCTGGCGGATGAGGGTGACGGCATCGACGGCGAGGCGCACGACCTCGGCCCGGCTCATGTTGAACACCGTTTCGCGGAAAGCGGGGCAGGTGGCGTTATAGACATGCACGATGGCCCGCCGGGCGCCCTTGAGCGATTCCAGGGTGCGGCGAATGAGCGGCTCGCGGGCCTGGGTCAGCACCTCGATGGTGACATCGGCGGGAATGTGGCCGCCCTCGATCAAGGCGCGGACGAAATCGAATTCGGTCGCCGAAGCCGACGGGAAAGCCACCTCGATCTCCTTGAAGCCGATGCTGCACAGCGTCTTGAACAGGCGCATCTTCTTCTCGCCGTTCATCGGCTCGAACAGCGCCTGGTTGCCGTCGCGCAGATCGGTGCTCATCCATACCGGCGCCCGTTCGATGACGCGGCTCGGCCACTGGCGGTCGGCGAGGGCGACGGGCGGGAAGGGGCGGTATTTGTCGGTATGCGGCTGCGACATGGCGGAATTCCTGAGGATCGAATGAGGCCCATGGTATGCGGAAATGCCCGGCAGGTGCTTGCGTTTTTCATCTTAATTTGTATGATTCCAGCAATTAAATTGCCATAAAACACGGCAACTCAAATTAAAATTCCTCTATCGCCGCTTTGTTGGAAATATCATGCAGCTTGATCGCTACGACCGCAGGATTCTCGAACTCCTGCAACAGGATGGCCGCATCAGCAATCAGGAACTGGCCGAGCGCATCGGCCTCTCGCCCTCGCCTTGTCTGCGCCGGGTGCGGGCGCTGGAAGAAGCCGGGCTGATCGCCGGCTACCGCGCCCAACTCGACGCCCGCAAACTCGGTCTGTCGCTGCTGGCGCTGATCGGCATCTCAATGGACCAGCACACGCCGGAACGCTTCGCCAATTTCGAAAAAGCCGTCGCCGACATCCCGGAAGTGCTCGAATGCCTGCTCATCACCGGCCAGCAGGCGGATTACCAGCTGAAAGCCGCGGTCCGCGACATGGACGCCTACCAGGATCTGCTACTCAACCGCATCACCCGCATTGCCGGCGTCAGCGGCGTGCACACCAGCTTCGTCCTGCGCCGGGTGGTTGAGCGTAACGCGCTGCCACTACCTGAGACGATATAATCGCCAGCGGAAAGTCGGCCAGGCAATCGCCGGATGACCGGAGGCGACTTCGGCATCGGGAGGAAAGTCCGGGCTCCGCAGGGCAGGATGCCAGCTAACGGCTGGGCGCCATAAGCCGCAAGGCGAAAGCGACGGAAAGTGCAACAGAAAACAAACCGCCGATGGCCCCGGACTTTGTCGCCGCAAGCGGCGACAAAGTCCTTGAGTGGGGGATACCCCACGGGGATCAGGTAAGGGTGAAACGGCGAGGTAAAAGCTCACCGCGTCCACGGTAACGGCGGACGGCACGGCAAACCCCATCCGGAGCAAGACCAAATAGGGAAGCATCGGCGTGGCCCGCGCTGCTTCCGGGTAGGTTGCTTGAGCCCGTCGGCGACGGCGGGCCTAGAGGAATGATTGCCGAACCTCGCAAGAGGGGAACAGAACCCGGCTTATCGGCCGGCTTTCCAATTTTCTTGTTTGTCTTGCAATGCAAAACCGCTCAACGGTTTTCTCGTTGAGATCTTGCCTTGGGCGAAAAAATAAAACATACTCTGATTATAATTAGTCTGGCAGCCGAAATAAATTGCTGCATGGCAGCATTCCTATATAAAAAGCGAGATAGGAGAAAAGCAAGCAATGGCAAAATTCATGATAATAAACACCATGAAGTCTGACGGGGCTGCTGAACATGCCGGGATGCAGCCCGGAGATATGCTGTTGGCTTACAATGGTCAAGTTGTCCGTTCGCCCGAGGAGTTGTCCGAAGCTATCAATGCTTTCACTGGAACACTGGCCTCAATCGAAGTTCTTCACGATAAGCAGGTATTTAATTACATGGTGGAGGCCGGCCCGCTGGGCGTAATGCTGGGGGAATGTGAATACGATACCGCAATATTGGAAAATATAATGGCGGCATCTTCGGTTACTGTGACCACCGCGCCAACACTTGAAAACCACAGGATAACGCGCACGCTCGATATCGTTTCATCGGAATGTGCGGTTGGGTTAAGTGCGTTCAAAGACATTCTAGCTTCTCTGACAAATACACTCGGGGGACGTGGCAAAACATTGCGGGATACCATGCGTCAAGCAAGGATTGCCGCCATGAATGAATTGCGTGTGGCTGCATACAGCTTAGGCGGCAATGCAGTCATTGGAACGCGCATCGAGTATTCGGAAATTTCCGGAAAGGAAAAATCGATGCTGATGGTGGCAACATATGGAACGGCCGTCGTTGTAGAGGCGGATACCACAGGCAGTTTTCATTGTGAGCGCACTATTACCTAAGGACTCTCTGAACAACCGTCCATCTTGGCAAGCCTTGTCATAAAAACCCTGGAAAATGTGTCAAGGCACAGGTTTTTGGGCTGTTGATCAAGAAATTTGGGGATTTCCCGTTTCACGG
>WREP01000038.1 GCA_009779265.1 Betaproteobacteria bacterium
GGGATGAAGCGTGCAACGGCATACTGTAGCCCAAGAAGCATAATGCCACCGAAGAGTACGATCAAAAAGCGTGAAAACAATAACTTCATATACACTATTAGTCGATTGTGTCGCACGCCTAACTGGATTTAGACGGCAGTCCTGACGATCAACCCAGGAACAAACGGTAGGCCGGATTCTGGCTTTCGTCCCGGTAGGCGTAGCCGAGCTTGGTCAGGAAACTGCGGAATTCGTCCATTTCGTCCGGCGGCACCTGCATGCCGACCAGCACCTTGCCGTAATCGGCGCCGTGGTTGCGGTAATGGAAGAGGCTGATGTTCCAGCCGGCGCTCATCTGGGTCAGGAAATTCATCAGCGCCCCCGGCCGCTCGGGGAACTCGAAGCGGTAGATCAGTTCGTGCATGCCATCCTTGCAGACTTCCGGCGCGTGGCCACCGACCATGTGCCGGACATGGTTTTTCGCTATTTCGTCGTCGGTCAGGTCGAGCGTCGGATAGCCGTGCTTTTCCAGACCCTCGGCCAGTTTCAGCGATTCCTTGCGGTTGGCCACCTGGACGCCGACAAAGACATGCGCCTCGGCCCCGGTGTGGTAGCGGTAATTGAATTCGGTGATATTGCGCTGGCCGAGCAGCGACAGGAACTTTTTATACGCCCCCGGTTTTTCCGGCAGGGTCACGGCAAACACCGCCTCGCGCTGCTCGCCGAACTCGGCGCGCTCGCAGACGAAGCGCAGGCGGTCGAAATTCATATTGGCGCCGGAAGTCACGGCGATCAGGTTTTTATCCTTGAGCCGGTGCTGGCGGGCGTATTCCTTGGCCCCGGCGACGGCCAGGGCGCCGGCCGGTTCGAGAATCGAGCGGGTGTCCTCGAAAACATCCTTGATCGCCGCGCAAATGGCATCGGTATTAACCAGCACGATGTCGTCGAGGTGTTCCCGGCACAGCCGGAAAGTCTCCTCGCCGACCAGCTTGACCGCCGTACCGTCGGCAAACAGGCCGACCTGATCGAGACGCACCCGCTGACCGGCGGCCAGCGAACGCTTCATGGCATCGGCATCGAAAGTTTCGACGCCGATGACCTTGATTTCCGGGCGCAGGCGCTTGATGTAAGCGGCCACGCCGGCAACCAGGCCGCCACCGCCGACGGCGCAGAACACGGCATGGATCGGCCCATTGTGGCGCGAATGCTGGCGCAGGATTTCCATGCCGACCGTGCCCTGACCGGCGATCACCTCGGGATCGTCGAAGGGATGGACGAAGGTCAGCTTTTCGCGCTTTTCCAGTTCCAGCGCATGGGCGCAGGCTTCGTCGAAGGAATCGCCGAAAAGCACGACCTCGCCGCCGCGCTGGCGCACCGCCTCGACCTTGATATCCGGCGTCGAAACCGGCATGACAATGACCGCCCGGCAGCCGACCTGGGCCGCCGACAGCGCCACGCCCTGGGCATGGTTGCCGGCCGAGGCGCAAATGACACCGCGCTTGAGCTTCTCAGCCGAGAGGCTGGCGATCTTGTTGTAAGCGCCGCGCAGCTTGAAGGAAAACACCGACTGCATGTCCTCGCGTTTCAGGCAGAGCGTGTTGCCGATGCGCGCCGACAGATTGGCCGCCCGTTCCAGCGGCGTTTCGACGGCTACGTCATAGACCTGGGCGTTGAGGACTTTTTCGAGATAATCCGGGTGCATCGCGGGCGGCTCATTCGGGTAAAGCAATGATTTTACGGGCGGCGCGGCCAAACGTCACGGCGCAAGGCGGGGGCCTTTGGCGCAATACGCTAAAATTCATTTTTTGCTAGACCTTGGCTTGTTCTCATGACCGCCCGCCTGCGCGAAATCCCCTATAACTACACTTCGTTTTCCGACCGCGAGATCGTCATCCGCCTGCTTGGGGCCGACAATTGGGCGATTCTCGACGAGTTGCGCGAAGAGCGCGTCACCGGGCGTTCGGCGCGCATGCTGTACGAGGTGCTGGGCGATATCTGGGTGGTGCAGCGCAATCCGTATCTGGAGGACGATCTGCTCGACAACCGCGAGCGCCGCGACGCGCTGGTCAGCGCCTTGCGCCATCGTCTGGCGGAGGTGGAGAAGCGCCGCGCCGCGAGCGCCGAGGAGGACCCCGAGCGTTCGGCCAAGGTCAGCCGGCTGATCGCGGCGGCGCAGGCGGCGGTCGACCGTTTCGCCGCCCATTTCCGCGCCACCTGGGATTTGCGCAAGAAGGCGCTGCGGGCGCTGGGCCGGCATACCCGCCGCGACAACATCGCCTTCGACGGGCTGGCCCGCGTCGCGCATGTCACCGACGCCACCGACTGGCGCGTCGAGTATCCCTTCGTCGTCCTCTGCCCGGATACGGAGGAGGAGATCGGCCCGCTGGTCAAAAGCTGCATCGAACTGGGCCTGACCATCATCCCGCGCGGCGGCGGCACCGGCTACAACGGCGGCGTCGTGCCGCTGTCGCCGCTGTCGGCGGTGATCAATACCGAGAAGCTGAGCGCCATCGGCCCGGTCGAGGATATCGTCCTGCCCGGCCACAGCGAACCCTGCGCCACCATCCGCACCAGCGTCGGCGCCGTCACCGAGCGCGTCGCCGAGGCCGCCAGCGCCGCCGGTCGCGTTTTCGCCGTGGACCCGACTTCGGCCAGCGCCTCTTGCATCGGCGGCAACATCGCCATGAATGCCGGCGGCAAAAAGGCCGTGCTGTGGGGCACGGCGCTCGACAATCTGGTCTGGTGGAAGATGGTCGACCCGGACGGCAACTGGCTGGAAGTGGAGCGCCTGAACCACAATCTCGGCAAGATTCATGAACAGGAACTGGTCGAGTTTCGTCTGCGGTGCTTCGGCGCCAGCGGCAAGAAACTGCTCACGGAAGAAATCCTGACCATGCCGGGCGCCGCCTGCCGCAAGACCGGGCTGGGCAAGGATGTCACCGACAAATTCCTCGGCGGCCTGCCCGGCGTGCAGAAGGAAGGCACCGACGGCATCATCGTCGCCGCCCGCTGGCTGCTGCACAAAATGCCGCCGGTAACGCGCACCGTCTGTCTGGAATTTTTCGGCCAGGTGCGCGAGGCGGTGCCGTCCATCGTCGAGATCACCGATTATTTCAAGCCGGGCGGCGACGGCCACGGGGCCGGCGTGCAACTGGCCGGCCTCGAACATCTCGACGAACGCTATGTGAAAGCTGTCGGCTACGCGACCAAGGCCAAGCGCCACGGCCGCCCGAAGATGGTGCTGATCGGCGATATCGTCGGCCACGACGAGGATGCCGTGATGCAGGCCGCTGCCGCCGTGGTGCGCATGACCAACGCGCGCGGCGCCGAGGGCTTCATCGCCGTGACGCCGGAGACGCGCAAGAAATTCTGGCTCGACCGCTCGCGCACCGCCGCCATCTCCCGCCACACCAACGCCTTCAAGGTCAACGAGGACGTCGTCATCCCGTTGCCGCGCATGGGCGATTACTGCGACGGCATCGAGCGCATCAACATCGAGCTGTCGATCGCGAACAAGCTGGAACTGTGCGCCGCGCTGACGGCCTTCTTCCACGGCGACCTGCCGGTCAACAGCGCCGATACCGCGCTCGCCAAGGACGAACTGATCGGCGACCGGCGCGAACGGGCGCTGGAGCATATCGCCGACGTGCGCGCCCGCTGGCAGTGGCTGCTCGACAATCTCGACCTGCCGCTGACGGAGGCCGAGCAACGCTTCGCCGAATTCGGCATTGCGGCCGGCGAACTGACCAACCGGGCGGCCAATCCCGCCCTCTTCCACCGCTTGCAGGATTACTCCGTGCGCGCTTCGTGGAAAACAGAGTTGAAGGAACCGCTCGACAATATTTTCAACGGCGCCACCTACCGCACCCTGTCGGAAAAAATGGCGGCGGTGCAGCGGGAAGTGCTGCGCGGCCGCGTTTTCGTCGCCCTGCACATGCATGCCGGCGACGGCAACGTGCATACCAACATCCCGGTCAACTCCGACCATTACGAGATGTTGCGCACCGCCAACCGGGCGGTCGAGCGCATCATGCTTCTCGCCCGCTCGCTGGACGGCGTGATTTCCGGCGAACACGGCATCGGCATCACCAAGCTGGAATTTTTGAGCGAAGCGGAAATCGCCCCCTTCCACGCCTACAAGCAGGAGGTCGACCCGAACGGCCATTTCAACAAGGGCAAGTTGATGCCCGGCGGCGACCTGCACAACGCCTACACCCCTTCCTTCTCGCTGCTCGGCACGGAATCGCTGATCATGGAACAGTCGGAAATCGGCAAGATTTCCGCCTCGATCAAGGACTGTCTGCGCTGCGGCAAGTGCAAGCCGGTGTGCTCCACCCACGTGCCGCGCGCCAACCTGCTCTACAGCCCGCGCAACAAGATACTGGGCACTTCGCTCCTGATCGAAGCCTTCCTGTACGAGGAGCAGACCCGGCGCGGCGTTTCGCTCAAGCATTTCGACGAATTCAACGATGCCGCCGACCATTGCACGGTCTGCCATCGCTGCGTCAAACCCTGCCCGGTCGATATCGACTTCGGCAACGTCTCGGTGGCCATGCGCAACTTCCTGCGGCAGCAGGGCAAGAAGCGCTTTTCCCCCGGCACGGCGGCGGCCATGGCCTTCCTCAACCTGAAAGACCCGGCCGCCATCAAGCTCATGCGCGGCCTTATGATGGATTTCGGCTTCAAGGCGCAGCGCCTCGCGCACAAGGCGCTCAAGGCTATCGGCCCGGTGCGGGAAACGCGCCGCCATCCGCCGGCAACGCTCGGCGCGCCGACCCTCAAGGCGCAGGTCATCCACTTCCTCAACCGGCCGATGCCGGGCAACCTGCCCCGGCGCACCGCGCGCGCCCTGCTCGACATCGAGGACGACAAGGTCATCCCGGTCATCCGCAATCCGCAAAAGACCACCGAGGATTCGGATGCCGTTTTCTACTTCCCCGGCTGCGGCTCCGAGCGCCTCTTCTCGCAAATCGGCCTGGCGACACAGGCCATGCTTTACGACATCGGCGTCACCACCGTGCTGCCGCCCGGCTATCTGTGCTGCGGCTATCCGCAGAATGCCTCCGGCGACGAAGTCCAGGGCCAGAAAATCACCACCGACAACCGCGTGCTTTTTCACCGCCTCGCCAACACGCTGAACTATCTCGACATCAGGACGGTGGTCGTCTCCTGCGGCACCTGCATGGACCAGTTGCAGGAATATCAGTTCGACAAGATTTTCCCCGGCTGCCGCCTGCTCGACATTCACGAATACCTGATGGAGAAAGGCGTCAAACTCGACAGCGCGGACGCCGCCCGCTACCTCTACCACGACCCCTGCCACTCGCCGATGCAGACCCACGCGCCGCTGACCGTGACGCAGGCCCTGCTGGGCCGGGACGCGCCGCTATCCGACCGCTGTTGCGGCGATTCCGGCTCCTTCGCCTACGCGCGGCCGGATATCGCCACCCAGGTCAAATTCCGCAAGCAGCAGGAGATTGAAAGCGGCGCGGCCAAACTG
This sequence comes from Betaproteobacteria bacterium, assembly GCA_009779265.1. GTDB lineage: Bacteria > Pseudomonadota > Gammaproteobacteria > Burkholderiales > Rhodocyclaceae > Azonexus. The sequence goes on from WREP01000038.1 coordinate 5,480, forward strand.
CGCGCCGACGGCTTTGCCGGCGAGGTGAAAATCCTCACCACCTGCCCCGCCTGCCTGCAAGGGCTGTCCCGCTACGACGACGATGCCGGCACCCGCGCCGACTACATCGTCGTCGAACTGGCCCGCCACCTGCTCGGCGAAAACTGGCTGGCGGATTACGTCGCCAAGGCCAACAAGGGCGGCATCGAGCGCGTGCTGCTGTGATTCCATTCCCATCCCAACCGATCACTTTGCTGAAAATGGAATGAATGCGATGGACTGCGAACTCTGCGCCCAGCCCGGCGGCGCCCTCCTCTGGCAATCCGCCGTCTGCCGCGTGGTGCGCGTCGCCGAGCCGCATTATCCCGGCTTCTGCCGCGTCGTCTGGCAGGCCCATGTGCGCGAAATGAGCGACCTGCCGCCGGCCGCGCGGCGCTACCTGATGGAAGTCGTGGTCGCCGTCGAAAGCGTCATCCGTGAACTGTTCGCGCCGGACAAGATCAATCTCGCCAGCTTCGGCAACATGGTGCCGCATGTACACTGGCATGTGATCCCGCGCTGGATCGGCGACCGCCACTTCCCGGAACCCATCTGGGGCCAGGTGCACAACGAACAGGCAGCGGCGCGGCCCCCGGTCGACGACGCGACGCTGGCGGCGGCGCTGCGCCGCGTTCTCGACAAGCTGCCGGAACCGGCATGAACGCCGCGGTCGAGTGCGCTAAACTGGCGCCCTCTCGTGGAGGACATCATGGCCGGCATTGAACGGGATACGCCAATACCCACCGACATCACGCTGCGCCAGAAATCGCGCTGCCTCGAACTGGTCTATGCCGACGGCCAGCGCTACGCGCTCGCTTTCGAATACCTGCGCGTCTTTACGCCCTCGGCCGAGGCGCGCGGTCACGGGCCGGGGCAGGAAACACTGCAAACCGGCAAGCGCGACGTGCTGATCGAGCGCATCGAGCCGGTCGGCGCTTACGCCCTGCGCCTCGTCTATTCCGACGGCCACGACAGCGGCCTGTATTCCTGGGATCTGCTGCACAATCTCGCCACCCGCCGCGACGAATTGTGGGCCGAATACCTGCAACAGATCGAGAGCCGGGGTCTGTCCCGCGACATCGACACCACTTCGCGCCCCGCCCAAGGCGGCGGCTGCGGCCACAAGCACTGACGCCATGAACGACAAAACCACGCACTTCGGCTACGAAACGGTAGCCGAGCAGGAAAAGGCCCGCCGGGTCGCCGATGTTTTCGACTCGGTGGCAAGCCGCTACGACCTGATGAACGATCTCATGTCGGGCGGTCTGCACCGCTACTGGAAAGCCTTCACCATCCAGCGCAGCGGCGTCCGCGAAGGCTCGCGCGTCCTCGACGTGGCCGGCGGCACCGGCGACCTGTCGCTGGCCTTCGCCAAGCGGGTCGGGCCGAGCGGCCAGGTCTGGCTGACCGACATCAACAACGCCATGCTCAGTCACGGTCGCGACCGCCTGATCGACAAGGGCTACATGCTGCCGGTGACGCAGTGCGATGCCGAGAAACTGCCCTTCCCCGACGACTGGTTCGACTGCGTCACCGTCGCCTTCGGCCTGCGCAACATGACCCACAAGGACAGCGCGCTGGCCGAAATGCGCCGCGTCCTGCGTCCCGGCGGCTGCCTGCTGGTGCTTGAATTCTCGCAGGTGTGGAAGCCGCTGGCCCCGCTCTACGACTTCTATTCCTTCCACATCATCCCGCGCATCGGCCAACTGGTAACCAAGGACGCCGACAGTTATCGCTACCTTTCCGAATCCATCCGCGTGCATCCGGGTCAGGAAGAATTGAAAACGATGATGGAAAACGCCGGTCTGGAAAAGGTCGAATATTTCAACATGGCCCTCGGCGTGGTTGCTTTGCATCGGGGTTACAAGTTCTGAAACGCGAAAGGGAAACCCATGCTTTCACTTGCTTTGCCAAAAGGCAGCCTTGAGGAACAAACCTATAAGCTGTTCGAAGCTGCCGACCTGAAACTTTCCAAACCGGAACGCGGCTACAACCCCCGCATCGCCGACCCGCGCATCGACAAAGTAAAGATATTGCGGCCGCAGGAAATTCCCATCTATGTCACCTCGGGCGACTTCGATCTGGGTATTTCGGGTCATGACTGGGTCACTGAAAGCCAGGCCGACGTCGTTGAAATTGCCGAACTGCCTTATGCCAAAACCGGCGCCGGCGCCGTGAAAATGGTATTGGCCGTCTCCGACACCTCCGCGATACACAGCGCCCGCGATATTCCGCCGGGCAGCCGCATCACGACAGAATTCCCCAACATCACGCGCGCCTACTTCGAGAAACTGGGAATTCCCGTCGAAATCTTTTTCAGCTATGGCGCGACCGAGGCCAAAGTGCCCGATTTCATGGACGCGCTTGTCGATCTCACGGAAACCGGAGCCACACTCAGGCTGAATGGTCTGCGTATTATTGAAACCATTCTTGAATCCACGACCCGCCTGTTTGCCAATCGCGCCGCTTGGGAGAACCCCGAGAAGCGCAAGGCAATGGAAGAAATCCGCACCCTGCTTTTAGGCGCAATCGAAGCCAGAGGGCGCGTCTTGCTGATGATGAACACGCCTGTCGAATGCCTTGATGCCGTCATCGCGGAATTGCCCGCCATGAAGCGCCCCACCATCAGTCAGCTACACGGCGTGAGCGGCTACTCACTCACCACTGTCGCCGACAGATCAAGCGTGAATATCCTCATCCCCCGCCTGAAAGCCGCAGGCGCAGAGGACATCCTGGAATTACCGATTAATAAAATCGTGCGCTGAGGCAGCGCGCGGGCGACCTTGCGGCATAGGCACGGGCTTTGTCACTGTTCTGACTTTTTACGCAGCACGTTAAATGATATTTGGTTAAAACAGTCATGCCGAGGCATGATTTGTCTGCTTCCCGGAGATCATATGATGCGACACCATTCCAGGTTCTTGCCGTACATAATCTTTTTTGTCTTTTCCTTGGCTGGACAAGCTAGCGCCGCAGACCAGAGCGTCTGGCGGGAAGCGGAATTCGACGGCATCAAGGTGGCTTATCTTGAAGCTGGCAAGGCAGATGCCCCGGCGCTCGTTTTTATTCCGGGCTGGACGGGAGACGCTTCCTCATGGAAGCTGCAAATTCCGGTGTTTTCAAAGTCATACCGCGTCATTGCCGTAGATCCTCCTGGTTTTGGCAGAAGCGACAAACCTCATGACAGGGCCTATACGCTGGAGTTTTTCGCCAGGGCGCTTCAGGCGGTAATCCAGGATGCAAGAGCCACGTCGCCCGTGCTTGTTGGACACAGCATGGGTTATTCCGTTATCAGGCAGTATCTGATTTCGTTTCCAGGCACAGCCAGAGCGGTAGTCAATGTGGACGGGGCGCATTTTCGCATTCCCGAGGCTGCTGAAGCGCGTGCCGATTTCGAAAAAATGGTGGACGGCATGGTCGCCTCATACGAGGGGCCAGACCGCAAAGCGGCTTTGCGTCGCTCCGTGAAATCCCTTTTTTACGGGAAAACGCCAAAGGCGCTACAGGATGAAATCATGAACACCGTGTTTTCAGCCGATGTCTACGCGGCCAACAGCGCCTTCCGCGAACTTTTGCGTCTGGATCAATGGCAGGAAATCTCCTTCGATGTCCCATGCCTCGCCCTGTATGCCAATGTGCCACCCGATCACGAAGCCGGGATGCGCGCGGTGTTTCCGCGCCTGACCTACGAGTTGTGGGACGACACGGGGCATTTTCTGATGCTTGAAAAACCGGAGCGCTTTAACATTGCTCTCGCCCGATTTATCGCCTTGTTACCGTAACCGGCCTGAGCCGCCTCGAAAAACACCGCCAGCAGTTTTACGGCAGGCGTGCGCGGCGTTCAGGCAAGCTGCCGGTACTGGCCGGCGTGGAACAGCAGCGGAGCGAGGTCGGCGTTTTCGGCGAAACGCTTGACGCGGCCAACGAATATGGTGTGATCGCCGCCGACATGGGCGGTTTCATTGACCACCTCGAACGTCGCGCAGCAGCCGGGGAAGAGCGGCGCGCCGCCGAGGCCGGGTTGCCAGGATAGATCGGCGAAGCGCTCGCCCTGCCAGGTAGCGAAACGGTTGGAGAGATCGCGCTGGTCGGCGGCGAGAATATGGATGGTGTGATGGCTGGCGCGACGGAAGGCGTCGAGATTGCGCGAAGCGTTGTCGAGGCACCAGAGCACCAGTGCCGGATCGAGCGAAACGGCGGCGAAGGAATTGATGGTCAGGCCGAGCGGCTGTCCGTCCGGATCGAGCGCCGTGACGATGGCGACGCCGGTGGCGAAACGCCCCAAGGCATTACGCAGTGGCCGGGTGTCGAGGGTGGCGTTGCTCATGGCGGATACTTGAGAATGGCGGAAAGCCCCGTATTATCCGCCCTCGTGCACTCCCCGTCGAGACAGAGCTTGCCCCCTTCCTCCTTCGCCGAACGTCTGGTCGCCTGGCAGAAAAGCGCCGGCCGCCACGACCTGCCCTGGCAGGCTAGCCGCGATCCGTACCGGATCTGGCTTTCCGAAATCATGTTGCAGCAAACCCAGGTGGCGACGGTGATCCCGTATTACCGCCGCTTCATCGCGCGCTTTCCCGATATCCGGGCGCTGGCCGCGGCGCCGGTCGAAACGGTGATGGAACATTGGGCGGGGCTTGGCTACTACGCCCGGGCGCGCAATCTGCACCGCTGCGCGCAGGAAATCGTCGCCCGCCATCATGGCCGCTTTCCGGCCAGCGCCGCGCTGCTCGCCGAATTGCCTGGCATCGGGCGCTCCACGGCGGCAGCCGTGGCCGCCTTCGCCTTCGGCGAGCGGGCGGCGATTCTCGACGGCAACGTCAAGCGCGTGCTGTGCCGCCATTTCGCCATCGACGGCTTTCCCGGCGCGGCGGCGACGCAACGCCAGCTCTGGGAATTGGCCGAAAGCCTGCTGCCGCGCCAGGACATCGAGACATACACGCAAGGTCTGATGGATCTCGGCGCTGGCATCTGTACGCGCAGCCGCCCGGCCTGCCCGCACTGCCCGTTGACCGCCGATTGCCAAGCGCGGCATCAGGGACAGCAGGCGCAGCTACCGACGGCGCGGCCACGCGCAAGGCTGCCGGAACGCGCGGCGACTTTCGTCCTGCTGCGCGACGGCGAGCGTCTGCTGCTCGAACGGCGGCCGCCCAGCGGTCTCTGGGGCGGCCTCTTGGCGCCGCCGGAAGGCGACGTGGACGCGGTGCTCGCCCGTCTCGGCCTGCACGCCCGCCAGCGCCAGCCGCTGCCGCCGCTGCGCCACGGCTTCACCCATTTCCGCCTGATTCTTGAGCCGGTGCTGTGCGACGTGGCGCCGCCGCCGCATCTGGCCGAGCCGGGCTGCGAGTGGGTGGGGCTGGCGCAAGCGGCCAGCGCCGGCGTGCCGGCGCCGATCGGCAAGCTGCTCAGACAGCTTGCCGCAAGCTCCCAAGCTTGAAACGCCACCGTTTGCGGCGCTTAGCGGCTTTGTCGCGCGCGCCGCATAGCGACGGGCAAGCCTGCGGCTCTGGGCGCGCCTTGTGGCGCTCGCGGATCAGCGCTGTTCGGCCTGCTTCTTTTCGGCTTTCTGTTTCTTTTCGCTGACGCGGGCCGCGTGGTCGGCCTGTTTTTTGCGCCGTTCTTCGGCCTCGGCCGCCTTGCGTTGCGCGCCTTTGGCAGCCTGCCGCTCTTTCTCGGCCTGATGTTCGGCGGCGGCTTCCTCGGCGCTTTGGCGTTTGGCCGCGACCCGGGCTTTACGCTCCGGCCGCTCGCCCTCGCGCCGCTCGTTTTCGTTTATCCGCTTGACTTCGCGCACAGCCGCGTCCTCATGCTTGATTTCGCGCTCGATGGCTTCCCCTTCGTTTTCCAGCCGCCGCGCTTCGATGACGACCCGCAGGTGTTCCTCCTTGGCATCTTCGCGGCAATCGTTGACGAAGAAGCGTTTGCTGCACTCGGCCTGCTGCCGTTGCAGCAGGGCATCGGCCTCTGTGCGCCGCGCAGCCGCATCGGCTTTCAGGGCCGCGGCGCGGGCGAGCCGTGATTGGCGGTCGGTGGCGGCCTCGTCCGGGGTGGCATCAGCGGCTGCCGCCAGCGCCTGCAAGGCGCAGAGCAGCAGGACGATCAGCCGGGCAGCCATTGCTGAGGGTCGATATTCCACTTGTCGTAACTTTCAAAACTAACGATGCGATCCATCGACTTGGTCAAATCGACGATTTCCGGCGCGATGTAGTGGTTGTGGCCAGTGTGATAGAAGACGCGGAGGATCGGGGTCAGCAGGTTTTTCTCGTTTTGCTCGACAACGACGCCAAGGCGCTTGCTTTCGAGCAGCACCAGAGCGCCGCTCGGGTAGATGCCGATGGCGCGGATAAAGGCTTGCACCAGTTGCGGGTCGAAATGGTGGCTGCTCCATTCGAGCAGTTTCCTGAGCGCCTGCGTCGGCGGCATGCCCTTGTGGTAGCAGCGGTCGGAAGAAATGGCGTCATACACGTCGATGATCGCGGCCATCTGGCCGTAGAGCCCCATCTCCGCCCCGTTCAACTTGTTCGGATAGCCGCTGCCGTCGAAACGTTCGTGGTGCTCGGCGGCAACCCGCAGCGCGATGGCGGGAACGCCAGGGGTATGGCGCAACACCTCGATACCGAGGTCGACATGCGAGCGCATGAGCGTGAATTCCTCATCGGTCAACTTGCCCGGCTTGTTGAGGATGGCTTCCTGAATGCGCGCCTTGCCGACGTCGTGCAGCAAGCCGCCGAGCGCCATCTCCAGAATCACCCCCCGCTCCAGCTTGAGGCCGCGACCGAAAGTCGCCAACAGGGCGCAAACGCTGACCGAATGCTCGAAGGTGTAGTCGTCGTGCTTCTTCAGCCGGGCCAGCGGCAGCATGGCGTCCTGGTTGCGGAAAATGGAATCGACCATGCTCTCGACCAGCGGCTCCATGCGCTCAATCTCGATCTGCCGACCGAGGCGAACGTCATCCATCATGCGGACGACGATTTTGTTCGCCTCGCCGTGCAGCCGCCGGGCGCGCGCCGTCTCTTCCTTGAGCGCCGTCGCCACGAGCTGTTCCGGCCCCTTGTTGGCGATTTCGTTGAGTTGCCGGTCAAGATCGGCGCTGACTTCCTGTTGCGTGCGCGCCGCCCAGACATCGGCGCCCTTGACGGTGTCGATGTACAACTCGCGAATGCCGAGACCGACGATCTTGTCCACCGTCGCCTGGTCGCGCACGTGAAAGGTATTGGAGAGAAAAGGATGATCCAGCCAGCCGCAGTTCAGATCATGGATGAACATGCCCGGCTTGAGTTGGTCAACGTGGATCTTCTTGATCATGGCTTAACGGCTGAGGTACCGCTGAATTCTAGCGCATCGGCGTGCCGCCAGATAAAACCGCACCCCTGCGCCTGCGGCGCAAGAGAGGGAGAAAACCAGCGGTGCGCGGTGCACCGATTTTACTCCCTCCCTTTCGGGCGAAGCCCGAAGGGGAGGATCGGGGAGGGGTGGTTTTTCATGACGCCCGGATTTTGAATGGAAAGCAAGGCGCAGCGATACCGGGTGGACTCGCGAGCATTGGCAACGCCGCAGACCGCCCAAAACCGGGATGTGGCAAGCGCGATGGCTTGCCCGGAGCTTCCTGAGCTACTTTTCGTTTTCGGCTGGGTCGGCGAGTTGCTGCGTCCGCTGCGTGGCATTCTCCAGCTTTTGCCGCACCTGTTCCTGGGTCTGTCGCGCCTGTTCCAATTCCTGCTTCTTCAACACCGCGGCAGTCGCCGCGGTGCCGGCGGTTTCGACGCCGCAGGCGGCCAGCGCCAGCAACAACGGAATGTAGAGAATCGCTTTCATGCCTTGTCTTTCTGTCGTTCCCGCTTCGCCAGGAGCAAAGAACGCCTAGAGTGCCAGATTGTGCTGGGAACCGCCGACGGGCAATACCTCAATGACGTCGTCGAATTCCGTCTCCTCAACGAGGGGGGTACGCCGCTCCGGTAGCCAACGCCGCTCATCCTGAGCGCGGAATGCGCCGTTATCGAATTGGCGCCGGTCGTGATTACTGCGTCGATCGTATTCCAGATTCATCATCATCTTGGCTCCATCTTGCGGGAATCCGGAGATTCCCTCTCGACGGGATGGCCGTCTGCCAGCCTTTTAATTCTGAGCCTGTTTATTCCCAGTGAATAGACCGCACAGGCCGCCCCCGCAACCGCTCGTCGCCTTGCTCCAAGCCTTGGCCTTTGGCCTGCTCGCCAGAGGCGCGAAATGGCCGTCAGTGCGAGCAAAGCGAAGCAGCGGCAGAAAGGGAGGGGGCAAAACCCGTGGCGCGCGCAGGGCGCCGGGTTTACTCCCGCCCTTTCGGGCGAAGCCCGAAGGAAAGAGGCGGGGTTTATGAAACCGTCGGTTTTAGCGTAGCCGTTATAATCGCCCCCCCATGATTGCCCTGCGCCAAGTTACTTTCGCCCGCGCCGGCCGCCCCCTGGTGGTCGATGCCTCCGTCCAGTTGCACGCTGGCTGGAAGGTCGGCGTCGTCGGCGCCAACGGCTGCGGCAAATCCAGCCTGTTCGCCCTGCTCGCCGGGGAGCTGCACGCCGAGGCCGGCGCCGTCGAACTGCCCGCCAGTTGGCGGATCGCCCGCGTCGCCCAGGAAACGCCGGCCCTGCCTGACGCCGCCATCGACTTCGTGCTCGACGGCGACGACGAATTGCGCCGCATCGAGCGCGATCTGGCACGCGCCGAGGCTGCTGGCGACGGCGTCGCCATCGGCCATCTGCATGCGCGCTACAGCGAGATTGGCGGTTATTCGGCCAAGGCCCGCGTCGCCGAGGTACTGCACGGCCTGGGTTTTTCCGATGCCGATTTCACCCGCCCGGTGGCCGATTTTTCCGGCGGCTGGCGGGTTCGCCTCAACCTCGCCCGCGCCCTTTCCTGTCGCGCCGATCTGCTGCTACTCGACGAGCCGACCAATCACCTCGATCTCGACGCCGTGCTGTGGCTGGAACAGTGGCTGAAAAGCACGCAATCGACGCTGCTCCTGATTTCGCACGACCGCGATTTCCTCGACGCCGTGGCCGGCCAGATCATCGCCATCGAGCGCCAGCGCCTGACCCTGACCAGCGGCGGCTACTCCGACCACGAACGCGCCCGCGCCGCCCGCCTGGCCAGCCAGCAGGCGGCTTACGCCGCGCAGCAGCGGGAAATCGCCCATCTCAACCGCTTTATCGAACGCTTCCGCGCCAAGGCCACCAAGGCCCGCCAGGCGCAGAGCCGGATCAAGATGCTGGAGCGCATGGAAACGGTCGCCGCCGCCCATGTCGATTCGCCCTTCCATTTCTCCCTGCCGCCGCCGAGCGCCCTGCCCGACCCGCTGCTGGTCATTGAGGACGCGGCGGCCGGCTACGGCGACCGGCGGATTCTCGCCGACGTGTCGCTGACCCTGCGCCCCGGTTGCCGCATCGGCCTCTTGGGCCGCAACGGCGCCGGCAAATCGACCCTCATCAAGCTGCTGGCCGACGCGCTGCCGCAACAAGGCGGCGAAAGGAAGGAAGCCAAGGCGCTCAATATCGGCTACTTCGCCCAACACCAACTGGAACAACTGCGCCCCGACGAATCGCCGCTGCAACACCTGCTGCGCCTGGAACCGACGACGCCGGAACAGGAATTGCGCGACTATCTGGGCGGCTTCGATTTTCGCGGCGACATGGCGACGCGCGCCGTCGAACCTTTCTCCGGCGGTGAAAAATCGCGCCTGGCCCTGGCCCTGCTCATTCGTTCCAAACCGAACCTGCTGCTGCTCGACGAGCCGACCAATCACCTCGACCTGGAAATGCGCGAGGCGCTCACCTTCGCGCTCCAGGATTACGAGGGCGGCATGGTCGTCGTCTCGCACGACCGCCACCTGCTGCGCGCCTGCGCCGACGAACTGCTACTCGTCGCCAATGGTGGAGTCACATCCTTTGACGGCGATCTCGACGACTACGCCGCCTGGCTGGCCAGCCAGCGCAGCGCCGAAAAAGCGCCGCCAGCAGAAGTCTCAGCCGGCAAAAGCGAGCGCTTACTACAGCGAGCCGAGGCAAAAGCCGGCCGGCAGGCTCTGCTCGCCCAGCGACGGCCGCTGGTGAAGGAAATCGCGCAATTGGAGAAAAAGCTGGCCGAATGGAACGCCAGCCGGGCGGCGCTGGAAGCCCGCTTCGCCGACCCCGATTTCTACACTCAAGTCGACCGCGCCGAAAGCGAGGAACTGCACCGTCAGGCCGCCGCCCTCGGCGAGCAGATCGAGGCGGCGGAACTCCGCTGGCTGGAAGTGCACGAGGCGCTGGAAGCTTTGCCGCAGCCGGACTGAGGCAAAATCAGGCGGTCGCCAGACGTCCCCAGTCCGCCCGCCCGCGCCCCGTCGAGCGCCCGCCGCGGTATTGGCCGTGGGCGGCGCCGGAATCGAGATAGCGGTTCACCCGGTCGGGATTGGGAATGTGCACCGTGCGCCCGGCGACGGTAATCATCCCGGACTCCGACAATTGCCGCAGCAAACGGGAAAAATGTTCCTGCGTCAGGCTCAGGCGGGAGGCGATGATCGACTTGGGCAACGACAGCTCGACCTTCGCCGAACCGTCTGCCTCGGTGCTATTGACCGCCTGCATCAGGAAAGCGAGGATGCGCTCGGCGCCCGACAACAGCGCCGACGCTTCGACTTCCTGGAGCAGGATATGCAGCTTGTGGGCAATGCATTGCATCTGGCGGTAAAGAAACTCCGGGTTGGCCTGCAAGCATTCACTCAAAGCCAGCTTGGGCAGGAAGACCAGTTGCGAATCGCGCAGCGCCTCGGCATGGAAGGGGTAATGCTGGCCCAGCGAGAGGCAGGTTTCGCCCATGCTCTCCCGGTCGGTCACGATGGTGATGACTTTTTCCGCCCCGTGCGGCGAACTGAAGGCCAGCTTGAACTGCCCCGAAACAACGACATGCACGCCGACGCAAGACTGCCCCTGTTCGAACAAGGACTGCCCCCGTTCCAACCGGATGACCCGGGCAGCCGCGGCAAGACGCGACAAGGCCCGCGCGTCAAGAACCGAATACGGCTCGATGGCGCCGAGAAAGCCCTGTAGGTCCACCCACTCCTTGCCGCTCATTGACGACTCCCTTTCATTCCATTTGCGATGGGCGCATTTGGGCATAGATGAGACAGTTAAATTTGACCTTAATCAAAACCATCCCAATACCCGATCTGAACTACGCCCAATTGCATACTCAAAATAACTAATGGATTAGCTCGTCGGCAGGGAGTGCCGCCACGCCCCCTCGTCATTCCGGCAGGATCCCGAGTACGACCCCACCGCCAGAACAAGCGCATGAATGCAAACGGCGTAAATGACGCTGCCCACGGCGTGACAGACCCTCCCCTTCGGGCTGCGCCCGAAAGGGAGGGAGAGCACAGGCAACGCGCCTTTCATGCGATTGCCCTGATTTCGCCGCCCACCCGGCCGCAAAAGCCCCGGCGCAATGGGGTAAAATGTAGGTTTTTCGCCATTCTGGAGCCGCCCGTGCGCATCGTCTGTCTCGACCTCGAAGGGGTATTGGTCCCCGAAATCTGGATCGAATTTTCCAAACGCGTGGGCATCCCCGAGCTGGCGCGCACGACCCGCGATGAGCCGGATTACGACAAGCTCATGACCTACCGCCTGGATATCCTGCGCCAGCACAAGCTCGGCCTGCCGGATATCCAGAAGGTGATCGCCGAAATGGGGCCGATGGCGGGCGCCCGCGCCTTTCTCGACGCGCTGCGCGAGACGTATCAGGTCGTCATCCTCTCCGATACCTTCTACGAATTCGCCCACCCGCTGATGCGCCAGCTCGGCTGGCCGACGCTGTTCTGCCATTCGCTCGAAGCCGATGCCCAGGGCATGCTGGTTGCTTACCATCTGCGCATGCCGAACCAGAAGCAGGAGGCGGTCAAGCGTTTCAAGGAACTCAAATTCACCATCGTCGCCGCTGGCGATTCCTACAACGACACGGCGATGCTCGGCGAGGCCCACGGCGGCATCCTCTTCCATCCGCCGGAAAACGTCATCCGTGAATTCCCGCAATACCCGGTGGTGCTCAATTACGACGATCTGCGCCGCGAGATCGACAAGGCCTTCGCCGCCGCCTGACGTTCCATGCACAGCGACCGCTATTACACGCTTTCCGCCTCCTGCCCCGATCAGGTCGGCATCATCGCCCGCGTTTCCGGCTTCATCGCCGGGCATGGCGGCTGGATTCTCGAATCGAGCTTTCATGCCGATGCGCTGACCCGGCGCTATTTCATGCGCATCGAGATCAAGGCCGCCTCGCTGCCCTTCCTGCTCGCCGAATTCCGCGAGCGTTTCGCGGCGGAAGTCGCCGAACCGCTGGCCATGACCTGGCAAATCAGCGACAGCGCGGTCAAAAAGCGCGTCGTCATCCTCGTTTCCAAGCAGGAGCATTGCCTCTACGATCTCTTGGCGCGCTGGCAGGCGAAGGAACTCGATATCGAGATTCCCTGCGTCATCGCCAATCACGACAGCCTGCGCGGCGTCGTCGAGTGGCACGGCATCCCCTTTCATCACGTGCCGGTCGCCGCCGCCAACAAGAAAGCCGCCATGGCCGAAATCCAGCGCATTTTCGAGGACGTGCGCGGCGATACCATGGTGCTCGCCCGCTACATGCAGATCCTCCCGCCCGAACTGTGCGAGGCGCTGGCCGGCCGCATCATCAACATCCACCACAGCTTCCTGCCCAGCTTTGCCGGCGCCAAGCCCTACCATCAGGCTTACACGCGCGGCGTCAAACTGATCGGCGCAACCTGCCACTACGTCACCGGCGAACTGGATGCCGGGCCGATCATCGAGCAGGACGTGATCCGCATCGATCACTCCGATTCCCCGGAAGACATGGTGCGCTACGGCAAGGACATCGAAAAAACGGTACTCGCCCGCGGCCTGCGCTACCACCTCGAAGACCGGGTGTTGGTGGATGGCAACAAGACGGTGGTTTTCCGCTGATGTTGCTTGCGCGCGCCCTCGCGCCTGGATGCACCGTTACCCCTCCCCGGCCCTCCCCTTCGGACTTCGTCCGAAAGGGAGGGAGCCAAACCGGCGCACGCTGTGGCTTTTTCTCCCTCCCTTGCGCCGCAGGCGGAGGGGAGGGGCGGGGAGGGGTAACGGCGTGAAAACCCGCTCAAACGCCTTGATAAACCGCACCCGCCTGATTCTGGAATACCCCCATGCTGATCGCCCGCGACAAATCCCTGCTGCTGGTCGTCGATATCCAGGAAAAGCTGGCCCCGGCCATTCATGAAAGCGCGGCGGTCACCGCCAATGCCGCGCGCCTGCTGCGCGCCTCGGCGCAACTGGCGGTGCCGGCCTTCGTTTCCGAGCAATATGTACGCGGCCTGGGCGGCAGTCTCGCCGCCATCCGCGAGGCGGCGGGACACGCCCATTTCTTCGAGAAAACGCATTTTTCCTGCGCCGCCGAACCGGGCGCGCTCGATCTGCTGCGCGCCACCGACCGCTGCCAGATCATCCTGACCGGCGCCGAAAGCCACGTCTGCGTTCTACAAACCGCCTGCGGCCTGCTCGAAGCGGGCTTCGCGGTCTTTCTCGTCGCCGACGCCACTTCCTCGCGCACGCCGGCCAACCGCGCCGCCGCCAGCGAACGCCTGCGCGCCCTTGGCGCGCAAGTGGTGACTACTGAAATGGTGCTCTTCGAATGGCTGCACCGCGCCGGCACCAACGAATTCCGCGCCCTCTTGCCGCTGATAAAGTAGCACCACGCGCTATCCGCACCGCATTCCTGCGACCCACAGTGCTAAACTGCCGCACCACACGGAGAAACATCATGTTTGACCCCAAATTCCTGGAAGATTTCGGCGCCAAGATGAGCGCCCTGCTGGCCAATTCGCCGGTCAAGGATATCGAGAAAAACACCAAGGCGCTTGTCAGCGGCGCTTTTTCCCGGCTCGATCTGGTTACCCGCGAGGAATTCGATGTGCAGGCCAAGGTTCTGGCCCGCGCCCGCGAGCAGTTGAAGGCACTCGAAACCCGCGTCGCGGCGCTGGAAAAGACCCCGGCCAGCGTCCCGCAGTAAGCCGCCATGGCCCTGGCCATCGCGCACAGCCGCGGGCTGGATGGCCTGAACGCGCCGCCGGTCACGGTCGAGGCCCATATCGCCAGCGGCTTGCCGGCTTTCACCCTGGTCGGACTGCCCGATACCGAAGTCAAGGAAGCCCGCGACCGGGTGCGGGCGGCGATTCTCAATTCCGGCTTTGAATTTCCCGCCAGACGTATCACCGTCAATCTGGCGCCAGCCGATCTGCCCAAGGAATCGGGCCGTTTCGATCTGCCCATCGCGCTGGCCGTCCTCGCCGCCAGCGGTCAACTGCCGGCGAAACCGCTGGCCGATTACGAATTTGCCGGCGAATTGTCGCTTTCCGGCGCACTGCGCCCGGTGCGCGGCGCGCTGGCAATGGCGCTGGGCGGCAGCGATCATGGCCGCGCCTTCATCCTGCCGGCGGCGAGCGCTGGCGAGGCGGCGCTCGCCGGTGATGGCGCGATTCTGGCAGCGGATTCGCTGCTGGCCGTCTGTGCTCACCTGACCGGGCGCGAGACGCTGGCCAGCGCCGCGCCGGCCACGGGCGAGGCCGCGCCGCCCGCCCCCGATCTGGCCGAGGTGCGCGGTCAGGCCCAGGCCAAGCGCGCTCTCGAAATCGCCGCCGCCGGCAATCATTCCCTGCTCATGATCGGCCCGCCGGGCACCGGCAAGTCGATGCTGGCCGCGCGTTTGAACGGCCTGATGCCCGATCTTGGCCCAGCCGAGGCCCGCGCCTCGGCTGCCGTGCTGTCGCTGGCCGGGAAGTTCCGTACGCACGGTTTTGGCCGCCGCCCTTTTCGCCAGCCGCACCATTCGGCCTCGACGGTGGCCTTGGTCGGCGGCGGCAATCCGCCGCAGCCCGGCGAAATCAGTCTGGCCCATCACGGCATCCTGTTCCTCGATGAGTTGCCCGAATTCGACCGCAAGGTACTGGAAGCGCTGCGCGAGCCGCTGGAAACCGGGCGCATCCACATCGCCCGCGCTGCCCGTCAGGCCGAGTTCCCCGCCGATTTCCAACTGGTCGCGGCGATGAATCCCTGCCCCTGCGGCCATCACGGCGCGGCAACGGGGCGCTGCCGGTGCACGCCGGATCAGATCGCCCGCTATCGCGGCAAGCTCTCCGGCCCTTTCCTTGATCGCATCGACCTGGTCATCGAAGTCCCCGCCCTGCCGCCGGAAGCCCTGCTCGACAAACCGGCAGGGGAAAGTTCGGCGGTAGTCCGCCAGCGCGTCGTCGCCGCCCGCGCCCGCCAGTCGGCGCGGCAGAACCGGGCCAACGCCCGCCTCTCCAGCGCCGAGGTCGATGCTTTCTGCGCCCCCGACGAGGCCAGCCGCCGCCTGCTCGAACAGGCCAGCCGCAATCTCGGCCTGTCGGCCCGCGCCTGGCATCGCATCCTGCGCGTCGCCCGCACCATCGCCGATCTGGCCGGGCATGAGGCGATTGCCGCCGCGCATGTCGGCGAGGCCATCCAGTACCGGCGTCTGGCCCGTGTCTGAACGGGCAGCCAGTCCGCGCGGCATCGCCCTCTTGCTGGCGGCGCTGGCGGCGCTCGGGCCGTTTTCCATCGACGCCTACCTGCCCTCCTTCCCCGACATCGCCGATAAGCTCGGCGCCAGCCAGTTGCAGGTGCAGCAAACGCTGTCGGCCTACCTCTCCGCCTTTGCCGTGATGACCCTGTGGCATGGCGCCATTTCCGACCGCTTTGGCCGCCGCCGCGTCATCCTCGTCGCCCTGGCGCTCTTCGCCCTTGCCTCGGTTGGCTGCGCGGCGGCCGGCAGCATCGGCCAACTATGGTTCTGGCGCGCCATGCAGGGCGTCACCGCTGGCGCCGGCATCGTCATCGGCCGCGCCATCGTCCGCGACCTGTTCGACGGCGCCGCGGCGCAACGGCTAATGGCGCAGATCACCATGATGTTCGCCCTCGCCCCAGCGCTGGCGCCGCTCATCGGCGGCTGGCTGCAAGCCCTGTTCGGCTGGCGCATGGTGTTCGTCTTTCTGGCGCTGATGACCGCCGCGCTGTGGCTAGCCTGCTGGCGGCGGCTGCCCGAAACCCTGCCGCCGGAACGCCGCCAGTCGCTGCAACCGGCCTATCTGGCGCGCGCCTACTGGCAGGTGTTGAGTTCGCCCGCCTTTCTCCTCGCCTGCGCCGCGCTGTCGCTCAATTTCGCCGGCTTTTTCATCTACGTGCTGGCGGCGCCGGTATTTCTCATGCGCCATCTGGGCCTGCCGGAAACCGCCTTTCTGTGGCTCTTTGGCCCGGCCATGTGCGGCCTCCTGTGCGGTTCCTGGCTGTCCAGCCGGCTGGCCGGCAAACTTTCGCCAGCAAAAACCATCGCCCTCGGCTACGCGCTGATGGCGATCGCCGCCGCCCTCAATCTCGCCATCAACCTGACGCTACCGCCCGGCCTGCCGTGGAGCGTGACGCCGCTGCTCGTGTACACCACCGGCATGGCGCTGACCATGCCCTGCCTGACACTCCTTGCCCTCGACCCCTTCCCGGCCCAGCGCGGCCTCGCCGCCTCCTGCCAGACCTTCCTGCAATCGGTCTTCAACAGTCTGGCGGCGGCGCTGGTCGTGCCGCTGTTGTGGGGCGCGACCCTGCATCTGGCCCTCGGCATGAGCGGCCTGATGCTGCTCGGCGGCCTCGCGGCGCTGGCGCAGCGGCGCTGGCGCTAATCACTGCTCGAACAGCGGCGTGGACAAATAACGCTCGCCCGTATCCGGGAGAATGGCCACGATGCTTTTGCCCTTGTTTTCCGGGCGAGCGGCCAGTTGGGCCGCGGCCCAGAGCGCCGCGCCGGAGGAGATGCCGACCAGCAGCCCTTCCGTGCGTGCGATTTCGCGCCCGGCCTGGAAAGCGTCCTCGCTTTTGACGGCGATGACTTCATCGAAAATTTTTGTATTCAACGTGTCCGGCACGAAGCCGGCGCCGATGCCCTGAATCTTGTGCGGCCCGGCGCGGCCTTCCGACAGCATGGGCGAATCGAAGGGTTCGACGGCGACGACTTTCAGATCCGGATTTTGTGATTTGAGATACTCGCCCACACCGCTGATCGTCCCGCCCGTGCCGACGCCGGCGACAAAAATGTCCACCTTGCCGCCCGTGGCCTGCCAGATTTCGGGGCCGGTCGTTTCCTTGTGGGTGCGGGGATTGTCGGGATTGACGAATTGTCCGGGGATAAAGGAATTTGGCGTTGCGGCAGCCAGTTCCTCGGCCTTGGCGATGGCGCCTTTCATGCCTTTCGCGCCTTCGGTCAGCACCAGCTCCGCGCCGTAGGCGGCGAGCAGTTTGCGCCGCTCAATGCTCATCGTTTCCGGCATGGTGAGGATGACGCGATAACCGCGCGCTGCGGCGACGGCGGCCAGCCCGATGCCGGTATTGCCGCTGGTCGGCTCGATGATGACGGAACCGGGCTTGAGCTGGCCGCTTTTTTCCCCCTCATCAATCATGGCCAGGGCGATGCGATCCTTGACGCTACCGGCCGGATTGAAATATTCCAGCTTGCCGAGGAGGGTCGCGCCCAGATTGAGTTTTCTCCCATAGCCGTTCAGACGCAGGAGGGGCGTTTTCCCGATAAGTTCGGTCAGGCTGTTGGCGACACTTGACATGCTTGGGGTTCCTCATCGTATGATATACAAAACATATCGGCATGGTATGTTTTCCCCAACGCGACGTCAACATGACTTTTAGAATAAGGACAAACAGAGATGAAACCGGAAACAGCCTGTATCCACGCCGTGCGCGACGCGACCCAGAGCACCGGCGCGGTGGCGGTTCCGATTTACCAATCGGCCACCTTTGCCCACCCGGGCGCCGGGCAAAGCACCGGCTACGACTACACCCGGGCCATCAACCCGACGCGCGAGCATGTCGAAAAACTGCTCGCCGCCCTTGAGGGAGGCGCCGAGGCGCTGGCCTTCGCCAGCGGCATGGCAGGCATGGCGACCGTGCTGGAACTGCTCTCGCCCGGCGACGAAATGATCGCCACCGACGATCTGTATGGCGGCTCCATCCGCCTGTTCGAGCAGGTGTCGCGCAAAAACGGCGTGAACACGCGCTATGTCGATACATCCGATCTGGCGGCGGTCAAGGCGGCGATCACCGATAAGACAAAGGCCATTTTTATCGAAAGCCCGACCAATCCCATGATGAAGGTGAGCGACATCGCCGGCATCCGGGAACTCATCGGCGACCGGGAAATTCTCCTGATCGTGGATAACACCTTTCTCAGCCCCTATTTCTGCAACCCGATTGCCCTGGGCGCGGATGTCGTCGTGCATAGCGGCACGAAATATCTCGCCGGCCATAACGACACGCTGGCTGGTTTTGTCGTCGTCAAGTCGCCGGAGATCGGCGAAAAACTCCGCTTTCTGCAAAAAACCATAGGCGGCGTTTTGTCGCCTTTCGATGCCTTTCTCGTAACGCGCGGCATCAAGACCCTCGCCATCCGCATGGAAAAAGCGCAGCAAAACGCGCTGGCGCTAACACGCTGGCTGCAAAAACACCCGAAAGTAAGCGCCGTGCATTACGTCGGCCTGCCGGAGCATCCCGCCTATGCCTTGTCGCAGCGGCAGGCGCGGGGCTTTGGCGCGATGATCAGTTTTTCGGTAGACAGCGCGGAAACGGCAAGCGCCATTCTGAACAAGGTGGAATTGATTCTCTATGCCGAAAGTCTCGGCGGCGTGGAAACCCTGATAACCCACCCGCTTACCCAGACGCACGCCGATGTGCCAGAATCCGAGCGTCTGGCGCGCGGCATAGACGAAAAATTGCTCCGGCTGTCGGTCGGCATCGAGGCCGTCGAGGACATCATTGCGGATATGGAAAGAGCGATGAAATGAAATACGATTTTTCTACCGCCATCAACTTTCGCGGCGCCAATTCCCTGAAACATGAATTTGCCCGCGAGCGGGGCAAGCCCGATGGCCTGGTGCCGCTCTGGGTTGCCGATATGGATTTCGCCATCGCGCCGGAAATTCTGGCGGACATTCAAAAGCGCGTCGGTCGCGGAATTTTCGGCTACACCGAGCCGAAAGACGATTATTACGCGGCAGTAATCGACTGGTTCGCTTCGCGCTTCGGCTATCGCGCGGCGAAGCGCGACATCATCAAAACGCCAACCGTCGTTTTCGCCATTGCCCAAGCCATCAGGGCGCTCACCCAGCCGGGCGAGGCGGTGATGATACAAACGCCGGTTTATTACCCGTTTTTTGATCTCGTCCGCAGCAATGGCAGGTCGCTGGTCACGAATCCTCTTGTTTATAACGAAGGGAAATACGCCATTGATTTCGCGGATTTTGAACGCAAAATAACCCAGCATGGCGTCAAGCTTTTTATCCTGTGCAGCCCGCACAACCCTGTCGGCCGGGTGTGGACGCAGGCTGAACTGGCGACCATGAACGAATTGTGCGAGCGGCACGGCGTCATTGTCGTCGCGGATGAAATTCACTGCGATCTCGTCTGGCCGGGGCATACCCACACCTGTTTTGGCGCCCTGAACGAAAACGCCATCATCACCACCGCGCCCAGCAAAACCTTCAATCTGCCGGGGCTGCAAGCATCCAATCTCTTTGTGAAGAACGCGCAAATCCGCGACAAGCTAAAAGCCGAAATCAACCGCAGCGGTTACAGTCAATTGACCACGCTGGGACTGACCGCCTGCCAAAGCGCCTACAGCAAAGGCGGCCCTTGGCTGGAAGAAGCGAAATCCCACCTTCTTGAAAATATCCGTTTTGCGCGTGAATTTCTGGCGGCGCGTTTGCCCAAAATCCGCCTCGTCGAACCGCAAGGAACCTACCTGCTGTGGCTCGATTTCTCCGCTTATGGCCTCGACCAAAACGAACTGGACCGGCGCATTACGGAAAACGCCAAACTCTGGCTAAGCAGCGGAACAACTTTCGGGCCGGACGGCGAAGGCTTTCAGCGCATCAATATCGCCTGCCCACGGGCGACGCTGGCGGAAGCCTTAAACCGGCTGGAAAAAGAATTCGGGTAAAACACTATGCGGCTATCGGCAAAAGGGCGCTATGCCCTCGCCGCGCTGATCGAAATGGCGCGGCAGACACAGAAAGGCGGAATCGTTTCGCTGGTCAGCATTTCTGAAATACTGGGTATTTCAAAAATCTTTCTGGAGCAAATCGCCACGACCCTGAAGAAAGACGGCATCATCCTGTCCACAAAAGGCGCTAGAGGCGGTTATCAACTGGCGCGGGAAGCGCACACGATCACCGCGCTGGATGTGCTGGCCAGCGTTGAAAACACGCTGATGGAAAACAACGCGGCTTTCGGCCCATCCTCCGCCATAGAAACCGCCATCAGGGCAATGGTATTCGACAGGCTGGATCAGGCCATCGAAACCTGCCTTTCCGGCGTAAGCATTCAAGACCTCCTGGAATACGCCGATCGGCAAAACAGCGAACAGGCTTTCATGGCCAATATTTGAGGCGGGGATGAGAGCTTTCCGGCGCTGGCAAGCGCCACCGCAGAGCAAGCGCATGAATGCCATTGGCGTGGACGGCAACCCCTCCCCGACCCTCCCCTACGCTGCGCGCAAGGGAGGGAGAAAACCCACGGCGCACGCAGGCTGCGGCTCCCTCCCTTGCGGGCGAAGCCCGGAGGGGAGCAACCGTGTCAACCGGCTACGCTGCGACAGGTGTTGCGCGCCAAGGCTGGCCTGTTTTCAGAATGGCGTTGAGAATGAGCAGCAGCTTGCGCATGCACGCCGTCAGGGCCACC
>WREP01000039.1 GCA_009779265.1 Betaproteobacteria bacterium
AAAGGCTCAATCCGCGCTCTTGAAGCCCCTCCCCCCTCGCGGGGGAGGGGTTGGGGAGAGGGGGAGGTGCAGATGGAAGCGAGTGGCGGGTTTGGCAAGGCCCGTAAACCCGTAGTCCTCTGTAGGGAGGGGTTTGAACCTCTTGCCACCTCCCCCTCTCCCCCGGCACTCCCCCGCGAGGGGGGAGGGGAGCGTCTGGCTTTCGCGACAGTCTCCATAGGGCGCGGGGCGTCCGCTGCCGACCCGTAAAAAATTCCGGCAGGAAAAATTACAAAGGGGTTTTCAGCAGCTTGCTAGCGCGGCAGGCGTTCGCCGTCGCCAGCCTCGCGGAGGCATTCGCCTTCGATGATCCGTATGGCGTGGCCATCGCTCGTCGCCGCTGCTGGCGCGGTGTCGCGCATGGCTTTGCGCAGGGCGCGGGTTTTCCACCAGAACCAGCCGGCGAACAGTGCGCCGCCGATGACGACGACGGCCAGTGCAACCAGCGAGAACATCAGGCCGAGCGCCAGAAGGGCCAGGCTGAACACCAAGGTCAGCAATTTGCCGAGCAGGTTTTGCGGCGTCCGGGGGAAAGCGGCTTGGGGAGAAAAAGGCTTGGCGCGGCGATTCATCGATGGCGTGGCGGCGGACGGGCAGGATTTTTCATTATGTCCGCGACAGCGCCGCCCCGTCTGTGGGCGGCGTGTCGCGGCTTTGTAACCGTTGGCGGCTGGCAGCCTTCAGAACGGCAGTTTCAGGCCGGGCCAGACGGCGTTCAGGGCGTCGCGGAAGGCGCTCTGGATGCGCGTCAGCGCGGCGGCATTGTCGGCTTCGAAGCGCAGAACGACGACCGGCGTGGTGTTGGAGGGGCGGGCGAGGCCGAAGCCGTCGGCGTATTCGACGCGCACGCCGTCGATGGTGATGACTTCGCTGGCGCCGGGGAATTTGCCTTCGGCCTTGAGCTTGTCGAGCAGCGCGAACGGCTCGCCTTCGGCCATCTTGATGTTGAGTTCCGGGGTCGAGGGCGAAT
The DNA here is from genome assembly GCA_009779265.1 of Betaproteobacteria bacterium. Taxonomy (GTDB): domain Bacteria; phylum Pseudomonadota; class Gammaproteobacteria; order Burkholderiales; family Rhodocyclaceae; genus Azonexus. The sequence continues at coordinate 1,010 of WREP01000039.1, forward strand.
CCGGCAGGGCTTTCAGCGGCGCGTTGAGGTCGGCCGAACGGCTCAAGATTTCGAGCAGGCGGGCGCCGGTGTAGAGGCCGTCGTCGAAGCCGAACCAGCGTTCCTTGAAGAAGGTGTGGCCGCTCATCTCGCCGGCCAGCGGGGCGCCGGTTTCCTTGAGCTTGGCCTTGACCAGTGCGTGGCCGGTGTTCCACATCAGCGGATTGCCGCCGTGCTTACGAATCCACGGCGCCAGGAGGCGCGTGCATTTGACGTCGAAGATGATGGTGCCGCCCGGCACGCGCGACAGCACGTCGGCGGCGAAGAGCATCAACTGGCGGTCGGGATAGATGATTTCGCCGTCCTTGGTGACGACGCCAAGGCGGTCGCCGTCGCCGTCGAAGGCGAGACCCAACTCGGCGTCGGTGTCCTTGAGCGCCTGGATGACGTCGGCGAGGTTTTCCGGCTTCGATGGGTCGGGATGGTGGTTGGGGAAGTTGCCGTCCACTTCGCAGTACAGCGGCACGATGGTGCAGCCGAGGCGCTGGAACAATTGCGGCGCCACCGCGCCAGCGACGCCGTTGCCGCAGTCCATGATGATTTTCAGCGGGCGGGCGAGCTTGACGTCGGCGACGATGCGCTCAACGTAGGCGGCGGCGACATCGGCGCTGCGCTTTTGCCCCTGGCCGTGCCTGATCTGGCCGGTCTCGATGCGCCGCTTGAGGTCGAGGATGGCGTCCAAGGCCAGGGTCGTGCCGCCGATGACCATTTTCAGGCCGTTGTAGTCGGGCGGGTTGTGGCTGCCGGTGACCGAGACGCAGGAATTGCAGCCCAGTTCGTAGGCGGCGAAGTAGGTGACCGGGGTCGGCACGCAGCCGACGTCGATGGCGTCGATACCGGCGGCGACGATGCCGTCCATCAGCGCGCCGGCCAGTTCCGGGCCGGAGAGGCGGCCGTCGCGGCCGACGGCAATGGCCGTCTGGCCCTGCTCGGCGGCCAGCGAGCCGAGGGCGTGGCCAATGCGGCGGACAATGTCGGCGGTCAGGGTTTTGCCGACGATGCCGCGAATATCGTAAGCCTTGAAAATTTCTGCGGGAAGTGAGTTCATGATTTCCGCCTATGACGTTGTGTGAACTGACTAGTGTATGAATCTTTGTGGCGGTACGTCCAGAGTTTCCGCAAAGGGCCGCCACGACAGGCGCGGCGGGGAGGCAGCCTGATTCAATGCACGGTGCGCGAAGCGGCGTCGGCGAGCGCCTGCTGGCCGCCGTCGGCGGCTGAGGCGTGGCGGCAGACGAGGCGCCAGCCGTAGGGGCCGCGGACATAGACATGGGTGACGTGCAGCGGCCCGTGCGGATTCGTGTCGTCGCCGACGAACAGGGTTTCGCTCAGGTGGTGGATGGCCAGCATCGCTCCCTGCCAGCGGGAGACGCCCTCGACCTGCACGCGCAGGCGGGCGCCGGAGAAAACGCCGCGCCAACTGTCGCGGATCGCCGTGAGGCCCGTCAGGCGAACGCCGGTCGGATGCACGCACAGGGTTTCTTCCTCCTCGGCCCAGAGTTGGCCGATCTGCTCGGCGTCACCGCGGGCGAAGGCTTCGTAGAACGCCCGTTCGATGTCCTCGGGGCTGGCGTGGATAGCGGGCGGATTCATGCGGGACTCCGTTTCTCGATGGCGGCGAGGACTTGTTGTGGCGTTAGCAGATTCAGGCAATCGAGGTGGCCGAGCGGGCATTGTCGCTCAAAGCAGGGGCTGCATGGCAGGCGCAGGCTGAGAATGTCGGCCTGCCCGGAGAGCGGCGGCGTGAAGCCGGGCGAGGACGAGCCGTAAAGGGCGACGATTGGCCGGTCGAGGGCGGCGGCGACGTGCATCAGGCCGGAGTCGTTGCACACCACCAATTCGGCCAGGGCCAGCAGATCGACGGCCTGACCGAGTGAGGTGCCGCCGCACAGGTTGCGGCAGCAGCCGGGCGCCAGGCGACTGATCTCCTCGGCCACCGCCTGATCCTTGGCCGAGCCGAACAGCCACACGGCCCGTCCCTGCGCCGCCAGCGCCTGGGCCAGAACCGCGAAATGCGCGGCCGGCCAGCGTTTGGCCGGGCCGTACTCGGCGCCGGGGCAGAAGGCGACGATGCGCGGCGGCTTCTCAATAGCGAGTTCGCCCAGGGTGCGCGCCTGATCGGCGGCGGTCGAGCGCAGGCGCGGCGGAGCGATAGGTTTTTCCGGCGGCGTGCCGGGCGGCTCGGCAAGCTGCATGAAACGCTCGATCATCAGCGGCAGCGCCGCTTCGTCGAGCGTGTGGCGGAGGTTGATGAGGCCGTAGCGGGCCTCGCCGGTGAAGCCGACGCGCCGGGGAATGCCGGCCAGGAAGGGAACCAGCGCCGATTTCAGCGAATTGGGCAGGACGTAGACGGCGGCGTAGTCCCGCGCCGCCAGTTCGCGGCCCAATCGCCAGCGCGCCTTGAGCGAAAGCTCGCCGTGCTTGAAGGGGCTGTCGATGATTTCGGCGATGTCGTCCATGCGCTGCAAGACCGGCGCCACCCAGCGCGGCGCCAGCGCGTCGAGCCGCAATCCCGGCTGCCGCGCCCGCAGCCGGGCAAACAAGGGCTGCGCCATGATCGTGTCGCCAATCCAGGCGGGGGCGACGATGAGGGCTTTCATGGGTGGATGATGGGTCGCCCCGGCGAATCGGGCGTTATGGGGTTCAGTGGGCAGTTTGATCCCGCGTCGGTTGCGTAGGAGGGGTAGAGCCGAAGGCGAAACCCATCGGTTATGGGAGAGTGATTTCAATGGGGAGATGGGTTTCGCTACGCTCTACCCATCCTACGCGGACTCCGGCAACCCGCAATCAATGCCCGCCCTTAGCCTCGCCCTTCAACACATAGCGCGTGCCGCAATAAGGACACATCGTTTCCCCGGTTTGCACAACATCGAGAAAAACGCGCGGGTGCTGGTTCCACAGGGGCGTTTTCGGCATTGGGCAGCACAGCGGCAGGTCGGCGGCGGTGAGTTCGACGGGCGGGGTCATCGCGTTTTCTCCCGGATCAGATGTAGGACAGCCAGTTGCGATGGGCTTCCGAGCGGCCATGGACGACATCGAAGTACTTGGCCTGGATTTGCGCGGTGATCGGGCCGCGGCGGCCGATGCCGATCTGGCGGCCGTCGAGTTCGCGGATGGGGGTGACTTCGGCGGCGGTGCCGGTGAAGAAGGCTTCGTCGCAGGTGTACACCTCGTCGCGGGTGATGCGCTTTTCCTGCACGGAAAGGCCGAGTTCGGCGGCGAGTTGCAGCACCGTGGCGCGGGTGATGCCTTCCAGGCAGGAGGTCAGATCCGGGGTGTACAGCTTGCCCTTCTTGACGATGAACAGGTTTTCGCCAGCGCCTTCGGCGACGTAGCCTTCGGGGTCGAGCAGCATGGCTTCGTCATAACCCTCGGCGGTGACTTCGTTGTTGGCGAGGATGGAGTTCATGTAGGCGCCGGCTGCCTTGGCGCGCACCATGGTGATATTGACGTGGTGGCGGGTGTAGCTCGACACCTTGACGCGGATGCCGCGCTCCATGCCTTCCTCGCCGAGGTAGGCGCCCCACGGCCAGGCGGCGATGGCGATGTGCACCTTGGCGCCCTTGGGCGAGACGCCCATCTTTTCCGAGCCGTAGTAGGCGATCGGGCGGATATAGCCGGATTCGAGATTGTTGGCGCGCAGGACTTCCTTGTGCGCTTCGTTGAGGGTCGCCTTGTCGAAGGGCATGAGCATCTGGAAGATGTGGGCGGAATTGAAGAGGCGGTCGGTGTGCTCTTCGAGGCGGAAGATGGCGGTGCCGGCGTCGGTCTTGTAGGCGCGCAGCCCTTCGAAGACGCTCATGCCGTAGTGCAGGGAGTGGGTGAGGACATGCGTGGTCGCCTCGCGCCAGGGAATGATTTTGCCGTCGTGCCAAATGAAACCGTCGCGATCCGCCATGGACATGGTTGTCTCTCCGTATTGCCTTGTATGTGGAAGCCGACGATTTTAGCGGAAATCAGCGGCTAAAATGAGGCTTTTGCCGCCCCGGTTCGCATCATGATCGACAAGCCGCACCTCTTCGCCGCCTGCCATCTGTCCGGCGGGCGAGCGCCCGACGCATGATCCGCCAGGCGCTCGCCGCGGCGGCGTTGGCGCTGGCCGGGCTGGCCGCCGCCGAGGAACGGATCGCGGTCTGCCACGAGTACGGCTGCCAGGTGCAGGAGACGGTGGTGTACAGCGAGGAGCGGCTGGCCGCCATCCGCCGCCAGTTGCTGACTGCCGGCAGCGCCAGCGCGGAGCGCGAGCGGCTGGCCCAGGTTATCGGGCAACTGTATGCCTGGGCCGGCGAGCAGACCGCCATCCGCAACGACAAGGGCGGCAATTTCGCCGACGACGGGATGCCGGGGCGGATGGACTGCATCGACCACGCGACGACGACGACGCGCCTCCTGCACCTTCTGGCGGCGCGCGGCGACCTGCGCTGGCATCGGGTGCTGGAGCCGGATGTGCGGCATTTCGCGCTGATTTTTCCCGCCCATTACGCGGCGGTGATCGAGACGATCGACGATACGGCCGAACGCTACGTCGTCGATAGCTGGTTTGTCGATAATGGCCAGCCGGCGGTGATCCTGCCGCTGGCCGACTGGAAGAAAGGGGCTGGGCCCGATGTCTAAAAAAACCGTGGTCGTCGGCTTGTCCGGCGGCGTCGATTCCGCCGTCGCGGCGTTGTTGTTGAAGCGCCAGGGCTGGCAGGTGATCGGCCTGTTCATGAAAAACTGGGAGGACGACGATGACGGGGACTACTGCGCGTCGCGCCAGGATTTGCTCGACGTGATGAGCGTCGCCGATCGCATCGGCATCGACGTCGAAGTGGTGAATTTCGCCGCCGAGTACCGCGAGCGGGTGTTCGCCGATTTCCTCGCCGAATACCAGGCCGGGCGCACGCCGAATCCCGACATCCTGTGCAACTCGGAAATCAAGTTCAAGGCTTTTCTCGACCACGCCATGACGCTTGGCGCCGAGCGCATCGCCACCGGCCACTATGCCGGCGTGCGCGAATTCGCTGGGGAATACCAGTTGCTCAAGGCCGAGGACGGCGCCAAGGACCAGAGCTATTTTCTCCACCGCCTGAATCAGGCGCAATTGGCTAAAACGCTGTTCCCGCTCGCCGATCTCTACAAGCGCGAAGTGCGCAAAATCGCCGAGGCCGAGGGGCTGCACGTTGCCGCCAAGAAAGACTCGACCGGCATCTGCTTTATCGGCGAGCGGCCTTTCAAGGAATTTCTCAGCCGCTATCTGCCGCCCAAGCCGGGCGAAATCCGCCGCCTCGACGACGACAAGGCGCTCGGCGCGCACGACGGCCTGATGTACCACACCATCGGCCAGCGCAAGGGATTGCACATCGGCGGCCTCAAGGAAAAAGGGCAGCCGGGCGGCGGCGAGCACGACGCCTGGTTCGTCGCCGGCAAGGACATGGAAAAAAATGTGCTGTACGTCGTCCAGGGACACGACCATCCGGCACTGCTCAAAAGCGCGCTGAGCGCCGGCCGGCTGTCCTGGATCGCTGGCCGGGCGCCGCAACCGCACTGGGTATATACCGCCAAGCCGCGTTACCGCACCGCCGACCAGCCCTGCGAAATCGAGCGCGTCGACGGCGAGTGCTGCGAAATCCACTTCGCCGAACCGCAATGGGCCTTGACGCCGGGCCAGTCGGTGGTGCTTTACGAAAGCCGCGTCTGCCTCGGCGGCGGGGTGATTTGCTGAACGCCATCCAAGCTGACGTCCGCGCCAGCGGCAGGCGTGCGCTTGCCCTGTCCTGCCCCCCAATGTTGCGCGGGTCATGTTTTTGTATGGTATGTTTTTGGGCGTTTGTGCACTGAAAATCATTGGATTGCAAAAAGGAGGCGTCATGCCGATGCTTATCGGGGTACCCAAGGAGATCGCGGCGAACGAGAGGCGTGTCGCCAGCGTGCCCGAGGTGGTTGAAAAGCTGATCAAGCTGGGATTCGCGGTTGCGGTCGAGTCGGGCGCGGGGGATGCGGCCAATTGCAGCGACGATACTTACCGCGCGGCCGGGGCGAAAATTGTCGATAGCGCCGAGCTGTGGGCGACGGCGGACATGGTTTTCAAGGTGCAGGCGCCGGATTCGTCCGAAGTGGCCTTGATGCGCCCGGGGATGACGCTGATTTCCTTCATCTGGCCGGCGCAGCGCCCGGATCTGATGCAGCAGTTGGCCGAGCGCCAGGTGACGGTGCTCGCCATGGACAGCGTGCCGCGCATTTCGCGGGCGCAGAAAATGGACGCCCTGTCTTCCATGGCCAATATCGCTGGTTACCGCGCGGTGATCGAGGCGGCGCACCATTTTGGCCGCTTCTTCACCGGCCAGATCACGGCGGCGGGCAAGGTGCCGCCGGCCAAGGTCTTCATCATCGGCGCCGGGGTTGCCGGCCTGGCCGCGATTGGCGCCGCCGCCGGCCTTGGGGCGGTTGTCCGCGCCAACGACACGCGCCCGGAAGTGGCGGATCAGATCAAATCCCTGGGCGGCGAGTTCATCCCCGTCGATTATCAGGAAGAGGGAACCGGCGTCGGCGGCTATGCCAAGGTGATGAGCGAGGGCTTCCAGAAGGCCCAGCTTGAAACCTTCGCCAAGCAGGCGAAGGAGGTGGATATCATCATCACGACCGCGCTGATTCCCGGCAAACCCGCGCCCAAGCTGATCACGACGGAAATGGTGCAGTCGATGAAGCCGGGTAGCGTGATCGTCGATCTCGCCGCCGAGCAGGGCGGCAACTGCGAGTTGACCGTGCCGGGCGAAGCGGTGGTGCGGCATGGCGTGACCATCATCGGCTTCACGGATCTGCCGAGCCGGCTGTCCAAGCAGTCGAGCACGCTGTACGCGACGAACCTGCTGCGCCTGACCGAGGAATTGTGCAAGACCAAGGATGGCCAAATCGACGTCAATATGGAAGACGAAGCCATTCGCGGCGCCACGGTGATCAAGGAAGGCAACATCACCTGGCCGCCGCCCGCGCCCAAGCTTTCCGCCGCGCCGCCGGCCAAGCCGGCGGCAAAGGCTGTGGCGCCAGCGCCGAAAGCGTCTGGCCACGGCGGGGCCGGCGCGCCGATGGCGGCTTCTTCCGTCGCCATTATGTTCGCCGTCGCCGCCGTGCTCTTCTGGTTCATCGGCGCCTACGCGCCGGCCGCCTTCCTCGGCCACTTCACCGTCTTCGTGCTGGCCTGCTTCGTCGGCTACATGGTGGTGTGGAATGTCACCCCGGCGCTGCATACGCCGCTGATGAGCGTGACCAACGCCATCAGCAGCATCATCGCCATCGGCGCTCTGGTGCAGGTCGCGCCGCCGCTGATCGAGGGCGCCGAGCGGCCGGCGGTGTGGATACTCGGCTGCGCGGTCGTTGGCATCGCGCTGACCACCATCAACATGTTCGGCGGCTTTGCCGTCACCCAGCGCATGCTGGCGATGTTCCGCAAGTAAGGAGCCAGCGATGTTGTCGATAACGCTTGTTACGGCCGCCTACATTGGCGCGACCATTCTCTTCATCCTCAGCCTGGGCGGCCTTTCCAACCCGGAAACCTCGCGCCGCGGCAATCTCTACGGCATGATCGGCATGACCATCGCCGTCCTGGCGACGGTGCTTGGCCCACAAGTGGTCACCCAGACCGGGCTGCCGTGGATCGTCGGCGCCATGGCGGTTGGCGGCGCGATTGGCCTGTACGCCGCGCGCACCGTCAAGATGACCCAGATGCCCGAACTGGTGGCGCTGATGCACAGCCTGGTCGGCCTCGCCGCCATGCTGGTCGGCTTCGCCAACTACATCGACCCGGCGGCCTCGGCGCATTACCAGGGCGCGGAAAAAACCATCCACGAAGTCGAGATCTACATCGGCATCCTTATTGGCGCGGTGACTTTCTCCGGCTCGCTCATCGCCTTCGGCAAGCTGTCGGGCAAGATCGGCGGCAAACCCATGCTGCTGCCGGCGCGCCACTGGATCAACCTGATCGGCCTCCTGGTGGTGATCTGGTTCGGCGGCTGTTTCATCAACGCCCATTCCATTAGCGAAGGCATGATGCCCCTCGTGGTGATGACCGTCATCGCCCTGCTTTTCGGCATCCACATGGTCATGGCCATCGGCGGGGCGGACATGCCAGTCGTGGTGTCGATGCTCAACAGCTACTCCGGCTGGGCGGCGGCGGCTACCGGCTTCATGCTCTCCAATGACCTGCTGATCGTCACCGGCGCCCTCGTTGGCTCCAGCGGCGCGATCCTCTCCTACATCATGTGCCGCGCCATGAACAGGCACTTCATCAGCGTCATCGCTGGCGGCTTCGGCACCGGCGGCGGCACGGCGCCTGCCGCCAGCGGCGACGCGCAGCCGGCGGGCGAAGTCACCGCCATCAGCGCGCCGGATACGGCCGGTCTGCTCAATGACGCCAAGAATGTCATCATCGTGCCGGGCTACGGCATGGCGGTGGCGCAAGCGCAGCACACGGTTTTCGAAATCACTAAATTCCTGCGCGAAAAAGGCGTCAATGTGCGTTTCGGCATTCACCCGGTCGCCGGCCGCATGCCGGGCCACATGAACGTGCTGCTGGCGGAAGCCAAGGTGCCCTACGATATCGTCATGGAAATGGACGAAATCAACGAGGATTTCCCGGATACGGACGTTGCCATCGTCATCGGTGCCAACGACATCGTCAACCCGGCGGCGCAGGACGACCCCACCAGCCCGATCGCCGGCATGCCGGTGCTTGAGGTGTGGAAGGCGAAAACCGCCATCGTCATGAAGCGCAGCATGGCCTCCGGCTATGCCGGCGTGGACAATCCCCTGTTCTACAAGGACAACACCCGCATGTTGTTCGGCGATGCGAAAAAGATGCTGGACGAAGTGCTGGCGGCCTTGAAAGGCTGATCCAGACCGCTACAGCATAAAACCCCGCAAGGTTTGGGCCTTGCGGGGTTTTTCATGTGCAACGGGTGCGGGAGAGGGGGTCTAACCATCACATCTTGCGACGGCGGGTCGTGGCTGCCAGAGGCAGCGGCAATCGCTTGCCATCTGTAACCTTATGGGTTACAGTCGACACATGATTAAATCGTTCGCGCACAAAGGACTTGAGCTTTTCTTCATCAGCGGCAGCGCCGCCGGTATTCAAGCGATGCACGCCAGGCGGCTGAAGCAAATCCTCGCGCTGCTGAACGGCGCCATCACGATCAACGACGTCAATGCGCCCGGACTGCGGCTGCACCCGCTCAAGGGTGACCTCAATGGATTCTGGGCTGTCACGGTGCAGGCGAACTGGCGCGTCATTTTCCAATTCGAGGACGGCAACGCCTATGTCGTCAATTATCTGGACTATCACTGACAGAGGTGTTTCATGCGCATGCACAATCCCCCGCACCCCGGCGAAATTCTCTATGACTTGTGGCTTGAACCGCTGGGATTGACCATTACCCGCGCCGCGCGAGGCTTGGATGTTTCGCGCAAGACGCTCTCCGAAGTCGTCAATGGCCGGGCCGCCATCAGCCCGGAAATGGCGTTGCGCCTCGAACTGGCGTTCGGCAAAAGCGCGCAATCGTGGCTTCAGCATCAAGCGGCCTACGATCTGTGGCAGGTCGCCCAGCGCTGCGGCAATCTGCATGTCACACCCTTTGGGGCCGCAAGCGCATGATGTGAATTGGTACTACACCATAGCCAAGTTTTAGACCACTTTTGGGCACACTGCCTAGTTTTGTTAGTGGCCACTATCGCTGAAACCAACTGGTGCCGGGAGAGGGACTCGAACCCTCACACCTTGCGGCGGCGGATTTTGAATCCGCTGCGTCTACCGATTCCGCCATCCCGGCATGGGAAGGGCGGATTATCGCCGAATCACTTGCGCCCTTCAAGCGTTTCCGGGCAAGGAAACGCCTTGGCGAGGGCGCCGGCGACCAGGGTGGCGGTGCTCATCGTCGTGTTCGGCGGCACGCGCTCGACATGGATGACCACGGCCCGTACCAGGCGCGCGGAGAGTTCGTCGTCCCTGGGCAGGCAGAAGGCGTTGAGGCGAATTCCGACCTTGTCGGCCAGATAGTCGCTGACCGCATAGCCGTCGGCAAAGCCGGCGACGTAGGCGATGCAGCGCCCACCGCGCACGGCGACGAGCGGATCGCCGCTCTTTTCGCCAGCGTAGATGCTTTCGGCTGCCCGGCAGTCTTCGAGCAGTTCTCCGGCCGTGTAGGCATGCGCCGCCGGGGCGCTGAGCGCGGTGCAGCAAAGCGCGAGCAGGCAGCGCCGCTTCATGATTGTTGGGCCATTGCGGTCTGCAGGGCGGGGTTTGTGTTTGGCGCGTGTTCAAACCAACTGAGTTGCTCGTGCAGGCGGACCACGGAGCCGACGACGATGAGCGCTGGCGGCTTGATGTCCGAGGCTTTGATGCGTTGCGGCAGGGTGGCGAGCGTGGCCAGCAGCGTTTGCTGGTCGGCCAGGGTGCCGTTGCGGACGACGGCGGCCGGCGTCTCGGCCGGCAGGCCGTGGGCAATCATCTGGCGGCAGATATCGGTGGCGGCGCCGATGCCCATGTAGAAGACGACCGTGTGGCCGGGGCGGGCCAGCGCCGACCAGTCGAGGTCGAGGTTGCCATCCTTGCGGTGGCCGGTGACGAAGGTGACGGCATGGGCGTGCTCGCGGTGCGTCAGGGGAAAGCCGGAATAGGCGCCGCAGCCGGCGGCGGCGGTGATGCCGGGCACGACTTCGAAGGGAATGCCGCAGCCGGCCAGGATTTCCAGTTCCTCGCCGCCGCGACCGAAGATGAGAGGGTCGCCGCCCTTGAGGCGAACTACGGAGAGACCTTCGCGGGCCAGATCGACGAGCAGCTTGTTGATGGATTTCTGCGGCAGGGTGTGGCGCGCGGACTCCTTGCCGACGTAGATACGGCGGGCGTCGGGGCGTGCCAGATCGACGATGCCGTCGCCGACCAGGTGGTCGTAGACCAGCGCGTCGGCGGCGGCGATCAGGCGGGCGGCCTTGACCGTCAGCAGTTCGAGGTCGCCGGGGCCGGCGCCGACCAGCCAGACTTTACCTTTTTCCAGTGTGTTCGCGACTTGCATGTTTTCTCCCTGAAACTTGCCGGCATCCTAATGCCCTGCTTGAAACCTGCCAATAGCGGCGCGTCAGGACTTATGCCGGAGCTAGTCATAACGAACTATAAAACTAGATAATTTTGATTATAACCCATTGAACGGATAGGGATATTTATCGAAAAGCTTGACTGGAATCAAGGATCACTATTTGGCGCCCGTTCACTCTTGCGGCTGTTGCGTTAGGGGATTAAACGCATTTTTTTCGAGGAGAGGAAAGATGAAGAGAAGTGTAATGGGGATGTTGGCTTTGTCGGCCATGACCGTGGCCATGGGTTCCGCCTTTGCCCAACAGGGAGCGGCTGGCCCGGCGATGACCGCGGCCGAGAAGGAACAGGCCAAGAAGATTTACTTTGAGCGTTGCGCCGGCTGTCACGGCGTGTTGCGTAAGGGCGCCACCGGCAAGAACCTTGAGCCGCACTGGACGAAGAAGGACAAGGACGGCAATACGACCGAGGGCGGCACCTTGCAACTCGGCCAGAATCGTCTGGAAAAGATCATCGGCTTCGGTACCGACGGCGGTATGGTCAATTTCGATGACATCCTGACCAAGGAAGAAATCAATCTGATGGGCAGGTACATCCAGAACACCCCGGATATTCCGCCGGAGTACAGCCTGAAGGAAACGATGGATTCCTGGAAGGTCATCGTGCCGGTCAAGGATCGCCCGACCAAGCAGATGAACAAGTTCAACCTGAAGAACATGTTCTCGGTGACTCTGCGCGATACCGGCGAAGTGGCCCTGATCGACGGCGATACCAAGGAAATCCGCAGCATCGTCAAGACCGGCTACGCCGTGCATATTTCGCGTCTGTCCAAGTCTGGCCGCTATGTATACGTGATCGGCCGCGACGGCCGCCTGTCGCTGATCGACCTGTGGATGGAAAAACCGGCTGTGGTCGCCGAAGTCAAGATCGGTTTCGACGCCCGTTCGGTCGATACCTCCAAGTTCAAGGGCTATGACGACAAGTACGCCATCGCCGGCTCCTACTGGCCGCCCCAGTTCGTCATCATGGATGGCGACACCCTGAAGCCGCGCAAGGTCGTGTCGACCCGCGGCATGACCGTCGATGGCGAATACCATCCGGAACCGCGCGTGGCTTCCATCGTTTCTTCGGAAATCAAGCCGGAGTGGGTGGTCAATATCAAGGAAACCGGCCAGATTCTGCTGGTCGATTACTCCGATATCGAAAACCTGAAGACGACGACTATCGCTTCCGCCAAGTTCCTGCATGACGGTGGTTGGGATTACTCGAAGCGCTACTTCCTGGTGGCCGCCAACGCTTCCCACAAGGTTGCCGCTGTCGATACCAAGGAAGGCAAGCTGGCCGCCCTGATCGACGTCGCCAAGATTCCGCACCCGGGCCGCGGCGCCAACTTCGTCCATCCCAAGTTCGGTCCCGTCTGGGCGACCGGCCACCTGGGCGCCGATGTCGTGACCCTGATCGCGACGCCGTCCGACGATCCGAAGTTTGCCCAGTTCCAGAAGTACAAGTGGCAGAATGTGCAGGAAATCAAGCACGTGCCGGGCAACCTGTTCGTCAAGACGCACCCGGTTTCCAAGCACCTCTGGGCTGACGCGCCGCAGAATCCGGACAAGGATCTGGCTGAATCGGTCGCCGTTTGGGACATGGCCGACCTTTCCAAGCCGAAGGCGATCCTGAATGTGGCCAAGGATTCCGGCATGCCGCCGACCAAGGCCGTCAAGCGCGCCGTGCATCCGGAATACTCGGCTGACGGCAAGGAAGTGTGGATCTCGCTGTGGGGCGGCAAGACCGACCAGTCGGCCATCGTCGTCTATGACGATGCGACGCTGAAGGTCAAGAAAGTGATCACCGATCCGAAGATGATCACCCCGACCGGCAAGTTCAACATCTACAACACGCAGCACGACATCTATTGATGCGTCCGCGCATTTCTTGATCTGGCGTAAAGCTACGGGGGCGCAAGCCCCCGTAGCATATCCAGGTAGCGTATGTGCCGGCGCCCGTCGCCGGAACCGACAACCCCTGTGGAGATTGACCATAATGCAAAAAAGTTTCGTATCTTTGGCCGTGTTTGGCGCCCTGCTGGCTAGCGGCGCTTCTTCCGCTCTGGCCGCGCCGGACTGGAGCAAGGTGCCGAAAACCGATATCCATGTCTTCCATCCCGGCGTTTCGCCGCTCGAATGGGTCCAGGGCAAGGGCGAGCACAGCGGCGCCGTTGGCCTGAAGAAGGGCGAAAGCTGTGCCGGCTGCCATATCGAGGACGGCAAGCTGAGCCTCGATGTCAAGCGTCTTTTGAGCAAGGAACTGGAGCCCAAGGGCGCGCCCAAGGTCGGCACCTATCCCGTCGGCGTCCAGGCTGCCTTCGATGCCACCAATCTGTACGTGCGCCTGACTTTCAAGGCCCCGGCCGGCAGCGGCGACAAGTCGGACAAGGAAAACGAAGTCAAGGCCAGCATCATGTTCCCCAACGACAAGGTGCCGATGGGCGAGCAGGTTGGCTGTTGGGCGACCTGTCATAAGGACGCCCGCACCATGCCCGGCGCCGACGACAAGAAGACCAAGCACGCCGAGGCCGGCGTCCTTGATCTGATGCAGTGGCGCAGCGGCGGCAAATCCTTCGACGGCAGCGTCAGCGACAAGCGCAACATGGAAGGCGGCAAGGCGGGCGCCAGCGCGGAAGGCAGCAAATCCGGCGACACCTATACCGTGACCTTTACCCGCAAGCTGGCCGGCAATGCCGTGCTCGCCCCCGGCAAGGCAGTCACCTTCGGCGTCGCCATTCATGCCGACAATGCCGGTGGCCGCTTCCACCATGTTTCCTTCAACCAGACCATCGGCCTGGGGACGGATGGGGACGTCAAGGCGGTGAAGCAGTAAGCGCCAGCCATCGCTTTGCCGTCATCGCGGGCGGCCTGCCGGAGAGCGCCGCCAGCGGCGCTCTTTTTACTGGCGGGGGTGAGCCTCGACTACCGTTTCGCTCCGCCAGCAGTTAGCTAAAACTTGGGGACGGCGGACGCTGGCCCCTTGTTTGTACCGCCGTGGGCCGCGCCTGAAAATGGGAGATGAAATTGCTGCTAGCCAATCGATTCCTGCCTCTGCTCTTGCTTGCCGCGACGGCGGCCTGGGCCGGCGAACCGGAAGCCGCCCGGCAGAAGGAACTGGTGCATCTCGTTCGCCAGGATTGCGGTTCCTGCCACGGTATGACCTTGCGCGGCGGCCTCGGGCCGGCGCTCTTGCCGGAAACCCTGCGCGACAAGCCGGCCGAAGGGCTGGTCGCCACCATCTATTACGGCCGGCCGGGCACGCCGATGCCGCCGTGGAAGCAGTTCCTGAGCGAAGCCGAGGCGACCTGGATCGTCGAAAAACTGATGAGCGAGTTCCCCCAATGAAACTGATTCTGAGCCTGTTTCTCGCCGCCCTGCTGGGCGCCTGCGCCAGCCCGCAACTGCGCGGCACCGGCGATCTCGGCCTGATTATCGAGCGCGCCAGCGGCCAGGTGACCCTGGTCGATACCAGCGCGCGCCAGCCCTATGCGCGCATCGCCGGTCTGGGCGATCTTTCGCACGCCTCCGCCGTTTATAGCCGCGACGGGCGCTATGCCTACGTCTTTGGCCGTGATGGCGGGCTGACCAAGGTCGATATGCTGGAAGCGCGCATCGTCAAGCGCGTCATCCAGGCCGGCAATGCCATCGGCGGCTCGATCTCGCAGGATGGCCGCCTGGTCGTCGCGCAGAACTACACGCCGGGCGGCATCAAGGCGTTCGATGCCGAAACCCTCGAACTGCTTTCTGAAGTGCCCGCCGAATATGCTCCCGGCCAGTTTTCCAAGGTCGTCGGTCTGGCCGATTCGCCGGGCAACAAGTTTGCCTATGCCTTGTTCGAGGCGGGCGAGATCTGGGTCAGCGATTTTTCCGATCCACGCAAACCGACGACACAACGCTACCCGGCCGGCAATCAGCCCTACGATGGTCTGGTGACGCCGGATGGCCGCTACTTCCTGGCCGGTCTGTTCGGCGAGGACGGCGTGGCCCTGCTCGACCTCTGGCAGCCGGAAAAAGGCTCGCGCAAGATTCTCGAAAACTATGGCCGCGGCGAGGAAAAGCTGCCGGTGTTCAAAATGCCGCATCTGCGCGGCTGGACGGTGGCGCAGGGCAAAATCTACCTGCCGGCGGTTGGCCGGCACGAAGTCCTGATCGTCGATGTCAACACCTGGCGGGAAGTCGGGCGCATTCCGGTGCGCGGCCAGCCGGTGTTCGTCATGGCCCGGCCGGATGGCCGTCAGGTGTGGGTCAATTTCGCCTTCCCCGACAATGCCAAGATGGATGTCATCGACACCCTGGCCGGCAAGGTGGCGCATACCTTCGAGCCGGGTAAGGGCATCCTGCACATGGAATTCACGCCGCGCGGCGAGCATATCTGGCTCTCGGCGCGCGACGACAACAAGGTGCTGATCTACGACACGGCCAGTTTCGCCAAACTGGGCGAAATTGCCGCCGACAGTCCTTCCGGCATTTTCTTCACGACGCGCGCCGCGCGGATTGGTTTCTGATGGACGCTATTTTCGAATTTCGCCTGCTCAACGAATTTCAGCGCGATTTTCCGCTCTGTTCGGCGCCTTTTGCCGAGCTGGCGGCGCGTCTGGGCGTTGGCGAAAAGACGGTTCTCGGGACGCTGGAAAAACTGCGCCGGGAAGGGAAGGTTTCCCGCGTCGGCGCCGTTTTCGCGCCCAAGCGCATCGGCGCCTCGACCCTGGCCGCCATGGCCGTGCCGCCGGAACGGCTGGCGGCGGCGGCGGCGGCGGTCAACCGCTTTCCCGAGGTCAATCACAATTACGAGCGCGAGCATCGCTACAACCTGTGGTTTGTCGTCACCGCCAGCAATGAGGAGCGCCTGCGCGCCACGCTGGAGGCCATCGGCGCGGCTGCCGGGTATCCGCTGCTGACGCTGCCCATGCTTGAGGAATACCACATCGACCTCGGTTTTCCGCTCGATGACCAGGAGAGCAAGCCGCTCGCCAGCGCCCGCCAAGTGACGCCAGCGACGCCGGTCGACGAAGCCGGACGGCGGCTGGTCGCGGTATTGCAGGAAGGTCTGCCGCTCTTCATCCGGCCCTTCGCGCTGATTGCCGAGCGCATTGGCGCTTCCGAACCCGAGGTGCTCGGACGCATTGGCCGCTGGCTGGAGGAGGGCGCGATCAAGCGTTTCGGCGTGGTCGTCCGCCATCACGAACTGGGCTACCGGGCCAATGCCATGCTGGTGCACGACATCGCCGACGAACGGGTCGACGACATCGGCCGCGCTCTTGCCGGGGAGGCGGTGGTCACGCTCTGCTACCGGCGCCAACGGGCGCTGCCGGAGTGGCCGTACAACCTGTTCTGCATGATTCACGGCCGCGAGCGCGGCGAAGTCGAGGCCAGCATCGCCGACCTGCGCCGCCGTCACGGCCTGGCGGCGACGCCGCACGAAGTGCTCTTTTCCCTCACCCGCTACAAGCAGCAAGGCGCGCGATATGACTGAGCTCGATACCGTCGACCGCCGGCTGATCGAGGCCTTGCAGGGCGGTTTTCCGCTTTGCGCCGAACCCTATGCCGAAGTCGCCGGGCAACTGGGCATCGCCGAGGAAGATTTGTTGCGTCGCCTCGAACGCCTGCTGGAACAGCGCGTGCTCACCCGCTTCGGGCCGATGTTCCAGATTGACCACATTGGCGGCGCTTTCACCCTGGCGGCGCTGGCGGCGCCGGAAGAGCGTTACGAGGAAGTCGCCGCAACGGTCAATGCCCTGCCGCAAGTGGCCCACAACTACCGCCGCGAGCATGCGCTCAACATGTGGTTCGTGCTGGCCACCGAAACGCCGGACGGCATCGGCGAGGCCATCGCCCGCATCGAGCGGGCGAGCGGGCTGAAAGTGCATAATTTTCCCAAGGAGCGGGAATATTTCGTGGGCATGAATCTGGCGGTGCGCCATTCCGAATCATGAACGCCAGCGTCACTGATTCCTACCGGGCCTACCATGCGGGCCGCCATGCGTCCGCCAGCGCCGCTTCCCGGCTGATCGACGACATCGACCGCGCCCTCATCGTCGCCACCCAGGAGGGGCTGCCCCTGGTGTCGCGGCCCTATCACGCCATCGCCGGGCGTCTCGGCATCGCGCCCGAGGAAGTCATGCGCCGCCTGGCGGCCATGCTCGCATCCGGGATCATTCGCCGCATCGGCGCCGTGCCCAACCACTACGCCATCGGCTGGACGGCCAATGGCATGACCGTCTGGGACGTGCCCGATGACAGCGTCGATGCTGCCGGCGCCGCCGTCGGCGCCCTCGACTTCGTCACCCACTGCTATCGCCGCCCGCGCGCTCTGCCGGACTGGCCCTACAACCTGTTCGCTATGGTGCACGGCAATACGCGCGACGAAGTGCGCGCCAAGGCCGAAATCGTCGCCGGCCTGCTCGGCGCGCGCTGCCGCGGCCACGACATTCTGTTTTCTTCGCGCATCCTGAAAAAAAGCGGCCTGCGCATTTGACGCGCAGGCCGGCCACGCCCGCCTTGGTCGCGCGATTGACCCGCATCAAGGCGTTTCGCCTTGTCCTGCCGTTGAATACGCCCATCCCCCACGACAAGGAAATCCATGTTCCGTATTTCCCAGTACATACAGGAAATTGTCGCGCCGACGCCGGTCGCGCCGACGCCGGTCGGGCCGAGGCGCAACGCGCCGGGGCCGGTGGTGATCTGGAATTTGATCCGCCGCTGCAATCTGACCTGCAAGCACTGCTATTCCATTTCCGCCGACAGCCATTTCCCCGGCGAGTTGACGACCGAACAGGTGGCCACGGTAATGGATGACCTCAAGGCTTTCCGTGTGCCGGTGCTGATCCTTTCCGGCGGCGAGCCGCTGCTGCGTCCGGATATCTTCGACATCGCCCGGCGGGCCAAGGCGATGGGTTTTTATGTTGCCCTGTCGTCGAATGGCACGCTGATCGACGCCGATAACATCGGCCGCATCGCCGCATGCGATTTCGATTACGTCGGTGTTTCGCTCGATGGCCTGGGCGCCACGCACGACCAGTTCCGCCGTCTGGATGGCGCTTTTGCCGCCGCGCTGCGCGGCATCCGCCTGTGCCGCGAGCACGGCCTGAAGATCGGCGTGCGTTTCACGATGACCCAGGACAATGCCCACGACCTGCCCGGTTTGCTGCGCCTGGTCGAGGACGAGGGCATCGACCGCTTCTACTTCTCGCACCTCAATTACGCCGGGCGCGGCAACAAGAACCGCAAGGACGACGCCCGCCATCAGTTGACCCGGCAGGCGATGGATCTGCTCTTTGAGACGTGCTGGGATTACAAACAGCGCGGGCTGAACAAGGAATTCACCAGCGGCAACAACGACGCCGACGGCGTCTACTTCCTGCATTGGGTGCGCCGCCGCTTCCCCGACAAGGCGGCGCATATCGAAGCCAAGCTGCGCCAGTGGGGCGGCAATGCCTCCGGCGTCAATGTCGCCAATATCGACAATCTCGGCAACGTGCATCCCGACACCATGTGGTGGCATCACACGCTGGGCAATGTCAAGGAGCGGCCCTTCTCGCACATCTGGCCGGATACGTCGGATGCCTTGATGGCCGGCCTCAAGGCCCATCCGCGCGCGCTCAAAGGGCGCTGCGGGCGTTGCGTCCATCTGCCCATCTGCAACGGCAACACCCGCGTCCGCGCCCAGCAACTGACCGGCGACGCCTGGGCGGAAGATCCCGGCTGCTATCTTTCCGACGAGGAAATCGCATCATGAGAAACATCCTGATCCCGGCCGCCCTGGCTGTCTGTTCCCTGCTGGTGATGGCCGAGTTGGCCGGTGCCGCTGAAACTTCCGCCAACGTCCCGGCCACCTATCAAGAACATTGCGCCCAATGCCACGGCGAGGCGCGCCTGGGCGGCATCGGCCCGGCGCTGCTGCCGGAAAACCTGGGCCGCCTGCGTAAAACCGAGGCCGAGCAGGTGATCCTGAACGGCCGTCCGGCGACGCAGATGGAAGGTTTCGCCGACAAGTTGTCGGCGACCGAGGCCAAGGCCCTGGTCGAATACGCCTATACGCCGATCACGCCGATGCCGGTCTGGGGCGAGGCCGAAATCACCGCCTCGCGCATCCTCCTTGAACCCGGCAAGTTGCCGGACAAGCCGGTGTATAAAGCCGATCCGCTCAATCTCTTCATCGTCGTCGAAACCGGCGATCACCATGTTTCCATCCTCGATGGCGACAAGCTCGAACCCATCCACCGCTTCCCCTCGCGTTTCGCCCTGCACGGCGGGCCGAAATTCACCCCGGACGGCCGCTATGTATTCTTCGCCTCGCGCGACGGCTGGATTACCAAATTCGATTTGTGGAATCTCAAGGTCATCGCCGAAGTGCGCGCCGGCATCAACACGCGCAACGCGGCGGTGTCGGGCGATGGCAAATGGGTGGCGGTCGCCAACTACCTGCCGCACAGCCTGGTCATCCTCGACGCCGACCTCAATTTGAAAAAAATCCTGCCGGTGAGCGATAAGGACGGCAAGGTCAGCTCGCGCGTCTCGGCGGTCTACGACGCTTCGCCGCGGCGGAGCTTCGTCGCCGCCTTAAAGGACGTCAAGGAATTGTGGGAAATTTCCTACAACCCCAAGGCCGACGAAATTTCAGTCGGCTGGATTCATGACTTCAAATACCGCGAAGGCGCTTTCATCTCCGGCTTCCTCAATCCGCAGCGCAGCTACCTTGAAGATTATCTCGACGATTTCTACTTCACCCAGGATTACGACGAAGTCATGGGCGCCTCGCGCAACGACGCCAAGAGCGCCATCAGCGGCCAGGTGGTCAATCTCGACGCGCGCAAGAAAATCGCCGATCTCGAACTGCCCGGCATGCCCCATCTCGGCTCCGGCATCAGTTGGAAGTGGAAGGACGCACAAGGCCAGGAACGGACGGTGATGGCGACGCCTAATCTCAACGAGGGCGTCATCAGCATCATCGACATGGCCGACTGGAAAACGATCAAGCAAATCAAAACGCGCGGCCCCGGCTTCTTCATGCGCAGCCACGAAAACAGCCGCTACGCCTGGACCGACTCGATGATGAGCCGCGAATTCAAGGACAGCATGCAATTGATCGACAAGCAAACCCTGGAAATCGTCGCCGAAATCCGCCCCGAACCGGGCAAAACCTTCGCCCACACCGAATTCACCCGCGACGGCAAATACGTGCTCGCCAGCCTGTGGGAAATGGACGGCGCGCTGATTATCTTCGACGCGGTGACGTTGAAAGAAGTAAAACGCCTGCCGATGAAAAAGCCGGTTGGCAAGTACAACGTGTGGAACAAGGTGAACAAGTCGGAAGGGACCAGCCATTAGAGCGGATTCAAACGCCGCCATTTCTGGATTGCTTCATCGCTTCGCGCCTCGCAATGACGACGCTTGTCATTGCGAGCGCAGCAATCCAGCGGAAAATCGCAGGAGCCGTAGCTTGGACAAGCCGCGCAGCGGCGCAGCCCGACAACCCATAAAAGCCGATGCGTAGCATCGCAAACATGACAAGAATGGTGACGCTTCGCGTCAGAGTTTACAATCGCCGGACTGCGGCCTTTGGCCTTGTCCAGCCTACAATCCGGGCTACGCTTGCTTGTGCCTGACGGTTATGCACTGGTAAACGCCGCCGAAAAACGTCTTCTTTTCCCAAGTAAATTCTCCGGCGTTGCTGGCGTAATGATTGATTTCGTTTTCCCATAAGGCGTTGGAAAACGGTTCGAGAAAGTGGTTGAC
Source organism: Betaproteobacteria bacterium (assembly GCA_009779265.1). Lineage (GTDB taxonomy): Bacteria > Pseudomonadota > Gammaproteobacteria > Burkholderiales > Rhodocyclaceae > Azonexus. The sequence continues at coordinate 21,887 of WREP01000039.1, forward strand.
TGTTTTTAGGATATAACGCACCGGCTGCCATCTTGCCGGGTTGGAGTAGTCGACAAAAATGGCTTTTCCGCCCTTTGGCAGTTTCCCGAGCATATGATCGACAATTTGCCGCTTTTTGTCATCGGGAACCTCGTGCAGAAGAAAGAAGCTGCATATGATGTCGTAATCGATGCCCTTTTCACCGGTAAAATCCACCGCATCGCAGTGAGTCGCTTTGCACCAGGGCCTGTCAGCCAGCTTGCGCTCCGCCTGTTTGATTTGTATGGGCGCGATGTCGGTCAGATGCAAGACGCCTTGCGCTCCAACCTTGTCGGCGACCTGCCGGATCAGGTCGCCGTAGACATGCGCTACCTGCCAGACGCGCATTCCTGGTTCGATTTCGTCCAGATAAGCCCGCGTTAGCCGCTTGTCATTAAAGAAGAGCAATACGCGAAAAACCAGGTTGCGATCCAGCCAATGTACTTTTTGGGGATCGATGTACGCCCAGCCATACACTTCGGTCATGTAAGCGGGGAGATTTTTTTGATCGGGAACTTCGAGCGTTGATGAATCACTGTTTTTCGACATGCTTCGGGGTGCCTTTCAGGGCGCATTTTGCGCTTGATGGCGCGAGCGGCCAACAACTGAAGGAAGGAGCAGGGAGCTTATGGCATCATCGCTCGCATGCTCCGCTATCCCGATGCTTTGAAGTCCGTTGGGATTCGCTTCCTTGCCAACCTACGAAAAACGCAGTTTCGCTGGAATTACCGTGCCCCGTCTCATCCTCTTCAACAAGCCTTACGGCGTCCTCAGCCAGTTCACGCCGGAAGGCCGCTGGCGGGCGTTGGCTGAGTTCATTCCGCTCAAGGATGTTTATGTTGCCGGCCGTCTCGATGCCGATAGCGAGGGCTTGCTGCTGTTGACCGACGATGGCCGCTTGCAAGCACAGATCGCCGAGCCCAAGCACAAGCTGGAAAAGACCTACTGGGCGCAGGTCGAGGGCATTCCCGATGAGGCGGCGCTGGATCGGTTGCGCGCCGGTATCCGGCTTTCCGATTTCACCGCCCAACCGGCGCGGGTTTGCCGCATCGACGAACCGGCCGGGCTGTGGCCGCGCGATCCGCCGATTCGTTACCGGGCGGCAATTCCGACCTGCTGGCTGGAGATTCGCATTGGCGAGGGCAAGAACCGCCAGGTGCGGCGCATGACGGCCGCCATCGGTTATCCTACGCTGCGCTTGGTGCGGGCGGCGATCGGCACGCTGTCGGTGACCGGGCTGGGTCTTGGCGAATGGCGTCAGATCGCGGGCGATATTCGCACCATCCGGGGAACATGAACATGAAGGGAAAGAAATTGCTGGCCGTCGCCAGCCTCGCCGCCAGCCTGTCTGCCGCCTGGGCGCAGACGCCGCTGCCGGTGATCGAGTTGACGGCCGGTTTTCATCGCATCGAGGCGGAAGTCGCCGCCACCGACCGCAGCCGCCAGATCGGCCTGATGAACCGCCCGGCGATGGCGGCGCAACGCGGCATGCTGTTCGTTTTCGCCGAGGAAAACACCCACTGCATGTGGATGCGCAATACGCAGCTGCCGCTGTCGGTGGCCTTCATCGACGCCGCGGGCGGCATTATCAACATCGAGGAGATGCAGCCGCAAACCGAGAACAATCACTGCGCCCGCCGCCCGGCCCGCTATGCGCTGGAAATGAATGCCGGCTGGTTCGCCAAACGCGGCATCGGCCCCGGCAGCAAACTGCGCGGTCTCGACCGCGCCCCGCGCCCGCAGTGAGCGATTACGCTCGCTGGCTCCCTTACCCGGCCGGTCTGCTGGATGCGGATTTGCGCCGCTGGCTGACCGAGCCGGATTCGCTGACCGCGCGCTGCCAGCGCCATTGCCGGGAATTTCGCATCCATCCGCTGTGCCAGTCACGCCGGATGCCCCTGGCGGACGATACTGCGCGCCCCCGTTTGCCGGTGCGCGAGGTGCTGCTCGAATGCGACGGCGTGCCGGTGGTGTTTGCCCACAGCGTTGTGTCGAGCGCCCGCGGCGCTCGCCTCGGGCGCTGGTTTGCCGGCCTCGGCAGCCGCTCGCTGGGTTCGCTGCTCTTCGTCCATCCCGCCTTTTGCCGCCAGCCGCTCGAATATTGCCGCCTGTTGCCCGGGCATCCGCTGCACCGCCGCCTATGCGCCCTCTCCGGTCAGGACTGGCCGGCGCTGTGGGCGCGGCGCTCGCGCCATCATCTCGGCGCCGTCAATGTGCTGGTCTGCGAAGTCTTCCTGCCGGCGGTGACTGGACTGCGCGCAGGCGGACGCGAAGCGATGTCACCCGAGCGGGGAAGCGGCTCGAAGCCAGGGCAATTCTGATTCAAGCATCGCCATTTCGGGATTGCGCCGCGCAACAATCCCGTTCCGTACAGGCTTGAACCAGAAGCGCGCTAGCTTTGCTCGCCCTTGGCCCGCGACAGGGCCAGACTGAGGATGACCGAGCCGAACAGGACGCTGCCGACGATGCCCAGCGACCACTGAATCGGCATGTGGAACCACGGCGCGGCCAGCATCTTGCCGCCGATGAAGACGAGCACGATGGAGAGGCCGTACTTGAGCAACTCGAAGCGGTCGGCCATGTCGACGAGCAGGAAGTAGAGGGCGCGCAGGCCCATGATGGCGAAGATGTTGGAGGTGAAGACGATGAAGGGGTCGGTGGTTACCGCGAAGATGGCGGGAATGCTGTCGACGGCGAAAATCACGTCGCTCGCCTCGATCACCAGCAGGACCAGGAACATGGGCGTTGCCCAGCGCACGCCGTCCTGCCGGATGAAAAAGGCTTCGCCGTGGAAGTCGCGGGTGAGGCGCAGGTGGCCGCGCAGCCAGCGCAGCAGCGGATTCTGGTCGAGATCGGGCTTGTCCTCGGCGAAGATCAGCATCTTGATGCCGGTGAATACCAGGAAAGCGCCGAAAACGTAGAGCAGCCAAGCGAATTTCGTCACCAGCCAGATGCCGCCGAGAATCATCGCGGCGCGCATGACGATGGCGCCGAGCACGCCGTAGAGCAGCACCCGGCGCTGCAACTCCGGCGGCACGGCGAAGTAGCCGAAAATCATCACGAAAACGAACATGTTGTCGACCGACAGCGATTGCTCGATCAGGTAGCCGGTGAGAAATTCCAGCGTCTTGTGCTGGGCGAATGCGGCCCCGTGAGTTTCGTTCAGATACCACCAGAGCAGACCAGCGAAAGCGAGCGCCAGGCAGACCCAGGCCACGACCCAGCCCAGCGCCTCGCGCACCGAAACGCGGTGCGCCTTGCGCCCGCCGAGGACGAACAGGTCGAGGGCCAGCATGGCCAGGATGAAGGCGATGAAACCGGCCCACATCGGGCCGGTGGCGAAATTGACGTGGGCAATATCGTTCATGTTGGGGCGGCGCGTGCCAGCGGGAGATGAATCTGTAATAGTGGCGCAAAATCACGGGCGCGGGGAAGGGATTGTGCGGAAAGTTTTGTCGAAAAAAACGGAATGACGGTGGAAAAGGCTATCCGGGGATGCCGCCGCGATCAAATCAAGCGGCGTCTGGCGGGCGAGTGCGAAAAGGGGCCAATGAAAAAGGGAGCGTTGCGCTCTAATGCCGTTCAGTTAGCGCTGAGCGGCATTTTCATTTTCTTTAATCGCTTTCTTTAAGTGGTTGTAAACCCTAGAGAAAGCTGTTAACTTTTGGCTCGATGCTATCGAGCCTGCTCCACAC
>WREP01000040.1 GCA_009779265.1 Betaproteobacteria bacterium
AATCAAGAAATTCGATCCAAGTACGAGGGTAATCCTTTGCAAAGCTATCGGGCATCGTTTAGCCTGTGCTGAGCATTTGTCAGTGTATAGTAGTGAAACTGGAGCTAAGTGGATAGCCCTTCTCCTCAAACAGTGCCTCATTTTTGTAGGGTGAAATCGAAAATGCGTAGCCCAGTAGGGCTACGCCGACAAACAAAAGGATGGCCGCGAGTTTCATGACACCTGACGGATAAGATAACCGGCGCACGGCACATGCGTCCGGGTTGATTGTAGGGTTAGGTAAGGTGGGTTCATGCATGGTTTTTGCCGCGGCTCAGTAAAAAGAGGGCTGGCAGAGAGGCCAACTCACGAGCAAACGAAAAAATAGCATACGAGCCGACGATTGTTTGAATGGTGGCATGGTCGCCGCCATACATAAGCAAAAGTATGAGCGCTATGCCGGCCAACCAAAGTAGTGCAATTGAAGCTTTGCCAGAACCACACGAAATCAGTACTGCCCTGACTTGTAGTGCTGTGATTGCAGTTTGAAATTTGGATGGATGTTGGGAAATAGCGCGATATTGAAGCAGGCCAGCCAGTATTCCGGCGAGACCAAACACGGCCAAGACTTCAACAGATGGACCATTCCCAGTGAAGAAACAGATTAGTAGCACCGAGCCCATCAGTGCTATGAGCATACCGTTACCGCGGGGCGTGAGTGTGTAGTGCATAGCGCCTAACTAGAAATAGGCGACAAACTATCGCCTAAACCAGCGTAACAAGCAACACGATGCGTCGCCGAAACCTGCCTCACCTCTGGATAACTCTGCCGGCACGCTGCCGTGGCCTGCGGGCAGCGCGGGTGGAAATGGCAGCCGGTTGGCGGTTTGGCCGGCGATGGGGTTTCGCCGGCCAGGCGGATGCGTTCTCCGCCGCCTTCCAGGCGCGGCGCTGGCACTGCCGAGAGGAGCGCGCGGGTGTAGGGATGGCGGGGGGCGCGCAGCACTTCTTCCGCACTGCCCTGCTCGACGATGCGGCCGAGGTACATGACCGCGATTTCGTGCGCCAGGTATTCGACCACGGCGAAATTGTGCGTGATGAACAGGTAGGCGACGCCCAGTTCGTCCTGCAAGGCGCGCAGCAGGTTGAGTATCTGCGCTTGCACCGAAACATCGAGGGCCGAGGTTGGCTCGTCGCAAATCAGCAATTGCGGCTGCACGGCCAAGGCGCGGGCGATGGCGATGCGCTGGCGCTGGCCGCCGGAAAATTCGTGCGGGAAGCGCCCGGCGGCTTCCGCCGGCAGGCCGACCTGATGCAGCAGCGCGGCCACCGCCGCGTGCCGCGCCGCCGCTGCCGTCTCCAGCCCGAGCGCGGCCATGCCCTCGGCGATGATTTCGCCGACGCGCAGGCGCGGGTTGAGCGAGGCGAAGGGGTCCTGGAACACCATCTGCATCCGCCGCCGCGCGGCATGGAGCCGTCGGCCGCTTGCTCCGACCAGTTCATCGCCCGCCAGCAAGACGCTGCCGGCAGTGGGTTGGATCAGTTGCAGCAGGGCCTTGCCGACCGTCGTTTTGCCGCAGCCCGATTCGCCGACCAAGGCCAGGGTGCGGCCCGGCGCGATGGCGAGCGAGACGCCGTCGACCGCCCGCACATGGCCGACCGTGCGTTGCAGGATGCCCTTGCGGATGGGGAAATGTATTTTTAAATCAGTAACTTCGAGAAGATCGGCGGCGCGCTTGGCGGTTGCCTCCATCGCCGCTGCTTCCGCCGCTGTCGCCTCAGCCGCCGCTCCCTGCCAGTGACAGCGCACCCGGTGCCCGTCGGCGACCGAACGCCAGTCTGGCGCTTGTGCGCGGCAAATCGCCATCGCCTGCGGACAACGCTCGGCGAAGCGGCAGCCGGCCGGCATCGCCGCCAGCGGCGGCACCTGACCGGGCAGGGCGGTCAGGTGCCTGCCCCGGCGCGAGACTTCCGGCAGGGCCGCGAACAGCGCCTGGGTGTAGGGATGGCGGGGAGCGGCGAAAAAATGCTCGCGCCCGGCCACTTCGACCAGTTCGCCGGCGTACATGACGCCAATGCGCCGCGCCATGCGGGCAACCACGCCGAGATCGTGGCTGATGAGCAGCATGCCCATGCCGCGCTCGGCTTGCAGGCCGGCCAGCAGATCGAGAATCTGCGCCTGCACGGTGACGTCGAGGGCGGTGGTCGGCTCGTCGGCGATCAGCAATTCCGGCTCGCCGGCCAGGGCGATGGCGATCATCACCCGCTGCTTCATGCCGCCGGAAAGCTGGAAGGGGTATTCGCCAAGACGCCGCTCCGCATCGGCGATGCCGACCTGACGCAGCAGTTCCAGCATGCGCTGGCGGGCCGGTTCGCCGGTCAACGCGCGGTGGCATTCGAGCACCTCGCCGATCTGGCGGCCAACGGTCAGCACCGGGTTGAGGCTGGTCGCCGGTTCTTGGAAAATCATCGCCATCCGCCCGCCGCGCCAGGCGCGCATGGCGGCTTCCGGCAGGGCCAGCAGTTCCTCGCCGGCAAAGCGCACCGAACCGCCGAGCACCCGTCCGGCGCTCGGCAACAAACGCAGGATGCCCTGCGCCGTCAGCGATTTGCCGCAGCCCGACTCGCCGAGCAGGGCGAAGGTTTCGCCGCGAGCGATGGTGAAGGAAATGCCGTCCACCGCCGCCAGCGTTTCGCGCTTGGCGGTGAAACCGAGGCGCAGGTCTTGCACCTCCAACATTACGCCGCCCTCGGATCGAAAGCGTCGCGCACGGCGTCGGCGAACAGGTTGGCGGCCAGCACCAAGAGGAACATCGCCGCGAAGGCGGCGGTCAGCGACCACCAGACGGCCGGCTCGCGGCCCAGTTCCATGCGCGCGTTGTTAATCATGGTGCCGAAGCTGGTCATGCTCGGATCGACACCGATACCGACGTAGGACAGCACGGCCTCGGCCAGCACGAGGCTGGAAAAATCCATGACCAGCGCGATGATGACGATGTGCATCAGGTTGGGCAGGATGTGGCGCAGGATGATGCGCCCCGAGGAAACGCCAAACGCCTGCGCCGCCTGGATGTATTCCAGTTCGCGCAGCTTCAGCGTTTCGCCGCGCAGCAGGCGGCACAGGCCGGTCCACGAAGTGATGCCGAGGATGAAGCAGAGCGCCAGCAGGCGCAGGTCGGCGCGCTCGGCGGCGGTGGCGAACCATTGCGGATGGGTGTCGATGATCACCTGCATCATGAGCACGGCGGCGGCGATGAGCAGCACGCCGGGAATCGAGTTGAGCACGGTGTAGAGGTACTGGATCACATCGTCCACCCAGCCGCGGAAATAACCGGCGACGATACCGAGCAACACGGCCAGCGGCAGCATCACCAGCGTCGTCACCAGACCGATGATAAGCGCCGTGCGCACGCTTTTGAGAATCTGGTAAAGCACGTCCTGGCCGACCTTGTCAGTGCCGAAAACGTGATACTGCCCGGCCAGCGCGAAGAGCGGCAGGGCGACCAGCAGGATGGCCGCCAGCGTCGCCAGCACCGCGTCCCAGGCAAAGGCCGTCTCGCCGCACCAGATGCGCTGCCAGCCGGTGGCGGAAATTTGTGGCGAGGAGAGTTGCCCATGCTCTCGTCTTTCCCCTTGCTGATGGCAAGGCGGGTGGCTTGTACTCTCCCTCGCCCCGCTTGCGGGGAGAGGGCCGGGGTGAGGGGCTGTGGCGTGAAATTCCGCGCAAGCGGCTTGATAAACGGCGCCCCTCACCCTAACCCTCTCCCCGCCAAGCGGGGAGAGGGGATCCGGGTGTCGGGAATTTCCCCGGTTCCAGTATCCCGACGCTCCTTGGGTCGGGGCCGGGGGAGAGGTGGAAGTCAGCGCAAGCGATTGCGCACGCGCTCCAACCAGCGCCGCCGCCGCGCCGGCCAGCGCCAGCCAGGCGAGCAGGGCCAGCACGGCGAAACGGAAGGCGGTGAAGGCGGCGTCGGCCAGCACCGCGTCCTCGCGCTCGCCGAGGTGGCTGCCGCCATATTGCAGGCGCGGAAATTCGCGCACCGTGCCGAGACCCGGCACTTCCAGCGTTTCCTTGGCGTACAGCCGGGTGGCGAAGGGCGCCGAGTAGGTTTTTTCGTTTTCCACGCGCAGCGGCTTCGCCAGCGCATCGAGCAGCGACAGCACCTCGACCGCGTACTGCCGCGCCTGTCCCGGCTGGCTGGCCAGCGCCGCGCGGTAATGCAGGGAATCAAGGAGGCCGACCACGATGAAGGCCAGCAGGACGGTCGCCGCCGCCATGCCGATGCGGTTGCCGCCGACCCGCCGCCAGGCGGCCCGCAGCGGCGGACTTCTGGCAATCAGCACGCCGACGCCGATACCTGCCGCCAGTAGCAGCCAGACCAGGATATCCGACCAGAGGACGACGATCTGGAAATCCATCATCCGAAGCGAATCCGCGGATCGACCAAGGTGTAGGAAATATCGGTCAGGATCAGGCCGACGATGTACAGCACCGAGCCGATGAACACCATCGAGCGGACCACGGCGAAATCCTGGGCGTGGATGGCGTCGATGGTGTAGCTGCCGAGGCCGGGAATGCCGAAAAAGGATTCGGTCAAGAGCGAGCCCATGAACAGCGTCGGAATGACGACGACAACGCCGGTCAGGATCGGAATCAGCGCATTGCGCAGGATATGGCGAAAGAACACCGCGGTTTCGCCCAGCCCCTTGGCGCGGGCGGTACGCACATAATCCTTGGAGACTTCTTCGAGAAAAATCGTCCGGTACCAGCGGGTCGACGCGCCGATGCCGGCGACGACGCCGATCGCCACCGGCAGGATGAGAAAGCGCCAGGCGTCCAGCCCGTCGCCAAAGCCGGAAATGGGCGCCAGCCGCCATACCTTGCTGATCAGGTACTGGCCGCCGATGATGTAGAACAGGCCGGACACCGACATCGCCGCGACGCACAGCACGACGCCCCAGACATCGAAAGCCGTCGCCCGGAAAAAAGCCAGCGTCAGCGCCAGGCTGACGGCGACGAACAGGCCGAGCACGAAAGTCGGCAGGGCGATGGCCAGCGATGGCCCCATGCGCGTGACGATTTCGCGGCCGATGTCACGCCCGTCCTCGGCGCGGCCAAAATCGCCGACAAACATGCGCGCCGATTTCTCGAAAAAAACGGTCTCGCTCAAGACCGCCGCGCCGCCAGCGGAAGCATTGAAAAACAAGGGCTTGTCATAGCCGCGCTCCACCTTCCACTGCGTGATCGCCTCCGGCGTCACCCGCTTCACCCCAAGCTGCATGCGCGCCATGTCGTCCGGCGTGTTGACGATGAAAAACAGGGCGAAGGTGATCAGATTCACGCCGAGCAAAATCGGGACGGCGTAAAGCAGGCGGCGAACGATGTAAGCAAGCATGGGCCGGATTATGGAACGGGCAAGCCGCTGCCGGCAACGCTGATCCGCCCGGCGCGTGCTTATGCGCTGAAGTGGCGGCGATTACGCCCGCCGCATGAGCGCAGGAAGCTAATCGTCCCCCGTGATGACACTGTCCGCATGGCTGAAATAGCGTCTGAACTCGTCGGTCGACAATTCGATTTCCGTGATCGTCGGCATGCGCCGCTCGGGGCCGCCGCGCAACGGGCCGACATCAAGCAGGCGCCGGTCGGCCAATACCCCGCGCTCCACCTCGAACAGCGCCTGTTCGCTGACGACGAGAACGCCTCCCTCCGCCCTGCCGGTCCCCGCGCAGACGTGGCATCCGCCACCGCCGCAAATCGGGCATGCAGTGCGCTCAGGGGTCAGCGGCATATCGTTCGCCTCCACAAGCAATCTGTCAATTCAAGCCCTTACAGGCCAAGCGGTTCAGGGGTTATTTTTAGCTATCGTCCGGGACGACTACAGCAACTCCAGAAGTGACCTCAATCTCGCTGCGCATGTATCATCGCCTGCCTGCTTCGAGGGCAATGACCCCCGGCGCTCAGCGCGGCGACGCCGCTAGTCGGCGAACAGGGAAACGGGATCACGCAGCGATCCTTTTTGCGCGGAGTCAGGCGGCAACAGACTGCGTAGCGTTCGTCCAGGTGACGGCCCTTATGCCCAGGCAGTTGCCAGCCTGCCGAAAAAGCTTGTATTCAATTTACTTATTTATAGTACATAAATTGACGCACCATGCGCATCCAATGCGAACAATTGAACACGCCATGCCTCAACCGAGTACGGGGGCAAGCTGAAAGCGCGCGCGCCGCGTTGCCTGGCGTAAGCCCCGGATCGTCTTGGCAATCAGCGCCTGGGCAACCATCGTGGCGATGCGGCAATCCCGGAATTGCCGCTGAAATGTCCCCAGCTTCGCCCAAAAATAGCGCTCTGGAAGGGCTTGAATTACAAAGAATCCAGCAAAAACAAAGGCCCCGGAGGGCCTTGTTGCGCTACTGGCGGAGAGGGTGGGATTCGAACCCACGGTACCTTGCAGTACGCCTGATTTCGAATCAGGTACATTCGACCACTCTGCCACCTCTCCGCAGAGGGCGCGATAATAGCACAATCGATGTTTCTGACAACCCGACTCTTCCTGCTGGGCGTGATGGCCCTGCTTGCCGGCTGCGGCGAGCAGGCTGCGCTGCCCCTGCCCTTTCCAAGGCCGGGTGAGCACGACCTGGTCGTACTCACCCGGCCCGGACCGCTGACCCACGACGGCGAGGAAGGCTCGATCGTCGGTCGGCTGGAGCGCGATCTGGCCGAAGCCTTCGCCCAGGAATTGGGCGTCGGCGTGCGCTACGAGATCGTCGAGCCGGCCGGGCTGGATGCCGCCATCGCCAAGGGCCGCTACCACCTTGCCGCCGCCTGGCTGTCGCCGCTGCCCGGCATCGCGGCAACGCCACCGCTGTTCATGACGCGCGACGCGCTGGCCCAGCACGAGGCCTCGCTGCCGTTGCGCGAGATCGCGCAACTGGCCGACAAGACCGTGCACGTCATGGCCGGTTCCCGCCAGGCGGCCACCCTGCGGCAACTGCTGGCCGGCGTTCCCGGCCTCGCCGTCGTCGAAGTCGGCGAGGGCACCATCCTCGATCTGCTCGAACGCCTCGGCAAGCGCGAGGTCGAGTATGTGGTCATGGATGATCGGCTGGAGGATCTGGCCAGCCAGCATGTGCCGAGCCTGCGCACCTCGTTGCGCCTGAGCGAGGAGCAGCCCATCGTCTGGCTGCTCGGCCCGCATCCCGACAGCGAACTGGCGGCCCGCGCCAGTGCTTTCGGCGAGCGCATCCGTGGCGACGGCACGCTGTCCCGGCTGGAAGAGCGTTATTTCGGCCATGTTCGCCGCCTCAAGCAGGGCGACGTGACCAAGTTCCTGGCCGAAATCGAAACGACGCTGCCCAGGTTGCGCGAGCATTTCGATGAAGCGGCGGCGATCAGCGGTCTCGACTGGCGGCTCATCGCCGCCGTCGCCTATCAGGAATCGCATTGGGACCCGTTCGCCACCAGTTACACCAATGTCCGCGGCATCATGATGCTGACCGAGGAAACCGCCGACCGTCTCGGCGTCGGCAATCGCCTCGACGCGCGCCAGAGCATTCTCGCCGGCGCCCGTTACATCAACATCCTGCGCGACCAACTGGGCGACGATATTGCCGAACCGGACCGCACCTGGCTGGCGCTGGCCGCCTATAACATCGGCCCCGGCCACATGAACGGCGCACGCACCATCGCCAGACAGCTCAACGCCGACCCCAACGCTTGGTACGACATGAAGCGCGTCCTGCCGCTGCTGGCCAAACCGCAGTACTACCAGCGTCTCAAGGCCGGCCGGGCGCGCGGCGGCGAAGCGGTGATCCTGGTCGAGAACATCCGCAGCTATTACGACATCCTGCGCCGCAACGACGCGACAGCAATGGCGGAAAAACCCGCCAGGGAAAACCGGCTGGGCATGACAACCGAGGCGACCGGGTTAGGGATAGCTCCGTAGACTGGGCGAGACCGAAGGCCGCTACCCGGCGAACGCAAGCTTCTGACGCGAAGCGTCGCCAATTCATCTGGCGATGCTTTGCATCGGACTGTGATCTACAAGTCCTGCCCGTGAATGCCGCCGCGCGGTTTACTCGGCCAGCAGCGCCGGGGTTGCGGCGTCGAGGTCGCTGGCTTTCAGGAGGCCCATTTTCTGCTGCACGATCTTGCCCTGGCGGTCGATGAACAGGGTATAGGGCAGGCCGGCCTTGCTGTTGCCGAGCGCCTTCATGAGCGGAATGCCCTGCGCCTTGGCGACGAATACCGGGTAATCCATCTCGTAGGCTTTGGCGAAGTCCTTGACTGATTCGGCGCGCTCCTCGATGCCAATGCCAAGTACCTCGATCTTCCCCTTGTGCGTTTGGCGGAACTTGATGAGTTCGGGAATCTCGGTCTTGCAGGGGCCGCACCAGCGTGCCCAGAAATTGACCACCAGCGGCTTGCCTTGATAGCGGGAGAGGGCGGTCGGCTGGTCGTCGAGATTGGCCAGCGTGGCGGCGAACAGCGGCGCCGACGAGAGCGGCTCGGCGGCCAGGGTGAGTTGCGTGCAAAAGCCGAGCGCCAGGGCGGCGAGCCAGTGTTTCATGGCAGGTCGCCGCGGCGGAACAGGAGATAGCCGACGGTGGCGCTGATGAGGCCAAGGACGGCCGGGTAGATGAGGGCGAAAATCTTGTAGCCGGTGGCGCCGAACAGGTCGAGGATAACGAAGGCCGAAGGGCCGAGGACGATCAGTTGCGGGTCGAACAGGGCCAGCGCGGCGGTGCGGAAAACTTGCAGCGGGTTGATGAGGGCCAGCGAGATGGCGACTTCCGGCGCCACCTTGCCCTGAATCATGACGCCGAGCAGGATGAGGTCGAGGAAGAGCAGCAGCGTCAGCCAGACCATGAAGGCGGCGCCCTGGGCCATGTCGGTGCTGCGGGCGATGGCCGAGATGAGCATGCCGATGCCGAGGAAACACAGGGCCATGACCGCCAGCAAGGCCGTGTAGTAGCCGAACATGTCCCACGGCACCTCGATGTCCTGGATCGCGGCCCAGATGGTGGCGCCGAGCATGGCCAGGAAAACCGGCGTGAAGATGACCAGATAGCGGCCGACGATCTTGCCCCAGAACCACGCCGACAGCGATACCGGCAGCGACAGCAGGTATTCAAAGACGCCGGCCTCGCGGTCGCCGGCCACCGAGCGCACGGTGGTGATGAGCACGAAAATGGGCAGGATAGCCATGGTCAACTGGATGTAGGTGACCAGCAGGCGGGAGAGGCCGATGAAGCCGAGCACCCGCGATTCGGTCAGGCCAAAGACGAAGAGCAGGGCGACGATGCCGCCGAAAACCAGGGTGTAGATCTGGAACCAGCGGGCGCGCAGCGATTCGACGATGTCCAGTTTGGCGGTCAGCCAGAGTTGATTCATTGCGTGTCGGGCCTCGATGATGGAGTCGGCGGGGTCATTTACCAAGCGCCAGCAGGTGCTCGCGCATGCTGGCGAAATCCTGGCTGCCGGCCTGTGGCTGGGCGGTGGCGGCGAAATTGTAGCCCATCGGCGAACGGCGGCCGACGTAATGGACATGGCGCGGCTCCAGCCATTTGATGTTCTCGCCCTTGTTGTGCATGTCGGCGACCCACATCTTGGTCGCCGGATCGGTCAGCCACGGCATTTCGGCCTGTTTGTCGCGAATCCAGAAGAGCAGGCAGCCGATATCGTCGAACTTGAGGGCGGCATTTTGCGGCCCGCCGCGCATCTCGGCGGCGAAGCGGCGATCGGAGATGACCATGTTGCAGCGCGTGCAGGTATCGCGATCCCACTTGATCTCGGCCATGCCTTCCGGCCAGTCGCCCTTCTGGCAGCCGAGCAGGGCGGCGAGTGGCGTCAGCGCCAGGCCGCTGGCGGCCAGACGACCGAGGAAGTGGCGGCGCTCGGCGCGGCACATACTCAAGCCGCGCTTTCGGACAGCGACAGGTCGCTGACCAGCGCCGTGTAGCGGGAGACGATGCCGAGGAAGCGCAGCCGGTCGGGGCCGGCGATTTCGCCTTCCCACACGCTGTCGTCGTCGCGGCTTTTGAAATTCCAGCCATCCAGCGCCTTGGCGAAGGCCGGTTCGAAACGCTTGAGAATGATGCGGCAGAAAAGCCGCGCGGTCAGCGGCGTGTTGTCGGCCACCTTGTCGTCGAGCACGATCTTGCCCATGTCCATCTCGATGACGCGATTGACCAGCGCCGACACTTCGTCGAGGCGGTGGCTGGAAATGATCATCGTGGCGTCGTCGAGGCGTTCGGCCAGGAGGTCGAAGAAAATCTTGCGCGCTTCCGGGTCGAGATTGGCTGCCGGCTCGTCCATCACCAGCACCTTGGCGTCGCGGCCGAGGGCGATGGCGATCAGCAGTTTCTGTTTCATGCCGCCGGAGAGGCGGACAAACTGGCGGGTGTTGACGGCATTGACATCCAGCCCGAGACGCCGGGCGATGGTGTGGATGCGCTGCGGATCGGTGCCGCACAGCGAGGCCGAGAAGTCGATCAACTGGCCGACCGGCATTTTCAGCGGCGGCGGCAATTGCGGCACGAAGCCGATGTTGCCGAGCACGGCGGTGCGGTTGCGGCGCGGATTGAGGCCAGCGATGCTGACCTCGCCGTCGTGGGTGTATTCGCCCAGAAGGCAGCGGATCAAGGTGGTCTTGCCGGCGCCGTTGGAGCCGATTAGGGCGATGCGCTCGCCCAGGGCAATGTCGAGGTCGATGCCGTCGAGTACCCGAACGCGGCGGAAGGTCTTGGCGAGCTTGGTGAGATGGATCATGGGCGGATTATAGAAAAGAGGCCGGCGGCTGGCATTAAATCTGGATCAAAACTTGCATTGTGCCAGCCGGGCGAGCCGTCCGACTACCCGCGGAGATCAGAGCAGTTTCGCCAGCCCCTTGACTTCGTAACGCAGGGCGCCGGTCGGGCAGGTGTCTACGCACAACCCGCAGCGCGTGCAATCGGGGCCGAGGGCCAGTTTGTCCTCGGCGGCGCGGCCCTTGATGGTTACCTCGAGGATATGCGGCACCAGGCAGACCTTGCGGCAATCGCCTTCGTGGAAGCACTTTTCGACATCGTAGACGATGCGCAGCGGCGAGATGGAACCGACAACGCCATAGGTCAGACCGATGGGGCAGACATAGCGGCACCAGGCGCGGCGCGACCAGAAAATCTCGAACAGCAGTAGCAGGATGACCCAGCCGAGCGCCAGGCTAGGGCCGTAGATCAGCGCCCGCGACAGGATGCCGGTTGGCGACATGGTTTCGAACACGGTATAGCCGGTGACGAGCGCCATCAGCGCGAACAGGATCCAGAACACGGTGCGCGCGCCGCGCAGGAATTGGTGGTCGGTGACGATCTTTTTTTCGACCAGCTTGAGGTGCAGCGCCTCGGCCCATTCGGCGACCAGATGGTAGGGACAGACCCAGGAGCAGAAAGTGCGTCCGCCCAGCAGCAGCCAGAGCACGAAGACGGTGGCGGTGCCGATAAACAGGTTCACGATCACGTGTTTGTGGGCCAGCAGCACTTGCAGGGCCGAGTTCAGGTCGATCAGGTGGAAGCCGACGAAGCGCGAGGCGGTCAGCGCCCCTTCGAGAACCTGGATGTCGAAATAGAAAGAGACGACGAACAGCAGGTTGGTGGCGATCAGCGTCGCCCAGCGGATGTTGCGCCATTTGTGGCTGGCCGCGCGCCCGGCGTGGGCATTTTCCTTTGCCTTGAGAAAACTTTCCTTGTCCTCGTATTTGAGGAACATGATTCTCTGCACCTTTTCGGAAACCTTCTCCGGTTTCTTCGGCGCGGCGCCGAGCATCTCCATGAACTGATCGGTGAAGCGGCTCATATCAGCCTCCGCGCGGCCGCCCGAAGGAGGCTGAAGCGCCCCCTTTGGGGGCAGGGCAGTCGCATGAGTGCCGTTGTCGTGGCCGACAACCCCTCCCCGGCCCTCCCCTGCTTCGCAAGGGAGGGAGAAAACCGGCGCGCGCTGCAAGCTTGGCTCCCTCCCTTGCGGGCGCAGCCCGGAGGGGAGGGTCGGGGAGGGGTGGTTTTTATGGCGTCAGCATTCATGCGATTGCCCTGCCTCGGGGGGCAGCGAACGAGTGTGGGGGCGTTCATCTCAGGCTTTCCAGACAGCTTGCGGGTCGATGACGATGGCCGCCGGTTCGGTCGGGCAGACCATTTCGCAGACCCCGCAGCCGATACAGGGTTCGAGGACGGTCGGCGTCATGCGCTCGACGCCCTCGGCGTCTTTGACCGGGCGCAGTTCGATGGCGGCCTTGACCGGGCATTCGCGCACGCAGAGGTCGCACAGTTCGAGGTCATAGGGATGGTCGCGGACGGGAATCGGCGTCCAGCGATCCACCGCCATGTAACGCATCTTGCCCGGGAAGCCGGGGCCGCGGGTTTGCCCCTTGAAGCCCTGGCCGAGCACGGCTAGGCAGGATTCCGGCCGGGCCAGGCGGGCGACGCCGATGCGCTCCTTCAAATTGAGCGTCGGTTCCGCGTCGTTTTCCTTGGCCTTGAGGATGGGCGCGGCGGCGAGCAGGGCGCCGTCGCGGATATTGAGGAAATCCGGCTTGTCGTAAACCAGTGCGCCGGTCGGGCAGGCGAGAATGCACTGCACGGCATCGCAGGAGAAGTCGCAGGCCTGGGCGCGGGCATCGATATGGGGAACGCCGATGCCGAAACCGTCGTCGATGTCGCCCAGGACGATGGCCTGCACCGGGCAGACCTGCACGCATTGGCCGCATTTGATGCAGGAAGCCAGGAGATCGGCCTCATTCAGCGCGCCGGGCGGGCGCAGGCGCAGTGGCCGGGCGCTATCGGCGAGCGGCACGAAGCCGAGCAAGGGGATGCTGGCGAAGGTCACGGTCAGGCCGACCGAGTGGAGAAATTTGCGCCGCGCCTTCTGTGCCTTTTCGAGGGACATGGCCGGCTTGGCCTTGGCATTACTCATGTGCGACTTGCCCTTTCCGGCTTGGTGAAGCGCGGGGCATCATCCTTCATTTGTAGTTCAGGCAAGGAGAAGGGCGCCAGGCGCTCAAGGAAATCGAGCAGTTCGAGTACCGGCGAGGTCTTGAAGAACTGCGCCGGCGGCGTCTCGATCCAGATCTGGTCGGCGTAGGCATACGACTCGTGCGGCGTGTCGCCGAAGCCGTCGCCGTCGCGGTCGAAGCCTTGGTAGTCGGAGAAAAAGTTGTTGCGCCACTCGTTCTTGCTGGCGACATCGCGGCCCATCTGCACGACATCGGTGAGATTGCCCTCGAAGCTGTTGTCGACCAGGATGTTGCCGCCCAATTCGCTGGTGAAGCGCACGGCGATGCCGTTGTAGGCAAAGCGGTTGCGCGCGAAATAGAGCGTTGTGTCCGGCTCGAAGGGGGAGAGATCGGAGCCGATGCCGATCGCGCAGTAGATGATCTCGTTGTCGATGATCTGGGAGTCGCTCGACTCCTTGAATCCCAAGGCCATGCCGGCGGCGCCGGTGGCGTGCGAGATGAGATTGCGGTAGAGGTGGACGCGTTCGGTGTACATCAGATAGACGCCAACCGCGTTGTCGTAGAAGGCGTTGTCCTCGACCACGTTGTCCTTGGCGAACATGAAATGGATCGAATAGCGGCTGCGCTTGCCGATATTGCCGCGCCACAGGTTATGGTCGGAGTACCAGGCCACCATGTCGCGCGAATCGACGACCTCGTTTTTTTCGATCAGGTTGTGGTGGCTGTACCACAGACGCAGGCCGTCGCCGCGCAGACCGAGATCGAAGGGCTTGGAGGTGATGTGGTTGGCGCGGATGGTGTTGTGGTCGGCCTGCTTCAGGTCGATGCCGAAGAGGCAGTCGGCGATGCGGTTTTCCTCGATCAGATGGTGTTTGCCGCGAACGTTGAGGCAGGCGTCGTCGCTGTCGTGGGATTCGCCCGAACCTTGCAGCTTGAGACCGCGCAGGGTGACGCCCTCGCTATCGACGACAAAAACGGTGCCCTTGCCGCCGCCGTCGATGGTCACCTTGCCGCCGCCGTCGATGGTCAGCGGTTTGTTGACCAGAACCGGGCCGGCGTAGACGCCGGGCGGCGGCTTCAGCACCGACCCCGGTGCGGCCTCATCGACCAGTACCTGAAACCAGGGGATGTCGGTGCGATGGGGAAAAAGCGGGCGAAGCGCCTTATCCGCCGAGGATCCCCAATTGCCGGCGAGCTTGGGTTTGCCCATGCCTTCCAGCGATTGCGAACCAGCCAGGCCGCCGATACCGAGACCGGCGATGATGCCGATCCAGGTCAGTGAGCGGCGCAGTCGGTGGAACATGGCGCTTACTCGGCGCCGCCTTCGCGCAATTGCTTGCGGCGGATCAGCAGGGCCAGCATCATGCAGACGAAGAGCGCCAGCAAGAGGCCGTAACCCCAGTAGGGATAGGAATAGGTCGAGAACTGGGCGACCTTGCCTTCGCCGAACACCGTTGGCATGAAGGGCTTGACGGTGAAGGCGCCCCACGGGTGCAGATTGTGGCCGAAGAACCACAGCCAAGCGGCGTAGGTGACGAGGAAAAATAGCGGCAGCAGGGCCGGCACCAGAGCCAGCAGCAGTTGGAAACCGCGGATCATGGCGACGCCGACGATGACCACGGCCATCACGGCGATCAGGCCGAAGATGACGATGCGCGTAATCAGGTCGACGTTGTCACCCCAGGCTTTGATCCGCTCCGGCTCGCGGAAAAAGCGGCCCGTCTCGTTCATGTAATCGGCGACATGGCTGGCCAGATTGCCCATGACGAACTGATCCACCAGCATCCAGGCGGCGACGGCGGTGAAACCGACGGCGAGTACCGCGAGGCGGGGCTTCTTTTTGGGCAGGGCGAAGGCCAGCATCATCACGGCGAAGAAGCCAAAGAAGAACTTGGCCAGCGGCTTTTCGACCGGGGCGCCGGTGGCGATCGGGAACATCCCGACATAATGGTTGATGGTGTTCATCTCATGAACGCAATCGAGACCTTCGGCGCCTTTGTTGACGTTCTTGTTGGCGTCGAGGATCGGGTTGTAGCGTTCGTCGTCGTGCCCCAGATCCTTCTGGATGATTTCGTCGGCCATCCGCGAGCCTTTGGCAGCAGCCCTGCAGCCGTTGTTCACGCCGTCGAAATGGAAGTGGATGCGGATGCCGTCGGGGAAGGCATCCGTGGGATAGTTGGGGGCGGTCAGCGAAACCCACCAGATCGGGGCGAAATAAGCGATAGCCAGACAAATCAGCGAAATCAGGGTCAGGCCGGCGACGATCTTGTTCTGTTTGTTCATGGAGCGTGTTCTCTACAAAGCCATTCCCGCCGTGGCGGGAATCCATGCAAACCCGGACTCCGTTCGGAGTCCGGGGGTGAGGCGTTGCTTCTCTTACTTCTTCTTGCCGGCGGCCTTCGGCTTGCACATTGAGCCGGGCATGGTCAGGCTGGCCTGGTAGGCGGAGATGGCCACCAGTTGATCATTGGTGTAGGGCTTGATGACCTTCACCATATCCGGGTTGGCGTTGCGGCGATGGCCATCGCGGATTTCGGTCATTTGCCGCAGCAGGTACTTATAGTGCTGGCCGGCGATCACCGGATAGAACTTGGCCTTGTCGCCCTCGCCGTTCTTGCCGTGACATTCCAGGCACTGCTTCTCGTACAGTTCCTTGCCCTTGTTGACCTGCAGGGCGTAGTCGGCGCCTTCGTACTTGCCGTGGTCGGTCGGAATGCACAGAGCTTCGATGTAGACGGAAACGTCGGCCAGCTCCTGCGGATCGGTCAGCGTCGCGGCGAAGGGGTACATGGTCGGGTTGTCGCGCAGGCCGGCGCGGATGTCGGCCATCTGCTTGATCAGCACGGTGGTGTGCTGGCCGGCCAATTGCGGGAAGGTGCCATCGGGACGGCCAGCGCCGGAGGGCAGGTGGCAGGCGCCACAAATCTCGTAGGCTTCCTCGCCGCGAACCTTGTCGCCCTTCAGCTTGAGGGCCTCGATCTTTTCGCCTTCCTGGGCATTCCACTTGTAGCCCTTGCCTTCGATGCCTTCCTGACGGGGCGCCGGCGGGGCGGCGAGGGCAACGCTGGCGCTGAGCAGGCCGATCATCAGGAGAGATGCTTTCACTTTCATATTCGGTGTCCTTCCAGAGGGTTGGGGGTCGATATGCGGGGGTCGTTATCCACCGATGCATATCAGCTTACTTTAATGTAATTCCTGGGCACAGTCTGCGACAAATTACCGCAGGAGCGATGACGCTTGCGTCAATCGTTTATGAATTTGCTGTCGGGCTTATTTCAGCTTTGCCACATATTCGGCCAGAATCTTGATTTCCTCGTCATTGACCAAGTGCATGACGCCTTTCATGGCGGCGGTCTGACCGTTGTTGCGGGCGCCGCTCTTGATGTCCTTCATCTGTTGTTCGGCATAGGCCGCGTTCTGGCCGCTGATCTTCGGGTAGCTCGGCATTAGCGGCTTGTCGCCCTTGGGGCCGTGGCAGGCTACACAGGTCTTGTCGACATACAGCTTGGCGCCATCCGGCGCGGCCATGACAGGGGCTGCGATGAGCGCTGCGGCGAGCAAAGTCACTACGAGTTTCATGGGTATTCCTCACTTAAATGAAAGAGGGGCAGAATCGCTCTGCCCCTCGCTAAATGCCTTAAGTCACATCAAGACGCGCGACTTAAGTTTTACTTCACCGGCTTGGCGCCGTTTTGCTCCAGATAGGTCTTGGCGCGCAGGCCGAGGTCGGCGGCCTTGACCTGGTATTGCCAGATCTGCTCGGACCACAGGTTGGCCTGATCCCAATCCTTCTTGGCGGCGGCTTCATCAGCCTTCTTCTTGGCCTCGGGGATCTTGCCCAACTGGTCGGTGGCGTCTTCAACCATGGCGACTACATCCGGGAAGTCCTTGAAGTTGACGCTGGTGATGTAACCGACCACGGAGTCGATGACGGCCTGAGTATCGGCAACCTTCTTCACCGTCGCCTTGTAGTCATCCTCGGTGTAGGCAGCCTTGGCCGAGGCAGCGGTCTTGGTCGGCTTCCAACCCTTCGGCTTGACCAGCAGGTAGCCCATCATTTCAAGGTGCAGGGCGGAGCAGAATTCCGTGCAGTAGTACGGATAGACGCCTTCCTTGTCGGCCTTGAACTTGACGGTGACCGTCTTGCCCGGTTCAGCGGAAGCATGGACGTTGTAGGTCGAGACGGTAAAGCCGTGGGTCTCGTCCTGAGCGCGCTCGAGGTTGGTCAGGTGGATGGTGACTTCGTCGCCCACTTCAGCCTCGATGGTTTCCGGCGTGATGTGCGAGCGGATCAGCGTGCCCTTGACCTCGATCTTGTTGCCCGTCTTGGTCGTGACTTCTTCGCCAGCGCGGACGGCGCCCGGATGCGGCTTGTCGGTGCGCGAGTCGGTGCCAACCTTGTAGCGGACGCCCGGCTTCAGCTTGGTGGCTTCGATGGCCACGGCGTAGTGCGGCTCGCCCAGCGGCAGCGGCATGTCGTACAACAGTTGCATCTTGTCGTTCGAAATGTCGATGAGCTGGTGGTTCTGCGGATGCAGCGGGCCGACCGGGACGAAGCGATCAATCGCCAGTTTGTTCAGGGCGACCAGGTAGCGGCCCTTCGGGGCGGCGGAATCGCCTTCCATGGACATCAGGTGGCCGATGTTGTAATGGACGGAGAGCTTGTCCAGCACCTTGCCTTCACAGTAGTTCCACTTGGCGACTTGTGAATCGACGTACAGCGAGGTGTAGGCGATGCAGGGCTTGGAGTCGTACTGGGTGTGCAGGGGGCCGAGGCCGAGTTGCACTTGCCGCTCTACCGCATCTTTCAGGCTGATAACCGGAATGCCATACGGATCTTTGGATTCGAACTTGCCGGCCTTGATGGCGGCCTGGATCTTCTCGAAGGAGTACACCGAGGTGTGGGTGTCGAGCTTGCCGGAGACGATGATGAACTTGCCATCCGGTGTCACGTCGACGCCGTGCGGCGACTTCGGCTCGGGGATCAGGTAGAGGATGCCTTCCTTGACGGCGGTTTCGATCATGAGCACGTCATGACCGTTGACCTTCTTGGCCTTGCCCTGCTTGACCAATTCGGCGGCTTTCTTCCAGTTGATCACATGCAGGTAGTCGGTATCCTTGGCCGAGCAGCCAGCCTCATACGGCGGACGGCCCTTTTCGATACCACCGACATAGCGCTCGGAGCAGAAGGAGTTGGTGAACGACCAGCCTTCCGACGGACCCTTGCCGGCATCCGACAGATCCTGCCAGTACGGCGGCAGTTCGACGGAGAAGGATTCCTTCGTATTGATGCGGCCTTCCTTGCGGTCGAACTTCCAGTAGGTCATGCCGCCGCGGTACTTCTCGTTCATTTCCTCAAGCGGGAAGAACTTCCTGTTTTCCAGCGGGGCCGGATATTGCGCCGCTTCGAACACATATTCCGTATTGGTGGTGACGAAGGCGCCGCCGTGTTCGGACTTGTAGATCGGGTTGACGACGATCTGCTTGGTTTCGAAGTCGCGCAGGTCGATGACAGCCAGACGCGGGTTGGCCTTGTCGTTGATGAACAGATACTGACCATCATACTGGCCGTTGGTTTCGGAAATGGCCGGGTGGTGCGTGTCGCCCCAGGTGATTTCCTTGCCGTCGATCCAGCCTTGCTTGAGCACGTCTTTCGAGCTTTCGTCGTAGCCGTAGCCCTGCCACGGTTCCGGCGTAAACACGGCCAAGTACTTCAGGATACGCATCGACGGAATGCCGTAAACGATGACCTGACCCGACTGACCGCCGGAACTGAAGGCCACGAACTCGTCGCGCTTGCCGGTTGGTACATAGGTCTTGGCCGCGGCCAGAACGTCCTGCTGACTCAAGCCGCGGCGCTTTAGCACGTCCTGCAGGGATTCGGCCGACCAGACAGAGCTGGCGCCCAATCCGATGCCGGCCGCGACAAGCAGCACGGTAGATTTGAGTACAAATTTACTCATTTTATTTTCTCCCGAAAAAATATGAACCACCCAAAAGTGTTCAGCTCCCCATTGGCGCAAGCGAATGTGACAGCCTGCGACAATTTGTCACACACTGTATTCCGCCCAGACTGTGAAAGACTTGATGTTTGTTAAATCTGTCCGGCTACTCATACGGAGAATGCAGACTTTTTCCGCCCCATTTCCTCGAAGGCCACTGTTGAATAAGAAAATCCTGATCGACCTGATCGGCGTGCTGTTGATCGCTCTGGTCGTCGTCGTCGGCTACAAGCTGTCGCCGCTGTTGTTGCCCAGATCCGATGTCGTGATTCAGCCCGACCCGACGTGCAGCCTGCAACGCGGTTCTTGCCGCGTGGCCCTGCCGGCTGGCGGCAGCGTCGAACTGACGATGGGCAGCCTGCCGATCCCGCTGGCGCGGCCGTTCGAGGTTCGGCTCGTGATCGAGGGCTTGGCGCCGGCCAGGGTTGAAGTCGATTTTGCTGGCGTCGACATGAACATGGGCTACAACCGCACGCGCTTCGCCGAGCGCGGCAATGGCCTGTACGCCGCCGACGTGACGCTGCCGGTATGCATCACCGGCATGATGGAATGGCAGGCGACGGTGCTGATCGAGGCCGGCGGCCAGCGCATCGCCATCCCCTGGCGTTTTGCCACCGGGGGGGCTGCCTGATGTCCGAACGCCTGCTGCTTGCCATCGTTGTCCTGCTCGTTGCCTTGATTACCGGGCTGGCTTTGTTCTGGAAGCCGGAACTGCCGGAATCGCCGCTGCCGCGCGCCAGCCTGCCGCCCGGCGGCGATTTCACGCTGCACTCGGCCGACGGCCCGGTGCATCTGGCCGATTACCGGGGCAAGGCGGTGCTGTTGTATTTTGGCTATACCGCCTGCCCGGATGTTTGTCCGACGGCCCTGGCGGCCGTGGCGGCCGGCCTGCATCAATTGCGCGCCGAGGAAGTGGCTGATGTCGCGGTGCTCTTCATCTCGGTCGACCCCAAGCGCGACGCGCCGGCCCATCTCAAGGAATACGCCGCCTTCTTCCATCCGGCCATCGTCGGCATGACCGGCAGCGCGGAAGAAATCGCCGAAGTGGCCCGCCGCTACGGCGTTTTCTATAGCGAACAAAAAGTGGAAACAGCCGCTGGCGGCTATGTCGTAGACCACAGTTCGGAAACCTATGTAATCGGCCGCGACGGCCGCCTCGCCGGCACCCTGCCGCACGGCGCGGCGCCGGAGCAGGTGGCGGCCGCGATCCGCAAGATTTTGCCCACGATCCCTTGAAGGAGAGAATGATGATGAACAAACTGCCCCTGCTTGTTGCCGGTCTCTTGCTGTCGGCTGGCGTCCTTGCCGGTTCGGCTGACCAGATCAGCGTGCAGGATCCCTATGTCCGCCTGGCCCCGCCCAGCGCCCCGGCAACCGGCGCCTTCATGGTCATCCGCAATGGCGGCAGCGCCGATGTCAAGGTCGTCAAGGCCGACAATCCCGCCTCCAGGGTTACCGAATTGCACAACCACATCAATGAAGGCGGCGTGATGAAAATGCGTCCGGTGCCCGACATCGCCATCAAGGCCGGCGGCGAGGCGGTGCTCAAGCCGGGCAGCCTGCACATCATGATGATCGACCTCAAGGAAGCGATGAAAGAGGGCGACGTGGTACCGATTACGCTGACTTTCGACGACGGCAGCACGAAGCAGGTCGACGCCAAGGTGGTGCGGCCGGCGCCGGTGGATCACAGCAAGCACTGAGCGTCCGGCGCGAATGCGAACGGCGGCTGCGGCCGCCGTTTTTCATGCGCTTGTCCTGTTTCGCCAGGGCAATCGTGCGAATGCTGCCGCCATAAAAACCACCCCTCCCCGACCCTTCGGGCTGCGCCCGCAAGGGAGGGAGCCAAGCTTGCAGCGCGCGCCGGTTTTCTTTCTCCCTTGGAGGCTGTCGCAAAAGGCTCAATCCGCGCTCTTGAAGCCCCTCCCCCCTCGCGGGGGAGGGGTTGGGGAGAGGGGGAGGTGCAGATGGGAGCGAGTGGCGGGTTTGGCAAGGCCCGTAAACCCGTAGTCCTCTGTAGGGAGGGGTTTGAACCTCTTGCCGCCTCCCCCTCTCCCCCGGCCCCTCCCCCGCGAGGGGGGAGGGGAGTATCGGGCTTTCGCGACAGCCTCCTTGCGAAGCAGGGAAGGGGCGGGGAGGGGTTGTCGGCCACGACAACGGCATTCATGCGATTGCCCTGCCGCTTTTCCTTATCAACGCCGCAGGGGAGGCCGCCCTTGGCTTCTCCTACGCCGCCTTGGACGTTGGCGCTGGTTCCGGCGATCCGGCCGCGGCGCCCGCGCCCTGGCGCAGCCGGGATTCGGGTACCGGCGTGCCGGCGGCCCAGCGGCGGATGACGCGCTGGAAAATCAGGGCATTGGGTATTTGTAGCAGCGTGCCGGCTTCGCTGGCGGTGCAGTCCTCCAGCGTCGTGTAAAGCAGGTTGATGTCGATCACGCGGCCCAGCGCGCCGGGTTTTTCGGCGGTGTCGAGCAATTCGATATGGTCGCCGACGCGAAACGGCCCGACGGTGAAAATGAGCAGGGCGCAAAACAGGTTGGAAAGCACGCTCCAGGCGGCAAAGAAAGCCACCGCGGCGACCGCGGCGAAGCTGGTGAAGGCCGTCCACAACACGGTGGCGGAAACCCCCAGACGCTCGAGCACGAGCAGGCCCGTGCCGCCGATGATGAGCCAATGCACCACGCCGCGCACGGGCGAAAGGAGCTCATGCGGGAACTGATAGTGGTCGCTGGCGCGCATGATGACGCGCAAAATCAGGCGTTGCAGCAGCAAGGCCGCCGCGATGATGAGCAGGATTTGCAAGCCCGGCGCGATGATGTCGAGCCAATCGTGCATCCACGGCGGCAGAAAAGTTTTCAGATGGGAGAGCATGGCGGTTCTTAGGGTGATTTTTATTCCGTTTACAGATCAATCGAGTACGCGAAGGCGAAGCGCAGACAGTACTGTAGTACGGCAAGCGAAGCCGACAAAGTAATCGGTGGAGATGCAGGGCAATCGCATGAATGCAAGCGTCGTAGAGGATGCCGCCCTTGGTTTGACAAACCCCACCCCTCCCCAATCCTCCCCTTCGGGCTTTGCCCGAAAGGGAGGGGATAAAACCCAAAGCATGCGCTGGTTTTCTCCCTCCCTTTCGCCGCAGGCGAAGGGGAGGGGCGGGGAGGGGTAAAAGCGGTTCAGCAGGAGAGGGGTTGCCGGTCACGACAACGACATTCATGCGATTGCCCTGTGGAGATGGAAACGGAATCAGTCGCGTGTCGGCCGCTTGGCCAGTTTGCGCTGCAAGGTGCGGCGGTGCATTTTCAGGGCGCGGGCGGTGGCCGAGATATTGCCATCGTTTTCGCGCAGCACGCGCTGAATATGCTCCCATTCCAGGCGGTTCACCGACAGCGGCGCGTCGGGCGCCGGCAGATCGAAGTCGGGGCCGTCGTCGGCGAAGGCGGCAATGATGGCCTCGATCTCCACCGGCTTGGCGAGATACTGCACAGCCCCCAGCTTGATCGCATCGACAGCGGTGGTAATGCTGGCATAGCCGGTGAGGACGACGATGCGGCAATCCGGGTTGATGGCCAGCAATTCGGGAATCAGCGCCAGCCCGGAACTGCCGGCCAGATTGAGGTCGAGAATAACGCGCCCGGGCGCCTCCCGGCGGGCCAGATCGAGCGCCGCTTCCGGCGTCAGGGAACCATGCGCGGGCAGGCCGCGCCGTTCCAGGGTGCGCACCAGAATGCTGTTGAAACTTGGGTCATCGTCGATGACCAGGGTGACTTCAGAAGTCGTCTCGGCAGTAGTCATACAAGGGGCGTGCGTGGTCGTAAATCGCAAATACTATAAATCAGGTTCATTTTTAGCGTGGCATATTAAGTGGCAGGGCAATCGCATGAATGCAAGTGTCGTAGAGGATGCCGCCCTCGGCTTGACCCACCTCCCCGCCCCTTGTATGTAGCAAAGTAGGGTCAGGCCGGTCCAGACCGATATACCCGGGGTAGTTCCTGAAAAGGCCATGCCGAAGGGGAGCGCGGGTCGGGCCGGCCTTGGTGGTTCGTGGCGAACGGATAGCCCGAACGGTTGTGAGGTCTGCGAGACCGTATCGAACACAAGGAAGGG
>WREP01000041.1 GCA_009779265.1 Betaproteobacteria bacterium
CATCGTAGCATGCGGCGCGCGCGCCTTTGGCGCGCGGCGCGGGAAGATTTCCAATTTGCCTTCTATTTGGCTCTTGAAAGCGCGGTTTTCGTCCCCATTATAGACGAGGTATTTTTTGGAGAAATCCCGCATGTCCCATCCCGAGAATCCGCAGGAAGTCCCGCCGGCAGAGGCATCCGCCGCCCCTGCCCCGACCGTCGACAGCGCCGTCGCAAGCGCGGCCGAGAGTCTGGCGAGCGGCGAAGAACAATGTCGCGCCCTCGAACAGAAGCTTGCCGAGCAGCACGATGCCTGGCTGCGCGCCAAGGCGGAAAGCGAGAACATCCGCCGCCGCGCCCAGGAAGATGTCGCCAAGGCGCACAAATTCGCCGTCGAGAAATTCGCCGGTGAATTGCTGGCCGTCAAGGACAGCCTGGAAGCCGCGCTGGCCGTTCAGGAACAGACCGTCGACGGTTTCCGGGCCGGCGTCGAACTGACGCTCAAGCAACTCGTTGCGGCCTTTGAGAAGAACGCCCTGGTCGAAGTCAGTCCGGTCGGCGAGAAATTCGATCCGCACCGGCACGAGGCCATCGGCATGGTCGATGCCGAGCAGGAAGCCAACACCGTCGTCAGCGTGCTGCAAAAAGGCTATCTGATCGCCGAGCGCGTGCTGCGCCCGGCCCTGGTCATGGTCGCCAAGCCGAAGGCTTGAAATCCGGGGCGCCGCCCCCAACTCCGAAACATCGCATTCACCCTATTCAACAAAGGAAAGCAACATGGGCAAGATCATCGGCATCGACCTCGGCACCACCAATAGCTGCGTCGCCATCATGGAAGGCGGCGCGCCGAAAGTCATCGAAAATTCCGAGGGCGCGCGCACCACGCCGTCCGTCATCGCCTACGCCGAGGACGGCGAGATTCTCGCTGGCGCCCCGGCCAAGCGCCAGGCCGTCACCAACCCGAAGAACACGCTGTACGCCGTCAAGCGCCTGATCGGCCGGCGCTTCGAGGAAAAGGAAGTGCAGAAGGACATCGGCCTGATGCCCTTCAAGATCGTCAAGGCCGACAACGGCGACGCCTGGGTCGAAGCGCGCGACAAGAAGATCGCGCCGCCGCAGGTTTCCGCCGAGGTGCTGCGCAAGATGAAGAAAACCGCCGAGGATTATCTGGGCGAGGAAGTTACCGAAGCCGTCATCACCGTGCCGGCCTACTTCAACGACAGCCAGCGCCAGGCGACCAAGGACGCTGGCCGCATCGCCGGTCTGGAAGTCAAGCGCATCATCAACGAGCCGACCGCCGCGGCGCTGGCCTTCGGCATGGACAAGGTGTCCGGCAAGGACAGGAAAATTGCCGTCTATGATCTGGGCGGCGGCACCTTCGACATTTCCATCATCGAAATCGCCGATGTCGATGGCGAAAAGCAATTCGAGGTGCTCGCCACCAATGGTGATACCTTCCTCGGCGGCGAGGATTTCGACCAGCGCCTGATCGACTACATCATCGAGGAATTCAAGAAGGAATCCGGCGTCAATCTCAAGGCCGACGTGCTCGCCCTGCAACGCCTCAAGGAAGCCGCCGAGAAGGCCAAGATCGAGCTGTCCTCCAGCCAGCAGACCGAAATCAACCTGCCCTACATCACCGCCGACGCTTCCGGCCCGAAGCATCTGGCGATCAAGATCACCCGCGCCAAGTTCGAGGCGCTGGTCGAGGATCTGGTCGAACGCTCCATCGAGCCGTGCCGCATCGCCCTCAAGGACGCCGGCTGCAAGATCACCGACATCCACGACGTGATCCTGGTCGGCGGCCAGAGCCGGATGCCCAAGGTGCAGGACAAGGTCAAGGAATTTTTCGGCCAGGAACCGCGCAAGGACGTTAACCCGGATGAAGCCGTCGCCGTCGGCGCCGCCATCCAGGGCGGCGTGCTGCAAGGCGACGTCAAGGACGTGCTGCTGCTCGACGTGACCCCGCTGTCGCTCGGCATCGAGACCCTGGGCGGCATCATGACCAAGCTGATCCAGAAAAACACGACCATTCCGACCAAGGCCAGCCAGGTGTTCTCGACCGCCGACGACAACCAGTCCGCCGTCACCATCCACGTGCTGCAAGGCGAGCGCGAAGTCGCCGCCGGCAACAAGAGCCTCGGCCAGTTCAACCTCGAAGGCATCCCGCCGGCCCCGCGCGGCATGCCGCAGATCGAGGTGATTTTCGATATCGACGCCAACGGCATCATGCACGTCACCGCCAAGGACAAGGCCACCGGCAAGGAAAACAAGATCACCATCAAGGCTAACTCGGGTCTGTCCGAGGAGGAAATCCAGCGCATGGTCAAGGACGCGGAATTGCACGCCGAAGAGGACAAGAAAGTCCACGAACTGGCGGATGCCCGCAACCAGGCCGACGGCATGGTGCACATGGTGAAGAAGTCGCTCGCCGAATACGGCGACAAGCTCGACGCCGCCGACAAAGAGAGCATCGAAGCGGCGATCAAGGATGTCGAAGCGGTGCTGCGCGACGGCGACAAGGATGTCATCACGGCCAAGACCGAGGCGCTGGGCGCCGCCGCCCAGAAGCTCGGCGAGAAGATGTACGCCCAGCAGCAGGCCGAAGGCGCCGCTGGCGGCGAGCAACAGGCCGCGGGTGGCGAGAAAACCGTCGAGGGCGATGTCGTCGATGCCGAATTCACGGAAGTGAACAAGGACAAGAAATAAGCCTGACGCAACCTCCCGGCGTCGAGCGCCCCGGAATGCTCCGGCGGCGCCCGGCGCTTTTGTCATTCCATTTCTCTTCCAACCAATTACTTTGTCGGCTTCGCCTTCGCGTACTCGATTGAAATAGAAACGGAATTACTTGACGGAAAAGCCCATGTCTAAACGCGACTTTTACGAAATTCTCGGCGTCAATCGCGACGCTTCCGAGGATGAAATCAAGAAGGCCTACCGCAAGCTGGCCATGAAATTCCACCCCGACCGCAACCCGGATAACCCGACGGCCGAGGAAAAATTCAAGGAAGCCAAGGAAGCCTACGAAATCCTGTCGGACAGCCAGAAGCGCGCCGCCTACGACCAGTTCGGCCATGCCGGCGTCGATCCGCAGGCCGGCATGGGCGGCGGCGGTTTTGGCGGCGGCGGCTTTGCCGATGCCTTCGGAGGCATTTTCGACGAAATTTTCGGCGGTCGCGGCGGCGGCGGTGGTGGCGGCGGGCGCTCCAACATCTACCGTGGCGCCGATCTGCGCTACAACCTCGAAATCACGCTCGAACAGGCGGCGCACGGCACCGAAACCAAGATTCGCATTCCGACCATGGAAGTCTGCGAACCCTGCCACGGCAGCGGCGCCAAGCCCGGCAGCCAGCCCAAGACCTGTCCGACCTGCGGCGGCAGCGGCCAGGTGCGCTTGCAGCAAGGCTTTTTCTCGATCCAGCAGACCTGCCACAAATGTCACGGCACCGGCCGCTTCATTGCCGATCCATGCAAGAGCTGCGGCGGCGCCGGGCGTATCAAGCAGCACAAGACGCTGGCGGTGAAAATTCCCGCCGGGGTCGACGAGGGCGATCGCATCCGCCTCGCCGGTGAGGGCGAACACGGCGTCAACGGCGGCCCGCCGGGCGATCTGTATGTGCAGATTCACCTCAAGCCGCATTCGGTATTCACCCGCGACCACAACGATCTGCATTGCGAAATGCCGATTTCCTTCACCACCGCCGCGCTTGGCGGCGAAATCGAGATTCCGACGCTGGATGGCGCGGCCGGCATCAAGATACCGCCGGAAACCCAGTCCGGCCGCATTTTCCGCCTGCGCGGCAAGGGCATCCGGGGGGTGCGCAGCCACGCCCACGGCGACCTGATGTGTCATGTCGTGGTCGAAACCCCGGTCAATCTCACCGAGCGCCAGAAGGAACTGCTGCGCGAACTGGAAGAAAGCAGCCGCGCCAGCGGCGCCAAAAACAATCCGCGCGCCAAGTCGTGGATGGACAAGGTGCGGGAATTTTTCGGCGAATGATCCTCGCCGCCTGATCGCGCCGCGACCCAGGCGGTTGGCTAAAGTTTTTCCTCCCCGCGCCGATATATCTGTGTACCCACTGTTCTTTTGCTACCTACTGGGAGGCACATCATGCCTGTATCTTTTCCAACCCATCATTCCGCCGCGCAGCAAAATGTGAACGGCAGCGTGGATAACGCCAAAATGCCGGCCACGGCTGCGGGGATCAGCAATTCGGTGCGGCAGTCGACCAATGTGCAGATTTTGCAAGCCTCGGCCAGCGTTTCGCTCCAGGCGGGTAATCAACCCTTGTCCCTGCTGTATCGCGCGGCCATTGACCGCATCAACGAAGTGCTGTCGCCCGAGTTGGGGCCGAACGCCATCCAGAACGCCGTCGCGGCGGGCGTGGACACCTCGCCGGAAGCAACAGCGGACCGCATTCTCTCGTTTTCGCTCGGGTTTTTCGAGAAATATGCCGCCCAAAACCCCGGAAAAGACCGCGGCGAGCTGGCCGCCAAGTTTATCGACCTGATCCGCGGCGGCTTTGAAAAAGGCTTCAACGAAGCCAAAAACATTCTCAGCGGCCTGGGCGTGCTCAAAGGCGACATCGCGGACGGCATTCAGCGCACCTTTGAACTGGTGCAGAAGGGCTACGACGATTTCCTGGCGTCGATGAAGCCGGCTGCGTAAACCGCGTCCTTCCGAAATTGAAAAGGGTTGTCTTGTGGCAACCCTTTATTTTGTTGGACAAGCCGCGCAACGGCCTTTTGTCTCGCCCAGCCTGCCCGGGCTACGTTTGCTAAATTTTCACAACTCCTTTTTTAATCAACCAATTGGCGACGGGGTGGCCTACCAGTGTATATAACAAGAGCATAAGTGCTTGAAAAATCGGGGCCGCAACGAAAACTAGCAATATGGTTAAATAGTCAGCGTTTCCGAGGTTCCTAAGCAAATAGAATATCGCACTTAAGACACCTCCTGTGGCGCCGAAAATCGCATTAATGCACAGCATGCTTTTTAACGAATACATCTCTAAATCCTCATTGCGGGGGCAGAGCTCAGTTTAATACGATTGATATCCTATCCTCACCAATGCATGAGCATTGACTTCACTCCCGCCGCACGCCCAGCCACACCATCGTGCGGATGAGGAATTCCGGCACGACGCTGAAAATGTAGGCCGCCACGATGCCGTGCAGGATGGCCATGCCCAGGAACAGGGTCGGAATGGCGAAGCCCTGGCCGAGGAAGGCGGCGGCGGCGACCGAGATGACGGCCATGAAAAGGGCGTTGAGGATGTTGTTGGCAGCGATGATGCGGGCGCGGTATTGCGCTTCGGTGCGTTGTTGCACGAGGGCGTAGAGCGGCACGCAATACAGCCCGCCGAAGCCGCCGAGCATGAGCAGGTCGAACAGGGCGCGCCAGGTGCTTGTCTGGCCGAGCATGTCGGCAAGCGGGTGCATCATGCCGGCAGCGCCAGCGGGCGCGCCAAGCGCCAGATCCAGCCCGAAGATGGTCATGCCGAGCGCCCCGATCGGCACCAGCCCCGGCTCGATGATCTTGCCGCGTCGGCGCGTGAGCTTTTCGCAAACGAGCGAGCCGGCGCCGATGCCGATGGAGAATACGGCAAGCAGCAGGGTAATCATGCCTTTGTCGCCGCCCAGCACTTCCTTGGTGTACATGGGGAACTGGGTCAGCAGCAGGGCGCCGTAGGCCCAGAACCACGAAATGCCGAGAATGGACTGGAAAACGCTGCGTTCCCGACCGGCCAGGGCGATGCAGCGCCAGGTTTCGGCGAAAATATTGGGTGAAATCCGCAAATCCGGCGCTGGCGCGGGGGCGGCGGGAATCCGGCAACTGCTGAAAAAGCCGCCGACGGCCATGATCAGGCAGATGGCGATGAGCCGCGCGGCGTCGCCATCCAGCCCGGCGAGCATGCCGCCGACGAGGGTGCCGAGCAGGATGGCGACGAAGGTGCCGGCCTCGACCAGGGCGTTGCCGCCGACGAGTTCGCAAGGAAGCAGGTGTTGCGGCAGGAGGGCGTATTTCAGCGGCCCGAAGAGGGTGGATTGCAGGCCGAGGAGACACAGCGCGGCGAGGAGCAGGGGCAGGCTGTGCAGCCAGAAACCCGCGCCCGCCAGCAGGATGATGGGCGTTTCCAGCGCCTTGACCCAGCGCGCGAGCCGCGCCTTGTCGAATTTGTCCGCCAGTTGCCCGGCAATGGCGGAAAAGAGGAAAAAGGGCAGGATGAACAGGGCCATGGCGAGATTGGTCAGCACGCCCGCTTCCATGCTCGTCCAGGATTTGGCTTCGGCGAAGCCGAGTACCACCACCAGGGCGGTCTTGTAGGCGTTGTCGTTGAAGGCGCCGGTAAATTGCGTGACGAAAAGCGGCCAGAAACGGCGCTCGCGCAGCAAGGCGAACTGGGAATGCGGGTTGTCCTCGTCGCTTTCGTCGCGAGCGGCTTGGGTTTTATCGGTCATTCACGCGGCTCCAAAAAAAGCGCGGGTTTCGAATACCCCGGCGGGAAAGGATTTTCCCTGCCAGTTCAGGGAACGCTTGAGCGCCAGATCGAAATAGAGGGCATTGGCTTGGCGCAATTTGTCCAGTTCGGCCACCGCCTCTTCCGGCAAGAGGCCGTGCCGCGCCAAGGCGGCGGGCGAAACGATGGGCAGGATGCCCGGCAGGGGATAGTCGGACCCATTGAGCAGCCGGCCATGCCAGTCCTCGCGACTGAGCAGGGTTTTGATCGTTGCGGGCGAGCGGTTGCGGAGCGCGATGGCGGAAATGTCGCCGAACAGATTTTCCTTCCATTCGGGCCTGTCCATGAGGCGGGCGAAAAGATCGAAACTTTCCCGCCGGCTGCCCGGCTGGTCGAGATCCTCGTCCTCGCCATAGCTCGCGCAATGCGCCACCACCACCCGCACGCCCGCATCCAGCGCCCGACGCAAAAGCAGCGGGTTGCCGAGATGGGCGAGGCTGACGCCTTGCGCCGCCTTTTCTTCCCCGCAATGGGTAATCAGGGGCAGGCGCAGGCGGGCCAGGGCGGCGTAAAAGGCGTCGCACCGCTTGGAGGCCGGGTCGATGTTCTGCGCCGGCGGCAGCCACTTCACCGCCCTTGCGCCCTGTGCGGCGGCGGCTTGCAGCCGGTCGACGGCATCGGCCCGGTAGGGATGTATCGAGGCCACCCACTCGAACACGTCGGGATATTCCGCCGCCACCTGGCGGGCGTAAGCGTCGGGTACATAAAAGGTGCTGGATTCGGCATCCGGCTGGCCGTCGTCGCCGTGCAACCAGTCGAAGGCAAAGAGCATCGTCTTGAACCCGGCCGGCATGCTGCGCGCCTGACGCGCCAGCCGGCGCACATATTTTTCATCGACGCTGGCCCCGGATTCGCAGGCGACACAAGCGCCGTTCATGTAGAACAGGCGCTGGATGTAAAGCACCGGATGCCGCAGGCGCAAAAGTTTTTCGCTCATCCACGGCCCACGCCCGCTGTCGCCGATGCCGGTCAGATGCACATGGCAATCCCAGACCTGAGCGGGGTCGAGTCCCTGCCAGACGCGCGCCAGCCACGGGTTTTCATTCAGGGTCACGCTTTCCGGGGCGAGGCAGGGATTGAGCAGGAAGGGCTTGCGCATGTGGGCCAGCGCCGCGCCGCCAATGCCCGCCGCTGCCACCAGGGCGCCCTGCAACAAGCGCCGCCGCCCCCGCGGCGGGGAAGAAGGCGGCGTGCTCAAGCCGCTTCCGCCATGCGCTTGAGGGTGACGTAATCGGTTTTGCCCGTTCCGAGAACCGGCAGAGCATCGACGCGGACGATTTTTCTGGGCACGGTCAGTTCGCTGGAACCCAGTTGCTGCGCGGCTTTTTGCAGGCTGGCGCGGTCGAGTTGCGGATCGGTGGTGAATAGCACCAGCGCCTCGCCCTTGCTTTCGTCGTCCTGGCAGGAAACGGCGTGCTGCGTGTCGGGCGAGGCCGTTTGCGCCAGTTTTTCCGCCGCTTCCAGACTCACCATCTCGCCGGCCACCTTGGCGAAGCGCTTGACCCGCCCGACGATATGCACGAAGCCGTCGTCGTCGATCTCGACGATGTCGCCGGTTTCGTACCAGCCCGGCCCCTCGCTCGATGCCGGCGCTTGCAGCACGCCGGGATTGTCCGCCCGGAGATAGCCGCTCATCACATTGGGGCCGCGCACGTGCAGCAGTCCGCCGCGTTCGATGCCGGGCACGGGCAGCAGGCGCGCCTCGATGCCGGGCAGAAACTGGCCGACGGTGCCGCTGCGGTAGGCCATCGGCGTATTCACCGCGATGACCGGCGCGGTTTCGGTGGCGCCGTAACCTTCGAGGATGCGGATGCCGAATTTCTCGAACCACTGCTCGCGTACCGTGAGGGCAAGCTTTTCCGCGCCGGAGACGACATAGCGCAGGCGGTAGAAATCGTAAGGGTGCGCGAAGCGCGCGTAATTGCCGAGGAAGGTGCTGGTGCCGAAGAGCACCGTGCAGGCGCGGTCGTAGGCCAGTTCGGGAATCACCCGGTAATGCAGCGGCGAGGGGTAAAGAAAGACGCTGGCGCCGGTCAGCAGCGGCAGCAGGGTGCCGCCGGTGAGGCCGAAGGAATGGAACATGGGCAGTACGTTCAAGACGCGGTCATCATCGGAAATGTCGATGATGGCGCGGATTTGCGCGATATTGGCGAGGATGGCGCGGTGCGAGAGGACGACGCCCTTGGGCTTGCCCTCCGAACCCGAGGTGAACAGCACCACCGCCGCCTCCTCGGAACTTGCCTCGACCGCTACCCGGCGCGGGAACCACAGCGCCCAGCCCATCAGCCAGAGCTTGTCGCGCCAAGTCATTTCCTTGCGCAAATCCTCAAGATAAACGATGCGTTGCAGCCCCTTCAGGGCGTCCAGCTTGTCGCCGAGCTTGGCCTGTGCGACGAAAGCGTGGGAAGTGATCAGGGTGCGCAGGCAGGCGGCATCGCAGGCGGCCTGCATGCCATCGACGCCCGCCGTGTAATTGAGCATGGCCGGCGTTCTGCCGAAAGCGGTGAGGCCGAGCAGAAGGGCGAGGGAGGGCGTCATGTTGGGCAGCAGCAGGCCGACCTTCTCGCCGGGCAGGCTATGGCGCCCGGCCAGCCGCCCGAGGGCGAGGGACATTTTCAAGAGATCATGATAGGTGTATTCCACCTGCCTGATGTCCTCGACCACGCGGCGGCGGCGGCCATGCAGCTTCATCACGTTGCACAAGGCGCCGTAGAGCGTGCGCTGCGGCGGCTGCGCCAGCGCCATTTCCTGCATCAGGCGGCGCAGCGCCTCGCCCGATTTTTGCCGCCGCGCCTTGGCGTTGGCGGCCCCCAGCGTCGCTAGCGCCGTCGGCGGCAATATCGCCAAGGTGATTTGCGGGAAAAGCTTGCGCGGCCGGCGGGTCATCTTCGAGAAATAGCTGCGGCTCAAACCATCCAGCCGCACCGGCAGCAAGGTCGCGCCGGTTTTCTCGGCGACGAAGGCCGGCCCTTCGTAAACCTTCATCAGCGCCCCGGTCAGGGTGATCCGCCCTTCCGGGAAAATCACCACGGGCCGTCCGGATTCGAGCAGGCGGATGACCTGCTTCATCGCCATCGGGTTGCCGGGATCGACCGGCAGGTAATCGGCCATGGCGCTCAGACCGAAACGGAACAGCGGGCGCTTCGCGTATTCGGTATGGACGATGAACACCGGCCTTTTGATCGGCAGGAAGAGGCCCAGCACGATCCCGTCGAGAAAGGACTGATGGTTGGCGATCACCAGCAGGCGCGAATGCCGCCCATCCCCCGCCAACAGCGCCTTGTCCATGCCCTCGACCCGCACGCGAAAAAGCAACTGAACCACGGCGCGCAACACAATGCGCGCCGCCGCACGGACCACGGACTTAACGGGATTTGAGTCTGTCATAACGATGACTTTCGATGTATGGGTTTAAAAAAAATGAAACACGGTGTTTCCAGCGCCTTTTTCAGCAATTCCGCCGCACATAGGCGAGCACATTGCCCAGCGTTTCCTCCAGCCGGGGCCGGTTGATCCAGAACCAGATCTCCTTGCCGATCTTCTCCGAACACAGCACATCCGCCTCGCGCAGAACCTTGAGATGATGCGACACCGTCGACCGCGCCAGCGTCGACACGGCGGCAATCTGCCCGACATTCAGGCGCTCGCCCCGATCGAACAGCAGCAGAATGCGCTGCCGCTGCTCGTCGCCCAGAGCCGTGAACACCCGGGCCAAGGGTTGCCATTCGGGCGGAATGGAAGCAGGGCAGGAGGATTTCATATCGACAAGAGTAGTTTTGTCGATACGTGAAGTCAACACCCGGCAGGCCGGTTTGCGAACAACGGCCCGTCAGGCAGGCCGCTTGGCCTTGGCAGAATCCATCGAGTCCGCCCTGAGCAGGCACGCAAATTGACAAGGAATGCAGGTTGGACAGACCGCGCAGCGGCGCAGTCCGACAATCGCATTACCTGATGCGCGATATCATGAACATGAGCAGCGATGCGCTACGTCGCAGGCTTACGTCCGCTGGACAGCGGCTGTCGGCCTTGTGTGGCCACGGCTGCCCGGCATGTTAAAATTGAATACTATGAGTAGCCGATCAACG
Source organism: Betaproteobacteria bacterium (assembly GCA_009779265.1). Classification (GTDB taxonomy): domain Bacteria; phylum Pseudomonadota; class Gammaproteobacteria; order Burkholderiales; family Rhodocyclaceae; genus Azonexus. Next base: position 10,585 of record WREP01000041.1, read on the forward strand.
AGAGTGGCGGCACGATCAGGACAGGCAAATGAAGGGTTTGGCAAAAGCAGCTTCAAGCGGACGCTATAAGGTTGTTAGCGAAGAAAAATCGGGGGGGGCAACCTATACGCCGAAAAATCTGGCCGATTTTGTGGCGGCGCAAATGGTTAAATCCGCGAGCTTCCAAGCGCGGAAGAATGTGGTCAGGCTTCTTGATCCCGCGACTGGCGATGGCGAGCTGCTACTGAGTCTCTTGGCGCAACTGGTTGGGCATGATTTCAGCGCAATTGAAGTGCATGGCTTTGAAACTGATGCCCGAGCGCTCAACTTGGCAACTGCACGTATCAAACAGCACTTTCCAAGAGTCACGCTTCACCTGACACATGGCAGCTTTCTCGACTTCGTTATCAACCAAGTCCGCCCGCACGATAAGGGTGGCTTGTTTGAGAATGAGGATGCTGCTCTGTCCTATGATTTCATCATCGCCAATCCGCCCTACGTCCGTACCCAGATCATGGGCGCGGAGCAGGCGCAACTGCTTGCCAGTCAGTTCGGACTGACTGGACGTGTCGACCTTTATTACGCCTTCATCGTTGGTATGGCACATGTTCTCAAGCCTGGCGGGATCGGCGGAATTATCGTCTCGAACCGGTTCATGACGACGAAATCCGGCGGCGCTGTGCGCCAGGCAATCCGCAAACATTTCAACTTGCACCACGTCTGGGATTTGGGTGACACCAGGCTTTTCGAGGCGGCGGTACTTCCCGCAGTGCTGCTTGTGGAAAAATACCAGGGGCAGGAGCGTGTACCCGCAGGGTTTACTTCAATCTATGCCACAAATGACGAACCAAGGTTGCAAACGACGGATATTATTGCCGCGCTGGCTTGCGACGGAGTTGTGAAGATCGCGGATGGCCGCAGCTTCGTGGTGAAAAATGGAACACTGGACATAAACGTACCGGCGGATGCCATTTGGCGTGTGTCATCTGAAACGAACGACAACTGGCTTTCGACAGTTGCGGCGAACACTTGGTGTCGTTTTGGCGATATCGGAAAAATTCGTGTCGGTGTGAAGACCTGTGCCGATAAGGTCTTTATTCGCGCCGATTGGCGCGATATGCCTGCCGATGCACGGCCTGAACTGCTCCGGCCACTCACAACGCATCACATGGCGCGAAGGTTTCGTGCTGGAGCAGCGAAGAAGATGCGGCAGATTCTTTACCCACATCAAAGCGTCAATGGGGAGCGATCGGCTGTTGACTTGGCAAAGTACCCAAAAACAGCGGCATATCTTGAGCAGTACCGTAGCACCCTTGAAGGGCGAATTTACGTTACAAAGAGTGGGCGCCAGTGGTTTGAAATTTGGGTTCCTCAAGACCCATCCGGCTGGGGGGCACCCAAGTTGGTATTCCGGGACATCTCCGAAGAGCCTGTGTTTTGGCTTGACCTCGAAGGCACCATTGTCAATGGCGATTGTTATTGGCTGACCTGCGCGAAGCCGGAGAACACGGATTTCTTGTGGTTGGCGGCTGCTGTCGCCAATTCATCGTTCATTGAAGCGTTTTACGACCACAGTTTTAACAATAAGCTGTACGCGGGGCGTCGTCGCTTCATAACGCAATACGTTGAACGATTCCCTTTGCCCAACCCGGAACTGCCGATCAGTCGCACAGTCGTCGCATTGGCAAAACAGATTTACGAAGCGGTCGATGCAAGCGATGTCGGCGTGCTTTCTCGGCAGTTGGACAGGTTAGTTTGGGAGGTCTTCGGTATCTCGGCCAAAGAAATCTCCGGGTAGTGGAATTTGGAGTTTTTTGTTCAGCCTCTTACCTTGGAACAGCGGGAAACGATTAAAAAACGCCTCTCCCGTCGTCAGGATCAGATGAGTCAGCGTCACCTTTGCACCGTCCGTGTGTGCGCAGAAAATCGCATAACGCACATCACAATGCCGCACCTGTCGCCCAGCGATCTTTGGTATGTCAAGCGGCTCCGTGCTTGACGGCAGAACCAGGCCGAGATCAATGGTCGGGCTGGTTTGCAGCTTCACTTCCAGCAGTTGGTGACGTATGTCCGGGAATTGTCCATCGTCCTGGTAGTTGGTATACCCCAGCGTGGAACACACCAGCCGGTGCAATTCTGCTCCACGATTGCGCTCTTGGTCGTGGCCGCTGTCTTTGAATGTAGAACCAATCAGATTGGAGAGGCGCGCATGTAGCGCTGCAATCGACAGAATCGAACCGGCCAGTGGGTAGCTAACCGGCGTAGCGACGTGTTGAAGGTCAACCTCTGTGGCAATGAACGGGCGCAAGAGTTCTGCGTCCTCGGATACGATCAACTCGGATTTTGTTTCCTCCGGAATGCAACGCGCCTGATATTTCTGCGTCAATGTGCCGGTCGTATCCAACCTAGCCAAAGTGCTGCCAGTGACAACCTTGACCTTGGTGATAACGCCTGTTGATGATAATCGGATCAGCACATAGCGGCGGGTTGGCGATAGCTCTTCATTCCATAATTGGAAATTATTCGACTTCTGTACATAGGTGTCGAAGAGTTGCCCCAGAAAACGAGGCTGGGTTTTCTTAAACGATTTTGGAACAGGGTAGCCCAGTACGCGGCAAACGTGTTCTTTGGCAACCTTCGAGCGTGTGCGTAGCGGCAACCCGGCAAGAGAGATGCCGCGAAGCCCGTCATCAAGCAGGCGTTCCAGTTCAGAAGTGGGAATCCATAGCGCAGGATCACCGGTTTCTATGGGGTCGTAAATCGTCAGGCCAGCGGTGTGAATGTTTTTGGCGTAGGGGATGAGTGCGACAGGGCTAGCGGTCATGTGTGGGCATCTTCTCGGTAAGAAGTTGGGAAACAGAGACGCCCATAATCGAAGCGAACACCTCAAGAGTGCTGAGGGTGACATTCCGTTCACAGCGTTCGACTGAGCCAACATAGGTTCGATGCAGGCTGCACATATCCGCGAACTCTTCTTGCGAGAGCGCGTTTGCTTCGCGGTAGGCACGGATGTTGGCGGCCAGGATTGCCGTCAAGGGGGCGCTTGGTTTGCGGAGTGTTATTGCTTTTCTCATTGACTGGCGGATGCGTCGGAACGGTTCGCGTGCCAGTGTCCTGAAAAGATGTCTATGAATCTACAGACAGTAAGTAGAGTCAGGATGGTTGTTGTACTCCTGCAAAGAGTACGCTTGCCAAGTTAACGCAAGGACGGGCTCCGCTTGGTATAGCTTGGGGTTCAGCAGGCGTAGCCTGGACTCGCAGGCGGATAAAGCCGAAGGTCGCCATCCAGCGGTTGTGATCTTTTGGTATGGCGGGTGAGACAAGCGCGGATTTTGTGCGTCTGTCCTTTGCCTGCCAGCGGCAGCGCTCAGGCGCGGCGCCAGGTGGTGCCAGTCGGGCTGTCGTCGAGGGCGATGCCGGCGGCTTTTAAGTGGTCGCGGATGCGGTCGGCTTCGGCGAAATCGCGGGCTTTTTTGGCGGTTGCGCGGTCGGCGATGAGGCGCTCGATGGCGGCTTCGTCGAGGCCGCCGCTGGCGCCGCCGCCTTGCAGGTAGGCCGACGGCTCGCGCTCAAGCAGGCCGATAACGCCGGCCAGGGCCTTGAGCAGGCCGGAGAGTTCGCTATTTTTCTGGCGGTTGGCTTCGCTGGCTAGGTCGAAGAGCATGGCGATGGCGCCGGGGGAGTCGAAATCTTCGTTCAGCGCGGCGGCGAAGCGGGCGGCGTAGGGGTTTTGCCAGTCGATCGTGACGCTGCTTGGCGGTACGTCGCGCAGGGCGAAGTAGAGGCTGTCGAGGCCGCGTTTGGCGTCGTCGAGGTGGGCGTCGGAATAGTTGAGCGGGCTGCGGTAATGGGCGCGCAGGATGAAGAAGCGCACCACTTCGGCGTCGTAGCGTTGCAGCACTTCGCGGATGGTGAAGAAATTGCCGAGCGATTTCGACATTTTTTCGTCATCGACGCGGACGAAGCCGTTGTGCATCCAGTAATTGACGAAGGTACAGCCGTGGGCGCCCTCGGATTGGGCGATTTCGTTTTCGTGATGGGGGAATTGCAAATCCTGACCGCCGCCGTGGATGTCGAAGTGCTGGCCGAGCAGTTGCGAACTCATGGCCGAGCATTCGATGTGCCAGCCGGGCCGGCCTTCGCCCCACGGCGAGGGCCAGGCCGGTTCGCCGGCCTTGGCCCGCTTCCACAGCACGAAGTCGAGCGGGTCCTGCTTGGCCGAGTCGATCTCGACCCGCTCGCCGGCGCGCAGGTCGTCGAGCGACTTGCCGGAGAGCTTGCCGTAGCCGGGAAACTTGCGCACCGCGTAATTGACGTCGCCGTCGCTGTCCTGGTAGGCCAGCCCTTTTTCTTCCAGCTTGCCGATGAGGTCGAGCATGGGCGCCACGTGGTCGGTGGCGCGCGGCTCGTGGTCGGGGCGGAGCACGCCGAGAGCGTCGGCATCCTCGTGCATGCAGGCGATGAAGCGCTGGGTCAGTTGCTGGATGGTCTCGCCGTTCTCGGCGGCGCGGCGGATGATCTTGTCGTCGATGTCGGTGATGTTGCGGACGTAGGTCACGTCGTAACCGGCCGCTTTCAGCCAGCGGTACACCATGTCGAAAACGACCATCACCCGCGCATGGCCGAGGTGGCAGTAATCGTAGACCGTCATGCCGCACACGTACATGCGAACCTTGTTGGCCTCGATGGGGACGAAAAGCTGCTTCTCGCGCTTCAGGGAATTGTGGATTTTGAGCATGCCGGGAAGATCCGAGGTCGGGCGGGACGGTGAAACATATGGAATCACCGGCGCTTTTGCTAAAATCGGAAGATTATGAAACCTTGGATTGTAGCATGGCGATGAGCATCAACCCCTTGGCCCAGCCCTGTTTCCGGCATCTCCGGCATGTTCGCGCGGCGCTGTTCGGTTTGGCCATCGGCCTCGCCGCGTCGGTCTTTGCCGACGATCTGCCGGAAATCCAGCGTCTGATCAGGCAGGGACAGTACCCGCAGGCGCTGGAAAAAGTGGATGCCTACCTTGCCCCACGGCCCAAGGATGCCCAGGGCCGCTTTCTCAAGGGGTTGATCTACACCGAGATGAACAAGCCGGTCGAGGCCATCGGCGTCTTCACCCGGCTTTCCGAGGATTACCCGGAACTGCCGGAGCCTTACAACAATCTGGCCGTGCTCTACGCCCAGCAGCGCCAGTACGACAAGGCGCGCACGGCGCTGGAAATGGCCATCCGCACCCATCCTTCCTATGCCATCGCCTACGAGAATCTCGGCGATGTTTACGCCAAGCTGGCCAGCCAGGCCTACGGCAAGGCGCTGGAACTCGATGCCGCGAATGCCGGCACGCAGAACAAGCTGTCCCTGATCCGCGATCTGATCAGCACCTCCGGCACGGGCAATGTCAAGCCAGCGGCGGTCAAGGTCGCCGAAGCCAAGCCGGTCGTCGAGAACAAACCGGCGACCGAGGTCAAGCCAGTTACTGAAACCAAGCCGGCAACAGAAACCAAGCCGGTCGCTGAAACCAAGCCGACCGTCAGCGTCGTGTCGTCGACGCCAGGGGGCGCCGGCCAGTCCTCCCCGCCGCCGAAGGCCGATGTCGACGAGGATATCGCCCGCGCCATCAACGCCTGGGCCAGCGCCTGGGAGGGCAAGGACATGAAGGCTTATCTGGCCGCCTACGCCGCCGATTTCCGCCCGCCCCAGGGCCTTGGCCGCAAGGATTGGGAAGCCGAACGAACCCAGCGCATCGCCGGCAAGGGCGGCAAGATTTCGGTTGTGATCAAGGATTTGCAGACCACCGTCAGCGGCGACAGCGCCACGGTGCGATTTCGTCAGCATTACAAGGCGCCCGGCCTGAATAGCGCGACCACCAAGACCATGACGCTGCGCCGCGAAGGTGGCCGCTGGCTGATTCAGGAAGAAAACGTGCGCTGATGTCCGGCCGTTCCCCGTTCGTCATTCTCGGCCTCCTTTCCTGTCTGGCCGCGCTGCCGCTGATCCACCGGCATTTCCAGCCGCCGCCGGTCGAGCAGCGGCAAACCGTTGTGCCGGCGCCGGCAAGCGCCGAGCCGCCAGCGCCGTTGGAGACGCTTTCCGACGCCGGGCCGGAAGCGCAACTGCTGCGTATTTTTAACGCCATCGAGGGCAATCGTCTGGGCGACGCGCTGCAATTGACGGAAAATCTGCTCGGCCAGTATCCGAATTACCGTCTGGCGCATCTCATCAAGGGCGACCTGCTGCTCGCCCGCACCCGCCCGATTGCCTCCTTCGGCGCGCTCAGCGATGCGCCGGCCGACAAGATCGCCGATCTGCGCGCCGAGGCCCTGGTTCGCCTCAAGGCTTATCGCGAGCGGCCGGAAGACAAGTTCGTCCCGCGCTACCTCTTGCAGATGCAGCCCGACCAGCGTTTCGCCGTGGTCGTCGATACCCGGCGCTCGCGCCTCTACCTTTACGCCAACGACCGCGACAACGGCGGCCGGCCGCGCTTCGTCGCCGATTATTACGTCACCCAGGGCAAGCTTGGCGCCGACAAGTACGTCGAGGGCGACAAGAAGACGCCGATCGGCGTCTACCACGTCACCGCCAACCTGCCGCGGCAGAAGCTGGCCGATCTCTACGGCAATGGCGCTTTCCCGATCAATTACCCGAACGAGTGGGATCGCCGGCAGGGACGGGGCGGCAGCGGCATCTGGCTGCACGGCACGCCATCCGACACCTTCGCCCGGCCGCCCTTGGCCTCCGATGGCTGCGTCGTACTGACCAACCAGGATCTCGACACCGTCGCCAAGAATCTCCAGGTCGGCCTGACGCCGGTGATCATCAGCCCCTCGGTCGAATGGCTGTCGCTCGACGACTGGGCCAGGGAGCGCGCCGAGTTGAACGCCACCATCGACGCCTGGCGCCGCGACTGGGAAAGCCGCGACACCGAACGCTACCTGAAACACTACTCGCCGCGCTTCAAGGCCGGCGCCCAGAATTTCGCCGCCTTCGCCGCGCAAAAGACTCAGGTCAACGCCGGCAAGGAATGGATCAAGGTGAGCACCGACAATCTCTCGGTCTTTCGCAATCCGGGCCAGGACGAAGTCGTGGTCGTTACCTTCGATCAGGATTACCGCAGCAACAACCTCAATAACCGGATGAAGAAGCGCCAGTACTGGCAACGTGAAAACGGCAAATGGAAAATCATTTACGAAGGGAGCGCCTGATGTTCAAGCAAATAACCGTCCTCGCCGCCGGTCTGCTGGTCAACCTTTTCGCCGCCGCCGCCCTGTGGGCCGCGCCGACGGTGGAACTGACCACCAATCTCGGCAAGATCACCCTGACGCTGTATCCGGACAAGGCCCCGAAAACGGTCGAAATGTTCCTCTATAACGCCAAGCACGGCTTTTACGAAAGCACTATTTTCCACCGCGTGATCGACGGCTTCATGATTCAAGGCGGTGGTTTCAACAAGGCCATGGAGGAGAAAAAAGTACTCACTCCGGCCCTGCAAAACGAGGCCGCCAACGGCCTCGTCAACAAGCGCGGCAGTATCGCCATGGCGCGCACCCCAGACCCGCACTCGGCCCGCGTGCAGTTTTTCATCAATCTCAAGGACAACGATTTCCTCAATCACCGCAACACCAGCGACCCGCGCGCCTGGGGCTACGCCGTTTTCGGCGAGGTCAGCGCGGGCATGGACGTGGTCGACAAGATCGCCAAGGAGCCGACCGGTAACGTCGGCTACTACGAGAACGTGCCGACGACGCCCGTGGTCATCCAGAGTGTCAAAATCCTTTCCGAAAAATAAGGCTTCCCATGATTAAACTCACCACCAATCACGGCGTCATTACGCTCGAACTCGATGCCGAAAAGGCGCCGAAGACCGTCGCCAATTTCATTTCCTACGTCGAATCGGGCCATTACGACGGCACCATTTTTCATCGCGTGATTGGCAATTTCATGATCCAGGGCGGCGGCATGGCGCCGGGCATGAAGGAAAAAAGCGCCGGGGCGCCGATCGAGAACGAGGCCAGCAACGGCCTTTCCAACCAGCGCGGCAGTATCGCCATGGCCCGCACCAGCGATCCGCATTCGGCCAGCGCCCAGTTTTTCATCAATGTCACCGACAACGACTTCCTCGACTTCAAGGCGCCGAGCGGCCAGGGCTGGGGCTACTGCGTCTTCGGCCAGGTTGCCGAGGGCATGAATGTGGTCGACAAGATCCGCGCTGTCCGTACCGGCAGCAAGGGCTTCCATCAGGACGTGCCGCTTGAGGACGTCATCATCGAAAAAGCGGAAATCGTTTGATTCTCTTCATTTCCGATCTGCACCTGTCGCCCCGCTCGACCGGGGCGACCGCCCTGTTCCTTGATTTTCTCGCCGGTCGCGCCCGTCAGGCCGACGAACTGTACATACTCGGCGACCTGTTTGAAGCCTGGATCGGCGACGACGATCTCGACGACGCCTACGCCGCCGCCATTGTCGCCGCCCTCCGTGCCGCCGCCGATAGCGGGCTGGCCATCGGCCTCTTGCACGGCAACCGCGATTTCATGCTCGGCCCCGATTTCGCCGCCGCCGCCGGCGTCCGCCTGCTCGCCGATCCGACCGTGCTGTCGACGGACACCTGGCAATTCGTGCTTTCCCACGGCGACGCGCTTTGTCTCGACGACGCCGCCTACATGGCCTTCCGCGCCCAAGTGCGCAACCCTGCCTGGCAGGCCGCCCTGCTCGCCCGGCCGCGCGCCGAGCGTCGCGCCCTGGCGGCGCAACTGCGCGCCGCCAGCGAGGCCAGCCAGCACGGTCAAGTCTACGCCGACCTGCAAGCGGCGGCGACCGACGACTTCCTGCGCGCCCACGGCTACGTCACCTTCATTCACGGCCACACGCACCAGCCGGCTAGGCATGACCACCTCGTCGACGGCATCCACGTCGAACGCTGGGTGCTTGCCGACTGGCACGAGGATCGCGGCGAGTGCCTGGTCTGGAACGGCGAGTCGCTGCAACGCGAAGCCATCCTGCCGGCCGCTTAAAGCTGCTGCAAATGATGCTATTTCTGGATTGCTTTGCTGCGCGCGCAATGACGGCTGCTTTTCCACGTCATTGCGAGGAGCGAGGCGACGAAGCAATCCAGTGCGTACGCTGGGATGGAACGAAGTGGAATCCCGGCTTCAAGCGCTGGGATTACGCTGTGCTTCATTCCAGCCTGCGGCCTTGGCTGGCGATCTGACTCCGTGACCGCCGGCCAACCCCTTACCCTTCTGCGCGAAGTCTTCGGCTATCCCGCCTTTCGCGGCGATCAGGCCGAGATCATCGCCCATGTCGGCGGCGGCGGCGACGCCCTGGTGCTGATGCCGACCGGCGGCGGCAAGAGTCTGTGCTACCAGATCCCGGCGCTACTGCGCCCCGGCTGCGCCATCGTCGTCTCGCCGCTGATCGCGCTCATGCAGGATCAGGTGGATGCCCTGACCCAGCTTGGCGTCAAGGCCGCCTGCCTGAATTCGACCCTCGACTGGCGCGACGCTCAGGCGGTCGAGCAGGCCATGTTCAGCAACGGCCTCGACCTCGTCTACATCGCCCCCGAGCGCCTCCTGCTCGACCGTACCCTGGCCCTGCTCGACGCCCTGCACGAGGCCGGCAAGCTGGCCCTGTTCGCCATCGACGAGGCGCATTGCGTGTCGCAATGGGGGCACGATTTCCGCCCGGAATACCTGCAACTGTCGACCCTGCACGAACGTTACCCGCAAGTGCCGCGCATCGCGCTGACCGCCACCGCCGACCAGGCGACGCGCAACGAGATGCTCGCCCGCCTGGGCCTTGGCGAAGCGCGCGTCTTCATCTCCAGCTTCGATCGGCCCAACATCCGCTATACCGTGGTCGAGAAAGACAACGCCCGTAAGCAACTGCTCACTTTCCTCGCCGGGCGCCGAGGCCAGGCCGGCATCGTCTACTGCCTGTCGCGCAAGAAAGTCGAGGAAACCGCCGCCTGGCTCAATACCCAGGGCTACCCGGCGCTGCCCTACCACGCTGGCCTGCCCGCCGAGGAGCGCGCCGCCAACCAGCGCCGCTTCCTGCGCGAGGAAGGCTTGATCATGTGCGCCACCATCGCCTTCGGCATGGGCATCGACAAGCCGGACGTGCGCTTCGTCGTCCATCTCGACCTGCCCAAGAGTATCGAAGCCTATTACCAGGAAACCGGCCGCGCCGGCCGCGATGGCGAACCGGCGGACGCCTGGATGGCCTACGGCATGCAGGACGTGGCGCTGCAACATGCGCGCATCGCTGAATCCGGCGCCGACGAACAGCAGAAAATACTCGAAGCCCAGCGCCTGACGGCTCTCCTTGCCTACTGCGAGGCGCCGCGCTGCCGCCGCCAGGTGCTGTTGGACTACTTCGGCGAACAGCACGCCCCCTGCGGCAACTGCGACCTCTGCGCCGAGCCGCCGGAATTGTGGGACGGCACGCAGGCGGCGCAAAAGGCGCTATCGGCCATCTTCCGCACCGGCATGCGCTTCGGCGTCACGCACCTGACTGCCATCCTGTGCGGCAAGACCAGCGACAAGATCAGGCAATGGCAGCACGACCGCCTGCCGACCTTCGGCGTCGGCCAGGAACTCGACGAGCACGCCTGGAAAAGCGTCTTCCGCCAGTTGGCGGCGGCCGGCCTGGTGCACGTCGATATGACAGAACACGGCGCCCTGCAACTGACCGAAGCCGCCCGCGAAGTGCTCAAGGGCCAGCGCCGGGTCGAACTGCGCCGGCCGGCCAAGCGCAAGAGCACGACAACGCGCAGCACGACCCTGCGCGGCGCGGCAGCCAGCGACCTGACGCCGGCCGACGCGGCGCTGTTCCAATTGCTACGCGAATGGCGGGCCGCCACCGCCCGCGAACAAGGCGTGCCGGCCTACGTCATCCTGCACGACAAAACCCTGCGTGAATTGGCCGAGGTCCGCCCGGTTAGCCACGGCCTCCTGGCCAGCATCACCGGCATGGGCAGCGCCAAAATTGAGCACTACGGGGAAGAATTGCTGCGGTTGATCCGCGAGGCGGGTTGAGCGTCGCATCTGGATTGTTTCGTCGCTTCGCTCCTCGCAATGACGGCACGGAAACAACCGTCATTGCGAGCTTGGCGAAGCAATCCAGTATTGCGCGACCTTGAACCAAAGCCGCTCTGGCAGATCTTGCCGCCCTACATCCCCAGCGACTTCAAAAACTCATCCTGCTCGCTGGCGCTGGCAGTCGGTGCGGCGGCGGACGGCGTGGCCCTGGCGGCATTAACCTGAGCCAGCAGTTCGTCGGGATCGGCTGCTTCGTGCTGCTCGAAATCGTTGAGCTTGATGAATTCGGTGCGGTCCATCGCCAGTTCGAGATAGAAAATATTGTTGCGCCTGGTGTAGAAAGTCACCCGCCGCGCCTCGGGCTGGTCGAGATTGGTGTCGACGCTGAGCATGACCTGCTTGTTGAGCGCCAGCATCTTCGGCTGGTTCTGGCTGATGTGCGTTTGCAACTCGCGCGCCACCTTGCCGGTGAAATCGCCGACGATCTGATTCATCAGCTCGCCCATGACATTGGCCACCTCGTCCGAGGTATGCGAGCCGGCGAGATCGCTCTGGGCCATGCCCATGTTCAGCAGGTAACTTTCATACAGCTCCATCGCCGCCTGGGCCGAAAAATTGATCACCACCAGACCGGAAAAGCCGCCGTCGAAGAGCACGAAGCAGCCGATATCCGGCTTCAGGCAGGTTTTGGTGATGCGCTGGACCATGCCGGAATAGCGGATATCGCCCTGGGTGGCGACGCTCAATACCTTGGTCACCGAATTGCACAGGCTCCGCAAAATGTCTTCGGTGCCGAAAATCACGTTGCTCTCTTTCTCGTTCATGGGTGTTATCGCAAGGATGGAGGCTGCTAGGCGGATCGACCGGCCCGCCTTTACGCGGACCCACCATCAAGCATAACCGCGTAAACGTCCATCCGCCAGCACCGCCCCGCAAGTGGCGGCCCATGAATGCGGCAACCCCTGCCTGAAACACAATCCGGGCCATCGACCCGATGAACTTTTCAGCATTCCGGCAACGAGGCGGGGTCTGGATTGAAGGGCTATCCACTTAGCTCCAGCCCGTGCATTTGGGCGGTCACGTCGAGATAGGTGATCGGGGGTGTGATGACGGCTTGCTGCATCATTCGATAGAACAGCATACCGCGTGATCGAGACGCG
>WREP01000042.1 GCA_009779265.1 Betaproteobacteria bacterium
ACCAACCCAAGGGTCGTCAAGCGACGTACGAAACAATTTCCGCCACGTAAAGGGGGCGAGCAGCTTAACCGGAGATGTTCATGGATTCCAATCATTATCTGTTAAATGAACAGTATTGGGGTCAGACCCCTATTTCTGCTCTATTCGAACCCTGTGCGCATGTGGCAATCATAATCACAATCATCTTCAAAAACTTTTGGATTGCAGACATGGCAATAATAAGGGTGATACATTTCAGATGTGCCAGCATTTAATTCTATTCTGCCATACCTATCGCTTCGTATATGCCAATTAACCTTTTTGCCGTTATCTAATATTGCTATGCCACTTGCTGAACAGCCTAAATCATGGTTCATTGTTTTCAATCCATATTCTCTTCGATCAGCTGAGCGTGCAACTTTAAAGATTCAATTACGTCTAACTTAGATAGTTTGTATTTCTCACATTGCTTAGAAGCCTCAGGTTTTATTTCTTCCTCTGGCGGAGGTTCGTAACCGCTATACATAACCTTATAAGAACCATACGGAATTCCATTTTTATTGATTGTTACAGTTTTTATTCTTTTCCCAATGTCAGTGGAAGTGCTCTTTTGCACGTCATCATCAACAGCCATAGCCACCGATGTGCTTAAGATAGATATAAACAGAAGAAGTAATTTATTCATTGCGAATCATTGATTATTTTGTTTTTGAATTTTCTCAGTAACCTCTTTTGTTGAAACGGCAAATAGGGGTCAGACACCTATTTTCCTATTTCCTTCATGTTCATGGTTTTAGAGAGGGGCGGAGTGGCGGCGCAACCAGGCGGCGAATGCCGCCTCGTCAATGCTGCTGGCGGCGAGAGCGAGCATGCTCAAGGTGGCGTCGCGCTGGCTGGCGGTCAGACGGTATCCATTCAAGCGCAGGAACAGGCCAGCGCCGAGAAAACCGGCGCGCTTGTTGCCATCGACGAAGGGATGATTTTTGGCAAGGCCGAAGGCACAGGCGGCGGCGCAGGCGAAAACGTCTGGCTGGCCGTAGGCGGCGAGGTTTTCCGGGCGGGCGAGTGCCGAGTCGAGCAGTCCGGCATCGCGAATCCCCTGCCCGCCGCCATGCAGGACAAGGCTTTCGTCATGCAGCAGCAGCAAGGCGCGGCGGTTGATCCAGGTAAACACGCGACTACTTGGCGAGTTCGTGGAAAGTGTCGCGATACTCGCGCATGAAGTCGCGGCCGGCTTCGACCTGACGGGCCACTTCGGGATCGCAGGGCGTCAGCGCGAAACCCTCCGGCGATTCGACGAGATAAAGCGTGTCGCCCTTGTCGACATGCAGCATGGCCAGCGCCTCCTTGGGTAGCACGAGGCCCAGCGAATTGCCGATCTGGGTCAGTTTGAGCGCGAACATGGCGGTTTCCGCAGACTGTTATTACGCCTGTAACACTAACATTTTTCTCCGGCCACGACCTGCCCGGGTTCGACTTGACGTTGGCCTCAGGCGCCGCGAATAATCGGCCCATTCCGTTCATCTAAAAGGAGCGTTGCCATGAGCATCGTGCAGGAATTCAGGGAATTCGCCGTCAAGGGCAATGCCGTCGATCTGGCGGTGGGCGTCATCGTGGGCGCGGCTTTCGGCAGGATCGTCGATTCCATCGTCGGCGACCTGATCATGCCGCTACTCGGCCAGATCGTCGGCAAGCTCGACTTTTCCAATCTTTATTTCGTGCTCGGCGACAACCCGCAGCATCTGGCGACCCTGGCTGACCTGAAAAAAGCCGGCATTCCGGTGTTCGCCTACGGCAATTTCCTGACTATTCTGGTCAACTTCATCATCCTCGCCTTCATCATCTTCATGATGGTCAAGCAGTTGAACCGCCTGCGCAAAGCCGAGCCCGCGCCGGAAGCGCCGCCGACGCCGGAAGATGTCCTGCTGCTGCGTGAAATTCGCGATGCCCTGAAAAAATAGTGGCTGCGCGCCGATCCATGGCGAAACGACTGCTTGGCCTGCTGGGCCTGTTGGCACTGCTGTACGCGGCGCTGTGCGTGCTGCTGTTCGTATTTCAAGGCGCCTTCATCTACATGCCGCAAGCGCGCGCGCCGGTGCACGGTACGCAAATGCACGTGCTGAAAACCGAGGCGGGCGATGTGCTGGTGACCACCCGCCCGCATCCGGGCGCCAAGGCCGTGGTTTACTTCGGCGGTAACGCCGAGGATGTGGGCCAAAGTTTGCCCGGGCTTGCCCAGGCATTCCCGGAACATGCCATTTACCTGCTGCATTACCGGGGCTACGGCGGCAGCGCCGGTGCGCCGTCGGAAGCGGCGCTGGTGGCCGATGCTTTGCAACTGATGGATCAGGTGGAGGCCGCGCATGCGCAGGTGACGGTGATTGGCCGCAGCCTGGGCAGCGGCGTGGCGGTGCAGGTGGCCGTGCAGCGGCCGCTGGCGCGGCTGGTATTGGTCACGCCTTTCCACAGCATGCTGGAGCTGGCGCGCGAGCGCTTTCCCTTCGTACCCGTGCGCTGGCTGCTGCGCGACCGTTACGAGTCATGGATTTATGCGCCGCGTATCGACGTGCCCACCACGATCATTACCGCCGCCAATGACGAGTTGATCCCCCGCCGCAGTACCGATCTGCTGACGGCGGCGTTCCCGCCGGGCGTGGCGCGGCAGGTGGTGATCGGCGGCGCCGGTCATAACGATATCGGACTGTCCGGGCAGTACCTGCCGGCATTGGCGGGCCGTTGAGCGGTGCGCTACACGACCGGACAGTTTCACCGGAACGCTCAGTTTCCCAGGAATCGCCTCACCCCGGCGTGCTCCGCGGCGCGCCGCAAGTCATCGTCCAGTGTCGCCAGGGGTAGATCCTCGCGCATCGCGAGTTCGAGGTAGGAAGCATCGTAGGACGACAGGTTGTAGCGCCGGGCCAGTTGCAGGATGCCAGACAGGGCTTGCGTCGGGGTCGCGCCGTCGGTGCTGATGTCCATGCGGTTCAGCATGCCAACGAAGGTTTCGGAGCGGGCTTCGGTTGTCAGCCCCTTGGCCTCGGCCCGCGCGAGGACGTTGGCAACTTCCAGACCCCACACGCCGGGCACCAACGCCTCGGCATCGGCCATGCTATCGAGGACGCGGGATGCGTATTCAAGATCAGCCGCCGAGCCATCGCTGAAATACCAGCGCATGACCACGGAATTGTCGAGTACGAAGTTCATGCGCGGCCTTCCTCGATCAATTTTTTGATATCCCAGCCCGGCAACGCATTTTTCGCCATGAATACCTTCATTTGCGCTACAGCGGCGGCGGCTTCATGGCGCTTGGCGCCCTCGGCCGGCACCAGATCGGCAATCGCCACGCCCCGATTCGTGATGGTGTACCGCTTGCCTACCTGCACTCCTCGGAGAAGCTGCGGCAACTTGGTTTTTGCCTCGTAGGCGCCAACTTCGATTTTCATGATGCCTCCAGTCATTGACCGTATAGAGCAGTATATAGACCAGTCGTCAACAGTGCGGGATTTTTTGGGTTGGGTCGGTCATTTAGTCATTAACACGCGAACCCAGCACGGCATTCCACAGCGCCTCGACCTCGGCGATGTGGCACTCTGCCTGTTCCCTCGGGATTGGCGCCGTGGGCGTCGCGCTCATGCGCCGGGCGTGTTGCAGGCGGCGGTATTCGCGGTAGGCGTTGCCGGCGGTCTCGGCCTGCTGCCGGTCGATCAGGCCGAGTTCACCGGCAATGCGGAGCAGCGCGATGTTGCCGAGGTTGCCGGTGAGTTGCGGATGGCGGCTGGCATGGCCGAGTATCAGGTACTGGACGATGAATTCGACATCGACGAGGCCGCCCGGGTCGTGCTTGAGGTTGAATTCACCGACGCTTTTCGAGGCGTGCGCGGCGAGCATTTTCTGGCGCATGGCGACGACTTCGCGGCGCAGCGCGTCGAGCTCGCGCGGCTGGCGCAGGATTTCGTCGCGGATATTTTCGAAACGCTGGCCGAGCGCGCTGTCGCCAGCACAGAAACGGGCGCGGGTGAGCGCCTGGTGTTCCCAGACCCAGGCTTTGTGCAACTGATAGTCGCGGAAGGCGTCGATGGAAATGGCGATGAGGCCGGCGTCGCCGTTCGGGCGCAGGCGCAGGTCGGTCTCGAAGAGAATGCCGGAGGGGGTCCGGCTGCTCAGCCAGGTATTGAGGCGCTGGCCGAGGCGGGCGTAGTTTTCCGGCGCTTCGGCGGTGGCGTCGTCGTAGAGATAGACGAGGTCGACATCGGAGTCGTAGCCCAGTTCCTTGCCGCCCAGCCGGCCGTAGCCGATGACGGCGAATCCCGGTTCCGCGCGGTGGCGGTTTTTGATCTTGCCCCAGGCCAGCGGCAGGGTTTCCTGGATGAGGGTGTCGGCCAGTTCGGTGAGGTGGTCGGAGAGCCGCTCGATGCTTTGCAGGCCGGCCAAGTCCTGGGCCAGCAGGCGGAATACCTGGGCGTGATGCATTTCGCGCAGGATGTCCATTTCGCGCTCGGTGTCGCCGGCATGGTCGGCCAGGCTGCGGCGCAAATCGGCGCGAAAGCCCGTCCAGTCGGTGGCCATTTCGTACAGGCGCGGGTCGAGCAGTTCGTCGAGCAGCAGTGGGTAGCGTTTGAGGTATTCGGCGGCCCAGACGGAGGCGCCGATCATGTCGGCGACCCGGCGCAGGGCCAGCGGGTATTGTTGCAGGAGGGCGAGATAGGCGCCGCGGCGGGCGATGCCTTCGAGGAAGGCGAGGCCGCGCGCCAGGGTGGCGTCGGGGTCGGCGGTGGCGGCGGCGGCTTCGATCAGGCGCGGGGCCACGGCATCGAAACGCTCGCGGTTGGCGACCGGCAACTGCCGGTAGAGATGGGCGGCGCGCAGGTCGGCGAGGCGGGCGACGGCCGCTGGCGGCTGGCGAAAGCCGAGATTGCCGAGGGTGTCGACCGCTGTTTCCGCGTCGAGTTGGCCGAGCCACAGCCCGGCCAGCGGGTGTTCGCCGGCCTCGGGGTCGGAAAAGACGGCCTCGAAATGGCGGCTGACCGCCTGCCGGTGGCTGTCGAGCGCCGCCAGCAGCGCCGGCCAGTCGGCGAAATCCATGCTGCGGGCGATACTGGCGCGGGCCTCGGGGCTTTCCGGCAGGCGGTGCGTCTGCTTGTCCTCGACGTACTGCAAGCGGTGTTCGAGGCGGCGCAGGAAGAGGTAGGCGTCGCGCAGTTCGGCTTCGCTCGCCGCCGGCAGCAGCTGGCGTTCGGCCAGCAGGGCGAGCGTTGCCAGGGTCGGGCGGACTTGCAGTGCCGGGTCGCGGCCGCCGCGAATCAACTGGAAGACCTGGGCGATGAATTCGATTTCGCGGATGCCGCCGGGGCCGAGCTTGACGTGATCGGCCATGTCCTTGCGCGCGACTTCGCGGCGGATTTGCGCGTGCAGGTCGCGCATGGCGTTGATGGCGCCGAAATCGAGATATTTGCGGAAGACGAAGGGGCGGACGATCTGGCGCAGGTCTTCCAGCCATTCGGCGAGCGCCGGATCGCCGGCATTGAGGACGCGCGCCTTGATCCAGGCGTAGCGTTCCCACTCGCGGCCCTGGCTGAAGAAATAATTTTCCAGGGCGTCGAGCGAGCAGACCAGCGGCCCGGAATCGCCGTTCGGGCGCAGCCGCATGTCGACGCGGAAAACCTGGCCATCGGCGGTCGGCTCGTCGAGCGCCTGAATCAGCCGTTTGCCGAGGCGGGTGAAGAAATCGTGATTGTCGATGACTTTCGGCCCGGCTGTTTCGCCCGCGGCGGGGTAGACGAAGATGAGGTCGATGTCGGAGGAGACGTTCAACTCGCGGCCGCCGAGCTTGCCCATGGCGATGACCATGAGCCGCTGCGCCCGGCCGGCGGCGTCGAGCGGTTCGCCGTGGATGGCGGCGAGCTGGCGGTGGTGGTGAGCGAGGGCGGAACAGGTGGTGGTGTCGGCGAGCAGGCTCATGCTCTCGACCACTTCGGCGAGCGGCGCCAGACCGCCCAGGTCGCGCAGCGCGATATGCGCCAGGGCGCGCTGGCGCAGTCGGCGCAGCGCCGTCTTGAGCGCCGCATCGTCGGTGCAGTCGACAGGCAGCGCGGCGAGCAATTGCGCTTCGCTCAAGGGCTCCCGCCAGACGGCGGCCAGTTCGGCGAGCAATTCGGGGCGGGTTTGCAGGAGATTGGCGAGGTAGCGGCTGTGGTCGAGGGCGCGCTGCCAGCTGGGATCGGGAAGAGGTGTCATAAGGTTATCGTACTGAATGTGCGCCAAACCGAAAAATCGCCGGCACCCAGGTTCCCTCTCCCCGCTGGGCGGGGAGAGACTGATGCAACACCGCACTGCCGGCTTGCATCCAGGAACCGGAGACTGGCGCGAAAGCCCGGCGCTCCCCTCCCCCCTCGCGGGGGAGGGGCCGGGGGAGAGGGGGAGGCGGCAAGGGAGATGGCGGCCGGTTCGTCCATCGTGCTGGCATACGCTGCGGCCTCCGCACACGAAGGTGAGGGATGAGTGGTGGGGAATGCACCTTTCTTCGGTTAACCTCCCCCTCCCCCCAACCCCTCCCCCGCGATGGGGGAGGGGCTTCAAGAGCCAGGATTGAGATTTTTGCGACAATCTTCTTATAACGGAAAGCAAGAAAAATCGCGTTTTTTATACGGGTTCCTGGGAGGATCATGTGTTCGCTCGGCGGCGGGGGGGAAAAGGATAAAATCAAAGTTTTGTCGAATGCCGATTGTAGTGATCTCTTCCGCCTTCCGCCAAAGCGTCCATGACTGAAGCCGCCAGCCCCTCCCCGGCGGCGCCGTCGGTGCTGCGCGTCGCCGTCTATCGCCGCCTGCGCTGGCTGTGGCCGCTGCTGGCCCGGCGCGCCGTGCGCGTGGGGTTGCGCTTCCTCGGCTGGGCCGCCTTCGCCGCCTTGTTGCTGCTGGCGATTCTGGTGTCGCTGCTGCGCTACGCCATCCTGCCGCAAATCGGCGAGTACAAGGCGGAAATCGAAGCGGCCGCCAGCCGCGTCGTCGGCCAGCAGGTCGATATCGGTCACATCGCCGCCCGCTGGCAGGGGCTGAATCCCGATCTGGTACTCGACGACGTGCGCCTGCTCGATGCCGGCGGCGAGCCGAGCTTTACCCTGGCCCGCGTCGAAAGCGTGCTTTCCTGGCAGTCGTTGTGGCGCGGGCGGCCGGTGCTGGCGCTGCTCGCCGTCGAGGGGCCGGTGCTGAACATGCGCCGCGACGAGGCTGGACAGATCACCGTGGCCGGCCTGCCCGCCGCCGCCGAGGGCGATTCCGGCTTCGCCGACTGGGTGCTGGCGCAAAAGCGCATCCGCGTCAGCGACGCCACCATCGTCTGGGACGACCAGTTGCGCGGCGCGCCGCCGCTGGTTCTGGAAGATATCCAGTTCGCCCTCGACAACCGCGGCCGGCGGCACCGCTTCGGCCTGTCGGCGGCGCCACCGGCGGCCCTGGCCGACCGTCTCGACCTGCGCGGCGAAATCGTCGGCGATACGGGCGATGCGCTGGCGACGCTGGCCGGCAAGTTTTTTCTCCAACTCGACTATGCCGATCTGGCCGGCTGGCGGGCCTGGCTCGATTATCCCGTCGATCTGCCGCAAGGGCGCGGGGCGTTGCGCGTCTGGGGCGATTTTGCCGATGCCGGCGGCGACCTGACCGCTGATCTGGCGCTTGAGGAAGTGCGCCTGCGCCTGCAAGCGGATTTGCCCGAGCTCGCGCTCGACAGCCTGCGCGGCCGCCTCGCAGGGCGTTACCGGCCCGGCGAATGGAGCGTGCGCGGCGACAAGCTCGAATTGCTGACCCGCCAGGGCGTGCGTATCGCGCCGACCGATTTCAACCTCGTTTGGCGGCAGGAACCGGGCAGCGACCGGATCAATGGCGATGCCAGCGCCAGCATCCTCGATCTCGGCGCGCTCGCCGCGCTGGCCGGTTATCTGCCGCTGGACGAGGGCAGCCGCAAGTTGCTGCGCCAGCACCAGCCGCGGGGGCGGATCGCCGAATTGCGCGCCAGTTGGGGCAGCGAGAACGAAGCCTTGAAACGCTACGCGCTGAAGGCCGATTTCTCTGGCCTCGGCATCTTGCCCGCCGGCCATTTGCCCGGCGGCAGTGGCTTCAACGGGCACATCGACCTGAGCGAGAAGGGCGGGGAAGCGGTTCTCGACAACGGGCGCTCGACCCTGTCGCTGCCGGCGGTGTTCCCGGAACCCGAGATGGCGTTTGATTCGCTGCGCGCCAAGGCGCGCTGGCGGGTCGGCGACGGCGGCGTCGAAATTCGCCTGCCGCATCTGGAATTCGCCGGCCCCGACGCTGCCGGCGAGGCGCGCGGCAGTTACCGCTACAACGGCGACGGGCCGGGCGTCATCGACGTGCAGGCGACGCTGGCGCGCGCCGAGGGGCGCGCCGTTTGGCGCTACATGCCGCATGTCATCAACGCCGATGTCCGCGACTGGCTGCGCCAGGGCATCGTCGCCGGCCGCGCCAGCAATGCCAGGCTGATCCTCAAGGGCAATCTCGCCGATTTTCCCTTCCGCGACGGTAAGAGCGGCCAGTTCACCATCACCGCCAGGGCAAGCGGCGTGCGCCTCGACTACGCCGACGGCTGGCCGCCGATCGATGGCATCGAGGCCGATATGCAATTCGGCGCCGGCATGAAAATCGCCGCCCGCAGCGGCCGCATTCTCGGCGCCAGTCTGTCCGATGTCAGCGCCGTCATTCCCGATTTCGAGGTCGCCGAGGCAATGTTGCTGGTGCGCGGCGCCGCCGCCGGGCCGACCGGCGAATTCCTGAATTTCATCCAGCGCAGCCCGCTGACCGAGCGCCTCGGCTACTTCATCGAGGACATGCAGGCCAAGGGCAATGGCCGCCTCGATCTGGAACTCGACCTGCCGCTGCAACGCATCGACGAAACCCGCCTGCGCGGCCGTTACCGTTTTCAGGACAACGAGTTGCAAGTGCTCGCCGCGCTGCCGCCGCTGACGCAGGTCAGCGGCGCCCTCGACATCACGGAATCGTCGCTCGCCGCCCAGAGCATCAGCGGCCGGGCGTTTGGCGGCCCGCTCAAGGTGCGCATTCGTCAGGTCGACGACACGACCGCGATCCAGGCCGACGGCACGGCCGATATTGCCGATGTCGCCCGGCATTTCGCCTGGCCGCTGCTTGATCGCCTGAGCGGCAGCACGCCGTGGCGGGCCGAGATCGGCGTCGGCCCGCGGCAGACGGCGGTGCGAGTCACTTCCAATCTGCTCGGCATCGCCTCGCCCTTGCCGGCGCCGCTGAACAAGGCGGCGACGACGCCGCTGCCGCTGCGCATCGAGCAGGGCGCGGTCGAAGGCGGCCGCGAACAGATTCGCATTAGCCTCGGCACACTGGCCCGCGCCATCCTGGTTCGCCACGACGGGGTTTTGGAGCGGGGTGCGCTGGCGCTTGGCGAGGCCGAGTTCCGCCTGCCGGACAAGGGGATCGCCATTCGCGTCGCGGCGCCGCGCCTCGACGCCGATGCCTGGCGCGCCGTCCTGCCGGAGAATGGCGGCGTCGGCGGCCCGGAAATCGAGCAGATTGTCGTGACGACGCCGCTGCTGCATCTGCAAGGGCGCGACTATCACCGGGTGAACCTCGGGCTGCGGCCGGCCGACGCCGGCTGGCGACTCGCCATCGACAGCGATGAGGCCGCCGGTACTCTCTTTTGGCGTGGCGGCGACGGGGGCTGGCTGGAAGGGCGCTTGCGCCGCCTGATACTGGGCCAGGCCGGCGAGGGACAGGCCGGCGAGGGGCAGGCGACCGCCGAGCCGCTCGACGCACTGCCCGGCATGAGCCTGCTGGTCGAAGATTTCCGCCTCGGCGAGCGCTCGCTCGGCCGGCTCGAAATCGAGGCCACCAACGCCGTCGGCGCCTGGCGCCTGGCCCGCCTGAATTTGCAGAATCCGGATGGCGCGCTGACCGGCAAGGGCGTCTGGACCATCGCCGGCAGCCAGCAGACGCAGTTGGAGTTTGACCTCAAGGCCCGCGACGTCGGCAAGCTGCTCACCCGCTTCGGCTATGTCGACGCGGTGCGCCACGGCAGTGCGGCGCTGTCCGGCGCCTTGCAGTGGCGCGGCGCGCTGAACGACATCCATTACCCGTCGTTGAGCGGGCAACTGCGGGTTCATGCCGAGAAAGGCCAGTTCAACAAGCTCGAACCGGGGGTCGGCAAGCTGCTCGGCCTGATTTCCCTGCAATCCCTGCCGCGCCGGCTGAGTCTCGATTTTCGTGACATTTTCAGCGAGGGTTTCGCCTTCGACAGTATCGACAGCCGGCTTGCCATCGATCAGGGCATCATGCGTACCACCGGGCCGCTGCGCATTGCCGGGCCGGCGGCGCAGATCGAAATAGAAGGCGTGACCGATCTGCGCCAGGAGACGCAGGATCTGCACGTCGTGGTGCGCCCGGAAGTCGGCGCCCTGGCCGCCGTCGGCGCCGGGGCGCTGGTCAATCCGGTGGTCGGCGTCGGGGTGCTGGTCGCCAACACGGTGCTCAAGCGGCCGCTCAGCCAATTGTTCAGCTACCGCTACCATGTCACCGGTAGCTGGAGCGACCCGCAAGTCGTCAAGACTGGTCAGAGCGAAGAACACAAGCACGATTTCGAAGCCGGAGCGCACCCGTGAATAAGCAGAACTGCCGTATCGCCGCCTTGCAAATGTTGTCCGGCCCGCGCGTCGAGGCCAACCTGAAGGCCGCCGCCCGGCTCGTCGCCGAGGCTGTCGATCAGGGCGCGCAACTGCTCCTGTTGCCCGAGTATTTCCCCATCATCGGCAACACCGATGCCGACCGCCTGCGCGCCTGCGAGGACTTCGGCCACGGCCCGATACAGGACTGGCTGGCGGAAACCGCGGCCCGCCACGGCATCTGGCTCGTCGCCGGCTCGCTGCCGCTGACCGCCGCGACGCCGGCGCGGATGCACAACGCGCTCTTGGTCTATGATCCCCAAGGCGTCTGCGTGCGGCGCTACGACAAGATACATCTCTTCAATTTCAGAAAGGGCGAGGAGTATTACGACGAGGCCGCCCTCATCGAGGCCGGCGCGCAGCCGGCGGCGCTGGAGACGCCGTTCGGCCGTATCGCCCTGTCGATCTGCTACGACCTGCGCTTTCCCGAGTTGTACCGCGCCCTGGCGCCGGTCGACCTGATCCTGCTGCCGGCCGCCTTCACCGACACCACCGGCCGCGCCCACTGGGAAATCCTGCTGCGCGCCCGGGCCATCGAGAATCAGTGCTACGTGCTGGCGGCCGGCCAGGGCGGACGCCACGAAAGCGGCCGCCTGACGCATGGCAACAGCATGATCGTCGATCCCTGGGGGGAGATTCTCGACCGCAAGATCAAGGGGCCGGGCGTCGTCATCGCCGACCTCGACCACGCGCGCCTTGCCGACATCCGCCAGAGCCTGCCGGCGCTGGCGCACCGCCGTTTGTGACGGCTTCACCCGGAGCTTCAATGAATTCCAACATCCTGGCGCAAGCCGAATCCCTGCTGCTTGAACCTTTCGCGCTCGACGCCGCCGATCTGTCGCGGACCTTCGGCCAGATTTTGACGCACCAGGTCGATTATGCCGACCTCTACTTCCAGTACTCGCGTTCCGAGGCCTGGAGTCTCGACGAGGGCATCGTCAAGTCGGGCAGCTTCAACATCGACCAAGGGGTGGGCGTGCGCGCCATCAGCGGCGAGAAAACGGCCTTTGCCTATTCCGACGACATCAGCGCCCGGGCGCTCGGCGACGCCGCCGGGGCCGTCCGCGCCATCGCTGCCGCCGGTCAGAGCGGGCGGCTGCCCGTCTGGCAACGAAGCAGTGCCGACCGCCCGCTGCTGTATGCGCCGCATGATCCCATCGCCTCGCTGCCGGCGGCGGCCAAGGTGCAATTGCTGGAGCGCCTGGAGGGCTTTGCCCGCGCTATCGATCCGCGCGTCGTCCAAGTCATGGCCTCGCTGGCCGGCGAGTACGAGGTGGTGCTGGTGGCCGCTTCCGATGGCCGGCTGGCGGCCGATATCCGGCCGCTGGTGCGCTGCTCGATCTCGGTCATCGTCGAGGAGCAGGGCCGGCGCGAGCAGGGTTCGGCCGGCGGCGGCGGTCGCTTCGACTTCGCCTGGTTCGACGACGACATGCTGCGCCGCTATGCCGGCGAGGCGGTGCATCAGGCGCTCACCAATCTGCACGCCGACGCCGCGCCGGCCGGGCAGATGAGCGTGGTGCTCGGCCCCGGCTGGCCCGGCATCCTGCTCCACGAGGCGGTCGGCCACGGCCTGGAGGGCGATTTCAACCGCAAGGGCAGCTCGGCCTTCAGCGGCCGCGTCGGCCAGCGCGTCGCCGCCAAGGGCGTCACCGTCATCGACGACGGCACCCTCGGCGAGCGCCGCGGTTCGCTCAATATCGACGACGAGGGCAATCCGACCCGGCGCACCGTTCTGATCGAGGACGGTATCCTCAAGGGCTATATGCAGGACAGCCTCAATGCCCGCCTGATGGGCGTCGCCCCGACCGGCAACGGGCGGCGCGAATCCTTCGCCCACCTGCCGCTGCCGCGCATGACCAACACCATGATGCTGGCCGGGGCGCACGATCCGCAAGAAATCATCGCCTCCGTGAAAAAGGGCATTTATGCCGTCAATTTCGGCGGCGGTCAGGTCGACATCACCAGTGGCAAATTCGTTTTCTCGATGAGCGAGGCTTATCTGATCGAGGATGGCAAGGCGACCCGCCCGATCAAAGGGGCGACCCTGATCGGCAACGGTCCCGAGGCGATGAACCGGATTTCGCTGATTGGCAACGACCTCAGTCTCGACCCCGGCGTCGGCACCTGCGGCAAGGATGGGCAGAGCGTGCCGGTCGGCGTTGGCCAGCCGACCTTGCGCATTGATGGACTGACAGTGGGCGGTACGGCATAATAGCTACTACTTTGGTAAGGGGATATGATGCGTTCATTGTTTGCGTTGTTTGCTCTGTTGTCGTGCGGCTTGGTTTTCGCCCAGCAGCCATCGCCACAGGAGCGCCTCAAAGCTATTGCTGCCGATCCGGTGGCCTTGCGCGAGGCCGTCGATGCCGGCAAGAAAGTCACTTTCTTCTGCGAAAATTGCCACGGCGAGAACGGCATCAGCAAGTATCCCGAGGTGCCCAATCTGGCCGCCCAGAACCCCGTCTATCTGCTTGAACAGATACGCAAGTTCGGCTCCGGCGAGCGCAAGGAACCCTTCATGCAAGGCTTGATCAAGGTGCTCAAGGAAGATGAGCGCGTCCAGGCCGCGCAGTACTTCGCCAGCCTGCCGGTGCGGCCGTCGAAGGCTGATCCGGGTCTGGCGGCGAACGGCAAGGTCTTGTTCGCCAAGCTGTGCTCCCGCTGCCACGGCGAGCGGGCCTACGGCGGCGAACGTTTTCCGCGCCTGGCCGGACAGCAGTTGCCCTACCTGAAAATGAGCATCCAGCGCTACCGCGACGGCACCGGCATCCGCAACGACCAGTTGATGGCCATCGCCACATCGCCGCTGAAGAACGACGATATCACCGCCATCGCCCATTACCTGACACAGTTGCCCTGATCCGGCGGCGGCCCGCCGCCCTTGCCGGCGCAGGGGGGCGAGCTTTATCTTTCATTAATTGATACTAATCAAGGATTTGGCTTTTTCCCCGTCGGTACCCTCAAGCCTTGGCATAAGCCGGTGTATGTGTATGCGAGGGGGATATGAGGGTTTTGTTCAGTGCGCTTTTGGCGTTGACGCTGGCCGTGGCGGGGGGCGAGGCGCTGGCGCAGATCACCAACATCAACATGGCGATCAACAAGGCCGGACGCGAGCGCATGCTGTCGCAGCGCATGGCCAAGGCTTATTTCCAGATCGGCCTGCAAGTCGATGCCGAGCGCAGCAAAAAGGTGCTGGACGCTTCGGTGGCTGCTTTCGACAGCCAGTTGGCCGAATTGAAGGATTTCGCGCCGACGCCGGAGATCAAGAACACCTATCAGAAGCTGGAAGCCGTCTGGCTGAATTACAAGAATGAACTGCTCGGCAGCCTTCCCTCGCAGGAAAGCGGGCGCAAGGTGCTGGCCATGTCCGAGGAGGTGCTGGCTCTTGCCCATCAGGGGACGGTGCAACTCGAAAAAGTGTCGGGCACGACCGCTGGCCGCCTGATCAACATTTCCGGCCGCGAGCGCATGTTGTCGCAGCGCATGGCCAAGTTCTATCAGGCGGCGGCCTGGAAGGTGGCCGACGAGCGCAGCGCGGCCAATCTGGCCACCGCCCGCAAGGAATTCGCCGAGGGCTTGCGCGAATTGGCCGGGGCGCCGATTAACACGCAACAGATCAAGGACGGCCTGGCGCTGGTCGCCCAACAATGGCTGTTTTTTGAAAACGCCCTGGATCAGAAAAGCGACGACGGCAAGCGGCAACTGCTGGCGGTGGCGACAACCAGCGAGCGCATCCTCGAGGAACTGGAAGGCGTGGTCGGGCAGTACGAGACATTGCAGAAGTAGGGTTTGGCGTTCCGGCGGATGTTATCTGGATTGCTTCGTCGCTTCGCTCCTCGCAATGACGTTGCGGAAACAACCGTCATTGCGAGCGAAGCGAAACAATCCAGTTTTGTGCATTCCTGAAGCAAACTCGTTCAGGCGTTTTTCCCTTTTTGCCACGCCACATCGCCACGGCCGTCGGCGCGGTTGAGGGCGCGACCGAGGATGAACAACAGGTCGGAGAGGCGATTGATATAGCGGCGGGCCGGGTCGGACAGTGGTTCGGCGTGGTGCAGGCGAACCACGGCGCGTTCGGCGCGGCGGCAGACGGCGCGCGCCAGATGGGCTAGCGCCGCCGGGCGGGTGCCGCCGGGCAGGATGAATTCCTTGAGCATCGGCAGTCCGGCGTTGAAGGCTTCGGCCTGTTCTTCCAGGCGGGTCACCTGGCCGTCCTTGAGCACGGCCATGCCGGGCAGGCACAACTCGCCGCCGAAGTCGAACAGATCGTTCTGGATGTCGAGCAGGGCGGCGCGCGCGGCTTCCGGCAGATCCTCGCAGAGCAGCACGCCGAGCGCCGAGTTGAGTTCGTCGATTTCGCCGATGGCGTCGATGCGCAGACTGTCCTTGGCGGTGCGGCTGCCGTCGCCAAGGCCGGTGGCGCCGGCATCGCCGGTGCGGGTGACGATTTTCGACAGGCGGTTGCCTTTGCGTTCGCTGGGCTTGTCGCTCATGGTGATCTCCTCTGGGCCGTGGGCGGATTATACTTTCGAGCCACTGGCCTGAAAGCCGGGAGTTGCGCTCCTTGCGCCTTTATTCCTATGCCAAGATTTGCCGCCAATCTCAGTTTTCTGTTTACCGAAGCGCCCTTTCCCGAGCGGTTCGCGCGCGCCGCCGCTGCCGGCTTTGCCGGTGTCGAATATCTTTTTCCCTACGACTGGCCGGCGGCGGAAGTGGCGGAATGGCTGCGCGCCGCCAGTCTCGAACAGGTGTTGTTCAACCTGCCGGCGGGCGACTGGGCGACCGGGGAACGCGGTCTGGCCTGCCTGCCCGACCGCCAGCGCGAGTTCGCCGCCAGCGTCGAAACCGCGCTCGATTACGCGTGCCAACTCGGCTGCCGCCGCCTGCATTGCATGGCCGGTTTGCGTCCGGCCGGCGTCGCCGAAGCCGAGGTGGAAGAAACCTACATCGCCAACCTGCGTCATGCCGCCGACCGGCTGGCCACGATTGGCGCCACACTGACCATCGAGCCGATCAACAGCCGCCTCGACATGCCCGGCTACTGGCTCGACGACATCGGCCGCGCCCGCCGCCTGCTCGACGCCATTGGCCGCGACAACATCGCCCTGCAACTCGACCTCTACCACGCCCAGATCATCCAGGGCGATCTGGCGCGCACGCTGCAAACGCATTTCGCGCGCATCGCCCATGTGCAGATCGCCGACAATCCGGGGCGGCACGAGCCGGGAACGGGCGAAATCCATTACCCCTACCTGTTCGGCCTGCTCGACCAACTTGGCTACGGCGGTTGGGTCGGCTGCGAATACAAGCCGGCGACGACGACCGAGGCCGGCCTCGGCTGGCTGGCGCGGTATTGATTCAAGACGGTACGAAACTGGATTGCTGCGCGCGCAATGACGGTTGTTTTTCGCCGTCATTGCGAGGAGCGAAGTGACGAAGCAATCCAGAAATGGCGCTTGAACATGCTCAAAAAAGCGGGCATTTCTGCCCGCCTCTTGTGCTGCGCTATTTCGCTCAGGGCTTGATGGCGATTTTCAGCACGCCGTCGCGCTGGTTGGCGAACAAGTCGTAGGCTTCGACGATGTCGTCCAGTTTGCGCTGGTGCGTCACCATCACGCCCAAGTCCAGCCGGTTGGCGGCGATCACGTTCATCAGGCGGCGCATGCGCTCCTTGCCGCCGGGGCACAGCGCGGTGCGGATGGTGTGATCGCCCAGGCCGGCGGCAAATTGCGCCAGCGGGATGGTCAGATCTTCCGAATACACACCGAGGCTGGAGAGCGTGCCGCCGGGCCGCAGCACCTTCATGGCCTGGCCGAAGGTGGCCTGGGTACCAAGCGCCTCGATGGAACTGTCCGCGCCCTTGCCGCCGGTGAGCTTGAGCACTTCGGCGATCACGTCCACTTTCTGGAAATTGAGCGTCACATCGGCGCCCATTTTCCTGGCAATCGCCAGCCGGTGGTCGTTGCCATCGACGGCGATGATGGTGGTGGCGCCCAGGAGGCGCGCGCCCGCCGT
Source organism: Betaproteobacteria bacterium (assembly GCA_009779265.1). Taxonomy (GTDB): domain Bacteria; phylum Pseudomonadota; class Gammaproteobacteria; order Burkholderiales; family Rhodocyclaceae; genus Azonexus. The sequence goes on from WREP01000042.1 coordinate 16,694, forward strand.
GGCGCACAGGCCGATCGGTCCTTGCGCGAACACCACCACGGTGTCGCCGATCTTGATATTGGCGTTCTCCGCGCCCTTGAAGCCGGTGGACATGATGTCCGGACACATCAGCACCTGCTCGTCGCTCAGGCCGTCGGGAATCGGCGCCAGATTGGCCTGGGCGTCGGGCACCAGCACATATTCGGCCTGCGTGCCGTCGATCAGGTTGCCGAAGCGCCAGCCCGCCGTCGCCTTGTAGCCGTGGCAGCCGCATTGACCGGAGTGGACGAGGTAGCTGCCGTCCTGCGACGGCGCGCCGTCCTGCGCCGCATAGCTGTTGAAATTGGGGCAGATGGCGCCAGCGATGACGCGCTGGCCTTCCTTATAGCCCTGCACGGCGCTGCCGAGCTTCTCGATGACGCCGACCGGCTCATGACCGACGGTCAGACCCTTGGCGACCGGATATTCGCCTTTGAGGATGTGCACGTCGGTGCCGCAGATGGTGGTGGTGGTGATGCGAATCAGCGCATCGTTGGGGCCGACGTCGGGGATGGGCTTCTCGACGATCTCGATACGATTTTTTTCGATGAAGGCGGCGGCTTTCATTGTTTTCATGATTTCCTCTTCTGCGTGTAATTAGGGCCCGAATGGGCGCTATCAATTTTATCTATGTTTTCGCCATGCCGGCGGGCGCGCCCGCCGCGGGCTTGCAATAATCCGATGGAATCCGCGCAAGCCGCCGCCGAGACCCGTTTTGCCACCGGCTGGAACTGCTTGCCCAAGTCACGGTCTAAATGCCACTCGTGCCGGACAGCCGGGCATTGGGCGCGGCGAACTTCGTGATACTCTTTTCCACTTAAGGAGGTGGAATGACTTTAAGCATCGATGCCTGCGTCGCGCAGCACCAGGGGGATCGTACTGAGCAGCAGGATCGGGTGGCGATCCTGCCGCATCCGCGCCGTCCGGGCATCGTTCTTGTCGTCGTCGCCGACGGCATGGGCGGGCATACGGGCGGGGCGCTCGCCGCCGAGCAGGTGATCCACTCGGCCAGGAATAATCTTGAACATTTTGCGCCGAGCGAGGAAAGCCCGCGCCTCCTGCTGCAAAACAGCATGCTTGAGGCGCACACCATGATCAAGGCGTCGCGCTTCATCAACGAAAAAGACCCGCACAGCACCGGCGTGCTGATGCTGCTGCAACCCGGCAAGGCAGCCTGGGGACATTGCGGCGACAGCCGCTTCTACCACTTTCGCGATCATCGCCTGGTGCATCGCAGCGTCGACCATTCCTACGTCGAGCACCTGCTGGCCACCGGCCATATCACGCCGGAACAGGCGCTGACCCATCCCAACCGCAATGTGCTGCTGACCTCGCTCGGCGGCCGGGATGATCCGCAATTCGATTTCGCCGAAGCGGCCGATCTGGTTGCCGGCGACGCCTTCCTGCTCTGTTCGGACGGTCTCTGGGCCTATTTCAGCGATGCCGAACTGGCGGATCTGATTGCCGAAAATTCGGCGCGCCGGGCCTGCGAATTGCTGATTGCCGCCGCCCGCCAACGCGCCGACGGCGATGGCGACAACCTGTCGCTGGCCATCGTCAAGCTGGTCGAGGCGCCAGTGGCGAAAGCCAAGCCGCCAGCGCCGACCGGCGCCATGTCGCGGCCATACGGCTGAAGCATGACTTCGCCGGCAGCAGCCGGCGATCGAGGCAAATTGGATAGCGGGCGCGCCTGTACGATGGCGGGCGGATCGGCGTCTACTTACGGCCCAGACCGCCGAGCAGGGCGGCGACGACCTTGCGCGGTTTGTGCGGATCGGCCTTGACCGGGGCTTGCGGCGAATCGGGGATTTCACCGCGCGGCGCGCTTTCCTCGTAGGGCTTGCTGAAATCGAAGCCGTCGGCGGCGATCATCGACTCGCGCCGGCCTCCTCGCCGTTCCGGTCGCTGCGCCAGCGGCGCCTTGACTGGCGCCTTGACTGGCGCCTTGACTGGCGCGGCGGCGCGCTTGCGTTTGTTGCCCGGCGGGTATTCGTATTCCGGTTCCGGCTCGAAGCCGGCCACTTCGACCTGCTCGATGGGCCGCTTGATCAGTTTCTCGATGTCGATCAGGTAGCCGACTTCGTGCGCGCTGACCAGCGAAATGGCGTTGCCGGTCTTGCCGGCGCGGCCGGTGCGGCCGATGCGGTGCACATAGTCCTCGGGGACATGCGGCAATTCGTAATTGATGACATAGGGCAGGTCGTCCACGTCGAGGCCGCGGGCGGCGACATCGGTAGCGACCAGGGCTTGCGTCTCGCCGGCCTTGAAGGCGTCGAGCGCCTTGAGGCGGTCGAGCTGGCTCTTATCGCCGTGGATGGCGTCGGCGCGCAGGCCGGCGCGCTGCAATTCGCGGGCCAGCCGCGCGCAACCCTGCTTGGTGCGCATGAAAACGAGGCACTGGCGGACTTCGCCGGAGCGCAGCAACTTGGTCAAAAGGCCGCGCTTGCCGTATTCGGAAACCGGGTGCACACGGTGTGCAATGGTTTCCGACACCTGATTGCGCCGCGCCACCTCGACCAGCACGGGCGCGTGCAGCATGGTATCGGCCAGGCGCTTGATTTCTTCCGAAAAGGTGGCCGAGAACAAAAGGCTCTGCCGTTGCGCCGGCAGCATTTTGATAATGCGGGTGACGTCCGGGATGAAGCCCATGTCGAGCATGCGGTCGGCCTCGTCGAGCACCAGGGCCTGCACCGAATTGAAGCTGACGCTCTTGTTTTCGACGTGGTCGAGCAGGCGCCCCGGCGTGGCGACGAGAATCTCGACGCCTTTTTTCAATTCGGCGATTTGCGGCTTGATGTCGACGCCGCCAAAGGCGCACATGGCGCGGATCGGCGTGTGCCGGCTGTAAGCCTTGACCGATTCGAACACCTGGATCGCCAGTTCGCGGGTCGGGGCGAGAATCAGGGCGCGCACCGGATGCTTGGCCGGCGACGGGCTGCTGTTGGCGAAGGGCAGGATGCGTTGCAGGATCGGCAGGGTGAAGGCGGCGGTCTTGCCGGTGCCGGTTTGCGCCCCGCCCATGATGTCCTGGCCGCCGATGACCAGCGGAATGGCCTTGGCCTGGATCGGCGTTGGCCGGGTATAGCCTTCGTCGCTGATGGCGCGCAACAACTCGGGCGCCAGGCCGAGGTCGGCAAAGGTGATGGCGGGAACTGCTTCGGCAGTGGGAGTCGCGGCGCTTTCGCCGCCTAAGGTATTGATTTCAGACATGGCGCGGATTATACCCGGCAGCGCGGGCTTGCGGGGACGGGCGTGCGGCGCGCAGACGGGCGCTTATCTTCTGGCGCCGTCGGCGGCCGCTTCGGCGGCATCGTTCGCCGTGGCTTCGTCGTTGGCCTGGGCCGCGTCCGCCGCCGGTCTTTTCTTCTTCCGCGCGCCGGGCGGCGGCTCGGGCGGCGGCAATTGCGGCGCGATGGTCTCGATCTGGTTCTCGCGCATGTACTCGTCCATATCCCGCCAGCCGGCGTACACCCCGGCCTTGGGCAGCCAGACGTAGATCGCGTAGCAATCCTCGATGGCCCGCCCGGAATGACGACAGGCGCCGCCCACCGCCCTGGCCTCGGCCTCGGTGCGCGCTTCCTTCTTTTCCGGACTTTCGAGGCCGAGCTTCTCGTTGATCTGGTCGCAGCCAGTGAGGGCGAGGAGGGCGGCGGCGATGAGCAGGGGGCGCTTTTTCATGGCCCGAATTCTCGCACATTCAGGAAGATAGGGTGAAACCGGCGGCGACGGCGGAAGCTTTATACTATGTGTTTAATGTACTTTTTCGGAGTAATGGCCGTGAAATTATCCGCCTGTCTTGCCGCCGTCGCCTGCGCCGTGGCGCTGGTCGCTTCCGCCCATGCCGCCGCGCCTGCGGCCAAGCCCGCCGGCAAGAAACCCGCCGCGCCGGTGGCGCTGGAACTGGTGCACAGCCTCGGGCCGCAAGGCGAGCAAGAGTTGCAGGACGTGGTCGACAGCTTCGTCAAGGAAAGCGGCGTGACGCTCACCTTGCGGCATTTCGAGGAGGGCGGCAAGCCGGCGATCCTGAACCTGATCCGGCGCTCCGAAATGGGCGAAATCCTCAGCCAGCCCAAACGCTTCGTGCCGCTCCATCAAATGATGAGCAAAGCCGGAGCCAAGCTCAATCAGGGCGACATTTCCGCCGATCTCAAAGCCGGCGTCGTCGATGATCGCGGGCGGCTGGTGGCCCTGCCGCTGGTTTATTCGACGCCGGTGCTGTTCTACAACAAGAATGCCTTGCGCAAGGCCGGCCTCGATCCCGAGCAACCGCCGGCCACCTGGTTCGAAATGCAGGGCATGCTCGACAAATTGCAAAGCGCCGGCTACGCCTGCCCCTACACCTCCTCGTGGCCGGTGTGGGTGCATGTCGACAACGTCAGCGCCCTGTCCGGCCTGCCGGCGGCCAGCGACAAAGGAAAATTGAGTTTCAACGGCCTGCCGCAAGTCAAACACATCGCCATGATGGCGACCTGGACCAAGGCCGGCTATTTCCACCTCTTTGGCCGGGGCAACAAAGCCAGCGGCAAATTCAACGACGGCGAGTGCGCCATGATTACCGCCGATTCCCGCGAAGCCAGCGATTTCCGCGAAGCGCGCGGCGTCGAGTTGGGCGTCGCGCCGCTGCCGCATCACGACGATGTTTATGGCGGCCGGCGCAACACCCTGGCCGACGGCACCTCGCTGTGGATTGGCGCCGGGCGCTCGACGGCCGAATACAAGGCAGCGGCCCGCTTCGTCACCTTCCTGCTGGCCCCCGACATTCAAGTGAAAATAGTGCGTCACTACGGCGGCCTGCCGCTCACTGGCGCCGCCCGCGCCGCCTCGCGCAGCGTTCTCTTGCGCGACGACGACCGCGCGCTGGAAATCGCCTTCGCCTCGCTCAAGGGCCAGGGCGCGCGCACCGCCGTGCGCGTTGCCAACATCGCGCCGCTATCCGAAATCGCCAACGAAGAACTGGAAGCCGTCTGGGTCGACCAAAAACCAGCCAAAGCCGCCCTCGACAACGCGGTAACGCGCGGCAACAAATTGCTGACCGACCAGCCCAGGCTGAGGAAAGCCCAGCCCTTCTGATTGGCGGGGTATGTCTGGGGCGGGTTTGAAACCCGCCCCGATACAAGCGTCGCCCTGACAGTCCCCGTCATTCCCGCGCAAGGCGGGACTGACGGGGATTGCCGAGGTCAGGGCGCGGTTATTCGTCGCTTCCGGGTTTACAATCGTAAAATTTCGCCATTTCTGCCTTCGAGCCACTTCGTTCATGAAAAGTTCCGCCATCCGCCAGCAGTTTCTTGATTTTTTCGCCGCCAAGGGCCATCAGGTCGTTGCTTCCAGTTCTCTGGTGCCGCACGACGATCCGACGCTGCTGTTCACCAATGCCGGGATGAACCAGTTCAAGGATGTCTTTCTCGGCTTCGACAAGCGCCCCTACAGCCGCGCCGCGACGTCGCAGAAATGCGTGCGTGCCGGCGGCAAGCACAACGATCTGGAAAATGTCGGCTACACCGCGCGGCATCACACTTTTTTTGAAATGCTCGGCAATTTCAGCTTTGGCGACTACTTCAAGCGCGACGCCATCCACTACGCCTGGGAACTGCTGACCGAGGTCTACAAGTTGCCGAAAGACCGGCTGATGGTCACCGTCTATGCCGAGGACGACGAAGCCTACGCTATCTGGACCCAAGAGGTCGGCCTGG
>WREP01000043.1 GCA_009779265.1 Betaproteobacteria bacterium
GTGGCGAAGTGGTTGGCATCTATCAAAGCCTGCTCGACGATGTCCTGCACCTGTTCCACTGTCGGTTCCGAAGCCCCGTAGCGATGGCGGATCACCTTGAGCACGCGGGCGGCAAGCAGGTTTGCTTCTTCGGCATCGAACTCGCCGCTGGCAGCCCCGGCGCGAGCCAGGGCGGAAACGATGCGCGCTGCCTCGAAGGGCTCGCTGCTTCCGTCGCGTTTGACGATGTGCCGGGGAAGTAGCGGCGTCGACGCCACTTGAGCCGGTTGAATGCTTACTGCGGTGTTCATCGACAGTCTCCAAGAAAACGGGCGGGGACAGTCGGCAGCGGCTTGCTGGCCGCTGCGAATGCAGCAGAACGAAGAATGATCGCGTTCGTCTTCATGTCAGGGACACCCCGCCCCAAAAAAGGATAGGCGCTAAAGGCAGGTCTCCTGACTCTCGGTTCATCGCGCTGCGCCCGCCTTCCCGGAAAAATCCAGTGGCATGGGAGTGGCGAAGCGCTCGCCGATTACAGTTGCGGGGGCAGTTCCGGAATTCAGCCGCGCAGTTCAAGCGGCTGGCACCGGATTCCCTATTAATCCCACAGTGGGAACCTTCAACGGGAGGCAGTCTAGTTTTCTGCGACCCGGCTTGTCAAGAAAAACCACTACATCTAGTGCAGATCGGCCAGTTTTGCACTAGATGTTGATTTGGCGGCAAGGCATCGACACAGACGCCAGTCGCCTGTCATCGGGGTGGCTGGCGCAACAAGAGCGCCCTGGCCGTGATGCAATTTCTATTCCATCATCGGCCCCTGTGCCATAATCCGCTCAAAATTTATCGAGGTATCCGCATGGACGACAACAAGGCAAAGGCGCTCGCCGCGGCGCTGCAACAGATCGAAAAGCAGTTCGGCAAGGGCTCCATCATGAAGATGGGCGACGCCGAGATCGACGAGGGCATCCAGGTCGTGTCCACCGGCTCGCTCGGCCTGGACATCGCGCTCGGCGTCGGCGGCCTGCCGCGCGGCCGCGTCGTCGAAATCTACGGCCCGGAATCCTCGGGCAAGACCACGCTGTGCCTGCAAGTCGTCGCCGAAATGCAGAAACTCGGCGGCACCGCCGCCTTCATCGACGCCGAGCACGCACTCGATCCGCAATATGCGCAGAAACTCGGCGTCAATGTCGGCGAACTCTTGATCTCGCAGCCGGACACCGGCGAGCAGGCGCTGGAAATCGCCGACATGCTGGTACGCTCCGGCTCGGTCGACATCATTGTCGTGGATTCGGTCGCGGCGCTCACGCCGCGCGCCGAAATCGAGGGCGAAATGGGCGACCAGATGGTCGGCCTGCACGCCCGCCTGATGTCCCAGGCGCTGCGCAAGCTGACCGCCAATATCAAGAAGACCAACACCCTGGTCGTCTTCATCAACCAGATCCGCATGAAGATCGGCGTCATGTTCGGCTCGCCGGAAACAACCACCGGCGGCAACGCGCTGAAATTCTATGCCTCGGTGCGCCTCGACATCCGCCGCATCGGCGCGATCAAGAAGGGCGACGAGGTGATCGGCAGCGAAACCAAGGTCAAGGTCGTCAAGAACAAGGTTTCCCCGCCCTTCCGCGAAGCCATTTTCGACATCCTCTACGGCGAGGGCATCTCGCGCCCAGGCGAAATCGTCGAAATGGGCGTCGCCCACAAGCTGGTGGATAAATCCGGCGCCTGGTATTCCTACAAGGGCGAGAAAATCGGCCAGGGCAAGGACAATGCCCGCGAGTTCCTCAAGGCGCATCCGGATATCGCCGCCGAAATCGAGGCCGGCATCCGCGAGGCGGCGAGCACCACCGTCATCAAGCCAACCAAGGCCAAGGCCGATGCCTGACGAGGTTCCACGAGCCGGGGCGGCGCAACTGCGGCAGCGCGCCCTGCTCCTGCTGACCCGGCGCGAGTATTGCCGGGCTGAGTTGCGGAAAAAGCTCGCCGCCGAGGCCGAATCGGCGGAACAACTGGACGCCGTGCTCGACGCGCTGCAAGACGAGCGCCTGCTTTCCGATCCGCGCTACGCCGCCGCGCGCGTGGCCGCCCGCGCCCGCCGTTACGGCGACGCCCGGCTGCGCCAGGAGCTGCGCCAGCAGGGCGTCGGCGACGAGGACATCGCCGCGGCGCTGCCGCAGGGCGGCGACGAGAGCGGGCGTTGCCGCGCCGTCTGGGCGCGCAAGTTCGGCGCTCTGCCGGAAACCGCCGAGGAGCGCGCCCGCCAGATGCGTTTTCTGCAATATCGCGGTTTTTCCGGCGAGGCCATTCGCCGCGTGATGCGCGGAGCCGACAGCGAATGACGACTACCATTTCCACCCTCACCGCCAGCAATCTGAGGAAGCGCTACAAGTCGCGCACGGTGGTCGAGGATGTCTCCTTCGAAGTGCGCTCCGGCGAAGTGGTCGGCCTGCTCGGGCCGAACGGCGCCGGCAAGACCACCTGCTTCTATATGATCGTCGGTCTGGTCGCCGCCGATGGCGGCGAAGTCCATATCGACGACGGTCGCCTGACTCACCTGCCGATGCACGCCCGCGCCCGCCGCGGGCTGTCCTATCTGCCGCAGGAAGCCTCGGTATTCCGCAAGCTCAATGTCGAGGAAAACATCCGCGCCGTGCTCGAACTGCTGAATCTGCCGCAGGCCGAGGAAGACGACCGGCTTGAGGGCCTGCTCACCGAACTGCACGTCGAGCACGTCCGCCACATCAATGCCGCGGCCCTTTCCGGCGGCGAGCGGCGGCGCGTGGAAATCGCCCGCGCCCTGGCCACCAATCCGCGTTTCATCCTGCTCGACGAACCCTTTGCCGGCGTCGATCCCATCGCCGTGCTGGAAATCCAGAAAATCATCCGCTTCCTCAAGGAACGCGGCATCGGCGTGCTCATTACCGACCACAACGTGCGCGAAACGCTGGGCATCTGCGACCACGCCTACATCATCAATGCCGGCCATGTGCTGGCGGCTGGACGGCCTGCGGAAATCGTCGAAAATGAAAATGTGCGCAAGGTCTACCTGGGCGAGCATTTCAAGCTCTGACCGGGACGACGCGCCCGATTCCCCGCCATGAAGCCGGCCCTCCAACTCAAACTTTCCCCGCATCTGGCGCTGACGCCGCAATTGCAGCAGTCGATCAAGCTGTTGCAATTATCGACGGTGGAAATGCAGCAGGAAATCGAACGCTACCTGCTGGAAAACCCGATGCTGGAACGCGAGGACGAGTCCGCTGGCGAAAGCTACGCCGCCGCCCAGCAATTCGATTCGCCGCAGCGCGCCGAACGCGAAACGCCGAGCGCCGAGCGCGAGGAACGCGAGTTGGAAACCCCGGCGACGCCAGCGGAAGTCGACGACGACCGCTGGAGCAGCGATGCCGGCACCTTCACCGGCGCCGGCCGCGACGAGGACGACGACCGCGACGCGCAGGACATCCAAGCCGGCAGCGTCAGCCTGCGCGACCACCTTGGCTGGCAGTTGGGCATGACCCCGTTGACCGAGCGCGACCGGGCGCTGGTCCGCTTTCTCATCGAAGCCCTCGACGACGACGGCTACCTGTCGGCGCCGCTGGCGGAACTGCTGGCCACCCTGCCGGCGGAATACGAGATCGAACTCGAAGAACTGGAAATCGCCCTGCGCCATATCCAGAATTTCGATCCGACCGGCATCGGCGCGCGCAGTCCGCGCGAATGCCTGGCCCTGCAACTGCAAGCCCGGCCCGCCGACAACACGCGCAACCTCGCCCTAAGCATCGTCGACAAGCACCTGGAATTGCTGGCCGCCCGCGATTTCGTCCGCATCCGCCGCTTGACCGGCTGCGACGAGGCGGCGCTGAAGGCGGCGCACGCCCTGATCGTCAGCCTCAATCCGCGCCCCGGCGCCGACTTCGCCCAGAGCGAGGCGCGCTACATCACGCCCGATGTCATCGTCAGGAAACTGAAAGGCAAATGGACGGCCTATATCAATCCCGACGCCTACCCGCGCCTGCGCATCAACCGGCTCTACGCCGAGATCCTGGCCAAGCAACGGCGCGGCAACGGCAATCTCAACGGCCAACTGCAAGAAGCGCGCTGGCTAATCAAGAATGTGCAGCAACGCTTCGACACCATCCATCGCGTCACCCAGGCCATCGTCGACCGCCAGCGCCAGTTCTTCGAGCACGGCGAGGTCGCCATGCGCCCGCTGGTTCTGCGCGAAATCGCCGACATCCTCGATCTGCACGAGTCGACCGTGTCGCGGGTGACCAGCCAGAAATACATGGCCACGCCGCGCGGTATATTCGAATTGAAATATTTTTTCGGTAGCCATGTCGCCACCGATACCGGCGGAGCCTGCTCCGCCACAGCCATCCGCGCCCTGATCAAGCAATTGATCAGCGCCGAGGAGGGCAAGAAGCCCTTGTCGGATAGCCAAATATCCGAAATACTAGGCCAGCAGGGAATCGTTGTCGCCCGGCGCACAGTCGCCAAATACCGCGAGTCGCTCAACATCCCGCCGGTCAATTTACGCAAGACCCTGTAGCAAAAGGAGAAAACATGAATCTGCAGATCGCTGGTCACCACATCGACATTACGCCTGCCTTGCGCAGCTACGTCGAAAACAAGCTGGATCCCGTACTGCGCCATTTCGACAGGGTTTCCGGCGTCAACGTCATCCTCTCCGTCGAAAAGCTGAAGCAGAAAGCCGAAGTCACCATCCACGTCCCCGGCAAGGACATGCATGTCGAGGAATCCGGCGACGATCTCTACGCCGCCATCGACGCCATGTTTGACAAGCTGGACCGTCAGGTTCTCAAATACAAGCAGAAAATGCAGGACCACCGCGGCGGCAAGAAAGCCGATATCCACGCCGTCGAATAACGGCTGAACAACCGGCCGCGGCATTCCGACCGCGGCCTTTTCCGTACTCCCATGAACCCACTCAGTCAAATCCTGGCGCCCGGGCAAATCCTTCTGGATTTCGAGGCGAGCAGCAAGAAACGGGTATTCGAGCAAGCCGGCCAGCTCTTTGAAACGCATCTTGGCCTTGCCCGTTCGGTCATTTTCGACAGCCTCTTCGCCCGCGAAAAATTGGGCTCCACCGGCCTCGGCCAAGGCATCGCCATTCCCCACGGGCGCATCAAGGGGCTCAAGCATGCCGCCGGCGCCTTCATCCGCCTGATCACCCCGATCCCCTTCGATTCGCCGGACGGCCGCGGCGTCAATTTGCTCTTCGTCCTGCTGGTGCCCGAGCAGGCCACCGAAGAACATCTGCAAATCCTCTCCGAACTGGCGCAGCGTTTCGCCGACCGCGCCTTCCGCGAATCCTTGCAGACCGCCCCCGACGCGGCCGCCGTGCTCGCCCTCTTTCAAGGCTGACCGACAGCCGTGCGCCATATCGAACTGGTTCAGCTCTACGAGGACAACCGCGAGAAGCTGCTGTTGAGTTGGCTGGTCGGCCAGGAGAACAATCGCCGCATCGAAATCCGGGACGCCTACAACTACGGCGCCGAGGTTGTCGGTCATATCAACACCATCCACCCGGAGCGCCTGCAGGTACTCGGTCAGGCCGAGTTGGAGTGGGCCGAGCACATCGGCAACCGGCGCTTCGGCCAAATGTTCCACGACCTGCTGGCTGCCCGTCCGCCGGCGGTAATCGTCGCCGATGGCCTGCCGCCGTCGCCACTGGTGCTCGAAGCCTGCACCCAGTCGGAAACGCCGCTGATTCTGTCGCCCAAGCCCTGCTCGGCGGTGATCGACCTGTTGCGCATCTACCTGTCCGCCCGCCTTGCCGATACCGTCAACATGCACGGCGTATTCATGGACGTGCTCGGCATGGGTGTTTTGATTACCGGAGAATCCGGGATCGGCAAGTCGGAACTGGCGCTTGAGCTGATTTCCCGTGGCCACGGCCTGGTGGCCGACGATGTCGTCGAAATGGCCCGCATCGCGCCCGCCACCATCGACGGCTCCTGTCCCGGCATGTTGCGCGACTTTCTCGAAGTGCGCGGTCTGGGCCTGCTCAATATCCGCACCATTTTCGGCGAAATCGCGTCGCGGCGGCGGATGCGCCTCAAGCTGATCGTTCATTTGCAACGCGGCACGGCAAGCGCCGACGCGCCACGCCTGCCGCTCGACGCGCAGACTCAGGAGGTGCTCGGCGTGCCGATCCGCAAGGTGGTCATTCCCGTGGCTGCTGGCCGCAACCTGGCGGTTCTGCTGGAAGCGGCGGTGCGCAACACCATCCTGCAACTGCGCGGCATCGACAGCATGCAGGATTTCATGGAGCGCCAGCAGCGAATGATGCTGCTCGACGACGAAGAGATCTGAAACTGGCGGCCGTGCCGCTTACAGATGCTCGTATTCGGCGTAATCGGCTTCCGGGACGCTGCCGGAAGTGCCAAAGCTGATGCTGCCGATGCCATTCAGCTGGATTTCCCGGCGCCGGATCAGGGTTTCCGGGCGGCCGTTCATGCTCACGTAGCAACCGTTGGTGCTGGTATCGACCAGGAAATAGCCCTCCAGGCGCTTCTCGATCCGCGCATGCTGGCGCGAAGCCTTGCGGTCCTCGACCACCATCCCGTTGCCGAGATCGCGACCGATCGACAGCACCGGCTTCTTGCCATCGACCAGATATTCCCTGCGGTGGTAGCGCACGCGCAGACTTTCCGCGATCGCGTGCGCCGGCGGCAAGGGGCCGCAAATCGAGGGCCCGAAGATCGAGGGCGTATAGTCGCCCATGGTGTATACCGTCCAGTCGATACGGCTCAGCGTCAAAACGCCCCCGTTTTCCGGGAGAGTGCCAAGCTCTTCCATCGACTGGACATTGAGCGTGCCGCCTTCCGGCAATTCGGCGATCAGCGCCGAACTGCACAGGATTTGCGCGCGGCGGGCAAGGCCGGTGATGCGGGCGGCGCTGATGATGGCCTCGCCGCTCAACTTGCCGCCGCTCTCGCTGACCGCGCCAAGGTGCAGGCCAATGCGAATGGTCAGCTTGAAGCCGGATATCGGCGGCAGATCGGCGATCCGCTGCTGCATGTCGATGGCCGCCAAACAGGCGTCCTCGGCCGATTCGTAGGTTGCCAGCAGTTCGTCGCCGACGATTTGTACAATCCGTCCGCGATAGCCGTCGATCGAGCGCTTCATGCGCTTCATGCAGCGCTCGACGGCGCGCACGGCCTCGGCATCGCCGAGGCGTTCGAACAGGCTCGCGCTGCCGGAAACATCGGCAAACATCACGATCATCTTGCGTTCGGTGGCGGACATCGCAGTAGTTATCGTCTTTTGAGAAGGGACATCATATGCCGAAAAGCATAGGCTCGCATTATACGGGCAGACTAAGGTCTATCGTTCCAATGTGTGGCAGTTCGGCATTATCGAAGGCGATATCGCCCTCGTCGATAGCCGTTTCCAAGGTCAGCCCGGCAAAATCGAACAAACGACCGTCGGCCAGATGCGAGGGTACGACATTTTGCATGGCGGTCAATACCGATTCGCTCCGGCCGGGATAGCGCCTGTCCCAATCCTGCATCATTTCGCGGATTTTCTGGCGTTGCAGGTTGTCCTGCGAGCCGCACAGATTGCAGGGGATGATCGGGAATTCCATGCCGCGGGCGAACTTGGCGATGTCGGCCTCCGCGCAGTAAGCCAGGGGCCGGATTACCACATGGGCGCCGTCGTCGGTTACCAGCTTGGGCGGCATGGCCTTGAGCTTGCCGCCGAACAGCATGTTGAGAAAGAGCGTGTGCACCATGTCGTCGCGGTGGTGGCCGAGGGCGATCTTGTTGGCGCCGAGTTCCTTGGCGGTGCGGTAGATGATGCCGCGGCGCAGGCGCGAGCACAGCGAGCAGGTGGTCTTGCCGGCGGGAATTTTTTCCTTGACCACGGAATAGGTGTCGGCCTCGACGATGCGGAATTCGATGCCAAGCGAGGCGAAATAACGCGGCAGCACATCGGCCGGGAAACCCGGCTGCTTCTGGTCTAAATTCATCGCCACCAGGCGGAAACTGATCGGGGCGCGCTGTTGCAGCGCCTGCAACATGGCCAGCAGGGTGTAGGAATCCTTGCCGCCGGAACAGCAGACCAGTACGGTATCGCCGTCCTCGATCATGTTGTAGTCGCCGATGGCCTTGCCGGTGCGGCTTTCGAGATATTTGCGAAGTTTCAGTAAAGTGTTCGAGGTCGTCATGAGGCAAAAGGGGCGGGCGGTTCCAGCGGGAAGTTTACCGCGCTTCCCCGTCAGCCATGCGCCACGCTGCACGGCAAAGGGGGCTTTTTTCACGATAAGCCGCCAATTTATCGGCCATTGCCGGGCCTGTCGCGCCATGGACATGAAAAATCCCGGCGCCGGCCGGCGGCTTCTTTACAATCCCTCTTTTTGCCGAAGCGCCATGAACCCCCTGCCGCCCCCCGATCCGGACGCCCTCGCCCACAGCCAGCGCCTGCGCCAATGGCTGGCCCGCGCCATCGGCCAGGAGGGCGGCTGGCTGCCCTTCTCCCGCTTCATGGAAGGCTTGCTCTACGCCCCCGGGCTGGGCTACTACGCCGCCGGGGCGCGAAAATTCGGCGCTACCGGCGATTTCGTCACGGCGCCGGAAATGACCCCCCTGTTCGCTGCCGCGCTGGCCGCCCCGGTCGCCGCCGGCATGGCCGCTTCCAGCCCGGCGGTGCTTGAGTTCGGGGCCGGTTCCGGGCGTCTAGCCGCTGATCTGCTGCTTGCTTTGGAAGCCCGGCAGACGCTGCCCGAACAGTATTTCATCCTCGACCTTTCGGCCGAGCTGCGTCAGCGGCAGCAGGCGAACATCGCGGCGGCGGCGCCACATCTGGCCGCCCGCGTCGTCTGGCTCGATTGCCTGCCGCCGAGTTTTTCCGGCGTCGTGCTGGGCAATGAACTGCTCGACGCCTTGCCGGTGGATATCGTCGTCTGGCGCGAGGACGGCATTTTTTCCCGTGGCGTCGGCCTCGCCGCCGACGGCGATTTCATGTGGAGCGAGCGGCCCGCCGACGGCGCCCTGCTCGCCGCGGCGCGGGAAATCGCCGGAGAATGTCCGCTGGCGCCCGGCTACGCAAGCGAAATCGGACTGGCCAGCCGGGCGTGGACGGCGGAATGGGGGCATCGCCTGCAACGCGGGCTGCTGCTTCTGATCGACTACGGCTTTCCGCGCCACGAGTTCTATCATCCGCAGCGCGGCGACGGCACGCTGATGTGCCATTACCGTCATTACGCCCATCCCGATCCCTTCTACCTGCCCGGTTTGCAGGATGTCACCGCGCATGTCGATTTCACCGCCATCGCCGCCGCCGCCCACAGCGCCGGCCTCGATGTGCTCGGCTACGCGAGCCAGGGGCGTTTCCTGCTCGAATGCGGCATTCTCGACCGCCTCGGCGCAATCCCCGGCGACAGCATCGACTATCTGCGCGCCGCCAGCGCCGTCAACAAACTGCTGCTGCCGCACGAAATGGGCGAACTGTTCAAGGTCATCGCCCTCGGCCGGGGGCTGACCGAACCCCTGTGCGGTTTCGCTAGCGGCGACCAGCGTCACCGCCTGTAACGGAATGACTCATTGCAATCCCCGCTTTGGGGAGTACACTTAAAGAAGTGTGATTCCATCGCGGAGTAAAGCAAGATGAATGTCGGATCAATCGGCGGCTCGGTCAGCAGCGTGAGTTCAACGCTATCGCAGGCACGGACGGGCGACGCGGTAGGTATTCTGGTGCTGAAGAAGGCCATCGACATTCAGGCCCAATCGGCCTTGCAACTGTTGCAAGCCTTGCCAGCCGTGGCCAGCAATCCCTCTCATTTGGGCAGCAGCGTCGACGTCAGAGTTTGAGCGTCGCCAGCCAGTCGCGCAACATGGCCGCTACCAGCGGCCATTCTTTTTCGTGGGTCACGGCGTGGCCCATGCCGCGAAAAATATGGCAGGGCAAGCCGTAGACATGCGCCGTGCTCTGCACCAGGAAGGCCGGCATCAGCACATCCTCCCCGGCGCCGAGAATCAACATCGGCGGGCGGTGCATGGTCAGCAGATTGGGCAGGTTGAACATCGACATATCCCACAACGCCCGTTGCGATTCCGATTGCATCCGCTCCAGCCAGACCCGCAGCATGGCCTCGTCGACCTCGCCGGCAAACAGGGCCTCGCGCAGCGTCTCGGTATCGGTGTAGCGACCGGCGAGAATGCGGTTAATCTCGGCGAATAACTGCGGCTTCTGGGTCAACAGGTGAAATTGCGCGGCGATCAGGCCCTGCGGCGGCACCGAGCAGAGCAACGCGGCGGCGGGCGCGTCGTGCCGCTCAAGAAATTTCTGCACCACGAAACCGCCCATCGAATGCCCGATCAGCACCGGCGTCGCGCCGAGCCAGGCGACGGCGGCGGCGACGTCGTCGACGTAATCGGCTATCGAATGCCAGTCGATGCGCTCGTGGCCATGGCTGCCGCCGTGGCCGCGCAACGACAGGGCGTGGCAAGCATGGCCGGCGGCGGCAAGAAAGGGCATGAAGGTTTCGCTCCACATCCAGGCGCCGGCAAAAGCGCCGTGGATGAACAGCAGCGGCGGGCGGGACGATGGCTGTTCGGGCAGGCAGGAGAGCAGCTCCAGGCCGTCGATGGAATGGTGGTGAATCATGATCGCTCGGGGGGTGACGCATGATTAAATGCGACTTTCCCCCCGGAAGGCAAGGCAAATCATGGCGAAGTGGATATTGACGCTGATCGTCGCCATCTTCCTGCTCGGCGTCCTCACCCCGCACCTCGCCCGCTTCATCCGCTTCGGCCGCCTGCCCGGCGATTTCACCATCCGCCTCCGGGGCCGCAGCTACGCCTTCCCCTTCACCACGATCCTGCTGCTGTCCCTGCTGTTGTGGTTGTTGGGCAGGTTGCTGTAGCGCCGCCTACTCGATGCCCAGCGACAGCTTGACCGCCTCGACGCGGGCGGCGTGGATGCGTTCGGGTATCCCTTCCGGTCTGGCGCAGGCGCGGGCGATTGTGCCGGCATTGACGCCATTGACCGCCGCCAGCGCCGCGTAGAGGCGCTGCGGGCTGGCGTAGGGCCGGTCTTCCCAGCCGAGGCGGCCGCTGTAGTCGCAGTGGCAGGCTTGCAGTAATTGCGCGAAGCGTTCCGGCCGGCGCAGGGCGTCGCATTTTTCCAAGAGGCTGACGATTGTTGCGGCGCGCAGTTCGCCAGCGCGGTGGATGTTGCCGTGGTGGCGCGCCGTCAGCAGCGCCAGATCGCGGCAATCGCTCGGCACCCGCAGGCGGGCCGCCAGTTGTTCGACCAGTTCGACGCTGCGTTCTTCGTGGCCGTGGTGGCGGGGCAGGATGTCGGCCGGCGTCAGCGCCTTGCCGAGATCGTGGGTCAGGGCCGCGAAACGCACCGGCAGCGCGTAGCCGTGCCGCGCCGATTGGGCGAGGACCAGCAGGGTGTGGATGCCGGTATCGATTTCGGGGTGATAGTCGGCGCGTTGCGGCACGCCGAACAGGGCGTCGACTTCCGGCAGCAGCCGGGCCAGGGCGCCGCACTCGCGCAGCACGGTGAACATGCGCGCCGGTTCTTTCTCCATCAGGCCCTTGGCCAGTTCCTGCCAGACGCGCTCGGCAACCAGGTGATCGACCTCGCCATTGGCGACCATGCCGCGCATCAGTTCCAGAGTTTCCCCGGCCACCGTGAAATCGGCGAAACGGGCGGCGAAACGGGCCAAGCGCAGGAGGCGCACCGGGTCTTCGGCAAAGGCCGGGCCAACGTGACGTAAAACCTTGTCGGCCAGATCGCGCTGCCCGCCGTAAGGGTCGATCAGCCGGCCCGCCTCGTCGCGGGCCAAGGCGTTGATGGTCAGGTCGCGGCGGGCGAGATCCTCGGCCAGCGTGACATCCGGCGCGGCATGAAAGGTGAAGCCGTGATAGCCGTGGCCGCTCTTGCGCTCGGTGCGGGCCAGCGCGTATTCCTCGCCGCTCTGCGGGTGGATGAATACGGGAAAATCCTTGCCGACCGGCTTGAAGCCGCGCGCCAGCAATTCCTCCGGCGTGGCGCCGACGACCACATGGTCGCGGTCGGCGCTCGGCTGGCCGAGCAATTCGTCGCGGACGGCGCCGCCGACGACGTAGATTTGCATCCGGCGCGGATTCAGCGTCCGGCGCGATAGCGGAAGCTGTCGAGCTTGCCTTTCGGCGTTTGCCGCGCGATGTAGGTCGGCGCCACGGCTTCCAGCGCCGTCGGACGCCAGTCGGCCGGCAGCCGGCAAGCGCCGCCTTCGCAGACGCTGTCCACCTGCATCGAGCGCAGGTTGTCCGGCGACAGCAGCGGCTTCGGCGCCAGCCACATCAGGCCGGCTTGCAGATAGGCCAAGCCTTCGGGGAGGGCGATGATGCGCGTCTTGCTGGCGCACAGTTCGGCGGTGTATTCGACCAGTTCGCGCAGCGTGTACACCTTGGGACCAGCCAGATCGTACGTCTGGCCAAAGCTGGCGGCATCGCCGAGGCTATCGACGAAGGCGTCGGCGACATCGGCAACCCACACCGGCTGGAAGCGGGCCTGTCCGTAACCGAGCGGGAACACCGGCAGCAGCTTGAGGGTGCGGGCGAACAGGTTGAGGAAGGAATCGCCGAGGCCGAAAACGACCGACGGGCGGAAGATGGTCACCTCCAGTTCGCCCTGGGCGGCGCGGACGATGGCCTCGCCCTCGCCCTTGGAGGCGAGATATTCCGACGGCGCCTTGGGATCGGCCTTGAGCGCGCTCATGTGCAACAGGCGGCGAACGCCGGCGGCCTTGCAGGCGGCGACGATGGTTTTCGCCAACTCGACGTGCGCCTCGGCGAAATCGCGGCTGTAGGGAAACTGGACATCGCGGCTATGCAGGATGCCGACCAGGTTGATCACCGCGTCATGGCCGCGCATCAGGCCGGTCAGCGTCTTTTCGCAGTGGATGTCGGCCTCCGGCATATCCACGCCGGGCTGCATGATCAGCGCCTTGGTGCGCTCGCGGCGGCGGGTCGGGATCGTCACCTCGACGCCGCGCTGCGACAGGCGATTGGCGATGTAGGTACCGATAAACCCGCTACCCCCCAGCAACAAGACCTTTTTGATGTCCATCAGGCACCCCGAAAACATGCTTTGGCAAAGTATTAATTTTACGGCAAATGAATGCCGCCGGGCAGTCGTTACCCGCCCGTGCGGCAGCAGGGCGGCGGGCAACTCACGGCAGGTCGGGCTCCTTCGGCGCCAGGGCGCTGGCGGGCCCGATGGTGCCGAGGCGGTTTTTCAGCGAATCGGACTGGCCGTTGAACAGCGTCGCGTAGTAGACGGTGTTGCTCATCACCTTTTTCACATAATCGCGGGTTTCGCTGAAAGGAATGGTTTCGGCGAAAATCGCGCCTTCCAGCGGACCGCGCCGACTCCAGTTCCTGGCCCGGCCAGGGCCGGCGTTGTAGGCGGCGGAGGCAAGCAGTGGATGGTCGTCGAGATCATCCATGACCAGGCGCAAATAGCTGGTGCCGAGGAGCAGATTGGTTGCGGTGTCGGTAACCTGCCCCGGCCGGTAATCGCGCAGGCCGATCTTGCGCGCCACCCATTTGGCGGTGCCCGGCATCAACTGCATCAGGCCGCTGGCCCCGGCCGAGGATCGGGCGTTGGTGACGAAGCGGCTCTCCTGGCGCATCAGGCCGAACACCCAGGCATCTTCCAGCATCTGCTCGCGGGCGGCGCGGCGCACCTCGGCGTCGAAGGGGGCGAGAAAACGCAGGGTGTAATCGTGCTCGTCGCGGGTGCGCTCGGCGGTATTGATGGCGCGATCCCAGACCTGATTGCGCCGGGCCAGTTCGGCGGCGGCCAGCAATTGCCGGTCGTTCATGCCGCGCAAGGCCCAGTTCCACTCGCGCACCCCCTCGAAACGCAGACCCAAGCGCAGGAAGGCGAGCGCCCGGCGCAGGCCGGGATTATCCCCGGCTTCGCGCAGTTCTTCCGGCGACGGGGGATGGGCGCGCGGCGGCAGCGTCACGCTGCGGCCCAGTTCCTCGTCGGCCAGATTGCCGTAAAAATTGGGCTGGCCGGCGATGCGGGCGAACAAGACTTCGCCCGCGGCAGCCCGGCCGCTGGCCTTGTGGGCGCGGCCCAGCCAATAAATCCACTCCGGCCGCGCCGCCAGTTCCGGCGGCAGCGCCCGAATGGCATCACGCACGCCATCCCAGTCCAACTCGCCCAAGGCGACGCGCACCCGCCACTGGAGATTTTCGTCGGAGAAAGCGGCACCGCTGGCGCGGACATACCAGCCGGACGCTTCCGGCAGATGGCGGCGGGCGCCGTGCAGGGCGATCTGGCTCCAGGCCCAATCCCGTTCCGCTTGGCGCAGCACGGGTTGGCGCTTTTCCAGTTCGCTGGCGGCTTGGCGCGGGTCGCTGAGGGCCAGACGGGCGATGGCGATGGCCGCTATTTCGCGCAGCGCCCGCTTCTCATGCCAACGCGCCGGCAGGGCGATCAGTTGCTTCTGCGGGCCGGCAATGGTCAGCTCGTAGCGGCGGCCATCCGGCATTTCGCTGTCCGGCAGATAGTTCAGCGTACTCCGCGCCGGTCCGGTGCGACTGCTTTCGATCTGGCGGCGCACGCGGCTCCAGACATCGTCGAGATTGACCCGCTTGGCGTAAACCAGCGCGTCGAGCAGCGGCTGGCAGGCCGTCGGCGGATCGAGCATGTCCTGCCACAGGACTTCGGCCTCGTCGAGCGCGCTGCTGTCGCCGCGAGCCAGACGGGCCTGCTGCCAGAGGCAGGTGACCTCGGCCTCCGGCGCCTGCAAGCGCGGGTATTCGCGCGCCACCTCGCTCCACGCGGCGCGTTTGCCAAACCAGCGAATCCAGTCGGCGCGCAGGCGCTCGGCCATCTGGCTGCCGTCATGGCGGGCGAGGAAGGCGCGCAGCGCCTCGCTGTCGCCGTCGTCCATGCGCATGCGCAACTGGTAGTTCTCAAGATAGGCGGCCAACTCGTGATCGCCGATAAGGGCGGCGCCTTTGTTCAGGCCGATGCGGTCGCCCTTGGCGAAGGCCTCGCGGGCGCTCAGGAAAATTTCGTCGCCCCCCCCCTGGGCCGCGCCGGGCGGGGACAGGAACAGGCAGGCGAGAGCGGCGAGGATGAGTGGCAACTTCATGTTAGATTTGACGGATGACGGCAAGCAAAATGAATAAGGATAGCACGGCCTGGAAAACGACCTTGCGCCGCGACATGGCGGCAAGCCGGGAAACGCTCGGCGCGGCGGAACACGCCGCCGCCTCGGCGCGCATCGTCGCGCATCTGCGGGAAGTCATCGCGCCGCCGCGCAGCGTCGCCTTCTGCTGGCCGATCCAGCGCGAACCGGATGTGCGGGCGATCATCGAGCACTGGCGTCAGGCCGGAAGCCGCGCCGCGCTGCCGGTGGTCAGCGCGCCGGGAGAGCCGCTCGCCTTCCGCGAATGGCAGGCGACGACGCCGCTACAAGCCGACCGCTACGGCATTCCGACACCGACCACGGGCGACTGGCTGAGGCCCGACCTGATCCTGCTGCCGCTCAACGGCTTCGACGCCGCCGGCTACCGCCTGGGCTACGGCGGCGGCTATTTCGACCGCACCCTGGCCGCCCTGAATCCACGGCCGCTGGCGGTCGGCGTCGGCTTCGAGATCAACCGCCTGCCAAGCATTCATCCCGAGGCGCACGACCAGCGGCTCGACTGGATCGTCACCGAGGCCGGCGCCTTCAGGCCCCTCGCCTGAAGGCATAAACGGCGAGCGCGAAACAGCCGCCGGCCAGCGCCGCCAGCACGGCCTGACGCAAATCGTAGAGACCGGTCCGCACGGCCAGTTCCAGCCAGTAAGCGTGGTGCAGAGCGAGCAGCAGCGAGCCGCCGGTCAGCGCCAGCCAGGCGCGGCGGCGCGCGGTCGGTTGAGCGCACCGCAGATAGCATTCGACACCCACCCCCGCGGCGAAGATTTGCAAACCGACCGCCAGTAACAGCGCCCACAGGGTCAGTGTGTAGGTATTCAAGCTGGCACCGGCGAGCGCCCGCTGGCATCGTCCCGGCGACGGGCTTGGACAAGGCGGCAAAGGGTAATGTTCATGCGAGTGCGTAAGGATCGGACGGTCAAGCGGACAATGATAGACGAACTATCCCTGGCGGGAGCGGCAAGGCAAGTTTTACCGTGATAGCATGTCCCGCTTGTCGTTTCAGGAAAGGAATATTTCCCATGTTTGGCGTCAGATATTTCAAATTCCAACCCAGCGAATACGTCCTGCGTTACACGAGCGGCAAACTCGCGGCAGAAGGCGCGGGCCTCACATTTTTCTGCTATGCGCCGCGCACTTCCATCGCCGTGCTCCCCATTGGCAGCATCGACGCGCCCTTCATTTTCGAGGAAATGACGTCCGATTTTCAGAGCGTCACCTTGCAGGGGCAACTCGTGTTCCGCGTGGTGAATCCCAAGGAAACCGCCGCCATGCTGGATTACAGCCTGAACCTGAAAGGCAGGGGCGGTTATCTTTCCGAAGATCCGATGAAATTGCCGCAACGCATGATCAACAGCGTCAAGGTGCTGGCAAAGAAACAGCTTGCCGCCATGACGCTGTTTGATGCCATGCGCGCCGGGGAATCGCTGGCGGCGACCATACTCGCCGAATTGAGCCAAAGCGAGGAAATCGGCCGGCTGGGGCTGGAAGTGATGGGCCTTTCGCTGCTGGCCGTACTGGCCAATCAGGAAACCACCCGCGCCCTGGAAGCGCAGACCCGCGAGCAGATTCTCAAGACGGCGGACGATGCCGTATATGAGCGGCGCAACGCCTCGATCGAGCAGGAGCGCCGGGTCAGCGAAAATGAATACAACACCGAAATCAGCATCGAGCAGAAAAAACGGCAGGTGCGCGAAGCGCAACTGGAGGCCGAACAAATCGTCCAGCAAAAACAGAATGCCCTGAAAGAAGCGCAGATGCTTTTCGAGATCAATCTGGAAGAAAAACGCAAGGAACTGGTCAAGCTGGCGGCGGAAAATGCCCGCGCCGAAGCGGATACCCGCGCCTACGCGCTGAAGGCGGCCATGCAGGCTTTGCAGGGCGTCGACGCCGGCGTCATCCAGAGCCTCGCCAGCGTCGGCATGAAGCCCAACAAACTCATGGCCCAGGCTTTCCGGGGACTGACGGAAAACGCCGACAAGATCGGGCAACTCAACATCACCCCCGATCTGCTGCGGGAGATCATGGGGAAAGACGCCAATTGAAAAGGCTGACGGAAAACAAACTCGTTCTCGTCAAGCGTAAAACCCGGCTGGAGGAACTGGTCGCGCGCTTCAATACCGTGGACCAGGCGCGTTTTTATATCGAGCATCTGGGCAGCGACTTCACCGATTACCAGAATGAGGATGCCGTCTATAAGCAGGCCTTGCGGACGGTAGGGGATATTTTGTCGGAAATGGGGCGGGTGCAGCTTGTCAGCCGCGAACATATTCCCAATTTCATCTTCGGCAAAGAGGACATCGTTGTCGCCGTTGGGCAAGATGGACTGGTCGCCAATACCCTGAAATATCTCGACAAGCAGCCGCTCATCGGCGTCAATCCCGATCCGGCCCGCTGGGACGGCATGCTTTTACCCTTTCAGGCCCGTGATTTGCGCAGCTTGCTGCCGGATGTATTTGCCAGGCGACGGCCCATTGGCGAAGTATCCATGGCGAAATCCACGCTCAACGACGGGCAGGTGATTTACGCGGTCAACGATCTGTTCATCGGGCAAAAAACCCATGTCTCGGCGCGCTATCACGTCCAATACGGCGCGGCGGACGAATATCAGAGTTCCAGCGGCATTATCGTTTCCACCGGGCTTGGCGCCACCGGCTGGCTGAAAAGCGTCGTCGCGGGCGCTGCCGGCATCGCGGGAAGCGATGGGGAAATCGCCATTCCCGCCGGACGGCAGGCGTGGGGCGCGGAGTATTTGCAATTTACCGTGCGCGAACCCTTTCCCTCCCGCACGACCGGCGCCACGATCGTATTCGGGCGCATCAGCGCCGATCGGCCCATGCGCATTACCTCCTGCATGCCGGAAAACGGGGTGATCTTCAGCGACGGGGTGGAAAGCGACTTCCTTTTGTTCCGCTCCGGCGTGGTCGCCGAAATCACCGTCGCTGAAAAGAAGGGACGCCTGGTTTTGTAGCCCGCGCCGTGTCGAACAGGCTCAACTTTCGAGATGCTGAAAGAGGGCCGTCGACAGGTAGCGTTCGCCGCAGGACGGCGTCACGACGACGATCAGCTTGCCGGCATTCTCCGGCCGCCGCGCCAACTCAAGCGCGGCCCAGACGGCGGCGCCGGAGGAAATGCCGACCAGCAGCCCTTCCTCGCTGGCCATGCGGCGGGCGGTGGCGAAAGCGTCGTCGTTGCCAACGCGGATCACCTCGTCGTAAATGGCAGTATTGAGCACGGCCGGGACGAAGCCGGCGCCAATGCCCTGGATCGGGTGCGGCCCCTTGACGCCGCCGGAAAGCACCGGCGAAGCATCCGGCTCGACGGCGACAACGCGCACGCCGGGCTTTTTCGCCTTGAGCGTCTCGCCGACGCCGGTTAGCGTGCCGCCGGTGCCGACGCCGGCAACGAAAATGTCCACCTGACCGTCGGTATCGCACCAGATTTCCTCGCCCGTGCTGTTGCGATGAATGGCGGGATTGGCCGGATTCTCGAATTGCTGCGGGATAAAGTATTTGGCATCGGCCTCGGCCAGCGCCCTGGCCCTGGCAATGGCGCCGCTCATGCCCTCCGCGCCCGGCGTCAAAATCAGCTCGGCGCCGTAGGCTTGTAACAGCAGCCGGCGCTCGCGGCTCATGGTTTCCGGCATCACAAACGCGGCCTTGATGCCGCGCGCGGCGCAAACCATGGCCAGACCGATGCCGGTATTGCCCGAGGTCGGCTCAAGCACGACGGTTTCGGGGCCGATCCGGCCGGCGGCGATGGCCGCGTCAAGCATGGCGACGGCAATGCGATCCTTGACGCTGTGACCGGGATTGAAGAACTCCAGCTTGGCGACGACGGTGGCGGCGCAGCCGGCGGTGAGGCGGTTGAGCCTGACCAGCGGCGTATTGCCGACCAGTTCGGCGACGTTATTGGCGATTTTCATGAGCTTTTTTTCCAGGAAGTTGATCGCCTCAGTCTAAGTCGCCTTCTTAGACTGACAAAGAATAAAAAAGCAGATTCTTATTGCTGTTGGCGATTAACGGTCAAAAAACCGGCGCGGCGTAGCCGCGTCCGGGTTGATTACAGGGTTAGGAGTTGGCTAAGAGAATTATTATTCCCGCAGCCACAGCAAGCAGGCCAACCATCCATGCGGCATAAACCACTTTGCCATATGCACCAGCACGAAGAACCGCATCCAAGTCTGGAGCCCACAACAATGAGAGCAGCCATTTGGCCACGCTGGCCACACTGAATTTGATCACAATAGTGGCGGTTGCAATTTGTGCTACTACGAGCACCAACATTCCGCCAACGACCAATACGGTTCCTATGTTTTGCATAATTGACCTAACGGATAAGATAACCGGCTGCCGTAGGCAGTCCGGGTTGAGCGAAAGGTTAGGTCTGTTCCTGTTTGTATGCAAATTTGGACGCATACGGCCATCGCTTACGCCAGAGTACAACGGCTAAAACTATTGACCA
>WREP01000044.1 GCA_009779265.1 Betaproteobacteria bacterium
TCCTGAATTCGGGAGACCACCAGAATTCATTGTTTCCGCCAACCGGATCCTTTTGATCGACCACCATGTCCCACAAAGCGATATTGATGCTTTTTTGTAACAGGCTCAGTCGTATCGACGCGGTTTCTCTTTCTACCTCGGCTTGTTTTGCTTCCGTTATGTCTTGTATCGCACCGGCAACTCTGATTGCGTATCCTTGTTCGTCCCGGAGGGTGGCGCCAAAAGCATGGAAATATGAATATTCCCCGTTTTTCTTTAATATCCGGTATTCAATATCATAGGGGGTATTTCCAGTGCAGTCGAGCAGGTGTTTGGCAAAAGCATTCAGCGTTTTCTCTTTGTCATCAGGGTGTAATTTTTCACTCCAACTGCTGAGAACATTGGGAAAATCATTTTCATCGGAATACCCAAACATGGCCCTGAATTCATCAGACCACGTGAAAGTATTGTTGGGGTTAATCGGGTCTCCTTTCACAACCTGCATGTCCCATAAGCCGATCTTGGATGCGTTCATAACCAAGCTTAGCTTGGTTAGTTGATATTTGTTTTGTTCGTTTATGGCTGCAATAATCTCATGAACCAGTGCCATGGCGCTGGTTTCGTCTCGCGATAGCTTGAATGTATCGACCAGCTTTTTCGGGTCTTCTCCCGATCTGATGGCATTCAGTATCTTGTCCAATGCAACCAGGAACTTGTTTTTATAGGTGAAGAAGCTTTGCGGCTCATTTTTGTCCATTGCTTATTCCTCCAATGCACACCATGCATACCAATATGGGATAGGCTTTTTCATCGTGTCCGTGATGCCGATCAGCCTCTGATAATTTTGGTGCATTGTGTTTTCATATGACAAAATCACGGTGCTTGCG
This sequence comes from Betaproteobacteria bacterium, assembly GCA_009779265.1. Classification (GTDB taxonomy): domain Bacteria; phylum Pseudomonadota; class Gammaproteobacteria; order Burkholderiales; family Rhodocyclaceae; genus Azonexus. Next base: position 867 of record WREP01000044.1, read on the forward strand.
GCCCTTGTGGGTTGGGCTTCGCAACACTCTACAGTGTTTGTAATTAACGATGTTATCATCATAATCTTTGTGGCGTCCAGAAGCGCATCAGGCTGATGACCGATGGCGTCTTGCGGGCGGAGACGCAGGGGAAAAATAGGGGAGAGACCACGATTCCGCCGTACCCGGATCCCATCAGCTCCGGTAATAATCCGCTATCGGGCCGGGTGCTAAAATTAAAGATGCTTCTTCCCAACAGGTCTTCCCGCCGATGATTTACGAAACCGTGGCAGCCGTCGATCTGGGCTCCAACAGCTTCCGTCTGCAAGTCGGGCGGGTGGTCGACAACCAGATTTATGTGCTCGATTCGCTGAAAGAGCCGGTGCGCCTGGCCTCCGGCCTTTCCGCCGACAAGCGGCTCGACGCGGCTGCCCAGGAGCGGGGGCTGGACGCCCTGCGCCGCTTCGGCGAGCGCCTGCGCGGCTTCGACGAGGGGGCGGTGCGGGCGGTGGCGACCAATACCCTGCGCGTCGCCCGCAATGCCGGCGATTTTCTGCCGCTGGCGGAGGCGGCGCTTGGTTTTCCCATCGAGGTCATCGCCGGCCGCGAGGAAGCGCGCCTGATCTACATCGGCACCTCGCATTCCTTGCCGCCGGCCAATCATCGCCGGCTGGTGGTCGATATCGGCGGCGGTTCGACCGAGTTCATCATCGGCAAGCGGCATCTGCCGCAATTGATGGAATCGCTGTACATGGGTAGCGTCAGTTACTCGCTGCGTTTTTTTCCCACTGGCCGGATCGACAAGAAACGCCTGCGCGAGGCGCAGGCGGCGGCGGCCCAGGAGATCGAGCAGATCGCCCACGAATACTGGCGCTTCGGTTGGCAGGAGGCGGTCGGTTCCTCGGGCACGGCACACGCCATCGCCGATATTCTCGAACTGAACGGGCTGAACCCCGGCGGCGAGAGCGGCATTACCCGCGTCGGCCTGGAGCGGCTGTGCGCCCTTCTGGTCAAGGCCGGTTCGGCCGAGGCGCTTGCCTTGCAGGGCGTGCGCGACGACCGCCTGGCGGTGCTGCCGGGCGGCGTGGCGATCATGGCCGCGGTGTTCGCCGAACTGGATCTCGATCGCATGACCTATGGCGATGGCGCCCTGCGCCTCGGCGTCATGTACGACATGCTCAATCGCTTCCACCATCACGACATGCGCGACGCGACGGTGACGCAATTCCGCCGCCGCTATCAGGTCGAGGGCGAGCAGGTCGAACGGGTCGAAGCCACGGCGCTCGCCGCGCTGGCCCAGTTGAGCGGCGGTGAGTCGAGTGAGGGTGAGCGGCAATTCTTGTGCTGGGCGGCGCGTCTGCATGAGATTGGCATTTCCGTCGCCCACAACGGCTATCACAAGCATGGCGCCTATATTTTGACTTATGCCGACATGCCTGGCTTTTCGCGCAAGGATCAGGGGCGCCTGGCCATGCTGGTGCTCGGCCACCGCGGCAAGCTGGAAAAACTAACAGCCCTTCCGCCCGGCGACAGCCTCTGGCGTCTGATTTTCTGCCTGCGTCTGGCGGTGCTGCTGCACCGCACGCGCGACGACCGGGTTTTGCCGGCGTGGGCGGTCAAGCCCTATGGCAATGGTTTCCAACTCGACCTGCCCGCCGCCTGGCTGGCTGAAAATCCGTGGACGGCGACGGCGTTTGCCGAGGAAACCGCCATCTGGCGCCGCATTGACCGTGATTACGTGGTCAAGTCGAAAAACGCGCGGGGGGGAACGGCGTGAACGATGCCCCGCGCCTGCGACTGGAAGCGGGGCGGGTGATCTTGTCCGGGCGGTGGACGCTGGCGGCGATGCTGCCGGAACTGGCGGCGCTGCGCCAGCAACTGGCGTGGGCCGGCACGGCGGCGAAAGAGTGGGATTTATCCCGCCTGGAACGCCTCGACAGCGCCGCCGCGGTGCTGCTCTGGCGCGCTTGGCAGAATGCCTGGCCGGCTACTCTCGACATTTCGCCGGTGCATCGCCAAGTGCTGGCGCGCGTCGCCGACCTGCCGCCGACCTTGCCGGCCATCGCCCCGCCGCCGTTCAATCTGGTCGAGGCGCTCGGCCAGCGGGTGCTGCGCTTTTTCGACCATGCCTTGGGCATGCTCATGCTCTTTGGCCAGATGCTGCTCGACCTCGGCTATCTGGCGCGCCATCCCCGCGAATTGCCGCTGCGCGAACTATCAGCCAACATCTACAAGGCCGGGGCGCAGGCGCTGATGGTCACGGCCCTGGTCGGCTTTCTCGTCGGCGTTACCCTCAGTTACCTGTCGGCACTGCAATTGCGCAGCCTCGGGGCTGACGTGTTCATCGTCAATATCCTCGGCATCTCGATCATCCGCGAGCTCGGGCCGGTGCTGGTGGCGGTGCTGGTCGCCGGCCGCTCCGGCTCGGCGATGACGGCGCAGATCGGGGTGATGCGCGTCACCGAGGAAATCGACGCCCTCGCCGTTATGGGCGTGTCGCGCGGGCAGCGCGTGGTGTTGCCGAAAATCGTTGGCCTGATCCTGGCGATGCCGCTGATCGTGCTGTGGACCTCAGCCGTTGCCCTGCTCGGCGGCATGCTGGCGGCGATGCTGCAACTCGACCTGTCGCTGCACTACTTCATCGAAAACCTGCCGCGCACGGTGCCGTTGGCGAATCTCTACATCGGGCTGGGCAAGGGCCTCGTCTTCGGCTTTGTCATCGCCCTCGTGGCCTGCCACTTCGGCCTGCGCGTCAAGCCCGACACGGAAAGTCTGTCCACCAATACCACCCGCGCCGTGGTCACGGCCATTACCGCGGTGATCATGGTCGATGCGCTGTTTGCCATCTTTACCCGCAACATCGGGGTGCCAACACTGTGAGCCAGATGCCCCTCATAGAACTGCGCGGCATCTGCACGCGCTTCGGCGCCCAGATCATCCATCGCGATATCGACTTCTCCGTCGACAGCGGCCAGATCCTCGCCCTGGTCGGCGGCTCGGGCAGCGGCAAGACCACGCTGTTGCGCGAGATACTCGGCCTCCTGCGGCCCTCCGCCGGCAGCGTGCATCTTTTCGGCGTCGATCTAACCGACCCGGATAGCAAACTCCAGCGCGCCGCGCGCCGCCGTCTCGGCATGCTCTTCCAGCAAGGGGCGCTGTATTCGGCCCTGCCGGTCTTCGACAACATCGCCTTGCCGCTGCGCGAACTGCGTTGTCTCGATGAGGACTGGATTCGCCGCCTCGTCCATCTCAAGCTCGACATGGTCGAACTGGGACCGCGGCATGGCAGCCTGATGCCGGCGGAACTCTCCGGCGGCATGGTCAAGCGCGTGGCGCTGGCCCGCGCCCTGGCCCTGGAACCGGAACTGCTGCTGCTCGACGAGCCGACCGCCGGCCTCGATCCCAATCGCAGCAAACGCTTCGTCGACCTGATCGCAACGCTGCAACAGGCGCTTGGCCTGACCGTGCTGATGGTCACCCACGACCGTGAAACCCTCGCCAGCCTCGCCACCCACATCGCCGTCCTCGCCGACCAACGCCTGGTCGCCTGCGGCCCGAAAGCCGAGGTGATGCAAAGCGCACACCCCTTCGCCCAGGAGTTTTTTGCCGGGGAGAGGCAGAAACTGCTTTAATGCCCGCTTATGGAGAACAAGGCCCACGCTCTCGTTGCCGGAATTTTTGCCCTGCTGTTGTTGGCCGCGACGCTGTTCGCCGTCTATTGGCTCGGCGATGTCAATGAAGACAGCGTCGATTACGTCGTTGTCACCAAGCAGAATATCGGCGGTCTCAATCCCCAGGCACAGGTGCGCTATCGCGGCATCCTCGCTGGCAAGGTCAGTGACATCCGCATCGACCCCCAGGATGCCAGCAATATCCTGATCGCCATTTCGCTCCACCGCGACATCCGGCTGACCCACGGCACCGTGGCCCGACTCGATTACCAGGGCGTTACCGGCTTGGCGCACGTCCTGCTACTGGAGAATGGGCGCAGCGCCGAGCCGCTGTTGCCGAACGCGGACGATCCGCCGCGCATCGTGATGACGCCGTCGCTGCTCGACGAATTGCGCGATGCCGGTTCGACCACCCTGGTCGAGGCGCGCCACTTGCTGGCCAGTCTCGATGCCGCGCTCAACGACGAGAACCGCGCCCATCTGGCGGCGACCCTGGCCAATCTGGAAGTCGCCTCGGCGGGCATGAAGCCGGCGCTGGAAAATCTCAACCTGACCCTGCAACAAATGAACAAGGTGCTCGACGAGCGCAATGTGAACAATTTTTCCGCCGCTCTGGGCGAGGTTGGCCCGCTGATCGCCGAGGCAAAAAGCGCCGTTGGTCAGATGCAGCAGGCGGCCGCCAGATTCGATGCCGCCATCGGCGATCCCTCGGCCAACGGCGTGGCGGCGCTGATGCCGCGCCTGAACGAGATGGCCGGAGATTTCTCGGACACCGCCCGCCAGTTGAACCGGGTCTTGCGCATACTTGAAGACTCGCCGCAAGGTTTGGTCTTCGGCGCGCCACCCTTGCCGCCCGGCCCTGGCGAGCCGGGCTTTGCCGACCAGAAGGAACCCTGACATGCGTATCGCGCTCCTGCTTCTCCTCGCCGCCGCGCTCGCCGGCTGTTTTACAACCGGCCGACGCGGCAGCGAAACCGATATGACTACTTTCGATTTCGGCCCGTCGGCGCCGTCCATCAGGGAAGCCAGGGACAAGCGCGCTGACGCGGCGCTCGAAATCCGGGCGCCGTTGTGGATGGATGGCCTCGGCATCCGTTATCGCCTGAGTTATGCCGATGCCACGCAATTGCGGGAATATGCCCGTTCGCGCTGGGCCGGGCCGCCAGCGCGGCTGGTCGAGCAGCGTCTGACGCAGCGCCTGGCTCTGACAAACGCCGGGCGCTGCGTGCTGCGCGTGGAATTGAGCGAATTCAGCCAGACTTTCGCCAGCCCGCAAAACAGTAGCGGCATTTTGCAAGGCAAGGCCGTCTGGCTTAGTCCGGGGCGCCAGTCGCTGGCCGAACGCCCCTTGTCGATCGCCAGCCCGGCGGCGACGGCCAATGCCCGCGGCGGGGTGGATGCGCTACGCAATGGCGTCGATCGTCTGGCCGACGAACTGCTGGCCTGGGAGCGAGAATTGACCGCCACTGGCCGATTGCGGGCATGTTTCGGCTAGGCTGCCTTGACAGCCTTGTTTTCAATACGCACAGTACATATTTGTGCAGGTTCATCAGCGCAGGTTAAACCGGTATGGCGGGGAAGATCGAACGGAACCCGTCGAATCAAAAGGAGAGCACAGTGAAGATTCTTGTTCCCGTCAAACGGGTGGTTGATTACAACGTCAAGATTCGGGTCAAGGCGGATGGTTCGGGAGTGGATCTCGCCAATGTCAAAATGAGCATGAACCCCTTCGACGAGATTGCCGTCGAAGAAGCGGTGCGCCTGAAGGAAGCCGGCATCGCCAGCGAAGTCGTCGCCGTCACCTGCGGCGTCGGCGCCAGCCAGGAAACCCTGCGCACGGCGATGGCCATCGGCGCCGATCGCGGCATTCTGGTCGAGAGCGATGACGAACTGCAACCCCTGGCCGTGGCCAAACTCCTCAAGGCGCTGTGCGACAAGGAGCAGCCGCAACTGGTCATCTGCGGCAAGCAGGCCATCGACGACGATGCCAACCAGACCGGGCAGATGCTGGCCGCCTTGCAGAACTGGCCGCAAGCCACCTTCGCTTCCAAGCTCGTCATCGCCGACGGCAATGCCACCGTCACCCGCGAAATCGACGGCGGCCTGGAAACCCTGAGCATCAGCCTGCCGGCCGTGGTATCTACCGACCTGCGCCTGAACGAGCCGCGCTACGCGACCCTGCCCAATATCATGAAGGCCAAGAAGAAACCGCTCGATACCGTCAAGCCGGCCGATCTCGGCGTCGACGTCACGCCCCGCCTGAGCACCCTGAAAGTCGTCGAACCGCCCAAGCGCGGCGCCGGCGTCATGGTGGCCGATGTGGCCGAACTGGTGAACAAGCTCAAGAACGAAGCCAAGGTGATCTGATCATGACCATTCTCGTTATTGCCGAACACGACCACGCCAGCCTCAAGGCGGCGACCCTCAACACCGTCGCCGCCGCCGCGCGGATTGGCGGCGACATTCATGTCCTCATCGCCGGCGCCGGCTGCGCCGCCGCCGCCCAACAGGCCGCCGCGCTGCAAGGCGTGGCCAAGGTCAAGGTGGCCGACGCCGGCCATTACCAAGACCAGACCGCCGAAAACCTGACCGCCCTGGCGCTGACCCAGGCCGCCGATTACAGCCACATCCTGCTGCCGGCCACCACCTTCGGCAAGAACCTCGCGCCGCGCATTGCCGCCCTGCTCGACGTGGCCCAGATTTCCGACATTACCGCCGTCGAATCGGCCGATACCTTCGTCCGCCCGATCTACGCCGGCAATGCCCTGGCCACGGTCAAGAGCGCCGATGCGGTCAAGGTGCTCACCGTGCGCACCACCGCCTTCGATGCCGTCGCCAGCGGCGGCAGCGCCGCGCTTGAAAACATCGCCGCCGCCGCCGACACGGCGCAGTGCGCCCTGGTCGGTCGTGAATTGACCAAGTCGGCGCGGCCCGAACTCGGGGCGGCCAAGATCATCGTTTCCGGCGGTCGCGGCCTGGGCAGCGGCGAGAATTATCACGCCGTGCTCGAACCGCTCGCCGACAAGCTCGGCGCCGCCATGGGCGCCAGCCGGGCGGCGGTCGACGCCGGTTTCGTACCGAACGACTATCAGGTCGGCCAGACCGGCAAGATCGTCGCGCCGCAGCTCTACATCGCGGTCGGCATTTCGGGCGCTATCCAGCATCTGGCCGGCATGAAGGAATCGAAGGTGATCGTCGCCATCAACAAGGATCCGGATGCGCCGATTTTCCAGGTGGCGGACTACGGCCTTGTCGCCGATCTGTTCGAGGCGGTGCCGCAACTGACCGGAGCCGTTGGCTGATACCCCGCCACGCGGGGAGAGGTCTAGAATGGCGGAATGAATCTGCTGGGATGGGGGGAGTTATCCGGCCTGTAGGTAATGGCTGCAATCTGATCAACTATGTTGTCATAGAGAGAAGGAAACCATGAGCGAATATTGTGCGCCTTTGAAAGATATCCGGTTCGTCATGCAGGAACTGGCCGGACTGGAACAAGTGATCTCGTTGCCGGGTTGTCAGGAGGCAACGCCGGACGTGGTCGATGCCATCCTTGAGGAAGCGGCGAAATTCTCCGCTTCCGTGTTGTCGCCGCTGAACCGCGTCGGCGACACCAACGGCGCCAAGTGGAAAGACAAGGCGGTGACCACCACGCCGGGTTTCAAGGAAGCCTATCGCCAGTTCATCGACAATGGCTGGAACGGGATCGGCTGCGATCCCGAATTCGGTGGCCAGGGCCTGCCGCGCCTCTTGTCGACGGCGGTCAGCGAAATGTGGAAAGCCGCCAACCACGCCTTCTCTCTGTGCCCGATGCTGACCCAGGGCGCCATCGAGGCGCTGATGATTGCCGGCAGCGACGAGCAGAAAGCCGCCTATCTGCCCAAACTGGTCTCCGGCGAATGGACCGGCACCATGAACCTGACCGAACCCTCGGCCGGTTCCGACCTCGCCGCCGTGCGCACGCGCGCCGAGCCGGTCGGCGACGGCGCCTACAAGATTTTCGGGCAGAAAATTTTCATCACCTACGGCGAGCACGACATGACCGACAACATCGTGCATCTGGTGCTGGCGCGCACGCCGAATGCGCCGGAAGGCGTCAAGGGCATCTCGCTCTTCGTCGTGCCGAAGTTCCTGCTCAAGGCCGACGGTACGCCGGGCGAGCGCAACGATGCCTGGTGCGTGTCGATCGAGCACAAGCTCGGCATCCACGGCAGCCCGACCGCGGTGCTGGCCTTCGGCGACAACGGCGGCGCCATTGGCACCCTGGTCGGCGAAGAGAATCGCGGCCTCGAATACATGTTCATCATGATGAACGCCGCCCGCTTCAATGTCGGTCTGGAGGGCCTGGGCGACGCCGAGCGCGCCTACCAGCGCGCCGTGACCTATGCCCGGGAACGCATCCAGGGGCCCGAGCTGGGCGTCAAGGGCGGACCCAAGGTGCCCATCATCAAGCATCCCGACGTCCGCCGCATGCTGCTGTCGATGCGGTCGCGCATCGAGGCCATGCGCGCCCTGGCCTATGTCGTCGCCGCCGCCCAGGACAACGCCCATCACAATCCGGACGAGGTCTCGCGCAAGGAAGCGCAGGCTTTCGCCGACCTCATGATCCCGGTGGTCAAGGGCTGGAGCACCGAGAGCGCCATCGACATCGCCTCGCTCGGCATCCAGGTGCATGGCGGCATGGGCTTCATCGAGGAAACCGGCGCCGCCCAGCATCTGCGCGACGCGCGCATCACCGCCATCTACGAGGGAACGACGGCGATTCAGGCCAACGACTTGATCGGCCGCAAGATCGCCCGCGAGAATGGCGTCACCATCAAGGCCGTGATTGCCCAGATGCGCGCCGCCGCCACCCGCCTCGACGGCGACCTGATGGCCGTCGGCGCCTACCAGCGGACGGCGATCGAGGCGCTTGACCACGCCGTCGACTGGATTGTTACCAATTTCGCCGCCAATCCCAAGGCCGCTCATGCCGGCGCCGTGCCCTTCCTGTTCCTGCTCGGCATCGTTGCCGGCGGCTGGCAACTGGGCAAGGCGGCGGCCATCGCCCGGGCCAAGATCGTGGCTGGCGACCAGGATCCGTTCTGGCCGGCCAAGCTGGCAACCACGCGTTTCTATGCCGCGCACTGGCTGGCCCTGGCGCCCGGTCTGGCCGAAACCGTCCAGAACGGCGGCAATTGCGTGCAGGAGATGGCTGACGACAGCTTCTGATTCTTTCCAGGTAATTGTCGTCCGAAAGCCCGCGATTGTTGTTATAATCGCGGGCTTTTCAACCTTGCCCTACCGTAAACGCATGGCGGAGGGCTTATTCCAGAAGGAGTTTGCATGCGCCATTACGAAATTGTTTTTATCGTCCATCCGGACCAAAGCGAGCAAGTGCCCGGCATGGTCGAGCGCTATCGCAGCATCGTCGCCGCCCGCAACGGCGCGATCCATCGCCTGGAAGACTGGGGTCGTCGCCAGTTGGCCTACCCGATCCAGAAAATCCACAAGGCGCACTATGTGCTGATGAACATCGAGGCCGACAACGAAACGCTGGCCGAGCTTGAGCATGCCTTCAAGTTCAACGACGCCGTGCTGCGCCACCTGACCGTCAAGATGAAAGCCGCCGTGACGACGCCCTCGCCGATGATGAAGGAAGAAAAGTCCAAGTCCTTGCTGAGTGTCGAGGCGCCCGCCCCGGCTGTGGAAGCTGAAGCGGCCCCGGCGGCTGCCTGATCGACGACTCGCTACGGGAACGCCGGCTGAACCGCCTCGAACTTTCCGGTCTACTGGTCGAACGCAAGGCCCTGCGCCATACCCCGGCCGGCGTGCCGGTCAGCGAAGGGCGACTGCAACACCGCTCGCTCCAGATCGAAAACGGCAAGGAGCGGCAAGTGGAAGCGGAGATCGCCGTGCTGGCCCTGGGCGAAAGCGCCCGTTGGCTGGAGGCGGCGCCCATCGGCGGCATGATCAGGGCAAGCGGATTTCTCGCCGCGCGCAGCCTGAAAAGCCGGACACCCGTACTGCATGTGAATTCAATCGAATTTTTGGAAGGAAACGAAAATGGCCCGATTCTTCAAGAAGAAGGATGACGACAAGAAAAAGAAGCGCGGCGGCGGTTTGTTCAAGCGCCGCAAGTTCTGCCGCTTTACCGCTGAAAAGGTCGAGCAGATCGACTACAAGGACGTGGATGTGCTGAAGGAATTTATCCAGGAAAACGCCAAGATCATGCCCGCCCGCCTGACCGGCACCAAGGCCGGCTATCAGCGCCAGCTGGGCGCCGCCATCAAGCGCGCCCGCTTCCTGGCCCTGCTGCCCTACACCGACAACCACCAATAAGCGAGGAGACGAAACATGCAAATCATTCTGCTCCAGAAAGTGGTGAACCTCGGCAACCTTGGCGAAGTGGTCAAGGTCAAGGACGGCTACGCCCGTAACTACCTGATTCCGCGACGCATGGCCAAGCGCGCCACGCCGGCCGCCATGGCCGAATTCGAAGCGCAACGCGCCGAACTGGAAAAGCTCGCCGCCGAAAAACTGGCCACCGCCCAGGGCGTCGCCGAGAAAATGGCCGGCCTGTCCATCTCCGTCAGCCGCAAGGCCGGCATGGACGGCCGCCTGTTCGGCTCGGTCGGCAACGCCGACATCGCCGAAGCGCTCGAAGCCGCCGGCTTCGCCGTCGACAAAGCCACCATCCGCCTGCCGGAAGGCCCGCTCAAGGCGATTGGCGAATTCCCCATCGACGTTGCGCTGCACACCGACGTGCTCGCCAACATCACCGTCGTCGTCGTCGCCGAATAATTCAGGCCGCGCTTCGGATCAAGGGCCTCGCACATGCGGGGCCTTTTTTTTGCCACAGGCTATCCGGCGCTTGTTACATAGCGGCGCGCATCCTTGAGCAGCAAGATGAGCTGGCGCTCCTGCAAAGGCGTGGGTTCAAAGCCAAAGCGGCGGTAGAAGGCAGCGGCCTCGGCATCGAGAGGATGCGTGAGCAGCGCCCGGATGCCGGCCTGTCCGGCGATGCCGAGCGTGCGGCGGATGGCGTCCTGCAACATGCCGAAGCCGATGCCTCGTCCTTGCCAGGCGATATCCACGGCCAATCGGGCCAGCAACACGACGGGGATGGGATATTGCCCCATGCCGTGACGAACCCGTTCCGGCGCTTCCAGCGTGTCGATCTGGCCCACGGTCAGGCTGTAATAAGCCGCGACGCGATCATCGTCACAGACGACAAAAGTTCTGGCCGATCCGCTGCCTTGCGCCTGCCGTGCGTGCCGCAACAGCCAGTCGGTCAAAGCCGGCCTGCCGCAATCAAAATCCGCAAGTCGATGGCGAGCAGTAAGCGGCAGCGGCGCCGTCAGGCTCATGCCCAGGGCGCCTGGCGGGAGAAGAGATCGGCCAGCCCCGGGTTGTCGGTTTGCGGGCGGTCGAGCATGTCCAGCAATGCCTGGTACTGGTTGCCCGACACCATGAAAAGACGGCGGTCGAGCAGTGTCTGTTCCGCCGCCTGGCAGGCGGCATCGAGAATGAAATCGGTCAGCGACTTGTGCACAGCCTCGGCCGCCCGGCGCAGTACGGTTTCCTGTTCGGGCGTGGCGCGCAGCCCCAGGCGGGCCGATCTGGACGCTGTTCGGGGAAGGGGGGGGGCAGTAAGCAGGGACATGATTTTCCATAAATGTTGGTACGGATGAATCCATGTTAGTACAAGTGACGCAGACCGTCCATCGCTCTTGAGTCATAGGCGCGGCTCGACCTTGGGCGGGCGGCGGGCTAAAATGTGAGGCCGTTTATGAGCGATGATCTGTGGAGCCTGAAGGTTTTCAGAGCTTCCTTCCAGTAATGAACCAGCCTCTACAGAAATCCCGCATGCCCGATCCCGTCCTTGATTCGCTGCGCGTGCCGCCGCATTCGATCGAGGCCGAGCAGTCCGTTCTTGGCGGCTTGCTGCTCGACAACCAGGCTTGGGATCGCATGGGCGATCTGGTTGCCGACACGGATTTTTACCGCGACGAGCACCGGCGTATTTTCCGCCAGATTCGCAACCTGCTCGAAAAGGCCAAGCCGGCCGATGTCGTTACCGTTGCCGAGGCGCTCGATGCCGCCGGTGAGAGCGAGCAGACCGGCGGCCTCGCCTATCTCGGCGAGCTGGCGGCGAATACGCCGTCGGCCGCCAATATCAAGCGTTATGCCGAAATCGTTCGCGAACGGTCAGTGCTGCGCCAACTGGTGGCGACGGCGGATGAAATCGCCACCGACGCCCTCAATCCGCTGGGCCGCGATGCCGAAACCCTGCTCGACGAAGCCGAAACGAAGATTTTCAAGATCGCCGAATCCGGCGCCGGCCACAACGAAGACTTCGTGCACATCAACCCGCTGCTCACCCAGGTGGTCGAGCGCATCCAGGAACTGCACGACCGCGATAACCCTTCCGACATTACCGGCGTGCCGACCGGCTTCATCGACCTCGACCAGAAGACTTCCGGCTTTCAGCCGGGCGACCTGATCATCGTCGCCGGCCGCCCTTCGATGGGTAAGACCGCTTTCGCGCTCAATATCGCCGAAAGCGTCGCCGTCGATACCGGCCTGCCGGTCGGCGTTTTCTCGATGGAAATGGGCGGCGCCCAACTGGCCACCCGTATGCTCGCCTCGATTGGTCGCCTCAATTCGCAAAGCCTGCGCACCGGGCGGATGAGCGACGATGAATGGTCGCGCCTTTCCTTCGCCCTTGGCAAACTGCACGAGGCGCCGATTTATATCGACGAAACCGGCGGTCTCACCCCGGCCAACCTGCGCGCCCGCGCCCGCCGCCTGGCGCGCAAATATGGCGGCAAGCTCGGCCTCCTGGTGATCGACTACATCCAGTTGATGAGCGGCAACCGGCAGGGCGAGAACCGGGCGACCGAGGTTTCGGAAATCTCGCGCTCGATCAAGGCGCTGGCCAAGGAATTGCAAGTGCCCATCGTCGCCCTCTCGCAGTTATCGCGCAAGGTCGAGGAGCGCAACGACAAGCGGCCGATGATGTCCGACCTGCGCGAATCTGGCGCCATCGAGCAGGACGCCGACGTGATCCTGATGATGTACCGCGACGAGTACTACAACAAGGAAAATCCGGACAACAAAGGCATGGCCGAAGTCATTATCGGCAAGCAGCGTAACGGCCCCACCGGCACTGTCCGCCTTGCCTTCCTCGGCGAATACACCCGCTTCGAGAACCTCGCGGGCGGCTTCCAGGGCGCGCGGGACTGATTCGAGGTTTCGGCGCCGCCAAAATCTGGCGAGGGCCGGTTTCCAAAATGCCAGGAATTGGGTTAGCCGCCTGTCGATAAAATTGGCAGGATACGGGCCTTGTACTACCATGCGCCTCCGTTGGCTTTTGCTGATGAATTGTGCCGATGGGCTGCCCAATATGAAAAATCTGACTTCTCCACAGGCCTCGCCGCAAGAAATGCGTTTGGCGCTACAGGCGCAGAAACCGGCATTTCTACATGCCGCGTGGTTCAGCATCGCCATTGGTTTGTTGATGCTGTCCCCTTCGTTTTACATGCTGGAAGTCTATGACCGGGTCGTCAATAGCCGCAGTGTCATGACGCTTGCCATGTTGACCCTGTTGCTCGTACTGGCCTATGCGGTGATGGAATGCTTGCAATGGGCGCGAAACGGCGTGCTGCGACACGCTGCCGTGGGCATTGACGGTCAATTGGCAAGCAGGGTGCATGAAGCGGTTTTTCAAGCCAATCTGCGCGGCGAGTGGCAACTGGCGTTGCGCGGCTTGCGGGATTTTGCCGCCACGCGGGATTTTATTGCCAGTAACGCGCTGGCGGCGCTGATGGACATTCCCATGGCGTTCTCGCTGGTTCTTGTCATTTTTTGGATCGACCCGCTGTTGGGCTGGTTTACGCTGGCCAGTGCCATCCTGCAAGGGGGGATTACTTTTTTCAACCAACGCGCTTCCGGCGCGTTGCTTGCCAAGGCCGGCGACCTGAACGCCCAGGCGCAGTCTTTCGCCCAATCCGCGCTTTATCGTCACGAGGCCGCCCTGGTAATGGGGATGACGGATGATTTAAGGCAGCGCTGGCTAGTCTGGCAAAAGGATATGCTGCGCCATCAAGCAATGGCTTCCGACAGTGCGGGGCTTTATACCGCCCTGTCAAAATACGTGCAGCAAGCCACGGGTTCGCTTGTTCTGGGATTGGGCGGGTGGCTGGTGATTACGGATACATTTGCCAGCAGCGTTGGGATGATGCTGATGGCTTCCATCCTGGCGGGGCGTGCGCTGGCGCCGTTGGTTCAAACCATTCTCGGATGGCGCAACATTGCCGAAGCAAAATATGCTTTTACCCGGCTGGAAAATCTTTTAGCCGCTATTTCCGCCCCGAAGCCGAGCCTGTCGTTGCCGCCGCCCAAGGGTATGTTGAGGGCGGAGCAGGCGACCGTCATCCCGCCGGGCGCGGCAATTCCGGCACTGCGTGGCATTTCCTTTACCATTTCACCCGGCCAGATTCTGGCGATTGTCGGGCCGTCCGCGGCGGGGAAAAGCACGCTGCTTCACGCGCTAACGGGCGCCTGGCCCTGTGCGGGCGGTTCCATCCGGCTCGATGGCGCGGATGTTTTTGCCTGGGATAAACGGGAGTTGGGAAAATATATCGGCTTCCTGCCGCAGAACACGGCGCTGTTTGGCGGCAGTATTGCCGAGAACATTGCGCGTTTTGGCGATTCCGGGGGTGAAGAGCTTGAACATGCCGCCCGGCAAGTGAGCGTCCATGACGATATTCTTGTCTTGCCGGAAGGATACGAGACGGACATTGGCGTGGAAGGTGAAAGGCTTTCCGGCGGAATGCGACAGCGTATTGGTCTGGCGCGTGCGCTTTATGGCAATCCGCGCATTATTGTGCTGGACGAGCCGGACGCACATTTGGATGAAACCGCAAGCCTCGCCTTGCGGGAGACCTTGCGGGAATCGCGCGATTCCGGCGCGACGATTGTAGTGGCGACGCATCGTCCCCGCTTGCTGGAAATCGCTGATTGGATACTTGTATTGGCGGAAGGACAGCAAAAAGGTTTTGGCCCCGGCAAGGAAATACTGGCCGCACTGCGTCAACCTGCTGTTCAGAATCTGAAAAACCCTGATATTCGCGTTTCTTGAAATGAGAACGACTGCCTTGCAAAAACCTGATTTCCTGCTGACATTTCGTGCGCCGCTTGAAAAAGTTTCCGCCTTTTTCCGGCGTAGCGAACTTTCCCGGTTTTTATGTTCATTTCACCGCGAATTTTTGTATGCGCTCCTTTTTACGGCTGTCGTCAATTTGCTGATGCTGACGCCGACGCTTTACATGCTGCAAATATTCGATCGCGTACTGGTCAGTTACAACGAGTTTACTTTGCTGGCAGTCACGCTGATGCTGCTGTTTTTTCTTGGCGTGATGAGTTTTTCCGAATGGGTGCGCGGGCGTTTGCTGGTTCGCTTGGGCGTCAAGCTGGATATGGCCTTGAACGGGCGGGTTTTTGCCGCCGCTTTTCAATATCGCGAACGCGGCGAGGACGGTGGGGGCTTGCTGATCGATCTGGCCCGACTGCGCCAGTTCTTGACGGGCAATGGGCTTTTTGCGCTCATGGATACGCCCTGGACGCCGATCTATATTCTGGTGCTTTTTCTCCTGCACCCTTTGCTGGGGATTTTAGCCATTATTTTTTGTCTCATCCTGTGGGGGATTGCCTACATTGCCAGTCGGGTGGTGGAAGAACCACTGGAGACTGCCGGGCAGGCCGACCAGAAAGAATCCGCCTGGTTGCGTGGAAAAATGCGGCATGTCGTTGCCGTGAATGCGATGGGCATGCTGTGGAACCTGCAACGCGCGTGGCTGAAAAAACACCGGGTAACGCTATTGCAGGGTAGCCGGGGGCAGGACGCGCAAGCGCGTATTCAGGCCATCACCCGTTTTGTTCGCCTTTGCCAGCAATCATCCAGTTTGGCGGCGGGCGCGCTGTTGGTTATACATGGCGAAATATCGCCGGGTGCGATGATTGCGGCCAATGTCCTGGTAAGTCGCGCGACGCATCCGGTCGATGCCTTGACGAATGCCTGGAAGGACATGCGTTCTACATGGCGTGCTTTTTTGCGCTTGGAGGCGGCGCTGGAAGCCTTGCCGCCCGCTTTGTCGACGGCAAAGGGCGTCGATATCGAAGGCGTGTCAGAAGTTGTTGGCGGCGGTTTTTCTGTCGAATTGGTCGAGGCGCAGGCAAGCGCACCGAATCGGTCGCAGCCGCTCCTGAAGGATATTTCGCTGAAAATTCCGGCAGGGATGGCGCTGGCGGTAAATGGCGCTTCGGGGTCGGGAAAATCTACCCTGGTTCGAATGATGTTGGGCATTTGGCCGGGAACGGAAGGCGAGGTATTGATCGATGGGCTTGCCCTGCGGGAATGGCATCGCCCTGATCTGGGGAGGCATGTCGGGTATTTGCCGCAAAATGTCGAATTGTTTACCGGTACGGTGGCCGAGAACATTGCCCGTTTTGGCAAATTGGAGCCGGAAAAGATAATTGCCGCCAGTCAGCAGGCGGGTGTGCACGACATGATCTTGCGTTTTCCGAAGGGTTACGACACCGAGATTGGCGAGGGCGGGCGTTTTCTTTCGGGCGGGCAGAGGCAGCGCATTGGCTTGGCGCGCGCCTTATATGGCGATCCGCGCCTTATCGTGCTGGATGAGCCGGACGCCAATCTCGATGATGCAGGCGACCATGCTTTACTGGAAGCGATATTGAAATCCAAGGAACGGGGCGCGACCTTGGTGCTGGTGACGCACAGGCCGGGGATTTTGAAAGTGATGGATAGCTTGTTGACCCTTGAAGGAGGAAAAGTAGCACGCTGGAGCCGCCTTTTGCGCCCGGCAAGCGCGGCGGGTTTCAGCGGTCTGTAGTTTCAATCCCGCCAGATTGTTCAGAAAGCAACTTTATAATAGTACGGGATACGACAATTACGGCTCCATGTCGACGCCATGGTCGAGATCTTCCTCTGGCGGCATGATTACCTCTGCTTCCGGGTGACATCCAGCAAGAAAAGCCATCATTTCGGTGGCTTCCTTCAAGAGATAGAACCGTACCATCTTCTCGTTGAATTCCTGCGCCTTGGCTGCGGGAACGCTGATGGCGTCGATGCCATGCGACATCAGCACGCCGTTCATCATGAAACGCGACGTGCGCTTATTGCCGTCAAAAAAGAACTGCTGCAAGGCACCGAACAAGAAGAAAGCCGTTGCCCGCTCGAACGGTTCGCACTCGTGCAAAGCAGCTATGCCTTCGCGGAACACCAGGTTCAATTCAGGCGCACCGGGCAGCGTCGGCAGCGGGGTATAGCGCCCACGTTCACCAAGTCCAACATCCGGAGTGTAGTTCGTCTCCTGAGCCTCGCCACGGAACACCCCCCATTCCAAGGCTTCCTTGCGAGCGACGATGCCATTCAGTTCAGTGAATACCGGCTTGGAGAGTTCAAATTGACCACTCTTGACCATCGCCAGCAGTCGTTTGGAGCTTTCCGCCAGATTCAGGACTTGCTCCTGATCGGAAATCTTGCGTCCGCCAATGGTCACGCCATCCAGCAGCGTCTTGACCTCTGGGAAGGTGAAGGGGTTGCCTTCGAGCATGGAGGCATCCCAAACGAACTCCGGTAGCATCTTGTGGAAGCGAAAGCACACTCGTTCAATCGAGTGCGAGGGAACGGAGGCCGGAACTGCCGACCTGTCCCATCGGAAACCAAGAGCATTAAAAAGGGTCATGGTACCGCGCCCTATCAATCATTAAAAACGGGTTCATGGTACTTGCGCACAAAACACACGTCAATCACCGTCTTTACATCTTTGTGACAGAGGTTTCCGGTTGCGTCTTTTAAATCACGGAAATCGGATACCCCATTTAAGTTGATCCTAAATGGAATTAACGCTATGTTTGGTGATTTCAGAGACAAAATGAGCTAAAAGGCAACAATAGGGGTAGGCCTACAATTAATGCTGCCTGTTGCTGTCAAACCAATATACGTTTGGCGTGATGTGTGGGCGATTTGCTGTGGTTTTGTCAGTGCCTATAAACCGCGATGCGTGCCGTTCGCGTTTCGACGAGGGGGTTCGATGAGTATTTTGTTCTGCACGAAGCCTTCAGCGGCCAGACGCTGTACACCTTCAGTGACAACAGCATGCGCAGCGGCAACGGCAACGGCAACGTCAGCTTGGCGCCGCCGTGGGTGGAACGCAAATCGGCGTGCTGATCACGGACGCTTTTCCGCTGATCGTTTCGATGGGCGCCAACCAGTATTCGTATCTGATGCAAAGCTACGGCGCGCTCAAGGCAAGCGTCTACGCCGGCCTGGTCTTGCAGACACGGCTCAAGCCCTACCTGGACAGCATCGAACTGAGCATCAACGAAAACGGTATCGGATTCGATACCTCGGCCATGCGGGCCCTGCTCGAAGA
>WREP01000045.1 GCA_009779265.1 Betaproteobacteria bacterium
ACGCTGCTGACGATGCTCTTCGGCCTCGGCTGGCAACTCGGGCTGGCGCTCGGCGGCGTTTTGGCGATGTCGTCCACCGCCGTGCTGATCAAGCTCCTGACCGAGCGCATGCAGCTCAACACCGCCCACGGCAACGAAATCGTCGGCGTGCTGCTGTTTCAGGATCTGGCCGTGGTGCCGCTCTTGGTCATCATCCCCGCGCTCACCCAGCCGCCGGAGAAACTCGCCCTCCTGCTCGGCGTCGCCTTGTTGAAGGCGGTTCTGGTTCTGGCGCTGATCCTGGTGTTCGGCCAGAAACTGGTGCGCAAGTGGTTCACCGTCGTTGCCCGCGCCAAGTCTTCCGAGCTTTTCGTCCTCAACGTGCTGCTCATCACCCTCGCCTTGGCGACGCTGACGCAACTGGCCGGCCTGTCGCTGGCGCTCGGCGCCTTCGTCGCCGGCATGCTGATTGCCGAAACCGAATACCGGCTGCAGGTGGAGGAGGACATCAAACCCTTCCGCGATGTCCTGATGGGCCTCTTTTTCGTCACCATCGGCATCAAGCTCGATATGCACATCGTCGTCGACCTGTGGTGGCAGGTGCTGCTCGGCCTCCTCGCCCTGCTCGCGCTGAAAAGTCTCATCGTCGGCCTCTTGTCGTGGCGGCTGGGCGGCTCCGCCGGCAACGCCATCCGCTCGGCGCTGTGGCTGTGCGCCGGCAGCGAATTCGGCTTCGTCCTGCTTGGCGAAATCGCCAATATGCCGAAAACGGTCGAGCAGTTGGCGCTGACGGTGCTGGTGCTGTCCATGCTGCTCGCTCCCTTCATCGTCCAGTACAGCGAAAAACTGGTAGTGCATTGTGTCGCCAACGAATGGCTGATGCGCTCGATGAACCTGACCCGCATCGCCGCCCAGACGATGGCCAGCGAACGCCACGCCATCCTCTGCGGCTTTGGCCGCAACGGCCAGTATTTGGCCCGCTTTCTCGACCAGGAAGGCATCAAGCATATCGCCCTCGACCTCGACCCGGATCGCGTCCGCGAGGCCGCCGCTGGCGGCGAGAGCGTCGTCTTCGGCGACGCTGGGCGCAAGGAGGTGCTGATGGCGGCCGGCCTGATGCGGGCCAGTGTGCTCGTCGTCACCATGGCCGACACGCCGCTGGCCGAAAAAGTGCTGCGCCACGTGCAGGCGCTGCGTCCCGATCTGCCGGTGGTGGTCCGCACCGCCGACGAACGCGACATGGCCCGGCTGACCAAGGCCGGCGCCGCCGAGGTCGTGCCGGAAATGCTGGAAGCCAGCCTGATGCTGGCATCGCACGCCCTGGTGCTGGTCGGCGTGCCGATGAACCGGGTGCTGAAGCGCCTCCGTGCCGTCCGCGCGCAGCGCTATCGCCTGCTGCGCGGCTTTTATCGCGGCATGAGCGACCGCGAGGAGAAAGACGGCGAGCAGTTGCGCCTGCATTCCATCTGGCTGGAACCAGGGGCCGCCGCCATCGGCGCGACGCTGGCCGAACTCGGGCTGGAAGCCTGCGGCTGCGAAATCAGCGCCATCCGCCGACGCGGCATCCATAGCGCCGAACCGGCGCCGGAGATGCGCCTGCAAGAAGGCGATGTGGTCGTCGTGCTGGGCGAGCCGGAGGCGCTGCTGGCGGCCGAGCAGCGCCTGTTGCAGAAGTGATCGCCGGCCAGCCGAGGCAATGCGAGGAGAACGGCCCTGCTGCCCGGCGGATGCGCCCCGCAGCCTTTTTCAGAAAGCGAGGCAGACCGTATAGGACTCCGCGTCGTC
Source organism: Betaproteobacteria bacterium (assembly GCA_009779265.1). Classification (GTDB taxonomy): domain Bacteria; phylum Pseudomonadota; class Gammaproteobacteria; order Burkholderiales; family Rhodocyclaceae; genus Azonexus. The sequence goes on from WREP01000045.1 coordinate 1,765, forward strand.
GATCAGATCCCCGGGTCCGGTACTGGGCACTGGCTGTTGAGCGCTTGTCTGATTGGCCGAGGGGGTTTTCATGGTCATCATCGAACCCGTGGCGGTATTGCCGTCGTCCATCATCGTATCCAGTTGTTTGGCGAACCGGCCGAGGATGCCTTGCGAGCAGACCGCATAGGTGCCGCGCAAGCCGATGATCGGCGACGAGGAGCCGTTGCTGGTGACGCCGATGATGCCGCCGTCGGCATTGCGCGGAATGTAATCGGCGGAGTCGATGTCGGTCGTTCCGGAAGCGAAGCCGGCAAGACGGACATGCTGCCAGAACAGATAGCTTTCGTGGGTTTTCGAGTTGCTGTTCCAGGGACCATCGATCACGCCATTGCCTTGAGAACCTGCTGGCGTGGTGGCATTGATGGCGCCAGCGACATGCGTGGCGGCCGCCTTGTCGTCGCCGGGCAGGGCCCTGAATCTATCCTGGTAGCCATAGATGTACAGTGGGATGGTGCGAAAATCGTTGGCGAAATTCTTTACCTTGGCGCTGTTGATCAACTCCTGCCCTTTCAGCACGCCGCCCAGAAGCAGGCCGATGATGACCAGCACGATGGCGATTTCGACGAGGGTGAAGCCCTGTTGGCGGCTTTTCATGGCATGCTCCGGTTCAATGATGCAACTCATGCTCTAGCAACTATCATGCCCGAGGAAAAAGACCGGATGCGTATCGCTATCACGCTGATTTGTCGGGCAGAATGTCGAAAAATGGACATCCTGTTGCAATAATGGACGAGCGCCTCAGGCAAAAACTGCTAGCCCGCCTGGCCGGCTGGTCGCATTTGCTGCTCGCCGGACACCTGCTGATGCTGCATCTGCTGGCCTTCGGCGGCTGGCGGCTGGCGGCCGAGCGATCCTTGTGGGTGGCGGCGCTGGGTCTCTTTCTCCTCTGGCAGCCCTTCATTGCCGGCGAGCAGCGGATCGGCCTGCGTCAGGGGGGCGTTCTCTTGGCCGTGGCGCTGATTTCGGCCTGGTTTCTCGGGCCGTGGCTGCTGCTGATCTGGTGCGGCGCACTGGCCGGGGTGATCGGCGGGCGCGTCTTGTGGAGCGAGCGGCGCGGCGCGCGCATTGGTTACCTCCTGGCTTTCGGCTATGTGATCAGCGTGGCCGTATTCGGCGTGGTGCCGGAGATTTCGCCCCGGGTCGCGCTCGATCCGCCGCTGCGCAACACCTTTGCCCGCCTGCTGCCGATTTTGCTGCCGCTGTTGCTGGCCTTCCCGGCGCGCTCGCCGCGGCGTCATGTCGGCGAGGCTTTCGACCTGCTCTACGGCATGTTGATGTTCCTCTTCCTTGCCGTGTTCCTGCTCGGCGCCCTGGCCTACATGCTGGTTGGCGGCGTCGGCTATGTCGAGGCCCTGTTCTCGGCCTCGCTGACCCTGGCGGCGGCATTGCTGCTCGTTGCCTGGGCGTGGAATCCGCATGCCAGCTTTTTCGGCGTCGCCTCGGCGCTGTCGCGCTATCTGCTGTCGATGGGCATGCCGCTCGAACAATGGCTGGTGCAACTGGCTGCCGAGAGCGAGCGCGAGGACGATCCGCTCGCCTTTCTCGCCGCAGCGATGGGGCGCTTGCCGGGCCTGCCCTGGGTCGTCGGCAGCGCCTGGACGGCGGCCGGGCGGACGGGCCTGAGCGGCGACAGCAGCCCGCACGCCCACGTCCACCAGATGGGAGATTGCACCCTGACCGCCTATTTCCGCGGGCGGCCGTCGCCGTCGATGCACTGGCATGTCCGCTGGCTGCTGCGCCTGGCCGCCGAGTTTTACGAAGTCAAGCGCCAGGCCCATGAGTTGCGGCGCATCGGCTACCTGCGGGCGGTTTATGAAACCGGCTCGCGGGTGACGCACGATGTCAAGAATCTCTTGCAGTCGATGCAGGGCCTGTGCCACGCCGCCGCCCAGCCGGGCGATCCGGCGCAACTGGCCGGCCTGGTCGGCCGGCAGTTGCCCTTGATTACCGAGCGCCTGCGCGCCACCCTGGACAAGCTGCAAGCGCCGCTGGCCGGAGAGCAAGACAGCCAGGAAGCGGCCAACGGCTGGTGGCGGCGTCTGCGCGACCGTTATGCCGGACGCGACATCGACTGGCAAGGCGAAGCGGCCGCGGGTGACGAACTGCCCGGCGCTCTGTTCGACAGCGTGGCCGAAAATCTGTTGCAGAATGCGCGCGCCAAGCGCCAGCGCGAGCCGGGCTTGGGCATCACGGTGCGTTTTGCTGCCGGCGTTTTGAGTGTTGTCGACGATGGGGCGCCGCTCTCGCCGACCCTGGCGGCGAAGGTGCTGCGCGAGCCGGTCGGCTCCGAGGATGGCCTGGGCATCGGCCTTTATCACGCCGCCCGTCAGGCGGAGGCGGCTGGTTACCTGTTGGAATTGGCCGAGAACCGTCCCGGCCGGGTCGTCTTCAGACTGGCGCCGCCTCGCTGACGACCGGGCCGAGCAGCCGGTAGACGGTGGTCTGGCCCTTGCCCTTGAGGTAAATGCGCTGCGGTTCCGCGAAATGGAAGTGCTCGGCCAGACGGCGGTGCGTTGTCTTGTCGACCTGGATGACGCCCGGCGTGCCCTTGCTGGTGATGCGGCTGGCGAGATTGACGGTGTCGCCCCACAGGTCGTAAATGAATTTTTTCTTGCCGACGACACCGGCGACGATGGGGCCGGTGCCGATGCCAATGCGCACATTGAGCCGCGGCTCGCCGTCGCCAAATTCGCGGTGCAACAGGTCGCGCATGGCTATCGCCAGATCGGCGATAGCCCGCGCGTGGTCGTGCAAGTCGTTGTTGAGGCCGCCAGCGACCATGTAGGCGTCGCCGATGGTCTTGATTTTCTCGACGCCGTACTGCTCGGCCAGTTCGTCGAAGGACGAGAAAACGCGGTTCAACATGGCGAACACCTGCTGCGGCGTCATGCCTTCGGCGAGGTGGGTGAAATCGACGATGTCGGCGAACATCACGGTGACCTCGGCGAAGCCGTCGGCGATGGCGCCGTCGTTATGCTTCAGGCGTTCGGCGATGGGGCCGGGCAGGATATTGAGCAGCAGCCGCTCGGAACGTTCCTGCTCGGCCAGCAGTTGCTCGTGGGTGGCCTGCAATTCGCTCTGGGCGCGGATTTTTTCCGTCATCAAATAACGCAGCAACAGATACACGATGCTGGAAATGGTGGCGAAATTGAGGGCGAAGAAAAAAACGCTGGTCTGCGTCGAGATCGGGGTCGCGGCGGTGAATGGGCTGTCGGCCAGGGTGTAGTCGAAAAAGCCGGAAAGCGCGGTGAGAAAAAGGTAAGCGATGAACCAGGCGATGGATTCGCGCGGACTGAAAAACATCACCGCGCCGATCGGCGCCAGCAGACCCCACAGGCTGGTGCCGCTGGCCGTCATGAAATTGCCTATGCACCACTGCACGGCGAAGGGGACGAAGAGGAAGAGCGCCAGCTGCGAATAGCGGAAAAAATTGAAATTGCCGGTACGAAAGAAGAACAGCAGGTTGCCGGCCATCAGCAATTGAAAGGCGAGGGGCAGGGTGGTCGAGAACTTTGGCCCGAGCAGGCCGTACAGGAGCAACCAGAGCATCGAGCCGAGGCAGACGAGGCCGGTGGCGAAAATGAGCAGGGATTTTTTCAGCCGTGTCTCGGCATCGTCCGCCGGGTCGATGCCGGCATTGTGCAAGGAAGCGAGGAAGGATGGGCGGCTCACGGGCGTCATTATGGCAATTGCTTGGCGGGCCAGTGTGGCAGCAGGGCTGGCGCCGGTCAACAGGCCAGACGGCGCGCCTTACGGCAGGCGGCCGGCGGTCAGCATGCGGCTCATCAGGATGGGCAGGGGTATCCAGATCACTTCGTCGTCGAAGTCGGGGGCTTGCGTGCGGCTGACGAAGGTGGCGGTGTTGCTGGCGTTCAGTTTTTCATCCCCGAGGGCGCCGCCGCGAATCTGACCATAGCGATCGTAGCCGCCGAGACCGTTGCGGCCGTGGGAGATGACGATGGCGGGCAAATTGGTGGCGATATTGACCGCGCCGTCGGTGACGGTGATGCTGCCGGGGGTCATTAGCATGAAGTCGCTCGTGGCGAAATCGTCACTGACTTTGTAAGTGAAGCGTTGCCCCCAGGGATCGGTTTCCGGTAAGCCGAGGGTTGTCCAGGGCAACACCCCAAAGCCTTTATTGGCGCCGCCAATGAGCTTGTCGTCGCTCTCTCCGGCGCCGGCGGTTCCACTGGCAATGCTTGGGTCAGCCGGCGCCGGCAGGCGGCCATTTATGATGGCGAAACCAAGCAAGGCCTCGCGGATGTCGGCCAACTGGCGGCGGACTTCGCTCAAACGCTGGATTTCCTGCTGGGTGCTCAGGGTCATCATCAAGCCGCCGGCAAGCAGGGCGACAATGACCAGAACGATGGCCAGTTCGATCAGGGAGAAGCCGGCGGCGGCGCGGATTCGGGGTACGGGACGCATCACGGCAGGAGTACGGTGTGGCCGTTGAGGGAAATGCTGCGCTGGCTCCGGTCATAGGCAACCAAGGCAAACCAGCCGTTGTTGTTCAGGCTTTCGTACCACAAATGACCTTCCCACGATGGCGATTCAATCGCGTCAAGCGCCAGATAGGGAAAATAGCCGCTCTCGGCGCCTTCGTCCGGATAGCCGTCGCCATTCTTGTCTGCTTCCGGCAAGGCCGTGTTCGCCGGCACGGCATGGCGGATTTCACCGAGAACGCGCATGCTGACGGCGGCAAGCCAGGCGGTCTTGGTCAGGGGAATGGTGACATCATTGAAGGACGCGGAGGCGGGGCCGGAGAAGAAATGCCTGTCGCCGTCGCGGTTGCTGGCGGTTGGATTGAGGTCGTCGAGATAGTCGGCAATGTCGTTGCTCGGTCGCTTCTGGCCATTTACCGCGCCGCCGGGCGCGATGATCAGGGCCACGATGTCGCCCTGGCCGTCGAGAGTCAGTTCGGCGGCGCTCTCGCTGTTGACGGCGACGGCATCGCTATCCCTGAAGTTCGGCGACAGGACATACCATAGCGAGGTTCCCGAGGCGTCGCGCGGATCGTCCATGTCGAGCGTGCGCCAGGGCAGCCAGCCGGCGTAGGCCGGGCACTTGTCGCCGGCCAGCAGGTCGGCCTTGCCGTCGCCGGGGATATTGTTGCCGGGAATATTGGTCAGCAGGTCCGGGCAGGGCAGGCTGCCCGGGCGGTTGTCGTCGAGCGCGGCCCGCGCCAGCAGCGCGTCGCGGGCTGCCGTCAGGGCGGCTATCGTTTTGGCTTCGCGCTCGCGGGCCAGCGGCAGGCCGTTGGCGCGTTGCAGGAAAACGAGGCTGGCGGCGATTACCAAGACCAGCATCAGGCCGATCAGGATCACGCCGCGCTGTGATTGATGATGAATCATGGCTAGCGCCGGGGGACGACGATTTCCCCGTTATCGAGCAGCGGCTGGCGGGCGCCGGTGCGCGGATTGAAACTGTCGCCAACCGGCAGGGCGGGCGGCGGCGCGCCGCCGTCCCAGTCGGAGCGGCCGTTGATCCAGCGAATGGTGCCGCCGCTGGAACGGCGGATTTCGCCATTGACGGTCAGGCGCCGCTCGCCGCTGTCGCTGGGAGTGGCGAAACGCTGCTGGTCGAGAGCCTGACGCTGCTGCGGCGTCAGGAGCAGGCGGCCGAGGCCGGTTTCCTCGCCGCTGGCCGGAACGGTGGCGAGAAGCAGAAGCGGGAGGATGATTCGCATGGCGTTATTCCGTTTTCAGCTCAGTCAAATAGGCGAAGGCGAAGCGCATACACGTACTGTAGTACGGACAAGCGAAACCGGCAAAATGATCGGTCGAGATGGAAATCATGGGCGGTCGATGGTCAGCCAGCGCAGGTCGCATTCGCCGCTCAGGCGGGCGAGGTCGTCGTTGCCGGGGCTGGCCAGCGGCGTCAGCGTGCAGCGGCGGATCAGCACCATGGCCTTGGCTTCGCCTTGCAGGCGGGCGAGGATGCGCAACAGATCTTCTTCGTGCGCCAGCCGCAACTGCATGCGCATCGGGCTGGCGAACCAGACATGGTCGCCGCCGCCCGGCAGGGGCTGGCGGGCGCCGAATTCGTAGGTGAGGCCGGGAATACGCAGCCGGTACTGGATGTCGCGTAACAATTCGATCCATTCCAGACGCCGTTCGGGACCCATGATGCCCGATTGTTGCAGGCGCTGAAAGAGCAGCGCCTGTTCCTGCCGTTCCTCCTCCTCGGTGCGCGCCTGGCCCAGGCGCTGGGCGGCGCTCTGTTCGCGGGCGGTCGCCGCAGCGTGCTGGCCTTGCGCGCTCTGCCGGTCGGCGTAGCTCCACCCGACCGCCAGGGCGGCGAGCAGCAGCATGGCCAGGGTGCCGATAGAAGGCCAGAACAGTTTGTCGACGTCGCGCCGGGTCAGTTTCATGGCTTGGCCGTCCGGCTGATTTCGATGATGAAGGACTGCGGCCGGTCGGCTTCGTCGATGCCGTCACCGCCGCGCAGCGCGCGCTCCGAGGCCATGTCGACGGCCTGCTGGACGATGCGCACCTGGTTGTCCGGGTTGTGCCGCAGGCGGTCGATGAATTCGTCGAAGCGGGTCAGCGCCTCGCGGGCGGTCGCCGCCGACTGGATGTGGCCGTGTATGACGATGCTTTCGTCGTCGCCGTCGATGCCTGGCGCGTCGGCGGCGGCGCCGGGGTCAGTGCGGCCGATCTGCCACTCGATGCGGTCGAGGGCGATGGCCGGCGTCTGGTCGAGAATCTGGCCGAGGCGGCGCAGGGCCGCTTCCGGGTGCTGTTGCTGGCGGACGAGCGTGGCGTGCTGCGTGCTCAGGCGGTGCAGAGTGTCGTTGTCGATGTCCAGTTGCGGGAAGGTGGCGGCGATGCTGCGATAAGCGGCTTCCAGTTCGTCGGCCTGGATTTGCCGGACCTGGCTTTCTTGGCGCAGTTCGTGCGCCGTGAAGGCTTCGTGGGCGGCGAACAGGAGGCCGCCGAGCAGGGCGATCAGGCTGGCGCCGACGATGCCGCGGCGCAGTTGGGCGACGCGGTAGTTGTGACGGTGGCTGGCGCTGGCGAATTGCTGGCGCGGCGGGTCGCTGGCCAGCAATTGCAGATAGAGCAGGTCGCAGCGGTTGTCCTCGGGCAGCGTCTTGAGGCCGAGCCGGGCGGCGGCGGCATGGCTGGGGATGAGGGTGAAATCGAGATGGCCGTACTCGGGGCAAGCCTCGCGGATGGCCGGGATGGTCGCCGGATGGGCAACGATCATGATTGGCAGGTGTTCGTTGTGACTGATCAGACGCTGGCCGATCAGGTATTGCCGCAGCTTTCCAACCTCGGTGACGAAGCTGCTGGCGATGCCGGCGGCGCTGCTGTCGGCGAGCGGGGCCATGCGCGAAAACAGGGTGCGGTCATGGCGCAGGTAGCTTTCGCGGATCGACTGATCCTGCATGGTCAGCAACAGACAGCCCCGGCGTTCGCCGCCGAGTTTTTTCAGCAACTGGCCGCCGAGTTGGGCGACGGTGTAGATGCCGGCCAGCGGCGCCTCGGCCGCGGCGATGCACTGGAGCCAGGGGTCGAGGTCGGCCGGGTTGGTCAAGGCCGCGAACAGCAGTTTCTCGTTGCGTCGCCGGGTTTTCTCGTAGCCCAGCGAAAAGGCCGTGGCCGGTGGCGAGCCCGTGAAATACTGGCTGATCTTGCGGGCGATCAGGGCCTGGCGGTCGTTGCCGAACAGGAAGGGGACGGTTTCGCGGATGTATTCCTCGCTGGCGTGATTGACCAGGAGCGCGAACTGGCAGTGGCGCCGCTCCGTCAGATAGCGGCTGAAGGCGGCGAGGGTGCTGTCGTCCCGGATGAAGCTGTCCTCGACGAGAAGATGCCCCTGGCTCCAGGCGTAGGCCGTCAGGAGGTGGCTGTCGAGGTAGAGGAAACGGCGGTGGCTCATGTCGGCAGTTTACTGATGACGTCGTAAATCGGGCCGATGACCGAGAGCATGATCCAGCCGAGCAGGGCGCCCATGAACAGCGTCAGGATCGGCTCGATCAGCGCCTGCGCCTTGCCGACCGATTCCTTGACGTCGCGGGTGTAGAAATAGCTGACATTGAGCAGCGCCCGGTCGAGCGCTCCGGAATTTTCGCCGACGCGCAGCATGCGCACCACCAGCGGCGGAAACAGGCCGGCGTCGCGGAAGGCGGCAGCGACGTTGCGACCCTCGCGGATGGCTTGCTCGGCCCGTTCCAGCGCCAGGCGGATGACCTGATTGCCGACGATGTCCTCGGTGGCGCGGATGGATTCGAGGATGGGGATGCCGGCGGCGTAAAGCATGGCGAAAGTGTTGGCGAAGCGCGACAGGATGATTTTTTTCAGGATGACGCCGACGAGCGGCAGGCGCAGCTTGATGCCGTCGAACCAGGTGCGGGCGAGCGGGTTGCGGCGAATCAGCAGATAACCTGCCATGGCGGCAAGCAGGGGCAGCGACAAGATTACCTGCCAGTAAGCGACCAGCAGGTCGGAGACGAAAAACAGCGCCTGGGTATGTGGCGGCAGGGTCTGCCCCATGTTTTTTACAAAGGACTTGAGCTGCGGCACCATGTAGATCATCAGGAAAATTGTGGCGGCGCTGACCACGATGGCGATGAAACTTGGGTAGAGCAGGAGCTTCTTGGTTTGCGAGATCAACTCGTCTTCCCAGCGCAGCGATTGCCCGATGCTGTCGAGCACTGCCGGCAACTGGCCGCTGTTTTCGCCGGCCCGCACGAGATTGACGAAAACCGCCGAGAACACGTCGGGATGGGCTTCCAGCGCCTGCGACAGGGTTTGGCCGCCCTCGATGTTTTCGATCAAGGCCGCCACCACGCTGCGAAAGCGCGCCTGTTCGATCGAGTCGCGCAGATCGGAAAGGCCATCGAGAATGGGCACGCCGGCGCGCGTCAGTTGTTCGAGATGAAAGCAGAAATTGATCAACTCCGGCCGCGGCACCCGGCGCGGCCCGCCCAGCGCCCGGTGTTCGGCCAGCTTGCCGGTGACCAGATCGAGATCCATGCGCTTGAGGCGCATTTCGAGATCGGCCAGATTGCTGGCGTCGAGCCGGCCGGTGGTCATCCGACCCGCGGCGCTGACAGCCTTGTAGTCGAATAGCATGCGTGCGCCCTTACATCCGGTCGGTCAGGTCGACCACGCGCGCCAGTTCTTCCAGCGAGGTGGCGCCGTCGAGCACGCGCCGCAGGCCGTCTTCGGCCAGCGTGCCGAAGCCTTGGGTCAGCGCCCGACTGCGGATTTCGTGGGTGGTCGCGCGGCGGGCGATGAGATCGTCGAAACCGGCGTCGATGCGCAGCACTTCCATGATCGCGCTGCGTCCGCGATAGCCCTGGAAATCGCAGCGCTCGCAGCCGATCGGGCTGAACAGCACCGGCCGCCGGCCCTCGGCGAGCGGGCCGAGCAGCCGCAATTCGTGGCTTTCGGCGTGATAGGGCGACTTGCAATGCTCGCACAGGCGGCGGATCAGGCGCTGGGCGACGATGCCGATGATGTTGCCGGCCATGATGTCGGGCAGCACGCCGATGTCGAGCAGGCGCGGAATGGCGCCGATGGCCGAATTGGTGTGCAGGGTGGTGAATACCTGGTGGCCGGTCATGGCGGCGCGGAAGGCCATTTCGGCGGTTTCGGCGTCGCGCACCTCGCCGACCAGGATGACGTCCGGGTCCTGGCGCATCATCGAGCGAATGCCGTTGGCGAAATCGAGCTTGGCGTTTTCCACCACCGAGGTCTGGCGCACCAGGGCCATCGGGTATTCGACCGGGTCTTCGAGGGTCATGATATGGATGCCCTCGGCGTTGATGTGATTGAGCACCGAGTACAAGGTTGTTGTCTTGCCGCTGCCGGTCGGGCCGGTGACCAGGATGATGCCTTCCGGCCGGGCGATCATCAGTTTCAGTTGGTGCAGGTGTTCCTCGGCCAGGCCCAGTTGTTCGAGCGGCACGATGCCTTTTTGCCGGTCGAGAATGCGCAGCACGATGTTTTCGCCGTGGATGGTCGGCTGGCTGGCGACGCGGAAATCGACGGCGCGGCCGGATACCGACAGGCCGATGTGGCCGTCCTGCGGCGCCCGCGTCTCGGCGATATTCATGCCCGACAACACCTTGATGCGCACCGTCATCGCCGGCCAGTAGGATTTGTGCAGGGCGCGGATCTGCCGCAGGATGCCGTCGATGCGGTAGCGGATACGGAGAAAGCCGGATTCCGGCTCGAAATGGATGTCGGAGACTTCGCGCTTGACGGCATCGGTGAGGATCGAGTCGATCAGGCGCACGACCGGCTGGCTGTATTGATCGTCGCCGGACGAAATGCTCTTCCAGTCGATCTCGCCGGTTTCGATCTCGTGCAGGATGCCGTCGATCGACAACTCGTGGCCGTAATACTGGTCGATGGCGCGGTCGATTTCCGATTCGCCGGCGAGCAGGGTTTCGATTTCGGCGCCCTCGTCGAGCAGGGCGCGCACGCGGTCGAGGCCGATGATTTCGTTGACGTCGGCAATGGCCAGGGTCAGACGCTGGCGGCGCTGGTCGTAATCGAGCGGCAGCAGGTGATAACGTTTGGCCAGTTCGCGCGGCACCATTTTCAGCGCCAGCGGATCGACCACCGCGTGCGACAGGTCGATGCTCTGCTTGCCCAGGCTTTCCGACAGCGCCTGGCGCAAGGTGGCCTCGGTGACGAAGCCGAGCGAGACCAGGAGCTTGCCGATCGGCTGGTTCTGCTTCATCTGTTCGAGCAGCGCGATGCGCAACTGGTCTTCCGAGAGGATGCCTTCGGAAATCAGGATCTGGCCGAGCGGCGGGCGTTGCGGCGCGGAGTGATGCATCACGGCGAAAGGTCGGCCAGGCGGCGGCGCGCCTGTTCGCTATCGAAGGAGGCCGGCCGCTGCGTGGCGGCCTCAAGGGCCAGTTGGTAATGTTGCGCGGCGAGGCGGGGCTGGCGCAACTGGTCGAGGCTGACCGCCAGGTTGAACAAATAATCGGGATTGTCGGCGTCGGCGGCGACGGCGTTGAAATAGCACGGCTGCGCCTCGGCCCAGCGCTGCTGGCGGGCGTAGACATTGCCCAGGGCGAAATTGAGTTCGGCCGATTGCGGCTGGCTGGCGAGCAGGGTTTTCAGTTGGCTTTCGGCCAGCAGCGCATCGCCGCCGGCAGCGCGGCTGGCCAGCGCCGCCGCCTGCGCCGCCGGATTGCCCGGATCGGCGGTCAGCGCCCGCTGCCGCCATGCGTCCGCCTCGCTCTGCCGGCCCTGATGCTGGGCAATGGCGGCCAGCGCCAGCAGGGCCTCGATCTGGTGGGGATTGCGTTGCAGCGTCTGGAGGAAATCCTGACGGGCGCCCTGCAAGTCGCCGGCTTGCAGGCTGAGGTGCGCCTGGACGAGATTGGGATCGGCGCGCGGCGGGGTGCGGGTCAGGCTGATCGGCGGCGTGGCCGGGACCGGCTCGGGGCGCGGCTGCGGCGCGGCGCGCGGGACGGGCGCGAACGGCGGCGCGTCGTCCACGGCGGGCGGCGCGGCCTGCCGCGTCACGGCGATCGGCGGCGCTTCAGCCGGCGGCGGGGCGTACTCCGCTGGCGGCGGGTAGTAGGGCAAGGGGGTGGCCGGCGGCTGCGGGCGGCTGGCGGCGAGTTGCCCCTGGCCGACGCCCAGGTCGCTGACCCGGTACCAGACGTAGCCGCCAATGCCGAGGCCGGCCAGCGTCAGCGCGCCGAGCGTGAGCCAGAACAGGCCGCGCCTGGCGGCGGGCGCGCCTTCCTTGACGGTGAAGCTGTTGCGGGTACGCGGGCCGTTGGCGGCGGGCGGCGCGTAGCTTGACGCTTTCGGCCGCGGCGCTTGCGCCGAGCGGGCCAGTTCGGCATCGACGGCAGCGAGATGGGCGGCCAGATCGGGCAGCGGACTGCTTTCCGCCGCCTCGCGCGCCAGCGGCTCCAGGCTCAGGCGATTCGCCTCCTTGTCCGCCTGCTGGCGGGAGGCTTTGCTTGCTTCCGCCCGTTTCAGGGCATCCATCAACAGGCTCATGCCGGTTCCTCAGCGGCGGGGCTGGATGTCGAAGGGCCGCGCTTCGCTCGGCTGGGCGAAGAAGTCGTTGCCGGGCAGGTAGGCGCGCAGATTGGCGTAGTCGCCGTCGATGCTCGGGTCGTGGATGACCACGGGGCGCAGCAGGATGACCAGTTCGGTTTTCTGCGCCCGGTTGTTGCGGTTGTTGACCATTTCGCCGAGGAGCGGAATCTGGCCGAAGAGGGGGACGCGCTGGGTCTGGTAATCGATCTTGTCCTCCATCAGGCCGCCGAGCACGGCGATGTTGCCGCTGGCGACGCGCATGATGGATTCGATTTCCTTGGTGCGGATGACGGGCACCTTGTTATGGATGGGCGGGGTGCTGTTCAACAGATCGGGATTGGGATCGTCCACCTCGCCGGCAACCGAGGTGATGGTCGGGCGGACATTGAGCGTGATGGCGCCGGTGTCGCTGATCTGCGGCGTGACACTGACCACCAGGCCGACCGAGACCGACTGCGGGGTCGTCGTGTAGGTCTTTTCGGTGGTGACGTTGGAATTCATCGTGGTGTCGGCCTTGACGTTGAAATACACGTAATTCTCGACCACCTTGAGCAGCGCCGTCTGGTTGTTGAGCACGGAGAGGCGCGGGCTCGACAGCACCTTGGTGGTGCCGAAGGTATCGAGCAGGGTGACAATGGCATTGGGGTCGCTGCCCCGCTCGTATTTCAGATTGGCCGAATTGGGTGTCAGGGTGTCGCTGATGAAGGAAAAAGCGCCGCCGCGCACCAGGCTGTTCCAGTTGATGCCCTGCTGGTAGCCGTCATTGAGGGCGACTTCGACGATGGTGGCCTCGATCAGCACCTGGCGGCGGGCCGAATGGGAGACGCGGTCGAGGAATTCCTGGATGCGGCTGTGCTGGCGCTGGGTGGCGCGGACGCTGACGACGCCGGTTTCGGCATTGATGATGACCGAGGCGGCTTCGCGGAAGGTGCTGGTGCGATAGACGGTGGTGCCTGTGCGCTGGCTGTTGGCGGTCGGCGCGGCATTGCCTTGCAGGGCGTTGGCGATGGCCTGAACGGCGTTGCGGCCGGCTTGCGGCAGCGCAGCGGCGCCGCTGGCGGATTGCTCGGCGCTTTGTTCGACGAAGGTTTCGCTGGAGCCTTCCGGCAGGACTTTGTCGGTTTCGCGCAACAAATCCTTGATGTTCTTTTCCAGCGATTCCCAGAAGCGGTTTTTCGACAAATTCTCGATCTGCGTGCTCGACACATTGCCGGCGCCGCTGCTGGCCGTGGCCATCGTGCTGGTGTTGCCGGCGACGCCGGTGGTGATCTGGGTATTGGTCGACACGGTGGCCGTGGTGCTGCGCGCCATGTTGACGTAATCCACCTGGTAATGCCGGAGGAAGGGCGAATCGGGCATCACCGCGAGATTCGGGCCGTCCAGTTCGAAGCGCATGTCCACCTGGCGGGCGATGCGGCTGAGGATTTGCGGCAAGGTCTGGTCGATGGCATTGAGCGAGACGAGGCCGGTGATGCCGGGGTAGATGTCGACATTGACCTTGGCGTCGCGCGCCAGGGCGAAGAGGAGATCATGCACCGGCACGTTGTTGACCACCACACTGTAGGTTTCGGTCTTGGCTTGCGGGCGCGGCGCTGGCAGCGCCAGCGTCTGCTGCACCGGCGCCGGGATCGGGGCGCTGGCGGCAGGGCGCGCCTCGTCGCGGATCGCGCCGCCGAGATGACCCTTGAACGGCTCGCGCGGCGCTGGCGCCGAGCAGGCGGCCAACAGCAGGATGATGATTGCTGCGCTGGAAAATCCGATTTTCATCGGCTCATTACCTTGTCCATGCTTCAGGCTCCCTCCGGCCTGTATTCATTGATGCTAGCACGTCAGCAACGGTACGTCACAATTGAAAAATTGCAATCAATGCAGGCGCGATACTTGTCGCGGGAAGGGCTGCGCGGCCAGGATCGATGCGGGCAGCGCGCGCATCGCTGTGGCGGCCGTTTCGCGGGTGGGAAAATCGCCATAGATGACGCCGATCCGGTCGTGGCCCGAGAGGCTGGAGCGATAGACGCGCAGGTCGGCCGGGTCGAGCGCCTCGCTGGCGCGGACGAGAAAGCCTTCAATCTGACTGAAGTTGCCAGCGTTGGTGGCGAATAACTGGATGAAATAATTGCGACGCGGGGCGCTGGCGATCCAGGTCGCGTATTGTTCCATGTGCTTTTGCGTCAGCGGCCCGAAGGTCGGCTGGGCTGGCTGGACTGGCGCGGGTGCGGGCGCGGCGGCCATGTCCGGCGCGGGCGGCGGCTGGATGGCGGCGACCGCCACGACGTCTCTGTCCGGCGCCGCGCTGCGCGTGCCGAGCGTGAAGGCGAGCAGCAACAGGATGGCGGCCAGCGCGCCGCCGGCCAGACGCCACCACAGCCGCTGCGTCGGCTCGGGCCGGTGCAGCGGCGCGAAGCGGGCGTCGGCGGCGGCGATGGCGACATCGTCGGCGTCGACCCGCTGGCCGTCGCGCGACCAGGCGGCGAGCAAGGCCTTGTCGGCGAGGATGTTGATGCGCCGCGAGAGTCCCTCGGAAATCTTGGCGATGCGGCGGACGGCGGCGGCGTCGAACAAGCCGGCGACGCGGCAGCCGGCGGCGCGCAGGCGGAATTCGAGGTAATCGGCGACATCGCCGGCTTGCAGCGGGCCGAGGTTGAAGTGCTGGGTGATGCGCTCGCGCAGGGGGCGCATGGCGTTGGCGGCGAGCCGCTCGTCCAGTTCGGGCTGGGCGAAGAGTACGATTTGCAAGAGCTTGGTCGATTTCGTCTCAAGATTGGAAAGGAGCCGGATTTCCTCCAGCGATTCGGCCGGCATGGCATGCGCTTCGTCGATCAGTACGACCACCCGCTGGCCGACGGCGTGGCGGGCGATCAGCGCCTCCTGCACGGCGCGCAGCAGCGCGTGCGGCGCCTTGTCGGCGCTCGGGATGGCCAGTTCGTCGGCGATGGCGCCGAGCATGTCGTGGCGCGACAGCGACGGGGTGGCGATGTACAGCGTGTCGACGCTGGCCGGCAGGCGTTCGAGCAGCATCCGGCAGAGCATGGTCTTGCCGCTGCCGACCTCGCCGGTGAGCTTGACGATGCCTTCCTCTTCGGTGACGGCATGGATCAGCGCGGCGAGCGTCGGGCCGCGGTCGGCGCCGGAGAAAAAATAATCGGTGTGCGGCGTGATGCGAAAGGGCGGCTCGCGCAGGCCGAAGTGCTCCAGATAGAGGCTCATCGGCGGTTCCAGCCGGCCATGCGGTTGTACAGCGTGGTGCGGTTGATGCCGAGGCAGCGGGCGGCGCGGCTCATGTTGCCGGCGCACAGTTCGATGGCCGCCTCGATGTAGCCGCGTTCCCACAATTCGAGCGTGGCGTCGAGGGCCAGCGCCTCGCTCTGTTCGAGGTGACGGCGGGCCGCCTGGCGCACCTCGTCGAGATCGCCGACGGCAAGACCGCGCCGTTCCGCCGCCGCTTCCGCCTCCTCATCGCCGCTGTCGAATTCGGCGCGCAGCTGCTCGCCGTCGACTTCCTGGCCGGCATGGCGGGCGACGAGGCGGATCACGATATTGCGCAATTCGCGCACATTGCCGGGAAAGGCATAGTCGATCCACAGCGCGCGCGCCGCCGGGGCGAGCGAAAAGGGCGGCAGGCCGGCCTGACCGGCATAGAGGCGGGTGAAATGATCGAGCAGCAGCAGGCGGTCGCCGCCCATATCGCGCAGGCTCGGCACGGCGACGGAAAAGACCGAGAGGCGGTGGTAGAGGTCGGCGCGAAAGCGCCCGGCGCGGATTTCCTGACGCAGATCGCGGTTGGTGGCGGCGATGATGCGGGCGTTCGAGCGCCGCGTCTGGGTTTCGCCGACGCGCTGGAATTCGCCGTTTTCCAGCACGCGCAGCAATTTCGGTTGCAGGTCGAGCGGCAATTCGCCGATTTCGTCGAGAAACAGGGTGCCGCCTTCGGCATCCTCGAAATAGCCGGATTTCGCGCTGGCGGCGCCGGTGAAGGCGCCGCGGGCGTGGCCGAAGAGCGTCGGTTCGAGCAGCGTCGGCGAGATGGCGGCGCAGTTGAGGGCGAGAAAGGCTTGGTCGCGGCGGGCGGTCAGGCGGTGCAGGTAATGGCTGGCGACGATGTCCTTGCCGCTGCCCGATTCGCCCTCGATCAGCACCGGGAAGGCGAGATCGGCATATTGCCCGAGTTGCAGGCGCAGGCGCTGCATCGGCAGGCTGTCGCCGATCAGGCC
>WREP01000046.1 GCA_009779265.1 Betaproteobacteria bacterium
GGTGTTGAGCTGCATGCGCTCGGTCAGGAGCTTGATCAGCACGGCGGTGGACGACATCGCCAAAACGCCGCCGAGCGCCAGCCCGAGTTGCCAGCCGAGGCCGAAGAGCATCGTCAGCAGCGTCGCCACGGCGATGGTGGCGAGGACCTGCGACAAGCCCAGCCCGAAGACGACGCGCTTCATCGCGTAAAGCCTGGGCAGCGAGAATTCAAGGCCGATCGAGAACATCAGGAAGACAACGCCGAACTCGGCGAGGTATTCCATGCTGCGGATTTCCGACATCAGGTTCAGCGCGTGCGGCCCGATGACGCTGCCGACCAGCAGGTAAGCGAGAACCGGCGGCAGGTTGAAGCGGCGAAACACGACTACGGCCAGCACCGACGCGCCAAGCAGGAGAAGGACGAGAGGGAGGGTATTCAAGCTGGAAACCGCAGTTGACCGCTTGGTCTTTTGCTAAGCGTTACATGAAATTTGAGTTTCAAGATTTTGCACCCTTTTGTCACAGGGTTGAGAGCGCTACGCACCCGATCAGGCCGCCCTCGGGCGCGCTGGCGGCGTTGCTCCTCCTTGCAGGTCAAGGCCCTTTCCGCGATTCGGATATACTTCCAAGCCATCATAACCGCAGCCTATCCATGATCCCAAGTATTTCGCCCCCCCGCCGCGCGCCGGAACGCGCTCTGGAACTGGGACGGCGCACCCTCGACATCGAGGCCGCCGCCGTCGCCGCGCTGGCGGCGCGCCTCAACGATGCTTTCGCCAGCGCCGTCGATCTCATCCTCGCCAGCCGTGGCCGCGTGATCGTCAGCGGCATGGGCAAATCCGGCCACATCGCCCGCAAGATCGCCGCCACCATGGCCAGCACCGGCACGCCGGCCTATTTCGTCCATCCCGCCGAGGCCAGCCACGGCGACCTCGGCATGATCACCCGCGACGACGTGCTGCTGGCCCTTTCCAATTCCGGCGAATCGGAGGAACTGCTGCGCATCGTGCCGCTCATCAAGCGCCAGGGCGCCCGCCTGATCAGCCTGACCGGCGCCCCGCAATCGACCCTGGCCCGCGAAGCCGACATCCATCTCGATGCCGGCGTCGCCCAGGAAGCCTGCCCGCACAATCTGGCGCCGACCGCCAGCACCACCGCCGCGCTGGCCCTCGGCGACGCCCTGGCGGTGGCCCTGCTCGACGCCCGCGGCTTCGGCCCGGAAGACTTCGCCCGCTCGCATCCCGGCGGCTCGCTCGGCCGCCGCCTGCTGACCCATGTCGCCGATGTGATGCGGCCGGCCGGCAAAGTGCCGGCGGTCGCCCCCGCCACCGGCATTCCCGAGGCCGTCATCGCCATGTCGCGCGGCGGCCTCGGGCTGGTCTGCATTGTCGACGCCGATAACAAGCCGCTCGGCATCTTCACCGACGGCGACCTGCGCCGCGCCTTTGAAAACCGCATCGACTTGCGCCAGGGCGCCATCGCCTCGGTCATGCACGCGGCGCCGCACACCATCGGCGGCGGCCGTCTCGCCGTCGAGGCGGTCGAAATGATGGAGCGCCTGCGCATCAACGCGCTGCTCGTCATCGACGACGATGGCCGGCTGGCCGGCGCCCTCAACATGCACGACCTGTTCGCCGCCAGGGTCGTCTGATGGACGCCCGCGCCCGCGCTGCCCGCATCCGCCTGGTCGCCTTCGACATCGACGGCGTGATGACCGACGGCGGCCTCCACTACACCAACGACGGCGGCGAATTGAAAACCTTCAATGTCCAGGACGGCCTCGGCCTGAAGCTGATGCAGCAGGCCGGCTGCGAACTGGCCATCGTCACCGGCCGCAATTCCGGCGTCGTCGCCGCCCGCGCCGCCGATCTCGGCATCGCGCATGTCTTCCAGGGCGTCACCGACAAGCGCCTCACCGTCGCCGCCCTGCGCGAACGCCTCGGCCTCGGCTGGGATGAGTGCGCCTTCATGGGCGACGACCTGATTGATCTGGCGGTCATGAGCCGCTGTGGGCTTGCCATCGCCCCGGCCAACGCCCGTCCCATCGTCAAGGAGCGCGCCCACCTGTGCACCGCCGCCGCCGCCGGCCACGGTGCCGTGCGCGAAGCCTGTGAATTCATTCTCGCCGCCCAGGACAGGCTGGCGGCCGTCTTCGCCCCCTATCTGTCATGAAGCATTGGCAGGGGCAACTTTTCCCCATCGCCCTGGCCGCCCTGCTGGCCGGCCTCAGCTTCTGGCTGAAAAACGCGACCGATCTCGATGAGCCGAAACGCGACGGCAAACAACGCCACGATCCCGACGCCATCGCGGAAAATTTCACCGTCCGCCGCTTCGACGCCAACGGTCAGGTCAAATACCGGCTGACGTCCCCCTACCTCGAACATTTCCCCGACGACGACTCGTCGGAACTGCGCTCGCCGGTCCTCATCAATTACCGCCAGGACAAACCGCCGCTGATTTTCTCGGCGGATCACGCCCGGATCACCGCCAAGGGCGAAACGGTATTCCTCTGGGACAACGTCAACACCGTCCGCGCCGCCACCGCCGACCGTCCCGAACTGCATGCCCGCATGCCCGACCTCACCGTCCAGCCCGATCTCGGCACCGCCTTTACCAACAGCCCGATCGAAATCACCATGGGCCAATCCTGGCTCAAGGGCGTCGGCGCCCACCTCGACAACAACACCTCGACGTTCATCCTGCAATCGCAGGCCACGGGCGTCTATATCCGCCCTGCCCAGACGCCATGACCGCACGCCCCCTTCTTTTTGCCGCCGCCCTCTTCGCCGCTTCCGCCGCCTTCGCCGAACGGGCCGACCGCAACAAGCCGATGCACCTCGAAGCCAACCGCATCTCCATCGACGACGCCAGGAAAATCCAGATTCTCGAAGGCGACGTCGTGATCACCAAGGGCACGATGGTGCTCAAGGCCAGCCGCGTCGAAATCACCGAGGATTCGTATGGCTTCCAGATCGGCGCCGCCACCGGCGGCAAGGGCGGTCTGGCCCGTTTCCGCCAGAAGCGCGAGGGACGCGACGAATATATGGAAGGCGAAGCCGAGCGTATCGTCTATGACAGCAACAGCGAAATCGCCGAATTATTCCAGCGCGCCTGGGTCAAAAGCGGCGGGGACGAAATCCGTGGCGATTACATCCAGTACAACGCCATCAGCGAGCAGTATCTGGTCACCTCCAGCAGCAGCAATCCACGGGTACGCGCCGTCCTCCAGCCGAAAAACAAGGACGCCGAAGCCCCGCCCGCGGCGGGCCAGCCGCTCGAACTGAAAGGCGCCGACAGCATCGACAAGGGCGATACGCGGCCCTAGAACGCGCCCCGGAACGGCCGCCGCGACGGCGGCAAGTGCTTGATTTTGATCGGGCGCGAGCTGATTTGTGCACTGCACAAATAATTGTTGACAATGCAGCAATCATTCCTATAATGAGCGTCATGGTGCAGTGCAGCACAAGCCATGATGCCCGTGCAACTGTTTGCAATCTTTCACATTAGCCCCCTTCCCCTTTTCAGGAGATTTTCATGAGCTTCACGACCCCCGAACAATTCGCCGCCGCCAACAAGGCCACCGTTGACTCCCTGCTGTCGGTCGCCAACGCCGCCCTCGCCTCCGCCGAGCGCATCGCCGCCCTGAACCTGAACACCGCCCGCTCGTTGCTGGAAGATTCCGTCTCCAACACCAAGGCTCTGCTCGGCGCCAAGGATGTCCAGGAAGCCATGTCGATCCAGGCTTCCCTGGCCCAGCCGAATGTCGAGAAGGCCGTCGCCTACTCGCGCAGCGTCTATGAAATCTCCGCCCAGGCCCAGGAAGATTTGTCGAAGACCCTCGAAGCTCAATTCGGCGGCTTCCAGAAGCAGGTCGCCGATCTGCTCGACAAGGCCGCCAAGTCGGCGCCGGCCGGTTCCGACGTCGCCGTCGCCGCGGTCAAGAGCGCCATCGCCGCCGCCAACTCCGCCTTCGACAACATGAACAAGGCCGCCAAGCAGGTCGCCGAGATCACCGAAGCCAACGTCGCCGCCGCCACCAACGCGACGGTCAAGGCGGTCGGCCAGACCACCGCCAAGAAGACCCGGTAATTCACCGCTTCCCCTCCCGCCCCCGCGCTCTGCGGGGGTTTTGTTTCATCCGCTGCACGTTACAAGACCACACAGGAGATGATGATGAGCAACCCGAATATCGAACAACTGGCCACCGCCCAGAAAGTCAACACCGAACTCATGATGTCGTTGATGCGCACCGCCTTCGTTGGCGTCGAGCGCCTGACGGCTCTGAATCTGGCGGTCGCCCGCGAATTTTTCAACAATACCGTTGCCAATACCCAGCAGCTCATGGCCGCCAGGGATGTCAACGAAATCGCCAAGCTGAACAGCGAACTCGCCAAGCCGGGCGTTGAGAAACTCGTCGATTACTCGCGCAGCGTCTACGATCTGGTCGCCGATGTGCAGCGGGAAATCACCTCGCTCATGGAAACGCAATACAGCAGTTTCAACAAGAGCGCCTCCTCCGCCGTCGCCAAGGCCAAGAGCGCCCCGATCGGCGGCGATGTGCTGGCCGCCGGCATGGAGTCGATGCTCAATGCCTCGACCAAGGCTTTCGACACCATGAACTCAATGGCCAGGCAACTGGCCGACATCGCCGAAGCCAACCTGCAAGCCGCCTCCAAGGCCGTCGTCGCGCCGGCCGCCAAGAGCAGCGCCACCAGCGCCGCCGCCAAAAAGGCCATCGGCAAGTAAGCCGCCACCCCGCCGACCAGCCCGCCGCCACGCGGGCTTTTTTTCGTGCGCGTCCGGCGGCGCGCGGGCGGCATTCCCGCCGATTCGGCAAAAAAGAGATGCGCCGCAGTGAAAGCGGCCGCGCCGCGCTATGTTAGAATTCGCGGCGGCGGGTCTCCCCGCATTGCAGGATGGTGAACCTGGTCAGGTCCGGAAGGAAGCAGCCACAGCCATTGACTGCAAGTGCCGGGGGTTAGGCTCGCCACTTTCATTTTCTGGTGTGGGGCGCATGAGTTATCAGGTTCTTGCCCGCAAATGGCGGCCGCGCAATTTTTCGACCCTCGTCGGTCAGGAGCATGTGGTTCGCGCCTTGACCCACGCCCTGTCCGAGCAGCGCCTGCACCACGCCTATCTGTTTACCGGCACGCGCGGCGTCGGCAAGACGACCATCGCCCGCATCCTGGCCAAGTCACTGAATTGCGAGAGCGGCATCACCGCGACCCCGTGCGGGACGTGTTCGGCCTGCCAGGAAATCGACGGCGGCCGCTTTGTCGATCTGCTGGAAGTCGACGCGGCGACCAACACCCGCGTCGACGAAATGCGCCAGTTGCTGGAAAACGCGCTCTACGCGCCGACCCGGGGCCGCTTCAAGGTTTATGTGATCGACGAAGTGCACATGCTCTCCAATTCCGCCTTCAACGCCATGTTGAAGACGCTCGAAGAGCCGCCGGAACACGTCAAGTTCATCCTGGCGACGACCGATCCGCAAAAAATCCCGGTCACCGTGCTGTCCCGCTGCCTGCAATTCAATCTCAAGCAAATGCCGGCGCTGGCCATCAGCAAACATCTGGCGCACATCCTCGAAGCCGAGGGGGTCAGCCATGATGCGCCGGCCCTCGCCCTGATCGCGCGCTCGGCGGCCGGCAGCATGCGCGACGCCCTGTCGCTGCTCGATCAGGCCATCGCCCACGGCGCCGGCAAGGTCGAGGAAGGACAAGTGCGGGCCATGCTCGGCACGGTCGATCAGGATTACCTTTTCGCCATCCTTGAAGCCCTGGGCGCTGGCGACGCTTCGGCCATGCTCGCCGTCGCCGCCGATCTCGGCGCGCGCAGCCTGT
This sequence comes from Betaproteobacteria bacterium, assembly GCA_009779265.1. Taxonomy (GTDB): domain Bacteria; phylum Pseudomonadota; class Gammaproteobacteria; order Burkholderiales; family Rhodocyclaceae; genus Azonexus. The sequence goes on from WREP01000046.1 coordinate 5,824, forward strand.
CCTTCGCCGCCGCCTTGCAGGAATTGGCGACCTTGTTGACGCGCATTCAGATCGCCCAATGCGTGCCCGCCACCCTCGACGACGAAGAGCCGGAGCGGGAACGCCTGCTGGCGCTCGCCGCCGCCTTCTCGCCGGAATTTGTCCAGCTCGCCTACCAGATCGCCGTCATCGGACGCAGCGAATTGCCGGCCGCGCCCGACGAATATGCCGGCTTCGTGATGACCCTGCTGCGCCTGCATGCCTTCCGGCCCAGTTCGGTGGCCGACGTGGTGGCGGCCAGCCGCCAGCGCAGCGCACCGACGCCGACGCCGCCAGCGAGCGTCGCCGTGCAGCCGCAAACCACGCCGCCCCCCCCGGCTGCCGCCCCATCTGCCGGCGACGAGCACGACTGGAGCGCCATCATTGCCGCCCTGCCGCTCACCGGCCTCGGGCGCACCCTGGCCCAACATTGCGAACTGCGCCGGCTCGACGATACGGAATGTCTGTTGCGCCTGGCTCCGGCGCATACCCATTTACAGATGAAACCGGCGCCCGAGCGCCTGCAACAGGCTTTGTCCGAACATTTCGGCCGGCCACTGCGGCTGCGTTTCGAACTGGCCGCCAATGAGACGGCCACGCCGGCGGCGACCGCCGACCGCGCCCGCCAGGAGCGCCAGGCGCGCGCCGAGGCGGCCATCGAACGGGACGGCTTCGTGCGCGACGCCATCGAATCCCTGGACGCCTCGGTGGTCGAGGCGTCGATCAAACCTATTGCCTAACGGAGATGAAACAATGATGAAAGGTGGTCTGGGCGGCCTGATGAAACAGGCGCAGATGATGCAGGAAAACATGAAAAAGGCGCAGGCCCAGTTGGCGCAAACCGAGGTCGAAGGCCAGTCCGGCGCCGGCATGGTCAAGGTGCTGATGACCTGCGCCCACGACATCCGCCGGGTCAGCATCGACCCCTCGGTGATGGACGACCGCGAGATGCTCGAAGATCTCGTCGCGGCGGCGGTCAACGACGCCATGCGCCGGGCCGAGGCACTCAGCCAGGAAAAAATGGCGGGCTTCACTGCCGGCCTCAACCTGCCGCCCGGCATGAAGCTGCCGTTTTAAGTGCCTTAAGTGAATCCTTCCGGACTCGCGGCGCTGATCGAGGCGCTGCGCCGGCTCCCCGGCGTCGGGCCGAAATCGGCGCAACGCATGGCCTACCATCTGCTGCAACGGGATCGCGACGGCGCCCGCCGCCTCGGCGAAGCCCTGCTCACGGCGCTGGACTCGGTGCGCCATTGCCAACGCTGCAATACCTTCAGCGAAAGCGATATCTGCGACCGCTGCCTGTCGCCGCGCCGCGACCCATCGCTGCTGTGCGTGGTCGAAACGCCGGTGGACATGAACATGATGGAGCAGACGCAGTCCTATGCGGGGCTTTACTACGTGCTGATGGGGCGGCTGTCGCCGCTCGACGGCATCGGCCCGCGCGAACTCGGGCTGGAACGGGTTCTCGCGCGCGCCCTCGACGGCACGGTGCAGGAAGTGATCCTGGCGACCAATTACACCAACGAGGGCGAAGCGACGGCCCATTACCTGATGGCCCTGTTGCAGCCGAAGGGCGTGCGCGTCAGCCGCATCGCCCGTGGCGTTCCGGTCGGCGGCGAACTGGAATATGTCGATAGCGGCACGCTGGCCCAGGCTTTGCGGGAACGAAAAACATTTCCCGAGGCTTGAGTGCTTTTTTCCGCCGAGCCCGTGACGTATAATTTACCGTTCATTTTTATTCCCATCCAATTCCTTTAGGGGTCATCGTTATGAGCAAACAAGGAAAAATGGACTGCGGACGGCGGCGTCTGATTGTGGCAACCGCCGCCGTCGGCGGGGTTGGAGCAATCGCCGCCGCAGTTCCGTTTGTCGCCAGCTTGCTTCCTTCTGAACGCGCCAAGGCCGCCGGCGCTCCGGTCGAAGTCGATATCGGCAAACTCGAACCGGGCCATATGATCACCGTCGAATGGCGCGGCAAGCCGGTGTGGATCATCAACCGCACCAAGGAAATGCTCGACACGCTGCCCAAGCTGTCCGACCAGATGGCCGACCCGCATTCCGACGAAAAGAAACAGCAGCCAGACTACGCCAAGAACGAAACCCGCTCGATCAAGCCGGAATTGCTCGTTGTCATCGGTATCTGCACCCACCTCGGCTGCTCGCCGTCCTCCAAGTTCAAGGCCGGCGCCGATGAAGGCATGCCCGGCGACTGGCTTGGCGGCTTCCTCTGCCCCTGCCACGGTTCCACCTTCGACTTCGCCGGCCGCGTGTTCAAGGCCAAGCCGGCCCCGACCAACCTCGAAGTGCCGCCGCACGTGTATCTCTCCGATACCCGCATCCTGATCGGCGAAGACAAGAAGGAGGCATGATCATGGCCGCTGGCAATTTCGAAAAATACAAATCCAATGGCACCCTGCTGGGTAACCTGCTGGAGTGGTTCGATGCCCGCTTCCCGGCCACCTCGCTGTGGAAAGAGCATCTCTCCGAGTACTACGCACCGAAAAACTTCAACTTCTGGTATTTCTTCGGTTCCCTGGCGCTGCTGGTTCTGGTCATCCAGATCGTTACCGGCATTTTCCTGGTCATGCACTACAAGCCGGATGCCGCGCTCAACGCCGCCGGTGTGCCGGTCGCCTTCGCCTCCGTCGAATACATCATGCGCGACGTGCCGGGCGGCTGGCTGATCCGCTACATGCACTCGACCGGCGCTTCGGCCTTCTTCATCGTCGTCTATCTGCACATGTTCCGTGGCCTGCTCTACGGTTCCTACAGAAAGCCGCGCGAGCTGACCTGGCTGTTCGGCGTCGGCATCTTCCTGGTGCTGATGGGCGAAGCCTTCTTCGGCTATCTGCTGCCGTGGGGCCAGATGTCCTACTGGGGCGCGCAGGTCATCGTCAATCTGTTCAGCGCCATTCCGCTCGTTGGCGAGGATCTCTCCATCCTTATCCGCGGCGACTTCGTCGTCGGCGACGCGACCCTGAACCGCTTCTTCTCCTTCCACGTGATCGCCTTCCCGCTCATACTGATCGGACTGGTCGCCGCGCACGTTCTGGCCCTGCACGAAACCGGCTCGAACAACCCGGACGGCATCGAAATCAAGGCCAACAAGGACGAGAACGGCATTCCCCGCGACGGCATTCCCTTCCACCCGTACTACACGGTCAAGGACATCGTCGGCGTCGTCGTCTTTCTGATGGTCTTTTCGGCGATCATGTTCTTCGCGCCGGAAGGCGGCGGCTACTTCCTGGAGACGCCGAACTTCTACCCGGCCGACCCGCTGAAAACGCCGCCGCACATCGCGCCAGTCTGGTACTTCACGCCCTACTACTCGATCCTGCGCGCCATGGTCTGGAACTTCTTCGGCCTCGACGCCAAGTTCTGGGGCGTGGTCGCCATGGGCGCCTCGGTCGTCATCTTCGCCTTCCTGCCGTGGCTGGATCGCAGCCCGGTCAAGTCGATCCGCTACCGCGGCCCGATCACCAAGGTGATGATCACCCTGTTCGTGATCTGCTTCTTCATCCTTGGCTATCTCGGCACGCTGTCGCCGTCGCCGATGGGTGAACTGATCTCGCAGATTTGCACGGTGTACTACTTTGCTTTCTTCCTCGGCATGCCGTGGTGGTCCCGGATGGACAAGTTCAAGCCGGTTCCCGAACGCCTGACGATGAAGTGAGGGGGCGCAAAATGAAAAAAATCCTGATTGCATTGTTCTGTTTGCCGTTGCTCGCTTTTGCTGCCGGCGGCGGTGTTCATCTCGACAAGTGGCAGGGCTCGGTTGCGGACAAGGCGGCCTTGCAGAACGGCGCCAAGCTGTTCGTCAATTACTGCCTGAACTGCCACAACGCCTCCTTCCTGCGCTACAAGAACCTGCTGGATCTCGGCTTCACCGAGCAGCAGGTCAAGGAAGAGCTGATGACCACCTCCGACAAGATCGGCGATCTGATGCAGGTTGCCGCCCGTCACGACGAGCAGAAGCTGTGGTTCGGCGCCATGCCGCCCGATCTGACCATCGTTGTCCGCGCCCGCGGCGAGGCTGGCGCGGCTGGCGCCGGCGCCGACTGGCTGTACACCTACCTGCGTTCCTTCTACCGCGACGCGGATCGTCCGACCGGCTGGAACAACGTCGCCTTCGATAATGTCGGCATGCCCAACCCGTTATGGCAGTTGCAGGGCCAGCAGATTCTGAACCCTGAGTCGCACAAGCTGGAACTGGCCGTTCCCGGGCAGTTGTCCCAGGCCGATTTCGACAAGGCCGCCTCCGACCTGGTTTCCTTCATGGTCTGGATGGGCGAGCCGCAGCAGGAATACCGCCGCAAGCTCGGCTGGTTCGTGCTGGCTTTCCTGGTGCTGCTCTTCGGCGTGACGTATGCCCTGAAGAAGGAATACTGGAAAGACATTCACTAATTCTCCAGGAATCGGTTGACGGCATCGGGGGCGGCTTGCGCCGGCCCCGATGCCGAATCCTATTTTGAAGGCCAAAAAATATGATGAACCTTTATTCGGGCACCATCTGCCCTTTCAGCCATCGCTGCCGCATTGTCCTGTTCGAAAAGGGCATGGACTTTCAGGTAATCGATGTCGACATGTTCAACAAACCGGACGAAATGGCGGCGATCAATCCGCACAACCGCGTGCCGGTGCTGGTCGAGCGCGATCTGGTGCTGTTCGAGCCGAACATCATCAATGAATACATCGACGAGCGCTTTCCGCATCCGCAACTGATGCCAGCCGACCCGATCATGCGCGCCCGTGCCCGCCAACTGCTGGTCGGCATGGAGCGTGAAATCTTCTCCTTCATGGAAGTGATCGAAAAGAACGGCAAGACCGCCGACAAGGCGCGTCAGGAAATCCGCACCCGCCTGACCGAGATCATCCCCATCTTCAACAAGCAGAAATTCATGCTCGGCGACGAGTTTTCCATGCTCGACGTCGCCATCGCGCCGTTGCTGTGGCGTCTCGACCATTACGGCATTGATCTCGGCAAGAGCGCCGCGCCGCTGATGAAGTACGCCGAGCGCATCTTCAGCCGGCAAGGCTTCATCGACGCGCTGACGCCGTCGGAAAAGGCGATGCGTAAATAACCGCATGCAACTGCCCTCGACCAAGCCCTACCTCCTGCGCGCCATCTGGGAATGGTGCAACGACAATGGCTGGACGCCCCACATCGCGGTGCGGGTCGACGCCCGCACCCGCGTCCCGCGCGAATTCGTCCGCGACGGCCAGATCGTGCTCAACATCGGCGCGGAGGCGACCCACAAGCTGCAACTGGGCAACGAACTGATCGAGTTCCAGGCCCGCTTCGGCGGCGTCGCCCGTCAGTTGTCGGTGCCGGTCGAGCAGGTAGCGGCCATCTATGGCCGCGAAAACGGCGCCGGCATGGCCTTCGAGGTCGAGGCCGCCGACGGCGATAGCGCCTTTACCGACGCGCCGCCTGCGGTCGACAGCGGCGAAGCCGGGGAAACCCCGCCGGAGCCGACACCGCCGCCCCAAGGCGGGCGGCCGAAGCTGCAACGCATCAAATAAGGGCGCGCCGGGCAGCCGGCGCGCTTGGGAAGTCTGGCTGAACAGCCTGTTCGGAAGCGGACGGATTCATGTCCTTTCTTGTTCCTTGACTGCAAATGCGCCGTGAATTGCTAGACTGCACCCCATGAGCACCGCCTTGATCCTGTTCGGGCATGGCGCCCGCGATCCGGCCTGGGCCGAGCCGTTGCGCCGCGTCCAGGCGGCCGTCCGCGAGCAGGCGCCCGGCCTGCCGGTGGAAACGGCATTTCTCGAATTCCTCGCGCCGACGCTGGCCGATTGCGCCGCCGGGCTGATCGCCAACGGCGCCCGGAAAATCGTCGTGCTGCCGATGTTCATCGCGCCGGGCGGACATCTGAAACGCCATCTGCCGGACATGCTGGAACAATTGCGGGCCACCCATCCCGCTGTCGAATTCGCGCTGGCGCCAGTGGTCGGCGAAAGCGCGGCGGTGATCCGGGCGATGGCCGCAAGCGCCCTGGCGGCTGTGGATTCGTTGGGCCGTGCGCTCTGACGCGCTCCGGCAGCGGCGAATCGAGGCGCAGAGCGCCTTGCGGGCGATCATTGGCCTGAAACCAGCGTCACAGGAACTCTTGATACAGGTCATGTTTTTTTGCTGCGGCGCAGCTATGTTTGGCCCTTCTATCGTGGAGTTTTTTTGATGCGCGTCAATTCGGGCAAACTCTCGCACAAGATCGTTGGCACGCTGATCGCCTTCCTGCTGGCGCTGGTCGGCGCCATCGGCTTGACGCTGGCAATTTCCTGGCGTCTGGAGGGCGCCGAGGCAGCAATCAACGACGCGGGCAGCCAGCGCATGCGCACCTATCAGATCGACTTGTTAATGACGCGCGCCCTGACCATGCCGGATGCCGCCCTGAACGAACGCCTGGCAGAAGAAATCGGCGCCTTTGATCGCGTGCTGCAAGAACTCGCCGCCGGCAATCCACGGCGCCCCCTGGCCACGCCGGGATCCCAGGAAGCGCAGCAACAACTCAGCAAGGTCGAGCAAATCTGGCAGCACGAATTGCACCCGCAGGCACAAGCCTTTCTGCTTGCCGCGCCGAGCGAGCGGCCGATCATTCTGGCGCGCTTCGAGCGGCAGATGGAAGCGCTCGTCACGCACATCAATAATCTGATACTGCTCATGGAGCGCGACTATGCCCAGGATACCGCGCTGCTGCGCGCCATTCTCGGTCTGTTCACGCTCTTCGTGCTGATCGGCGCGGTCCTGGTAATCCGCATCCTGCTCCGCGCACTGGTTCGGCCGGTCGGCGAACTCAATGCCGGCATGGGGCGGATGACCGACAACGATCTGGCGGTGCGCCTGCCGGTCACCAGCGACGATGAACTGGGCGGCCTGGCCCGCGGCTTCAACCAGATGGCCGACCACCTGCAAACCGTGTATGCAACGCTGGAACAACGGGTGGTCGATGAAACGCGCAGCCTGGAGCAGCGCAACCGCGAATTGGCCATTCTTTATGCCGCCACCTCGCTGCTCAATGAGCCGGTGCCGTTGGATACCCTCTGCCAGAATTTCCTCGATCACATCAAATCGGCCCTTGGCGCCGATGCCGGCGCCGTGCGCCTGTATGCGCCGGATTCGCAAAAGCTCTACCTGACCTCACACGATGGTCTGTCCGAGCAATTCATCAACCGCGAGCGGGAACTCAACTGCGGCGAATGTCTCTGTGGCGAGGTCATCCAAAGCGGCCAGCAGGCGGTCTTCAATACCATCAATCCGCCGCCGGGCATGAAACACGGCAACTGCATCCGCGAAGGCTTCGCCACCTCGACCGCCTTCAGCATCGTGCATGGCAAGCAGCGGCTCGGCGTCTTCAATCTCTACTTCCGTCAGACGCGGCCAGTTTCGTCGCAGGAGCGCAACCTGCTGGAAACCCTGGGCCAGCATCTGGGCGTGGCCATCGAGAACCAGCGCCTGCGCTCAAGCGAGATGGAACTGGCGGTTTCCGAGGAACGCAATTTGCTGGCCCAGGAATTGCACGATTCGATCGCCCAGGGTCTGGCCTTCCTCAACATCCAGGTTCAATTGCTCCAGGATTCCCTGCACAAGGGGAAACATAGCGAGGCGCTGCACACCGCCGAGCAATTGCGCGAGGGCGTGCAGGAAAGCTACGACGACGTGCGCGAACTGCTGGTGCATTTCCGCGCCCGGGTGCTGCAATCCGATCTCGATTCGGCACTGACCTCGGCGCTGGAAAAATTCGAGGGCCAGACGGGCATCGCCACCCGTTTCGAGCGGATCGGCGTCGGGGCGCCGCTGGCCCCGGCCAACGAAATCCAGATCATGCACATCGTGCAGGAATCGCTATCCAACATCCGCAAGCACGCCCGGGCCAAGAATGTGTATCTGACCGTGCGCCGCGCGCCAACGCGCACCGAGATCGAAGTCTGCGACGACGGCATCGGCTTCGATACCGAAAACGAGCCGAATGTCCGTTCCGAGCGTCACGTCGGGCTGAAAATCATGCGCGAACGGGCGCACCGTGTCGGCGGCGAATTGCGCGTCGTCTCGAATATCGGCGCGGGCAGCCGGCTACTGCTCAGTCTGCCGCGGGAAACCAGGGAAGGGGTCTGAAAAATGAATCAAAAAATACGCGTCCTGCTGGTCGACGACCACACGCTGTTCCGCAGCGGCATCCGCTCCCTGTTGCAGCGCCACGAGGATTTCGAGGTGGTCGGCGAAGCGGGCGACGGCCTGGAAGGCATCAAGCGCACCCGTTCGCTGCGTCCCGATGTCGTCCTCCTCGACCTGCACATGTCGGGCGTCTCCGGGCTGGAGGCGGTCAAGGTGATCGTCGAGGAAATCCCCGAAGCGCGGGTGCTGATGCTGACCGTCTCCGAAGACGCGCAGGATCTGATGGACGCGCTGCGTACCGGCGCCTGCGGCTATTTGCTGAAAAATATCGAAACCGACACGCTGGTCGATGCCATCCGCCGCGCCGCCCGGGGCGAATCGGTGGTGTCGCAGCAAATGACGGCCAAGTTGATCGAGGGCGTGCGCACGCCGCACAAGGGCGACCTGCCGGCCGAGCGCGACCGCTTCTCGCCGCGCGAGCGCGACATCATGGCCTCGTTGGCGCACGGCGAAAGCAACAAGGAAATCGCCCGCCGCCTCGATCTGGCCGAAAGCACGGTCAAAATCCACGTACAGAACATTTTCAAGAAGCTGAACATGAGCAGCCGCGTCCAGGTCGCCCTGTACGCCGTCGAGCACGGCTTCGGCCAGCCCAAGCTCTCCTGATTCCATTTCCAGATCACCCGATTACTTTGTCGGCTTCGCTTGCCGTGCGACAGCACTGTCTGCGCTGCGCCTTCGCATCTGGAAACGGAATGAACCGCTGGGGCAAACTCACGGTGAAAATTGAAGTCACCCTCGCCTGAATAACGGGGATTACGCGCGCCGCCCGTTCAATGGGAGGTCATCTGGCGGGAATCGGGGCAGGACTCACCAGGCAACGGATAGCTGCGCTGCAAATGCCGGTAGACCTTCGCCAGATCCTTGGCGTGCTGATAACGCCCCCATGCCACGGCATTCTGCATGTTTTCAATGATGATCGCACGCAGGCGGCACACGCCTTCGGGAGAACAGAGCAACATGCTGCCAATCTCCGCGGCCACGGCCATGGGAACATGTTCGTGTTCGGCGATGGCCTCGATTTCGCCGTTGTCGGCATCGCAATAGTCGATAACATCTTGCAGAGAAAGCATGGCGTTCCTCTTGAGTCAGACGGATGAAAAATACGAGCAGGCAATCCTGTGTTCTTTTTCTATCCGCCTTTATTGCTGTTATCGGTGGGGGAGTTCCTTAGTTATAGACGCCGGCAACCGCTAATTCAAGATGGCCTCTGGCCGATGCGCAGGCGGCCCTCCGGCAGCGGATGGCGCAGTTGCAGGCGGCCGATAGTCGGTCCGAGGTCGAGGCCGGTTGCCTTTTTCAGTTCCGCCGCCCGCGCCCGCAGCGTGCTCAGCGGCAGGTCGACCGGCACATCGCTGCTGGCGAAAACGATGCGGTTGCCGCAAGCGCAGGATGGAAAAACAGCGCTGGCGCCGGCAAAAGCCTCGTCGATGCGGCGGACGCTGGCGGCAAAGCCGCGGCTGTCGCCAAACAGATTGACGCACAGCAGCCCGTCGGCGGCGAGGCGGGCGCGGCAGGCTTGATAAAAGGGCAAGGTGTCAAGCGGGCCGGAACGCGCGGCGGCATCGAAACCGTCGACCAGGATGTAATCGAAGCAACTGTCGTCGCCGAGCATGAAATCGGCGCCGCAGCCGATATGAACGATCAGGCGGCGCGGGTCGTCGGGCAACTTGAAAGCCTGGCGGGCAATGAGTTCGATGCGCGGATTGATCTCGACGACGGTGATCCGGCACTGCGGCCGGTGGCGGTAGAGAAACTTGGCCAGCGAGCCGGCGCCCAGCCCGACCAGCAGCGCCCGCCGCGGCCAGTCGGCGGCGTCGCGCAGCAGCAGGCCAGCCATCATGTCGCGCGTGTAGTCCAATTCCAGCGCCCACGGACGGGCGATGCGCATGGCGCCCTGCACCCACTCGGAGCCGAAGTGCAAATAACGAACGCCATCCGCCTCGCTGATATCCACGGCGTGACGGGGAGCGGTAGAGCGTCGAGTCATGATTGGTGCGTGGCGCCCCCAGGTGGCAGTAAGGGAATCAAACCGCGCCCCAAGATGGCCGTGAATTCAGGGTTTCCGCGTGGCGGGATTAAAAAGGAACCGCAAAAATACCACGGAAAAATGTCAGGCGTCCATCAAAGAAGCGCGGCGGTGGATGTTCCCCCGGTGGGGTGGGGGGCGTGGCAGCGTCGCCAGCCGTTCGGCGGTATCGGGCGCGGCAGGCTTGATTACGATTGCGGCGTCAATCTAGGGCATACCCTAACCTGATGTCAGGCACGGTACCGGATCACGTCCGGTTAGGGTTGGTTTTGCCTTTGATTGACAGAACCCAGAGAAGGTCTTAGACTACAGCCTGACACTTTCAGCGGAGCGCAGCATGTCAAAGCAAGCACACAAGGCCCAGCGGGTTGGTTACATCCGCGTCAGCGCACTGGATCAAGACACTGCGCGGCAACTTGAGGGCGTGGCATTGGACAGGGTCTTTACCGACAAAGCCAGCGGGAAGGATACGGCCCGCCCACAGCTTCAAGCGGCTCTTGAGTATGTCCGGGAGGGCGATACGTTGCTATGTCACAGCATGGACAGGCTGGCCCGCAACGTGGAGGATTTGCGGCGCATCGTCCGGGAGCTTACAGGGCGCGGCGTGGCAGTGAGTTTCACCAAAGAGGCGCTTACCTTTATCGGCGATGATTCCCCGATGGCGAACCTGCTACTCACCATGCTCGGGGCTGTGGCGGAGTTTGAGCGGAGCTTGATACGGGAGCGTCAGCGGGAGGGTATAGCAATCGCCAAGGCCAAGGGCGTCTATCGGGGGCGCAAGGCGGCGCTATCGCCTGAACGTGTGGCGGCACTGAAAGCCGATGATGCGGCCCGCAATGGGAAAGGCCGTACAGCATTGGCGAAGGAATACGGCATCAGCCGGGAAACGCTTTATCAGTATCTCGATTTGCGGGGAACAAAGCAGCCAACCCCGCAAGAAGCTTCAACACCTCCAGCATCCGCGTAGTGACTCTTGAAGGGAATCCGTGGTTCGTCGCTGCGGATGTCTGCCGGGCGATTGGTGTGTATGCCCGCCACGACGGAACCATAAACACTTCAACCGCTACCCGGACGCTGGACGCCTCCGAGCGACGCACACTGCCCTACGAAGAAGCAAAGATTATTTGCCTTCAAAGCATCGCCAGCAGGGCACACGGCCTTACTGTCATCTCCGAAAGCGGCCTCTACAAGATCATCCTCCGTGCCGAGCGTACCCGCCCCGAAGTGGTCAAGTTTCAGGATTGGGTTACGAAGGAGGTTCTGCCGGCTTCGCCCGAAGCTACTGCGTAGCGAGCATCCGCAAGACCGGCGCGTATGTGACAGGGCGGGAAATTAGAGAAATGTCAAGAGTTGTAAACCCTATCAAATCCGGGTAGCGTGCCGCCCTTTCCTTCACGGAGTACCCGCACCATGGCTTTTGCAGTTGATATTACCGCTGGCCCGCTTGCCCTTTCCGTCACCGTCCGCGCATGGCAATTGGCCGTGTTTTGGGAGGGGGGGGGGGGGGGCAGGATGGGGGTTTGGTCATTGGGCCGAAGGGGAAAGTAACCGAAAAGGCGAGGCCTTGGGGCGGGGGGGGAA
>WREP01000047.1 GCA_009779265.1 Betaproteobacteria bacterium
GCTACGCGTTTCCAACCGCCCGCCCACAGGTCGGTGGCTGCCCACAAGCTCCACAGCGTATCAACAACATTATTTATTTCCATGATTCAAGATACAAGAGGGCTGCGCGAGGGGGGAGGGGAGCGTCGAGCTTTTGCGGCAGCCTCCCTGCGGCGAAAGGGAGGGAGAAAACCGGCGCGCGCTGCAAGCTTGGCCCCCTCCCTTGCGGGCGCAGCCCGGAGGGTGTCGGGGAGGGGTTGCCGTTCATGGCGGCGGCATTCATGCGATTGCCCTGTGAAATGCCATGATCCGGCGAAGGTATTATCATTCATGAGCTGTGCCCGGAACTCGCACGCCGATTGCTGGTGGCACAAGGTCTGAAAAGAGGCTGAACCCATGCCGAGTCTGTCCATTTTCTTTTCCCGCTGGCGCATCCTGACGCTACTCCTCCTTGCCGGCTGCGCCGGTTATGGCGGACACGGCCTGCAACCCGGCGTGGCGACCGTCGAAGAAGTCGTCGACGTCATGGGCGAGCCGGCGCTGCATTGGCAGGATGCCGACGGTAGCCGGCAACTGGCTTATCCTCGTGGCCCATCAGGGCCGCACACCTACATGGCCTGGTTAGGCCCGGACGGACGCCTGATCCGCATCGAAAACGTGTTGCAAATGCGCTATTTCGCCCGCATCACGCCGGGGCAGGATGACCAGCAGGCCATCCTGCGTCTGCTGGGGCCGCCCAATCCGGCGTGGACGATGTATTTCGCGGCGCGCGACGAACTGGCCTGGGAATGGCGATTCTGCGACGACTGGAGCCGGCTGGCGCGCTTCGACGTGCTTTTCGACGCTACCTCCGGGCGTGTGCGCAGCACCATGCAGCGCCCGGAACCCTCCGGAGGCCGGGGCGGGCCGCCCTGGTGCGGGCGTTGAGCGTTTCCCGTTACAGCGTTGCCCAGCGCGCGAACTGCGTGCCAAAAAAAGCTGTCAACACCAGCGCCAGCGGCGCATAGGCGATGAAGGCGCGTAGCACGTTGCGGATGAAGGGCGTTGCCACTTCCTCCTCGATGAAGTGGCGGGCGACCACAGTACCCTTGATCCAGACGATGACGGCGACCAGAACTTGCAGCCAGGCGGCGCCGTGGAAGTGCGCGCCGAGTTCGATGCTGAGTATGGTCAGCGCGACGAGAATCAGCCAGGCGATGAAAAGCGGGCGGATGGCGGTATTGAGGTGAGTGCCTGTCGGAGCCATGATTTTTACGCCAGGACGTAGAAGAAGGGAAAAATCGCCAGCCAGATGATGTCGGTGGCGTGCCAGTAGCAGCCCAGCGCCTCCAGACCGCTGTATTCCTCGGCGCTGTAGGCGCCGACCAGATGGCGGCCGAGTACCCAGAGAATGCCGATAATGCCCCACATCGCATGCACCAGATGGTTGAAGGTCAGGTAGTAATAGGTGGTGAAGAAAATGCCCGAACTGCCGTTGATGCCGTGCGACAGGTTCCAGCGGATTTCCAGAACCTTGACGATGGGGTAGCCGAGCGCCACTACCAGCCCGGCCGCCAGCCACAGCAGCGATTGCCGGCGGCGGCCGGCGCGTATGGCGGTCACCGAACTGGCGATGAAAAAACTGCTGGTCAGCATCAGGAGCGTGATCACCGTGCCAGCGGTGCGCGACAGGCGCTCGCTGCCCTGCTCGAAGGCTTCGGGAAAGTGGGAGCGAGCGACGAAATAGACGGTGAATAACACCATGAATTCGACAAATTCGCAGGTGATTCCGACCCAGATGCCCTTGTTGCCGGGAACGCGCCCGGCTGGCGAAACGGCGGGGGTTTCGGGAGCGGGAACGGAGATGGCCGTCATGGCGAAAATCTCGTGATGAATTGTCGAATTGTTGCAGGGGGCGACAAAAAAAATAGAGACAAATATCAAATTATCGGCCCGCCGCGCGTGTCAATTCCGTACAAGCCGGCAGGCTTTCCCGGCGCTACGCTGCCGGCATCCGATCCGCATTTCGCGGGCGGTTGGCACAGGAGAAAAGCGATGCAAACCCTACAGGAAGCCGGAAAGATTCTGTTTGCAGCCTTCGAGCAGGGCGAGCTGGCCTTGCCGGGCAAGCGGGTGATGTTCGCTGAACAGGATTGGCAGCCGCATTCCCAATTTACCGGCGTTGCCTTAAAGCATTTGCTGACGGTCGCCGATACGGATGGGGCGTTCAGCTATCACCTCGTCCGCATCGAGCCAGGATGCGCGATTGGCGAGCACATGCACGCAACGCAGTTGGAAACACATGAAGTCATCGCCGGAACAGGCGTTTGCCGAAGCCGGAATGAAGACATCGCCTACCGCATCGGGGTGATTGCGCTCATCGAAGCCGGCGCGCGGCATGCGGTGGCGGCGGGCGGGGAAGGGCTTTTGTTGTTCGCCAAATTCATTCCGCCGCTGTTGTGATTCCGTTCCCATCTCAACCGATTACTTTGTCGGCTTCGCTTGCCGTACTACAAGTACTGTCTACGCTTTGCCTTCGCGTACTCGATTGATCTGGAAACGGAATGGACGGCAGGATGTGTCCGGCGCGGCGGTACTGGCTGGGCGTTACGCCCGTGGCCTTGCGGAATTCCCGGATGAAGTGGCTCTGGTCGTAAAAACCGGCGGTGAGCGCCAGATCGGTGAGGGATGTAGCGGCAAGGCAGGCGCGGCGGGCGCGACGAAGGCGGTTCTGCATCTGGAAACGGTGCGGCGTCAAACCATAACGGGCGCGGAACTGGCGGATCAGTTGAAATTTGTCGAGCCGCGCCCACTTGGCTAAATCGTTCAGGGAAATGCTTTCTTCCGGGCATGTTTCGAGAAAGGCCCGCAGTTCATCAAGGGCATTGTTTCCGGCTGGCGCTATCGCGCCGATTCTCGCCACGCACCCAAGCGCCGCTGTCAGCGCCGCGCATTCCGAAACATGCAGCCATCCCTCGCGGCATAGCGCCGACAGGCGCGCCGCAATGATTTGCGTGGCGCCGGGAGTGGCGAGTATTTGCGCATCGACGCACAGATTGAGCAGGGCGTAAGGCCGGGCAGCGGACAGGCGATGCGCTTCATGCGGCCCCAGAATGAAGACTTCGCCCGCGCGCAGGATCTGCCTGGTTTCCCGTGTCTTGCAGCGTCTGGACAATGCCATCGCGCCCCGGCGCACCAAACCCAGGACGCAGGAGGATACATGGCTGTGCCACGGATAATCCGCAGCGTCCCCGGCGCTCGCCAACAATTCGACACCCAGCTCAGGGTCGAGGGCAAAACGGAAATCGGTGTGTCGCATCGTGTTTTCCGGCACGGGGATTTGCGGGTGATTGTAGGCTGAATAAGGCCGAAGGCCGCTGTCCGGCGGTCGTAAGCCTCTGGCGTGCGGCAAGGGCGGGTTTCAAACCCGCCCATTGGGTGCTACCGTACGCTTATGAGCCATTCCCACCGACCCCGCCGGCCATTGCCGGCCAATCCGCTCGATGCCCGGCTGCCGGTTTGGCGCGATGGGCAGGGCGAGCCGCTGTCCTGCACCGAGAAGATCAAAGTGATGAACGACAATTTCGTCGAGTTGCGCCAGACGCTGATCGACGCGCTTGAAGACGGCATTTTGATGGGCGCCGACGAGGCCAGCCTGCGCGCCTGTTTTGCGGCGCTAGCGGCCGAGGCGCCGATAAGCGTAACGGCGGCGCCCCCGTCCACCGCCGCGCCGGGGCCGGATCAGCGGTAAACCAGGACCGGCACCTTGGAGTGCGTCAGAACCTTGTTGGTCTCGCTGCCGAGGAGGAAGCCGCTGATGCCGCGGCGACCGTGCGAGGCCATGAAAATGAGGTCGCACTCGGATTTCTGGGCGGCTTCGATGATCGCCTCGTAAGGCACGTCGCTGGTGCTGGTGAGGATGTCGCAGGCGACGCCGGCTTCGGCGCAGCTCGCCTGGATCGCGCCGAGGTATTCATTGGCTTGCTGGTCGGCCATCTCGGCGAATTTTTCCGGCGTTGTCGGGTCGATCAGCGCGCCTTCGCCAAAATAGGCGATGGGGTATTCCGGCTTGGCGAAGAAGGCCGTGATGCGGGCGCCGCTTTCCTGGGCGAAGAGGATGGCCCGACGGGCGGTTGCTTGCGACAATTCCGAGCCGTCGGTTGGAACGAGGATGTGTTTGAACATGGGGTCTCCTGGGATGTTCTGCTGGCGTGGCTTTCTGTCCGGGGCCATGCTAAAACCAAGTCGCGCGGATTGCAAACGTCAGGTCTCCGCTTCGCGGCCGCTGTCGAGCGCGCCACAGGGCTTACCGGGCGGCTTCGTCAAGCGGTAAGATAATGGCGTAAGAATGATGGCATTACGCCAGAAAGGGAGAAAACAAATGTCCGCGACTACATCGATCAAGGATCACGGCCTCGACATGCGGCAGAAGACGCCGCTGGAGGCCGTCGGTAATGCCGTGATCAAGGAACTCGACCCGTATGGCGTGACCACCTCGCTGCTCCATGCCCAGATTTCCTGGATGCTGCACCCGCAGGAATTTTTGCGCGCCCTGAACGCGCTTTCCTCGGACACCCTGGCGCTCGGAATGCATGTGATGAAACGGGCGATAGGCATTCAATCGGCTGACATCATCGCGCCCAATCCCGATGACAAACGTTTCGCCGACCCGATTTGGACTGAGTCGGCAAGCTGGGACATCATCAAGGCGTGCTACCTGACCTTCAACCACCATTTCAAAAACATGCTGCTCGAAACGCCGGGCCTGTCGGACCGGGAGCGTCGGCGCGCGGCCTTCTGGTTGCGTAACTGGACGAATATGCTGGCGCCGCCCAACTTCTTCTGGCTCAACCCGGCGGCCATGCGCCGCTGCGTCGAGACCAAGGGCGAGAGCCTGGAACAGGGCTGGCGGAATTTCCAGCGCGATGTCGAGGCGAAAAACATCCTCATGGTCGAGCCGGATGCTTTTACAGTCGGCAAGGATCTGGCGACGACGGCAGGCAAGGTGGTTTTCCGCAACCACCTTTTCGAACTGATCCACTACGCGCCGACCACCGAGCAGGTGCGGGCGATGCCCATCGTCATCATCACGCCGTGGATCAACAAGTTCTACGTCCTCGACCTGACCGCCCGCAAGAGCATGGTCAAGTACCTGACCGACCAGGGTTTTTCGGTGTTCATCACCAGTTGGAAAAACCCGGACGAGACAATGGCCGACGTCAACTTCGACAACTATCTACTCGACGGCGTTGCCGAGGCGGTGCGCGTTGCCCGCGAATTCTGCAATGTGCCGCAGGTGCATCTGGTCGGCTACTGTATTGGTGGCACCCTGGTGAGCGTTTACATGGCCTGGGCCAACAAGCGTTTCGCCCCGGACAAGATACCGGTCGCCCACTGGACGTTGTTTACTACGCTGACGGACTTCGCCCATCCCGGTGATATCGACGTCTTTATCGATGGCGCCAGCGTTGCCGCGCTGGAAGAATCCATGGCCCAGAAGGGCTATCTCGACGGTAGCGAGATGGCGGCTTCTTTCCGCATGCTGCGCTCGACCAGCCTGATCTGGAACTATTGGGTCAGCAGCTATCTGCTCGGCGAACCCCTGCCGGCCTTCGACGTGCTGTTCTGGAACATGGATTCGACGCGCATGCCGCGGGCCATGCACTCCTACTACCTGCGCGAGATGTATCTGCGCAATAACCTGATCAAACGCAACAAATTGAGCATCGGCGGCGAGAGCATCGACCTCGACGCCATCGTCCAGCCGCTTTACGCGGTGAGCGCCGAGGACGACCACATTGCGCCGTGGAAACAGTGCTACCGCATCCGCAAGCAGATCAACGTCACGGCGCCGGTGCGCTTCGTGCTATCCACCTCGGGCCACATCCTCGGCATCGTCAATCCGCCGTCCAAGCCACCCAAGCGCGCCTACTGGATCGCCGAGCCGGGGCGCAACGAGCACTGGGAGCACTGGTTCGAGCGTGCCGAGAAGAAGGATGGCACCTGGTGGGAGGACTGGAGCCGCTGGCTGGGCGAGCGCAGTGGCCCGCTGGTCGCCGCCTATCCGGTCAGCAACCGCAAATTCCCGGCCCTGGGCGACGCCCCCGGCAGCTATGTGCTGGAAAAGTAAAGCTGACAGGGCGGGGCAGGGCGCTGGTCGCGGCGGAAACACGTTGGTGTTTTAACAGTGATCAAGGTGTGCTGCGGGGGATCGCATGACAATGCGCCGACTCCCAGCGCAACGAGCAAAAAATGACCCCCATCCGCAGCTTCATGACCGCCGATCATCGTCATTGCGACAATCTGTTCGCCGCGGCCGAAGAGGCCATGGCGAAAGGCGACCTCGGGGCCGGCAAGATTGCCTTCGAGCAGTTTCGCGAGGCGCTGCAAAACCATTTCAGCGCCGAGGAAAAGACGCTGTTTCCTTCTTTCGAAGTCAAGACCGGCATGACCATGGGGCCGACCCGGGTCATGCGCATGGAACACGAGCAGATGCGGATACTGCTCGA
Source organism: Betaproteobacteria bacterium (assembly GCA_009779265.1). Classification (GTDB taxonomy): domain Bacteria; phylum Pseudomonadota; class Gammaproteobacteria; order Burkholderiales; family Rhodocyclaceae; genus Azonexus. The sequence continues at coordinate 6,468 of WREP01000047.1, forward strand.
TGAGGCGGCCAAGGCGCTCGAACGGGGCGACGGCGACGACTACCTCGGCCAGGCCGAAACCCTGCTCATCATGATGCAGCAGCACAACCTGAAGGAAGAGAACATGCTCTACCCGATGTGCGATGAACATCTGGCGGCCGAGGCGTCGGCGGTGCTGGCTCATCTCGAAACAGATTTGTCGTCGGCAACGTGACTCATCCCAAGACGCCGCATGTCGTCGATGCTCGCTACATGGCGCCGCCGGAGCCTTTCGTGCGCACCATGGAAATGCTCGACACCTTGCAGCCCGGCGAGAAAATGCTGCTGTTGCTATTCCGCGAGCCGCATCCGCTGTACCGGGTTCTGCGCCAGAACGGGCACGCTTTTGAGAGCGAACTCTTGCCCGATGGAACCTTTGAAATCCTGATCTCGCGCTGAACCTGGAAGCGGCCATTAAGTGCCTCCTCGTGTTTACCAGCTCGCATGAACGCAAGCGTTTATTTCCAGCTTGAACGGCGGCGATGCAAGCGCTGATTTCCCTCGATAACGCACCGCCGCTGGCGGCGCCCTTGCGCTTCTTCCTCAGCGCGCCGCTGTTCCTGATGCTGGCCGGCCTGCTGCTGGCTGTCGCTGGCCCCGAAGTATTCGCCTCGCGCTGGTTGCCGGCGACGCTGGCGCTGGTGCATCTGGTCACCATCGGCTTCATGCTGCAAGTGATGATCGGGGCGATGATCCAGGTGTTGCCGGTGGTTGCCGGCGCCAGTCTGCCCCGGCCGCTGGCGCTGGCCCGCTTCGTCCATGCCGCGCTGAGCGTTGGCGCGCTGTTGCTGGCCGCCGGTTTTCTCAGCGGCGGGGCGGCGCTGTTGCGGTTGGCCGCCCTGCTGCTGGCGCTTGGCGTCGGCGCTTTCCTGCTGGCGGCGATGCCGGTCGTTCTGCCGCAAGTCTCGACCAGCCCGACCATCCGCGGTCTCAAACTGTCGCTGTTCGGCCTGGCTGGCGTCGCTGGCCTTGGCGTGGCGCTGGCTCTCGGTCTGGCCCACGGCTGGCGCCTGCCTTATCCGGAACTGGCCGACCTGCACGCCGGCTGGGGGCTGGCCGCCTGGGCCGGCGTGCTGCTGGCGGCGATGGCTTACGTGATGATGCCGATGTTCCAGTTGACGCCCGGCTATCCGGCCCGGCCAAGCTGGTGGTATCCGCCCCTGCTGCTCGGCCTGGTGCTGCTGTGGAGTCTGGCCGTGGCGCTCGGCTGGCCGCTGCTGACGCGCCTGACCCAGGGGATGCTGGCTGTCGTCGGCCTGGCCTTCACCGGCTTGACGCTACGTCTGCAACGGCAACGTCGGCGGGCGCGCGCCGACGCCACCAGCCGCTACTGGCTGGCCGGTCTCTGCGCCGCTCTGGGCGCCCTGGCGATGCTGGCGGCGGCGACGCTGTGGCCGGCCGTTACCGTCTGGCCGGCTTGGACGCCGCTGTTCGCCATCCTGCTGCTGGCCGGCGCCTTCGTTTCCTTTATTGCCGGCATGCTTTACAAGATCGTTCCCTTCCTGACCTGGATGCACCTGCAACTGAAAATGCAGCCCGGTCTGCCGGCGCCGAACATGAACCGGCTATTGCCCGATCCGGCGATGCGGCGGCAGGCGCTGAGCTATCTCATGGCATTGGCGCTGCTGCTCGGCGCCGCCGTGGCGCCATCGTGGCTGGCGCGGCCGGCGGGAATCCTGCTGGCGCTGGCCGGCGGCTGGCTGTGGTGGAATCTGCTCGGCACGGCTTGGCGTTATCGTTTGCAGGCGATAGCGTTAGCGGGCGCCAGTGATGAGCGCGCACAAAGGGCGGGCGGATGAGTTATCTGGCCGTCAAGCACCTGCATGTCACGTGTGTCGTGCTCAGCGGTCTTGGTTTCTGTTTGCGCGGCTGGTGGATGGCCAGCGGCTCGCCGCGCCTGCGGGCGCGGCTGACCCGGGTACTGCCGCATGGCGTCGATACGGTGCTGCTCGGCAGCGCCTTGATGCTGGCCTGGACGAGCAGCCAGTATCCCTTCGTCGAGAACTGGCTGACGGCCAAGCTATTCGGCCTCCTGGCCTACATCGGCTGCGGCGCCATGGCGCTGAAGCGGGCGGCGCACCGCGCCGCCCGCCTGCGCTATCTGTTCATGGCGCTCTGCGCCTACGCCTACATTGTCGGCGTGGCGCTGAGCCGCAGCCCCTTCCTGCTTTAGATGATGCCCTGAGCCTGCATGGCCTCGGCAACCTTGACGAAGCCGGCGATGTTGGCGCCGTCCACGTAGTTGACCTTGCCGTCGGGGCCGCGGCCGTAACGCAGGCAAGCTTCGTGGATGTTGCGCATGATGTCGTGCAGACGGTTGTCGACTTCCTCGCGCGACCAGGACAGGCGCATCGCGTTCTGGCTCATTTCCAGGCCCGAGGTGGCGACGCCGCCGGCATTGCTGGCCTTGCCCGGGGCGTAAAGCACGCCGTTGGCGATAAAGGTCTTCATCGCCTCGATCGTGGACGGCATGTTGGCGCCTTCGGCGACGCAGATGACGCCGTTCTTGACCAGGGTCTTGGCGTCCTCGCCGTCGAGTTCGTTCTGCGTGGCGCAGGGCAGGGCGATGTCCACCGGCACGTTCCACGGCGTGGCGCCGGGCAGGAACTTGGCGCCGACGCGCGCGGCATAATCGCTGGCGCGGCCGTACTGGTTGTTCTTGATATCCATCAGGATTTCCAGCTTTTCCGGCGTGAAGCCGGCATCGTCGACCACGGTGCCGCCGGAATCGGAGACGGTAACGACGCGGGCGCCGAGGGCCATGGCCTTCTCGACGGCGTACTGGGCGACGTTGCCGGAGCCGGAGACGCTGACCCGCTTGCCTTCAAAGCCCTGGCCGGACTGCTTGAGCATCTCGTCGGCGAAATAGACGGTGCCGTAGCCGGTCGCTTCCGGGCGGATCAGCGAGCCGCCGTAGCTCAGGCCCTTGCCGGTGAATACGCAGTCGACGCGGTTGGAGAGCTTTTTCATCATGCCGGCCATGAAGCCGACCTCGCGGCCACCAACGCCGATGTCGCCAGCCGGCACATCGGTATCGCTGCCGATGTGACGGAACAGTTCGCTGACGAAAGCCTGGCAGAAGCGCATCACTTCACCCGTGCTGCGGCCCTTCGGATCGAAGTCGGAACCGCCCTTGCCGCCGCCCATCGGCAGCGTCGTCAGGGCGTTCTTGAAGGTCTGCTCGAAGGCCAGGAATTTCAGGATCGACAGATTGACCGAGGGATGGAAACGCAGGCCGCCCTTGTAGGGGCCGATGGCCGAGGAGTGCTGAATGCGGTAGCCGCGATTGATCTGTACCTCGCCGTTGTCGTCGACCCACGAGACGCGGAACATGATGATCCGCTCCGGTTCGACCAAGCGGTCGAGCAGGCCGTGTTCGGCATATTTCGGGTTGGCTTTGATGAACGGCCAGAGGCTTTCGACGACTTCGGTGACCGCTTGGAGAAACTCAGGCTGCTGCGAATTGCGCGTGGCAACCTGGTTGATGAATTCTTCGAAAGACTTGTAGCGCAAGGTTATAGCTCCCTAATTATGACGGTTGGAAAATTTGTGACGAATAAACGGAACAGCAAGCAGTGTTTCGGGACGCTGGGCGCTGCTTCAGGCGGTTGGCTGGATGACTTCGACGACAGTCAGGCGGCGGCTGTTGCCGCCGGGGAAATCCCAGTCGATTTCCTGGCCGATGGTCAGGCCAATCAAGGCGGCGCCGACCGGCGCGAAAACTGAAACCTTGCCCTGTGACGGATCGGCTTCGTCCGGATAGACGATCTGCACCTCGCGGCTGTTGCCGGATTCAACCTCGGCGTAGCGAACGCGCGAACCCATGGTCACAACACCCTTCTGCATCGTGGCGCTGGGAACAATGATGGCGCGCTCGAGTTCGGCGCGCAATTCAGGTGGTGGCTGGATCGCCATCAGCCGGATGAAATCCGCATCGCTGATGATGAGGTTGGTCTGTTTCGAGCTGGTCGGTTGCATTGAAATGGGTCGTGGGTTGGCTTCTCAACGGATAGGCAAACATCTTTTAATTCTATTCCACGCCATGTTTCTTTGCAAGGTAATCGCAAAAGATGCTCGGCGAGCGGCTTGTCGGCAACGGCGCTATCCCCGTCAATACGGGCGGCCAGGAAGGGCGCGGCCGCGGTTCAGGCAGGAATGTCGGGAACCAGCATCTGTTCGAGCGCCAGGATGCGATCCTTCAACAGTAATTTGCGCTTTTTCAGGCGGCGCAGCAGCAACTCATCCGGCGGCGGATTGTCGGCCAGATGGGTGATGACCAGGTCGAGATCGTGGTGCTCCGCACGCAGTTCGTGGAGTTGGCTGCGGATGTCGCTGATAGTGGTATCGCTCAACGAATGCATGGTCATGTTCGACTCCTGACAGGATCTTCCATTTTGCTAGAATAACCTGAACACCCGACGGGAGGAGAAAGAAATGCAGCAACATGTCATTGTGTCCTTCGGCAAGGATGGCGAATACGATTTCAAGGCCACTGGCGGCGGCGCGGCCGATGAGGCGCGCCAGTGGTTCGAGCGTGAGTTCGAGGCGCTCAAATGCGATGTGACTTCGCCGACCGGCAAGATTCTTGCCGTCGACCGCATCCTCAGTGTCGCCAAATATGCCGGCGTCGAACGCTTCCGCGGTAAGTCCACCTGGGCCAGGCAGTTCGCCAAGCACACCGCGGCCGTGCTCGGGCGCGAACTGATTCGCGTCGACGTCGAGCACTACAGCATCGGCTATTGATGAACAAGGCCTTCGTCCGGGAGCGGGACGACGACGAGGAAGAACTGGAAGCAGCGCCCGCTCTTCCCGCCGGTACGCGAAATTACATCACGCCGGCTGGCCATGCCCGCCTGCGCGACGAACTCGAAGAGTTGGTCAGGCGCGAGCGCCCGCGCATTGTCGAAATCGTCGCCTGGGCCGCTTCCAATGGCGACCGTTCGGAAAACGGCGATTACATCTATGGCAAGCGCCGGCTGCGCGAAATCGACCGGCGCATCCGCTTTCTCACCAAGCGCCTGGAGCAGGCCGAAGTGGTCGACCCGCTGCGCCAGGGCGACAACGACCGGATTTTCTTCGGCGCCCGCGTCACCGTCGCCGACGCCGACGGCAATGAAAACACCTATACCATCGTCGGCATCGACGAAGCCGACCCCGCCGCCGGGCGCATCAGTTGGATCTCGCCTCTGGCGCGGGCGCTGATCAAGGCCCGCGAGGGCGACGCGATCCGCTTCCAGAGTCCGCTCGGCCCGCGCGATCTGGACATCGTCGAGGTTCGTTACGAAGCCATCGACTGACCGGCGGAGCAGGCATCTGTCCGGTTTGAGCATTCGCCGCTTTTTCGGCTATCATCAACATTTCCCGCAGCCTGTCTTTACATGACCAAATTTGTTTTCGTTACGGGCGGTGTCGTGTCCTCGCTGGGCAAAGGCATCGCCGCCGCGTCGCTGGGGGCCATACTGGAATCCCGCGGCATTCGGGTTACCCACCTCAAGCTCGATCCCTACATCAATGTCGATCCCGGCACGATGAGTCCCTTCCAGCATGGGGAGGTCTTCGTCACCGAGGATGGCGCCGAGACTGACCTCGATCTCGGGCATTACGAGCGCTTTACCAGCGCCCGCATGAGCAAGCGCAACAATTTCACCACCGGCCAGGTCTATGACGCGGTGCTGAAAAAAGAACGGCGCGGCGAATATCTCGGCAAGACGGTGCAGGTCATTCCGCACATCACCGACGAGATCAAGGGCAAGATCAAGGCCGGGGCCGCGGGCGCCGACGTGGCCATCGTTGAAGTGGGCGGCACGGTCGGCGACATCGAGTCGCTGCCTTTCCTTGAGGCGATCCGCCAGATGGGCATCGAAGAAGGCCGCAACAACGTCTGCTACATGCACCTGACGCTGCTGCCCTATATTCCGACCGCCGGCGAGTTGAAGACCAAGCCGACCCAGCATTCGGTCAAGGAATTGCGCGAGATCGGCATCCAGCCGGATATCCTGCTCTGCCGCGCCGACCGCTCGATTCCGGTCGAGGAGCGGCGCAAGATCGCGCTCTTCTGCAATGTCATGCCGGAAGCCGTGATCGAGTGCCTGGACGCCGATTCCATCTACAAAATTCCCGGCCGGCTGCACGATCAGATGCTCGACGAGATCGTCTGCCACAAGCTGAACATCCTCGCCCGGGCCGCCGATCTGTCGGTCTGGGAAAAACTGATCGAGGCCATGGAGCATCCGCAGAATACGGTGCGCATCGCCTTTGTCGGCAAATATGTCGATCTCACCGAGTCCTACAAGTCGCTGATCGAGGCGGTCAAACATGCCGGCATCCATACGCGCTGCCAGGTCGTCATCGAGTACATTGATTCCGAGAATATCGAAAAGGACGGCACCGGCGTGCTCGAACGCATGGATGCCGTCCTCGTCCCTGGCGGTTTCGGCAAGCGCGGCACCGAGGGCAAGATCGCGGCCATCCGCTATGCCCGCGAGCAGGGCGTGCCTTATCTCGGCATCTGCCTCGGCATGCAGATGGCCGTTGTCGAATTCGCCCGCCATGTCGCCGGTTTGACGAACGCGCATTCGACCGAGTTTGCCGCCGACACGCCTTATCCGGTGGTCGGCCTGATTACCGAATGGCTGGATGCTTCCGGCAAGGTCGAGAAGCGCGGCGAGGATTCCGATCTCGGCGGCACCATGCGTCTCGGCGCCCAGGTCTGCCGTCTGGCCGAAGGCTCGCTGGCTCGCGCCATTTATGGCGCCGCTGAAATCACCGAGCGCCACCGCCACCGTTACGAAGTCAACAACACCCTGCTGGCCCGCCTCGAAGAAAAGGGCCTGGTCGTTTCCGGCCGCGCGCCGGGCACCGATTTGTGCGAAATGGTCGAATTGCCCGCCGAGGTTCATCCCTGGTTCGTCGCCTGTCAATTCCATCCCGAATTCACCTCCAATCCGCGCCACGGCCATCCGCTATTCACCTCCTATGTGCAGGCGGCCCTGGCCCATCAGCAGAAAGCGGGACAGGCGTGAAACTGTGTGATTTCGAGGTTGGTCTCGACCGGCCCCTGTTCCTCATCGCCGGGCCGTGCACGGCGGAATCCGAACAACTGTGCCTGGATGTCGCCGGCCACATGAAAGAGGTCTGCGCCCGGCTTGGCATGCCCTACATTTTCAAAGCCTCCTACGACAAGGCCAACCGCAGTTCCGGCGCGTCGGTGCGCGGTCTGGGCATCGACGCCGGCCTGCGCATTTTGTCCGAGGTGCGGCGGCAGATTGGCGTGCCGGTGCTGACCGATGTGCATGAAATCGACCAGGTCGCCCAGGTGGCGTCTGCCGTCGACGTGCTGCAAACGCCAGCCTTCCTCTGCCGCCAGACCGATTTCATCCACGCCGTCGCCGCTTGCGGCAAGCCGGTGAATATCAAGAAAGGCCAGTTCCTGGCGCCGGGCGACATGAAACACGTCATCGCCAAGGCGCGTGAAGTCAATGGCGGCGCCGACAATCTGCTGGTCTGCGAGCGCGGCGCTTCCTTCGGCTACAACAATCTGGTTTCCGACATGCGCTCACTGGCCATCATGCGCGAAACGGGCTGTCCGGTGGTTTTCGACGCCACCCATTCGGTGCAGTTGCCGGGCGGGCAGGGGACGACCTCCGGCGGTCAGCGCGAATTCGTCCCGGTGCTGGCGCGGGCGGCGGTGGCGGTGGGTATTTCCGGCCTGTTCATGGAAACCCATCCGTGTCCGGAAAAGGCTTGGTCGGACGGCCCCAACAGTTGGCCGCTGGCGGGCATGGAACGCCTGCTGACGACGCTGACGGCGCTGGACAAGGCCAGCAAGGCGGCCGGCTTCGAGGAATTGCAGTGATTGCCCGAAGCCGTCCATTCCATATGATAATGTTGTTTTCCAACCCTTTCGTTCATAAGGAACCATCATGAGTTCAATCGTTGATGTCGTTGCCCGCGAAATCCTGGATTCCCGCGGCAATCCCACGGTCGAGGCCGATGTACTGCTCGAATCCGGCGTCATGGGGCGCGCCGCCGTACCGTCCGGCGCTTCAACCGGCTCGCGCGAGGCGATCGAACTGCGCGACGGCGACAAGGGCCGCTATCTCGGCAAGGGCGTGATGCAGGCCGTCGAGAATATCAATACCGAGATTTCCGAGGCCATCATCGGCCTCGATGCCCAGGAACAGGCTTTCATCGACCAAACGATGATCGAGCTGGATGGCACCGAGAACAAGTCGCGCCTTGGCGCCAATGCCATCCTCGCCGTGTCGATGGCCGTCGCCAAGGCCGCCGCCGAGGAATCCGGCCTGCCGCTGTACCGCTACTTTGGCGGCATGAGCCCGATGCAGATGCCGGTGCCGATGATGAACATCATCAATGGCGGCGAGCATGCCAACAACAACCTGGACATCCAGGAATTCATGATCATGCCGGTCGGCGCCAACACCTTCCGCGAAGCCCTGCGCTGCGGCGCCGAGATTTTTCATGCGCTGAAAAAGCTGCTGGACAAGGGCGGTCACTCCACCGCCGTTGGCGACGAAGGCGGTTTCGCGCCCAATCTCGGTAGCCATGCCGAGGCGCTGGGCATCATCATGCAGGCGATCGAGGCCGCCGGTTATGTGCCCGGCCAGGATGTGCTGCTGGCGCTCGACTGCGCCGCCTCCGAGTTCTACAAGGACGGCAAGTACCATCTTTCCGGCGAGGGTCTGCAACTGACCGCGGCGCAATTCACCGATTATCTGGCCAATCTGGCCGACCAGTTCCCCATCGTCTCGATCGAGGACGGCATGGCCGAAGGCGACTGGGACGGCTGGAAGCAACTGACCGATCGCCTCGGCGGCAGGGTGCAGATCGTCGGCGACGACCTTTTCGTCACCAATACCCGCATCCTCAAGGAAGGCATCCAGAAGGGCATCGCCAACTCCATCCTGATCAAGATCAACCAGATCGGCACCCTGTCGGAAACCTTCGCCGCCATCGAGATGGCCAAGCGCGCCGGCTACACGGCGGTGATTTCGCACCGTTCGGGAGAAACCGAGGACAGCACCATCGCCGACATCGCCGTCGGTCTCAATGCCGGCCAGATCAAGACCGGCTCGCTGTCGCGCTCGGATCGCATCGCCAAGTACAACCAGTTGCTGCGCATCGAGGAGGATCTCGGCGATACCGCCTCCTACCCCGGGCGCGAGACCTTCTATAACCTGCGCTGAACGCGCTCATGCGCTGGCTGACGGGCGGCCTGGTCGCCCTCATCCTCCTCCTGCAATACCCGCTCTGGCTGGGCAAGGGAGGATGGTTGCGCGTCTGGGAGAACGACCGTCAGCTACAAGCGCAGAAGGAAGTCACAAAGAAGCTGGAAATCCGCAATGCCGGCCTCGATGCCGAAGTCCGCGACCTCAAGCAGGGCTACGACGCCATCGAGGAACGGGCGCGCTTCGAACTGGGGATGATCCGCCAGGACGAGAATTTCGTGCAAATTCCCGAGGGAACGTCCGACAAATAAAACCGTCGACCCCGCCGGGCGGCTCCGCTAGAATCGGCCATAGCAGTCCATCGACGACCGCGCACCGGGAGAACACATGCAGCTCAACGCAGGCGAAACCGCCCCGTCATTTGCCTTGCCGGACGCCGACATGGAAACCGTCGATCTGGCGGCGCACCTAGGCAAGAAGTGCATCGTGCTGTTCTTTTACCCCAAGGACGGAACACCCTGTTGCACCCGGGAAGCCACCGATTTTTCCGATCATGAAGAAGATTTCGCCGAGCAGGACTGCCTGGTGTTCGGCATCAGCCGTAACGATTGCCTGGAACACGCGGAATTCCGCGACCGGGAAGGCATCGGGCTGACCCTGCTGTCGGATGCCGACGGCGCGGTATGCAAGCGTTACGGCGTCTGGCAGGCCAAGGAGGTGGGCGGCCAGAAGAAGTTCGGCATCGCCCGTTCCACCTTCATCATCGACCGCGCCGGCAGCATTCGCCACGCGCTCTACAACGTCAATTACAAAGGCCACGCGCTCGATGTGCTGCGCCTCGTCAAGGAAATGAATTCATGAACATGCAGGTATCCAGGAACACCGTCATCACCCTCGATTACCACGTCACCGATCCCGATGGCGAGGTCGTGGACGAAGGGCGCGAACCCATCGTGTACCTGCACGGCGGCTACGACGACATCTTCCCCAAGATCGAAGAGGCGCTGCAAGGCAAGCAGGTTGGCGAGTCGATCCAGGTCAAGCTGCAACCGGACGAAGCCTTCGGCGACTACGACGCCGACATGGTGCAGATCGAGCCGCGCGCGGATTTCCCCAAGGAACTCGAAGTCGGCATGCAGTTCGAGGGCGGCCCGGAAGACGGCGACGACGACGATTTCGTCATCTATCGCGTTACCGACATCGCCGACGGCAAGGTGGTGCTCGACGGCAACCATCCCCTGGCCGGCATGGCGCTGCTCTTCACCTGCACCGTCCGCGCCATCCGCCCGGCCAGCGCCGAGGAAGTCGAGCACGGCCATGTGCATCAGCCGGATGACGACGAAGAAAGCTGTCACTGAGTTCCATCATCCCCTCCCCCCTCGGAGGCTGTCGCAAAAGGCTCAATCCGCGCTCTTGAAGCCCCTCCCCCCTCGCGGGGGAGGGGTTGGGGAGAGGGGGAGGTGCAGATGGAAGCGAGTGGCGGGTTTGGCAAGGCCCGTAAACC
>WREP01000048.1 GCA_009779265.1 Betaproteobacteria bacterium
AGCCCCTCTCCCCTCGCGGGAGAGGGGTTGGGGAGAGGGGGAGGTTCACCGAAGAAAGGCGCACTCCCCGTCACTCCTACCCGCGAAGCGGCGTATGCAAGCGCGATGGACGAACCAGCCGCCATCTCGCTTGCCGCCTCCCCCTCTCCCCCGGCCCCTCCCCCGCGAGGGGGGAGGGGAGTATCGGGCCTGCGGGAGAGGGTGGCGCGTAGCGCCGGATCTGAATCAAAATCACTGTAGCGGCGGACGCCGCCCCCTCACCCCGGCCCTCTCCCCCGCAAGCGTGGGCGAGGGAGAGGAATCATGAGCCACTACCTTTTCATTCTCGTCGGCGCGGTATTGGTCAATAACGTCGTACTGGTCAAGATTCTCGGCCTGTGCCCCTTCATGGGCGTTTCCAAAAAGCTGGAAACGGCCTACGGCATGGGCGCGGCGACGACTTTCGTGCTGACCGTGGCGACCGGGGCCAGCTATGTCATCGACCATTACCTGCTGCTGCCCTTCGGCCTGGAATACCTGCGCACCATTTCCTTCATCGTCACCATCGCGGCCATCGTCCAACTGACCGAGATGCTCATCGCCAAGACCTCGCCGGTCTTGCAGCAGACGCTGGGCATCTACCTGCCGCTCATCACCACCAATTGCGCCGTGCTCGGCGTGCCGCTGCTCAATGTCGCCAACGACTACGGCTTCGTCGAATCGCTGCTGTTCGGGGCCGGCAGCGCGCTGGGCTTTTCGCTGGTGATGATTCTCTTCGCCGGCATCCGCGAGCGCATCGAAGGCGCCGACGTGCCCCTCTACTTTCGCGGCACGGCCATCGCCATGATTACCGCCGGCCTGATGGCGCTGGCTTTCATGGGCTTCGCCGGCCTGGACAAATACCAGTAATGGAAATTCTCCTCGCCATCGCCATCATGACCCTGGGCGCTGTCACGCTCGGCGCCGCCCTGGGTTTCGCCTCGGTCAAGTTCAGGGTCGAGGGCGATCCGCTGGTCGGCAAGATCGACGCCATCCTGCCGCAGACGCAATGCGGCCAGTGCGGCTATCCCGGCTGCAAGCCCTACGCCGAGGCCATCGCCCAAGGCGAGGCGATCAACAAGTGTCCGCCGGGTGGCGCCGAAGGCGTGCAACGTCTGGCCGACCTGCTCGGCCGCGAGGTCAAGCCGCTCGATGCCGAGGAACAGCCGAAGGCGGCCGCCGTCATCGACGAAAACACCTGCATCGGCTGCACGCTGTGCATCCAGGCCTGCCCGGTCGATGCCATCGTCGGCGCCGCCAAGCAGATGCACACCGTTCTCGCCGGCCAGTGCACCGGCTGCACGCTGTGCCTGCCGCCTTGCCCGGTCGAGTGCATCCGCATGCAGCCGCTCGCCGAGAGTATCGAAACCTGGAAGTGGAAGCACCCGGCGCTGGCGGCTGGCGAGGCGGCGCGATGCTGATGAACCTGTTCAAGTTCAAGGGCGGCGTCAAACCGCCGACGCACAAGGCGGAGTCGGTCGCCCTGCCGATTGCCGCCGCGCCGCTGTCGCCGCGCCTGATCGTGCCGCTGCACCAGAGCATCGGCGGCACGCCGCGGCCGGTGGTGGCCGTTGGCGACAATGTGCTGAAGGGCCAGTTGATCGGCGAGGCTGACGGCTGGATTTCCGCCGCCATTCATGCGCCGACTTCCGGCGCCGTGGTCGCCATCGCCCCCTATGTCCAGCCGCACCCTTCCGGCCTCGACGCCCTGTGCGTGGTCATCGAGCCGGATGGCGAGGATCGCTGGATTGAGCGCCGCCCCTTCGACCACGCCGCCGTCAGCCCGGACGAGGTGCGCCGCTATTTGCAGCAATCCGGCGTCGTCGGCCTCGGCGGCGCGGTTTTTCCCACGCACGGCAAGCTGACGCCGGCCCGCCATGTGGCGATGGACGAAGTGGTCATCAACGGCGCCGAGTGCGAACCCTTCATCACCTGCGACGATGTCCTGATGCGCGAGCGGGCCGCCGACATCCTGCGCGGTTGCGCCCTCTTCCGCGACCTGCTGCAAGCGAAAAAAGTGCTGATCGGCATCGAGGACAACAAGCCGGAGGCCGCCGCCGCCATGCGCGCCGCCGTCGCCGCGCTGGGCGAGGATTTCGCCGTCGTCGAGGTGCCGACGCTGTACCCGACCGGCGGCGCCAAGCAGTTGATCCGCGTCCTGACCGGCAAGGAAGTGCCGGCCAGCAAACGCTCGACCGAGCTTGGCGTGCAGTGCTTCAACGTCGCCACCGCCTACACCGCCTGGCGGGCCGTCGCCCACGGCGAGCCGGTCGTCTCCAGGCTGGTCACGGTCGCCGGCAATGTTGAAACGCCACGCAATTACGACACCCCGATCGGCACGCCGATGGCCGATCTGCTGGCGCTGGCCGGGCCGCTGCCCGACACCGACGGCATCGTCATGGGCGGGCCGATGATGGGTTTCCTGGTGCCCGACGCGAAAGCGCCGGTAGTCAAGGCCAGCAATTGCCTGATCGCCCATTCGCCGCGCCTGTTCCCGCCCAAAGCGCCGGAAATGCCCTGCATCCGCTGCACCGCTTGCGCCCAGGTCTGCCCGCACGAATTGCAGCCTTTCGAGCTGTACTGGTTCGCGCGCGCCCACAATTTCGGCAAAACGCAGGAATACGCCCTGTTCGACTGCATCGAGTGCGGCTGCTGCGCCTATGTCTGCCCCTCGCGTATTCCGCTGGTGCATTACTTCCGCTTCGCCAAGAGCGAAATCTGGGCGCGCGAGCGGGAGAAAACCGCCGCCGACGCGGCCAGGGCGCGCTACGAGTTCAAACAGGCGCGCGAGGAACGGGATAAGGCGGAGAAGGCTGGGAGGTTGGCGAGGGCGGCTGTTCAATCGGCTACGCCCGCCGCCCCTTCTACCCCCCTCCCCCCTCGCGGGGGAGGGGCTGGGGGAGAGGGGGAGGTTGATCGAAGCCAGGCGCATTCCTCCACCTCCCCCTCTCCCCGGCCCTCCCCCGCGAGGGGGGAGGGAGAGCATGAGCAACCCGCATCACCACAAATTTCCGCCGAGGCTGCTTCCCCTCCACTCCTCACCCCCGCCCCATCTTCACCGGATCCGCGAGACTGTCGCAAAAGCCCCGCTACTCCCCTCCCCCCTCGCGGGGGAGGGGCTGGGGGAGAGGGGGCGGCAGCAAGTGAGACGGCGGCTGGCTCGTCCATCGCGCTTGCAACCGCCGCTTCGCGGGCAGGAGTGATGGGGAATGCGCCTTTCTTCGATGAGCCTCCCCCTCTCCCCAACCCCTCCCCCGCGAGGGGGGAGGGGCTTCAAGAGCGCGGATCAAGCCTTTTGCGACAACCTCCGAGGGGGGAGGGAGTACATGAGCAACCCGCATCGCCACAAATTTCCGCCGAGACTCCGGTACAGGCCGGCATAGCCCCAACATCGGACGAGGCGGCGCAAGCGGCAAAGATGTCCACCATCCAGGCCGCGATGGCGCGGGCCGCCGCGCGCCGGGCCGAGGCCGCCGCGCCGCCGACTGACGAGAAGCCAACTTGAACCGCGCCCCATGAATCTCGCCCCCGCCCCTTTCTTCCTTCAGGACGCCAGCGTCGGCAAGGTGATGCGTCAGGTCTGTCTGGCGCTACTGCCGGGCATTGCCGCTTATGTCTGGCTGATCGGCCCGGCCATCCTGCTCCAGTTGCTGATCGCCAGCCTCGCCGCGCTGCTCGCCGAGGCGGTCATGCTGCGCGCGCGCGGCAAGCCGCTCGGCCTTTTCCTCGCCGACGGCTCGGCCATCGTCACCGCCTGGCTGATCGCCCTCTCCTTCCCGCCGCTGGCGCCGTGGTGGCTGGTCGCCACCGGCGCGGTGTTCGCCATCGTCATCGCCAAGCATCTGTACGGCGGCCTCGGGCAAAATCCATTCAACCCGGCGATGGTCGCCTTTGCCGCCTGCATCGTCGCCTTTCCGGCGCTGATGTCGCAGTGGCCGCATCTTGGCCTCGCGCCGGGCGAGCAATTCGCCATCATCCTCGGTTTGGCGCCACGCCTCGACGCGCTGACCGGCGCGACGCCGCTCGACGCCCTGAAAACGGGGCTGACGCTGGGCGGCGACGGCGTCGACCAGCTCCTGGCCAAGCGGGAAATCTACGGCCAGATCGCCGGTCGCGGCTGGGAATGGGTGGCCGCCGGCTACCTGCTCGGCGGCCTCTGGCTGTGGCGGCGGCGGATCATCGCCTGGCAAGCGCCGCTGGCCTTTATCGGGACGCTGGCGGCCATTGCCGGCATCCTCTGGCTGCACGACCCGGTCCACTTCGCCAATCCGCTCTTCCACCTCTTTTCCGGCAGCGCCATGCTCGGCGCTTTCTTCATCGTCACCGATCCCGTCTCCGGCTGCGCGACGCCGCGCGGCCGGCTGATTTTCGGCGCCGGGGCCGGCCTGCTCGCTTACATCATCCGCGTCTTTGGCGGCTATCCCGACGGCATTGCCTTTGCCGTGCTGCTGATGAATCTGTGCGCGCCGCTGATCGACCGCCTCTGCCAGCCCTCGGTATTCGGCCTGCGTGATCGCAAAAAGGACGGCGCATGAGCAGCGCCCGGCAATTCACCGCAACCGGCATGGCGGCGCGCACGGCCGTCATTCTCGCGGTTTTCGTCGTCATCTTCAGCGGCCTCCTGGCCGCCGTTTACCTGTGGACCCTGCCGGCCATCGAGCGCACCGCCGCCGAGGAAAAAATGAAACTGATCGGCGAGCTGCTGCCGCCGGGCGATTACGACAACGCCCTGCTCGCCGACACGCTGACCCTGCCGCCGACGCCCGAGCTGGGCCTGAACGAACCCTCGACCCTCTACCGCGCCCGTCTGGACGGCCAGCCGGCGGCGCTGGTTTTCGAGGCGGTGGCGCCGGATGGCTATGCCGGCAAAATCCGCCTCATCGTCGCCATCCGCGCCGATGGCCGCATCGCCGGCACGCGCGTCGTGCAGCACCGGGAAACCCCCGGCCTCGGCGATTTCATCGAGCCGAAGAAAGACAAGAACCGGGCGCGACCGTGGATCACCCAATTCACCGGCCTGTCGCTCGCCGAAACGCCGCCCGGCGAGTGGAAGGT
Organism: Betaproteobacteria bacterium; assembly: GCA_009779265.1. Taxonomy (GTDB): domain Bacteria; phylum Pseudomonadota; class Gammaproteobacteria; order Burkholderiales; family Rhodocyclaceae; genus Azonexus. The sequence continues at coordinate 5,074 of WREP01000048.1, forward strand.
GAAAAAGGACGGCGGCCGCATCGACTACCATGCCGGCGCCACCGTCACCCCGCGCGCCGTGACCAAGGCGCTGCTGAAAGCGGCGCAATGGGCCGCCACCAATCGCGACCGCCTGTTCGCCACGGATTCCCTCGCCCCGCCCGGAAAGTTGTCGCAAAAAGCCAGCACTCCCCTCCCCCCTCGCGGGGGAGGGGCTGGGGGAGAGGGGGAGGCGGCAAGAGAAACGGCGGCTCGTTCGTCCATCGCATCGTTCTTCGCTCAACCTCCCCCTCTCCCCGGCCCTCCCCCGCGAGGGGGGAGGGAGAGCGGGGGCAACGCGCCTTGCTTTGATCGACCTCCCCATCACACCTTATGGGAGAGGGGCTGCAAGGCGCTCGCGGAACGCACCACGACCGAAGGCTTTCGCGACCACTTCAAGCCGGGCGAGGGAGAACACATGCAAGACGCCTTTCATGCGGCAGCCCTGCTGTTCGCCAAAGGAGAAAACCCATGATCGCCCCCGACGAATTGCGCGGCATCGCCAGCAATGGCTTGTGGCGGCAAAACAGCTCGCTGGTTCAGGTGCTTGGCCTGTGTCCGCTGCTGGCGGTGACCACCAACGCGGTCAACGGCATCATGCTGTCGCTCGCCACCATCCTCGTCATGGCCCTCTCCAATCTCGCCGTCGCCACGCTGCGCAACCTGATCCCGCACGAAATCCGCATCCCGGTATTCATCCTCATCGTCGCCGCCCTGGTGACCATCATCGACCTGCTCTTCAACGCCCATTTGCATGAGCTTTACCTCGTACTCGGCATTTTCATTCCGCTCATCGTCACCAACTGCATCGTGCTTGCCCGCGTCGAAGCTTTCGCCGCCAAGAACCCGCCCTGGCAGTCGATGTTCGACGGCGTTTTCATGGGCCTCGGCATGTTGTGGACCCTGGCCCTGCTCGGCGGTCTGCGCGAACTGATCGGCGCCGGCACGCTGTTCAGCGGCATCGACATGGTGATCCCCGGCCTGCACGCCCTGCAACTGCTGCCGGAAAGCTATCCCGGCTTCCTCCTGGCCATATTGCCGCCCGGCGCCTTCATCCTGCTCGGCTGCCTGATCGCCTGGAAAAACTGGCTCGACGCCCGCGCCGCCGCCCGCCGCCGCGCCGTGCTCGCGCCGGTGGCGGCTGGCCGCTAATAAATGCCACCCATTCTGGATTGCTTCGTCGCTTCGCTCCTCGCAATGACGGTGACAAAACAGCCGTCATTGCCAGCGCAGCGAAGCACTCCAGTTTCGTACAGTCGCGAATCAACACCGCTCTAACCCCCATGCGCATCCCCCAACTGCGTCAATTGCTGCGTGAGCATGGCGCCCGTCCGGAACATGAAGAACGCATCCTGCGCGCCTGGACCGCCGCCTTGCCGCTGACCGCCGGGCCGCGCCAGAAGCCGGCTGAACACTATCTGCCGCTGGCCCTGCGCAACGCCCTGCCGGCCATTGGCGAGCAATTGGCCGCCTTGGCCCGGGTGCGTTCCGAACACCCTGCCGCCGACGGCTCGGCGCGGTTACTGGTGGAACTGGCCGACGGCCAGACGGTCGAAAGCGTGCTGCTGCCGCGCGACGGCCTGTGCGTTTCGACCCAGGTCGGCTGCGCCGTCGGCTGCCGCTTCTGCATGACCGGCCGCGACGGCCTTTTACGCCAACTGACGAGCGGCGAAATCGTCGCCCAAGTGGTCGCCGCCCGCGCCCGCCGCCCCGTCCGGCGCGTCGTCTTCATGGGCATGGGCGAGCCGGCGCACAATCTCGACAACGTACTCGAAGCCATCGACCTGCTCGGCACGGCCGGCGGCATCGGCCACAAGAACCTGGTCTTTTCCACGGTCGGCGACCGCCGGGTGTTCGACCGCCTGCCGCGGCAAACCGTCAAGCCGGCGCTGGCGATCTCGCTGCACAGCGCCGATCCCGAACTGCGCGCCCACCTGCTGCCTAACGCCCCGCGCATAGCCCCGGCGGAACTGGTCGAACTCGGCGAAGCCTACGCCCGCGCCGTTGGCCACCCGATCCAGTACCAATGGGTACTGCTGGCCGGCGTCAATGACAGCGAGGCCGACATGGACGCCATCGTCCGCCTGCTGACCGGCAAATACGCGATGATGAACCTGATCGCCTTCAACCCGGTTGAAGGCGCCGGTTTCGACCGCCCGGCGGCGGAACGAACGGCGGCGCTGGCGGCCAGCCTCAACCGCCGCCGCATCCTCACCCGCCTGCGCCAATCCGCCGGCCAGGACGTCGAAGGCGCCTGCGGCCAGTTGCGCGCCCGGCTGGCCGGCGGCGAGGCGTTATTGCCCTGATTCAACAGCGTAATTTTTGCTTATGGCAAGCGCAGCTTTGAGCGCGATTATTTGGTCAATATATTGACCAAATAATCATACTTTGGTTAAAGTATTGACCAAATGACCGCCTCGAAAAAAAATCTCATCCTGGAACGCCAGCTACTGCTGCAACTGGGCGACCGTCTCAAGCGCCTGCGCAAAGCGCAGGGCTTGGGGACGGTAGAAATGGCGGCGCATGTTGGTATTACCCGCAATACCTTGCGCGCGGTCGAGGCGGGTGATCCCTCTCCCGCACTGGGCACCTACTTGCGCGTCATGTCCATTCTCGGCATCAGCGGCGATCTGGCGCTGCTGGCAGGTGATACCCTGCAACCCGCGCCGGCGGATTCTGCCGCGGCCCGCTCTCGGCGCGCAGCGCCGGTCGTGCAAGTTCGCGTTTTTGCAGATCAGACAAGGCATCAGCTTCAGGACTTGCAGAGCCTGACGCTCCACGAGGAAGCCGTGCGCTTGGTCAAGTCCAACCCGGCGTTGGCAGAGCAGGCTCAAGACACGGTTCAACGCTGGCTCGTGACGGGCGATTCCCGCTCTGCCATCCTGTGGCGGGAATGGGCGGACATTCTGAGGGCGAAAACCTGGCGCAAGGCGCTGGGGCGCACCCGGCATGCACAGCAACTGCGCCAGACATCGCCTCTCGTCACGATCCTCCCGGAAGAAATTCGCCAGCGCATCCTGCAACAGGCGAGCGAACTCAAGAGCGGGATTCAAATCAGTGCCATGCCAGGAACGCCGCAAGGCGATGTGACGCCCAAGGAGCCGCCATGACCAAAGAGGAACTGGAGCACATCATCCGCGCCAGCGGAGACATAACCGACCAGTACGAATTCGTCATCCTTGGCAGCCAGTCGATACTTGGCTCTGTTCCCCGGCCCGAAGAAGTGTTCACGGTATCCATGGAAGCCGACATATATCCCCTCCAGGCGCCTGAATTGGCCGACAAGATTGAGGGCGCCATCGGCGAGGGTTCCCAGTTCCATCAAACCTATGGTTACTACGCCCAAGGCGTTGGGCCGGAAACCGCAAGCTTGCCGATGGATTGGATGCAGCGGGTGCACCGCGTTCAAAACGGCAATACCAGAAACCGCGTTGGCTACTGTCTGGACGTCCTTGATCTCTTTCTGGCCAAGGCGGTAGCCGGGCGCGAAAAGGATCGCGAGTTCTGCATCGCCCTGTTTGAGTACGCTTACGTTACGCCGGAAGCGGTGCTGAAGCTGGTTTCAACGATGCCGATCGACGGCAAGGAACAGCGCGCGTTACGCGCGACGATTCGCCGTTGGTCCAAGGCGGCGCAAGAAGCCGGCCGCTATATCCCGGAAAAGTAACTCTTTTCCAGATCAGCCGACTACGCGAAGGCAAGGCGCGCTTTACCCCGATGGTGTCGAAAGTATTGTCGTTACGATGGCAATTGCCGTTATAGAAGCAACTCACAACAAATTCACGGCATTCCTCCATCAACGACGCCCAAGGCGTTGGGCCTACCAGCGCGGCCGCCATGTCGGCCGCGGCCATGGGATACGGATTCCACAACAAGCTCAAGGCCGCGAACCAGGCGGCGCGCTCGCCAACTGTACCTAAGTACCATAGCGCGGGTATGACGTGCGTCCTATGCTGGGTACATCGTAGCCAAACCGCACGGAGACCCATCATGGCCGAGAGTTCGATTTTCGCAAAAGTTACGTCCCTCACTGGCGAAGCCTATGTTCGCAATGCCGAAGGGCAATTGCGCCAGCTCAAGCTTGGCGATGTCATCCGTGAAGGCGAATCCGTCGTCAGCTCCGATAACGCCCAGGTCGTTCTACAACTGGCCGATGGCCGGCAACTCAGCGTCGTGCCGGGCGATGTCGTTCGCATCGACGCCGAAGTCGCCGCCGAAACCAAACCGGACGCCACCGACAGCGCGGTCAGCAACGACCCGAAGGCTCTCACCGACCTCACCCAGGCTCTGGCCAGCGGACAAAATCTTGACGAACTTCTCGAATCCCCGGCCGCCGGCATTCCCGGCGTGGGCAATGAAGGGCACACCTTCGTCGAATTCGCGCGCATCGTCGAAAGCGTCAGCCCGCTCGCCTTCGAATATGGGACGGCGCGCGGCGTCGAGCTCTACCCCTACGACGGCGGTGGGGCGTATACGCGAGGCGATGGCGAGGCGGATACGCGAGGCGATGGCGGGACGAATGACGGCACCCCGCCCCCGGGCAACCAAACACCGGGCAACCTGCAACCGACCACGCCGGTTAATTATGTGCCCACCGTGCAGAGTTTCAGCGTGGATTTCATTGAGGATGGCGGCAACTACACAGTCGACGGCGATGTCCTGGACGGCTCGACACTGGGCAACGGCACGGCGGCAGAGCACGAGTTCGCCTGGGACAATCCGGCCGCGAGCAGCCAGTACGGCGCCATTACGCTCAAGCCGGACGGCACCTACACGTTTGAACTGGACAACGACAGCGCAGTGGTACAAGCTTTGGCACCGGGCCAGCAAGTCACCGAAACCTTCACCTACACCTACACGGACGTCGATGGCGATCTCGCCACCGGCACACTGACCATCACCATCACCGGCACCAACGACGTGCCGACCGTCAACAGCTTCAGCCACGACTTCACCGAAGGTACCGGCAACCACACAGTCAACGGCGATGTCCTGGACGGCTCGACCCTGGGCGACGGCACGGCGGCAGAGCACGAGTTCGCTTGGGACAATCCGGCCGCGAGCAGCCAGTACGGCGCCATCACGCTCAAGCCGGACGGTTCCTACACGTTTGAACTGGACACCGACAGCGCAGTGGTACAAGCTTTAACGCAGGGCCAGCAAGTCACCGAAACCTTCACCTACACCTACACGGACGTCGATGGCGATCCCGCCACCGGCACACTGACCATCACCATCACCGGCACCAACAGCGTGCCGACCGTCAACAGCTTCAGCCACGACTTCACCGAAGGTACCGGCAACCACACAGTCAACGGCGATGTCCTGGACGGCTCGACTCTGGGCGACGGCACGGCGGCAGAGCACGAGTTCGCCTGGGACAATCCGGCCGCGAGCAGCCAGTACGGCGCCATTACGCTCAAGCCGGACGGTTCCTACACGTTTGAACTGGACACCGACAGCGCAGTGGTAAAAGCTTTAACGCAGGGCCAGCAAGTCACCGAAACCTTCACCTACACCTACACGGACGTCGATGGCGATCCCGCCACCGGCACACTGACCATCACCATCACCGGCACCAACAGCGTGCCCACGATCACGGTAGACCAAGGCAACGTTGGTGGCACGAACGACGTGGTGTACGAAGCCGGCCTGCAACCACATGGTTCGGACGCTGGCAACGCGACCACGACGGCGCACGGCAGCATCACAGTCAGTGCCCCTGATGGTCTGGACAGCATCGAGTCGGTGACGATCAACAGCGAGACCTTCACTGTAAACGGCGATCTGGATGCTCTGGTCAACCAGTCTGTCTCCACGGACTTCGGCAGGCTCACGATCACGGGACACGACGGCAACGGCAAGCTCACCTATCGGTATGAATTGACCGATCCGGTAGATAACGATAGCGAGCCGGACGCTACCGATGACTCGTACAGCGACATCTTCACCCTGACGGTATTCGACGGCACGGATCATTCGGCGTCGGCGAACATCGTGATCGAAATCGTGGACGACGTGCCGAGAGTTTCTCAAGCCATGCCGATGGATATCTCCAACAGCATCGGGGCCGTTGGCTTGGGCGCCTTGAATTTCTACGACAATATCGGCGCCGACCGGGAGGGCAGCGAAATTGTGTTCCAAGGCACGAATGGCGCGCTGCTGACATCCAACGGGTCGAATGTGACATCCGGCGGCCAGAATATCGTGTTGACCGGCTTTGGCACCGATGTGCTGACCGGAACGACGACAGGCGGCAAGATCGTCTTCCAGATCACGCTGAACCCGGATGCCGTGGATAAGGCAAACGATGCTTATACGGTTGAACTATTCCAGAAGTTTGACGATGGGAGCCATATCAGCTTTAGCGGCAATCTGGGATTGAAGCAAAATAATATAGCCTTCAAGCTTTATGACGGAGGGCAAGACTTCGACATACTTTTCTCTGGAGCCAACCCGAAATCGGGGCAACCTACGGTGAATTCAAATACCGGTGGTTTTGGTGTCGGAAATCCCTCGTTCGAGGGAAGAGAAATTATCCGTGCGGACTTTGTCAAAGGGGGATCAGAAGGCAACACTTTCAGCTATACCGGCGACCGGTATGACGTTGATTCATTCATCTTCTCGGTGACTACAGCTAACGCCACCATTGATGTGAGACTTTACGACGGTGGCGCTGATAATGAAATGGGCGCTACTAAAACAGTGGGAACTGGTGGGCAAGTTGCCATTGCCGCAATTTACATTTACGTCAATGGCGAGTGGCAAGTTCCAGACTCGAATTCCATCACTCCGGATGGCAATGGCGGATATACCTTGAGCAATCTGCCAATGAACGCCCAGATTCAAGTTGTGGGCGAACAGCCTTTTGGCGCGGTGGAGATTGAAAATAGCGGAACCACTGATACCCAACTCAATCTTCATGGTTACAGCATCGCCGCGGAAGGCATGGGCAACTCAATCGACCTGAACTTCGCCTTGCAACTGACCGATGGCGATGGCGATACGGCGGCTGGCTCGCTGCATCTGACCGTGCAGCCTGCCGGCGCGACCTTGGGCGATGCGAGCGCAACGCACGGGCAGGCTCTGGTCGGCGGTAGCGGTGACGACACGCTCATCGGCGGCGCGGGTAACGACACCCTGACCGGCGGCTTGGGCGCCGATACCTTCGTCTGGCATCTGGCCGACAAGTCACCAACCCCCGGCACACCGGCGGTCGATACGGTGACTGATTTCGGCAATGGCGACGACAAACTCGACCTGCGCGATCTGCTCCAGCATGCCGACCAGAACCATCTGGATCAGTACCTGCACTTCGAGAGCGACGGCAGCGGCGGCACGATCCTCCATGTCAGTACCGGTGGCGGCTTCGCGGGCGGCGCCCACATCCCCGGCGCCGAGGATCAGACCATCCTGTTACAGGGGGTCGATCTCGTCGGCAGCAATATCGGCGACCAGCAGCAGATCATCACCGACCTGCTGGCGCAGGGCAAACTGCTTGTCGACCACAATTGATCGCCAACGGCGCCATGCAAAGGGCGGGGTTTTCCCCGCCCTTTGCCCTCGCCCTCGCACAGCCGTGAAAATATTCACGCTTCACGCAAAATCACGTCACGCGGCCCTCCGCGCCGCGCCACCCGCACACGGCGTTTATCCAGGCGCAGCAAGGGTATCGACGGAATTGAGATCGCTCCGCCCGACCCCCGATGGTACTTAAGTACCATAGCCCGAATATGGTGTCAGTCCTATGCTGCAAACACTACAACCACAAGTACATGGAGAAATTGTCATGGCTGAGAATGCCGTTTTTGCCAAAGTCACGTCCCTCACTGGCGAAGCCTATGTCCGCAATGCCGAAGGGCAGTTACGCCAGCTCAAGCTTGGCGATGTCATCCGTGAAGGCGAATCCGTCGTCAGCTCCGATAACGCCCAGGTCGTTCTGCAATTGGCCGATGGCCGGCAACTCAGCGTCGTGCCGGGCGATGTTGTGCGCATCGACGCCGAAGTCGCCGCCGAAACCAAACCGGACGTCAGCGACAGCGCGGTGTACAACAACGCCAACGGCTACCGCGACATCTCCCAAGCTCTGGCGCAGGGCGAAAATCTCGACCAACTCCTCGAAGCCCCGGCCGCCGGCATTCCCGGTGTGAGCAGCGAAGGACACACCTTCGTCGAATTCGCGCGCATCGTTGAAAACGTCAACCCGCTCGCCTTCGAATACGGGACAGCCCGCGTCGTCGAACTCTACCCCTTCGACGGCGGTGGGACGGATACGCAGGGCAATGGCGCTAACGTAGAGCCGCCTCCTGTAGTTCCTCCTGTAGTTCCGCCGGTAGCGCCCCCTGTAGTTCCGCCGGTAGTACCTCCTGTAGTTCCGCCGGTAGTTCCGCTGACCCCGCCGACCGTCAATATTCCCACCCCCGGCCCGAACGACCCGACCAATCCGACGAATTACGATCCGACGAGTGGCGGCGACGGCACCTGGGTCTATGAAGCGGGTCTGAACGCTCGCACAATCAACGCTGTCGACAAACCTGCCGGCACGGATCCCACGGCCCAAACAAGCACCTCGGGCGAGATCGGTTTCACCGCCAAGGATGGACTCGGCTCAGTCAAGCTTGGCAATCACCCCCTGAGCGACGACCCCGCCAACCCGACGACGGTTGTTAACGATGACACCGGCACGCTGACGGCTTACTACGTCTTCGACGACAACACCGGCGAGGGCGCCATCCACTACACCTACACCCTGAAAGACAACGTCGAAGGCGACGAAAGCGTTTCGGGCGATGGCGCCTCAGTCAGCTTCGCGGTGGAAATCACCGACGCCAATAGCGCTTCCGCGTCGGGCAATTTGGTCATCAACATCATTGATGACGCACCGCTGACGACGCCCGACTTTGGCGAGGTCGTTGAAGGCGGGACGCTGACGGTTGCAGCGGCTGACGGCGTGTTAGCCAACGACGTTTCGGGCGCGGATGGCTGGTGGGAGGGTAAGGGCGTGGTCGGCGCAGTGTCAGGTAGCGGCGGCGCTGCGACAGAAAACCTCGCGGGCGGAAGCGTTGACGTTGGTGGCATCCACGGCAAGCTGACCCTCTACGTTGACGGCAGCTACACCTATGTCGCCAATGCCGATGCCGCGCCGTCGGCGAATGTGTATGACGTATTCACCTACACGGTCAAGGATGGCGACGGCGATCTGCGGACGGAAACCCTGACCATCACCGTTGTGCCGCCGGTAGCGCCCATCATCGACTTGCAGGATGACGTGCTTGTCTTCCGGGAGCATGAGACGGTCTCGGGCGATTTGTTTGCTAACGACACGATTCCGGCCGATCGGGTTGTCGAAAGCTTTACGGTGGCGGGTGATTCGTATGCCGTTGTCGCTGAAGGCACTCCGGCAACGATCTCCGGCGTCGGCACACTCACCATCGACACGGATGGCAATTACACCTTCGTGCCTTTCGAGCACTATTCCGGCCCGGTGCCCCCGGTGACGGTCACCACCAATTACGGTACCGAAACGCTGACCCTATCGGTAACGCCGGTGGCCGATATACCGCTGATAACGATCACTGTCAGCGCGCCGGAGGCGCCGGATCCGATCCTCATTAATTATGATGTCGTCAGAGCAAACAACGGCGCGGTCGAAATCAAAGGCGATGGCTTCACGATACAAGGCTTCGATTATGACGGGACAGAGAAGGGTCTCTACTACTTTGATCAGGACGGTCGTAAGGGCTTCGGCGTTGGAGTGCCGATGCCCCCTTCGGATCCGAATAAGGATCCAGGCACCGATGGGAATGGCGTCGAAATCTCGTACAGCGATGTGTATAAGGCATCCGAGAGTGCGATAATCACGTTCGACACTCCCGTGACGAGCGCGGATGTAAAACTGTCGTGGTTAAACAATGGTCAGTGGACGACGGAGTATGCTCGAGTCATTGCCTACAACGTCAATGGCGATGTGGTTTTTGATAGCGGCAAGTATCCAGGCGCGGGAGATTTCGCGGACACAGAAATTCTTGTTAAGTATGATCCCAATGGCACCTTCCATCCGGCAGATACGACGATCACCTCTATCGTATTCACCGCGGAAGACAAAGGGTCCGATTACATCATCAAATCAATCGAGGCCACGAAGAGCAATTCGACGGCTACGCGCGATCTCGACATCACGGTGGCGCCGGGTGATTCCGATGGCTCGGAAACGGTTACCAGCATCATCGTGGATGTTCCGCTGGGCGGTAAGCTGTCGGGCGGCAACGACAATGGCGATGGCACCTGGACTCTGGATCTGACCCCTGGCTCCCACACCGGCTATACGGTCAACGTGGCTCTGGACGGAACAGTAAGCATCACCGGCCTGACCCTCACATCGGTTTCCGACAGCGACACGGTGACGGTACATGCCACGATAGTCGATAGCGGTTTGGGTATGACGGATTCGATAACCAGCTCGGTCACCGTCGCTGTGGGCGATTCGGCCGTACTCAGCACCGACAACAGCCACCATACCCTGCGCGGCGGCGTCGGCAACGACACGCTGATCGGCGGCGATGGCGACGACATCCTGATCGGCGGCGCGGGTAACGACACCCTGACCGGCGGTTTGGGCGCCGATACCTTCGTCTGGAATCTGGCCGACAAGTCACCAACCCCCGGCACACCGGCGGTCGATACGGTGACTGATTTCGGCAATGGCGACGACAAACTCGACCTGCGCGATCTGCTCCAGCATGCCGACCATGACCATCTGGATCAGTACCTGTACTTCGGGAACGACGGCAGCGGCGGCACGATCATCCATATTAGTACCGGTGGCGGTTTCGCGGCAGGTTACAACGTCGGCGCCGAGGATCAGACCATCGTGCTGGAGAATATCGACCTCACCGCCGGCTTCAACGGCGACCAGGCGGCGATCATCAATCACTTGGTGAACACCAGCAAGTCGATCATCGTCGATAACTAAGCGCCCATGGCGCCACAAAAAGGGCGGGGTTTTCCCCGCCCTTCGCATGCGCCCAGAATGGACGCACTCCCACGGGGTGGCCCTGTCACTCAGGGCAATCGCATGAATATCATTGTCGTGCCCGGCAACCCCTCTCCTGCTGAACCGCTTTTACCCCTCCCCGCCCTCCCCTCCGGGCTTCGCCCGCAAGGGAGGGAGAAAACCGGTGCGCGCTGCAAGCTTGGCCCCCTCCCTTGCGCCGCAGGCGGAGGGGAGCAACCGTGTCAACCGGCTACGCTGCGACAGGTGTTGCGCGCCAAGGCTGGCCTGTTTTCAGAATGGCGTTGAGAATGAGCAGCAGCTTGCGCATGCACGCCGTCAGGGCCACC
>WREP01000049.1 GCA_009779265.1 Betaproteobacteria bacterium
AGAAGGTCGCCATCGTCGCTTGCATGCGCAAGCTCCTCACCATCCTCAATGCCATGGTCAGAACCGGAAAACCCTGGGATGAATCGCTTCATCACGCTTGACTTGAAAGACAGTTGCTCTCCCCTCGCGGGAGAGGGGTTGGGGAGAGGGGTTGGGAGAGGGGCAACGAAGAAAGGGGCGTTCCCCACCACTCATCCCTCTCTCTCGCCCCACGAAGCGGCGTATGCACGCGCGATGGACGAACCAGCCGCCGTCTCACTTGCCGCCTCCCCCTCTCCCCCAGCCCCTCCCCCGCGAGGGGGGAGGGGAGTATCGGGCTTTCGCGACAGTCTCCAGGCGGGGAGAGGGAATCACGTTATCGGCGAATTCGTGCGTTGCAGGTTGCGCGAGGCGTGGTAGAAAACTGACATGAAAACCCGCATCAAAATCTGCGGCCTGACGCGCGAGGCCGATGTCGATGCCGCTGTCGCCGCAGGCGCCGACGCCATCGGTTTCGTCTTTTATCCGCCCAGTCCGCGTTATGTAACGCCGCAACGGGCGGCGGAACTGGCGCGGCGCGTGCCGCCCTTCGTCGCTACCGTCGGCCTGTTCGTCAATGCTGCGGCGGCGGAGGTTCTCGCCGCCTGCGCCGCCGCGCCGCTCGATCTGCTGCAATTTCACGGCGACGAGCCGGCGGCGTATTGCCGCCAGTTCGCCCGGCCCTGGCTGCGCGCGGCGCGGGTGAGGCCGGGGCTTGATCTGGTAGAATTCGCACGCTCCTTTTCCGACGCCCAGGGTTTGGTGCTGGACGCCTTCGTCGAAGGTTACGGCGGCGGCGGCCATGTTTTCGACTGGACGCTGATTCCGCCGGAACTGCCCGCTTTTCTCGTGCTCTCCGGCGGCCTGACGGCCGCCAATGTCGGCGACGCCATGCGGCGCGTGCGACCGGCGGCGGTGGATGTTTCTTCCGGCGTGGAAGCGAGCAAGGGCATCAAGGATCACGACAAAATCGCCGCCTTCGTCGCGGCAGTACGGAAAGCCGATGAGTCACTATAACTTCCCCGACGCCAAGGGCCATTTCGGTCCCTATGGCGGCGTTTTCGTCGCCGAGACGCTGTTCGGCGCGCTCGCCGAGTTGACGGCGGCCTATGCCGAAGCGCAGGCCGATCCGGCTTTTCGCGCCGAATACGAATACGAGCTGAAGCACTTCGTCGGCCGGCCGTCGCCGATCTATCACGCCAAGCGCCTGTCCGCGCAACTCGGCGGGGCGCAGATCTACCTCAAGCGCGAGGATTTGAATCACACCGGCGCGCACAAGGTGAATAATTGCATCGGCCAGGCGCTGCTCGCCAAACGCATGGGCAAGCCGCGCGTCATCGCCGAAACCGGCGCCGGCCAGCATGGCGTCGCCACGGCCACGGTAGCCGCCCGCTACGGCTTCGAGTGCATCGTTTATATGGGTGCCGAGGATGTCCGCCGGCAGGCGGCCAACGTCTATCGCATGAAGCTCCTCGGGGCCACGGTCGTGCCCGTCGAGTCCGGCTCGAAAACCTTGAAGGACGCGCTGAACGAGGCCATGCGCGACTGGGTCACCAACATCCACAACACCTTCTACATCATCGGCACGGTCGCCGGCCCGCATCCCTACCCGATGCTGGTGCGCGACTTCCAGACGGTCATCGGCGAGGAATGCCTGACGCAGATGCCGGAAATCGCCGGCCGCCAGCCGGACGCGGTAATCGCCGCGGTCGGCGGCGGCTCCAACGCGATGGGCATTTTTTACCCTTATCTCGATGTGCCGGACGTTCGCCTGGTCGGCGTCGAGGCCGCCGGCAGCGGCATCGCCAGCGGCAAGCACGCGGCCTCGCTGAATGCCGGCGTGCCCGGCGTGCTGCACGGCAACCGCACCTATCTCTTGCAGGACGAGGATGGCCAGATTGTCGAGACGCACTCCATTTCCGCCGGCCTCGACTATCCCGGCGTCGGCCCCGAGCACGCCTGGCTCAAGGACAGCGGCCGCGCCGACTACGTGCCGATCGACGACGCCGAGGCGCTCAACGCCTTCCATGAACTGTGCCGGCGCGAAGGCATCATTCCGGCGCTGGAATCGAGCCACGCGCTGGCCTACGCCATGAAACTGGCGCCAACGCTGGCGGCGGACAAAATTCTGCTGGTCAACCTCTCCGGCCGGGGTGACAAGGACATGCACACGGTGGCCGAAAAATCCGGGATCATCTTCTGATGTCGAGAATCCAGACCACTTTCCAGCGCCTCGATGGCGCAGGCCGCAAGGCGCTGATCCCCTTCATCACCGCCGGCTATCCGGCGGCCGAACTGACCGTGCCGTTGATGCAGGCGCTGGTCGCGGCCGGCGCCGACATCATCGAACTGGGCGTGCCCTTTTCCGATCCCATGGCCGACGGCCCGACCATCCAGCGCGCCTCCGAGCGCGCCCTGGCGCTCGGCATGAGCCTGCGCAAAGTGCTGCAATTGGTCAGCGACTTTCGTGCCGGCGACGACAAAACGCCGGTCGTGCTGATGGGCTACGCCAACCCGATCGAGGCCATGGGGCTTGGGACCTTCGCCGAAAAAGCCGCGCACGCGGGCGTCGACGGCGTGCTGGTGGTCGACTACCCGCCGGAGGAAGCGGCGGAATTCGGCGCCGCCATGAAAGCGCACGGCCTCGACCCGATTTTCCTCGTCGCCCCGACTTCGACGCCGGAACGCATCGCCCAGGTCGCGGCCATCGCCAGCGGCTATGTCTATTACGTCTCGCTGGCCGGCGTCACCGGCTCCAGCGCCCTCGATGTCGCCGCCGTTGCCGAGCGTCTGCCAGCCATCCGCGCCCAGACCGGCCTGCCGGTCGGCGTCGGCTTCGGCATCCGCGACGCGGCCACCGCCGCCCGCATCGCCGGCTTTGCCGATGCCGTCGTCGTCGGCAGCCGGATCATCGAGGAAATCGAAAACGCCGCAAGCGCCTGCGCCAACGCCGGAATGCTGGTCGCGGAACTACGCCGCGGCATGGATGAAATGCAAAGAGGATGAAAAAATGAGCTGGCTGAACAAACTGCTACCCCCAAAAATCAAGCGCGAACAAGGACAACGCCGCAGCAACCTGCCGGAAGGGCTGTGGAGCAAATGCCCGGCCTGCGATGCCGTGCTCTACGCCACCGACCTCGCCAACAACCTACAAGTCTGTCCGAAGTGCAGCCATCACCATCGCCTCAACGCCCGCCAGCGCCTCGACCTGCTGCTTGACACTGAAGGCCGCAGCGAGATCGGCGCCGAAGTCGTGCCGGTCGACAGCCTGAAATTCAAGGACTCCAAGAAATACCCCGACCGCCTCATGGAAGCCAACCGCGACACCGGCGAAAGCGACTCGCTGGTCGTGCTGCAAGGAGCGATCAAAAACAACCCGGTTGTCGCCGCCGCCTTCGAATTCGACTTCATGGGCGGCTCGATGGGCTCGGTGCTTGGCGAACGCTTCGTGCGCGGCGTACAGGCCGCCGTCGAGCAGAAAATGCCCTTCATCTGCATCACCGCCTCCGGCGGCGCCCGCATGCAGGAAGGACTGTTCTCCCTGATGCAAATGGCCAAGGCCACGGCGGCCCTGACCAAACTGGCGGCGGTCGGCCAGCCCTACATCAGCATCCTCACCGACCCGACCATGGGCGGCGTCTCCGCCTCCTTCGCCTTCGTCGGCGACGTGGTCATGGCCGAACCCAACGCCCTCATCGGCTTCGCCGGCCCGCGCGTCATCGAACAAACCGTGCGCGAAAAACTGCCGGAAGGCTTCCAGCGCTCCGAATTCCTGCTCGAAAAAGGCGCCATCGACATGATCATCGACCGCCGCGAACTGCGCGATCAGGTGGCAAGGACGCTGGCGCTGTTGCAGAGGTTACCGGCGGCGGCGTGAGGGGGGAGCGCCAATGCCAACTGCCAGCTTTTCGTTCGGGAATAATCCGAAAAGAACGATGCAAATTTATTGGCATTATTCCGGATTCGAAAAGTACGTGCTGGATGGCAAAACCATCTCTACTCGCTGGGATATTTTTAATTTTTCAGGCGAACGGGTATTTTATATAGATGGTCAGCAGTTGAAAATTGTTTACCGACTGTCGAGGAAAGAATTTTATTCCCGCGCACTTTTGGGAGATGAAATAATTGTTCAAGAGCTGTTTCCTGACATGGCGAAGAGCTGGGCTGATAGCTGGAAAGGCTGGGATGATGGCTTTTGGAAGAAAATAAGAGAGGAGTGCTGGCGAAGTCTAGTAGCATTTGTCATTTGGCTTGTTATTGCCCTTGTAATCCTGTCGGCAATTAATCACTACAAACACCAGAAAAATTCTGCCAAATGCACTGCCCCTGCCAATAAAACAACCCCTGTAGATACAGCCCGCGCAGGCTGGGTTGAGCGTAGCGAAACCCAATGCTCTCATCTTCCTGCCTCGTAAGTTGAGATGAAGCACAACGCAATCCCAGTCTTCGTTTTGCTCGCAATGCTGGGTTTCGCTTCGCTCTACCCAGCCTACGGCCCTATAGCCTGTGATAGCGCGGTAGGATGGGTAGAGCACAGCGAAACCCATCGCCTCAAACCTGAATAAACATGACGCCATGACATCCTACAGACGTAATTTCATTCCCGGCGGAAGTTTTTTCTTCACGGTCAATCTGGCTGAGCGGAATCGTTCGCTTTTGACCGATCACATCGGGTTGTTGCGCGAGGCGTTTCGCGAAGTGCGGCAACGGCATCCGTTCACAATGGACGCCATCGTCGTTCTGCCTGATCATCTGCATGCGGTTTGGACGATGCCGCCAGGCGATGCGGATTTTGCAACCCGCTGGCGCCAGATCAAATCGAGATTCTCCCGCAACTTTGCCTGTGTAGAACGGATTTCGCTGAGCCGTTCAGCGAAGGGCGAGCGCGGCATCTGGCAACGCCGCTATTGGGAGCACACCATTCGGAATGAGACCGATTTTGAGCGGCACGTCAATTATGTTCACATCAATCCGGTCAAGCATGGGTTAGTTGATCGAGTACGCGATTGGGCGCCGTCATCGTTTCATCGTTATGTGGCATTGGGCGTTTATCCTGTGGATTGGGGTTGCGTCATTTCGCGAAATGATCGTCAATTTGGGGAAAATGTGGATTGATGGGTTTCGCTTGCGCTCTACCCATCCTACCGCATTACCGCGCTCCGCAACCGCTTTTGCAACGATGGGTTTCGCTATGCTCTACCCATCCTACCCACTGAATTCAGGTGTTTGAAAATCAGCTGTACCCCATGACCCTCTCCGACTGGCTCACCCATCTTGAAAACCTGCATCCCAAAGGTCAGGCCGGGATTGAACTCGGCCTTGAGCGCATTCGCGCCGTTAAAACGGCACTCGGGCAGACGCAGCCTTGGCCGGTGATTACCGTTGGCGGCACCAATGGCAAGGGGTCGACCTGCGCCTATCTGGAAAAGATTATCGGCAAGGCGGGTTATCGGGTGGGTTGTTATGCCTCGCCGCATTTGCTGGCTTATAACGAGCGGGTGCGGATGGATGGGCGGCCTGTGGGCGATGAGGCGTTGTGCGCGGCTTTTGCGCGGGTGGAGGCGGCGCGACGGGCGTGTGGGGCGGCGCTGACTTATTTTGAGTTCGGGACGCTGGCGGCTTGGGAGGTTTTTGCCGCTGCCGGGGTCGAGGCGGTGGTGTTGGAAGTAGGCTTGGGCGGGCGGCTGGATGCGGTCAATATTTACGAGCCGGATGTTGCCATCGTCACCACCGTGGCGCTGGATCATACCGACTGGCTCGGCGCCGACCGCGAGGCGATCGGTTTCGAGAAGGCGGGCATTTTCCGCGCCGGCAGGCCGGCTTTGTGCGCCGATGCCGATCCGCCGCAAAGCCTCGTCGCGCACGCGGCGGCGATTGGCGCTGATTTGTGTTTGCTGGGCCGCGATTTCGGTTTTACCCCGAGCGCCGAGAACCGCCTGCAATGGCAGTGGTGGCGCCGCGCGGGCGAGCGGGTGACGCGGCGTTCGCTGGCCTACCCCGGCCTGCGCGGCCCGACGCAGTTAGCTAATGCGACGGTGGCGCTGGCGGCGCTGGAGGCCATTGCCGACAAGCTGCCGGTGACCATGCAGGCGATTCGCGCCGGCTTGATCGAAACCGAGTTGGCGGGCCGTTTCCAGGTTCTGCCGGGGCGGCCGGCGATTGTTCTCGATGTCGGCCACAATCCGCAAGCGGTCGCGGCGCTGGCCGCCAATCTCGGCGGCATGGGCTTTTTCGAGCGTACCTTCGCGGTGGTCGGCATGTTGGCCGACAAGGATATCGCCGGGGCGCTGGCGGCGCTGCGCGGGCGCGTCGACGTCTGGCACGTCGCCACGCTGGGCGGGCCGCGCGGCGCGCAATCGGACAGGCTGGCCGCCGCCATCGCCGCTGGCGAACTGGGCGGCGAAGTCGTCCAGCATCCATCGGCGACGGCGGCGATGCAGGCGGCCAAGGGCGCGGCGGGCGAAAGTGATAGAATCGTTGTCTTTGGTTCCTTCTACACGGTGGCCGAGGCGCTTCAAGCACTGGGCCGGAAAACCTGATTCATGGAAGACAACGAGGCTCAACTGCAACTCGCGAAACGCGCCCGCCGCCGACTGGTCGGCGCGATCGCCTTTGTTTCCGTCCTGGCCGTGGTGCTGCCGATCATCATGGATGACGAGCCGCGCCCGCCCATGCAGGATGTCGAAATCCGCATTCCCGGCCAGGACGAGACGCCGTTCGCGCCGCGCCTTGCCACCGAGCGCCCGGCGCCGCCAGTTGCCGCGCCACCCGTCCCGGACACCTCGCCCCGCGACGAGGGCAAGCCGGCCGCGAAAGCGGCGGAAAAACCCGCGCCCAAGCCTGCCGATAAGCCGATCGAGAAAGCCCCCGAAAAACCCGCCGACAAACCGGCGGCCAAAGCTGCCGATATAGCCAACGACAAGGCCAACGATGCCGCCGACGCCCGCCGCGCCGCCGCCATTCTCGCCGGCCAGCCGGGCGCCGCGGCAGCAGGGAATGACGGCGAATATCTGGTGCTCATCGGCGCCTTCGCCAACGAGGCCAATGTCAGGAATTTGCAGAGCAAGCTCGGCGAGTTGGGCATCAAGATGTACACCGAACCCCTCGATACGCCGCAGGGCCGCAAGACGCGCGTGCGCGCCGGCCCCTTCGCCAGCAGGGAAGCGGCCGAGAAGGCGCTGGAGAGGATGAAGAAAATCGGCGTTTCCGGAGTGGTTGCGCCGCGGCAATGACAGTTTTCGACTATGTGACCATCGCGGTCATCGGCTTTTCCCTGTTGTTTGGATTGTGGCGCGGCGTAATCGGCGAAATGGTCGCCTTGGCCGCCTGGATCGCCGGCATTTTTGCCGCCATCGAGTTCGGCCAGACGGTCGGCGAAGCCTTGCCGGTCGATCTCGGCGATCCGGCGGTGCGCGTTTTTGCCGGTTGCGTGCTGGTTTTTCTCGGCGTGCTGCTGCTCATGGCCTTGATTCGTCTGGCCGTGCGCCACATGGTCAAGGCGCTCGGGCTGACGGTTTCGGATCGCCTGCTCGGCATGGTTTTTGGCCTGGCGCGCGGCGTGCTGGTCATGATGATTCTGGTCGGACTGGGCGGCATGACCGCCTTGCCCCGCCAGCCTTGGTGGCGGGGGGCGGTGCTGGCGCCGCCGTTGGAAACCGCCGTGTTGATGGCCCGGCAGTGGTTGCCGGACGATCTGGCAAAACGTATTCAATTCAGTTAGACGGAATAAATCATGTGCGGGATTCTCGGAGTCATGGCCAACACGCCGGTCAACCAGTTGCTCTACGATGGCCTGATGGTGCTCCAGCATCGCGGCCAGGACGCAGCGGGGATCGCCACCGCCGAAGGCAATACTTTTAATCTGCACAAGGGGCCGGGACTGGTGCGCGACGTGTTCCGCACGCGCAACATGCGCGCCCTGCCGGGCAACTGGGGCATCGGCCATGTCCGCTACCCGACCGCCGGCTCGGCCTACAGCTTCGCCGAGGCGCAGCCTTTCTACGTCAATTCGCCCTTCGGCATCGTCCTTGGCCACAACGGCAACCTGACCAATGCCGAGCAATTGAAGGGCGAGATGTTCCGCCTCGACCGCCGACACATCAATACCAATTCCGATTCCGAAGTACTGCTCAATGTGCTGGCGCACGAATTGCAGTCGGCGGCGCACGGCTACGAACTCGATGTGGATAGCATTTTCCAGGCCGTGGCCGGCGTCCATCGCCGCTGCCGCGGCGCCTATGCCGTCGTCGCCCTGATCGCCGGTTATGGCCTCCTCGCCTTCCGCGACCCGCACGGCATCCGCCCCCTGGTGTACGGCGAGAACCGAAGCGCACAGGGCAACGAATATCTCATCGCCTCCGAATCGGTCGCCCTCGACACCCTCGGTTTCCGCGTGATCCGCGACATCGAGCCGGGCGAGGCGATATTCATCGACCTCGACCACCGCCTGCATACCCGCCAGTGCGCGCAGCAGCCAATGTACGCGCCGTGCATTTTCGAATACGTCTATCTCGCCCGCCCCGATACCGTGATCGACGGCGTATCAGTCTACGAATCGCGCCTGGCGATGGGCGAGTTGCTGGCCGACAAGGTGCGCGCCAACATTCCGCTCGCTGAAATCGACGCGGTCATCCCGATTCCCGATTCCAGCCGGCCCTCCGCCATGCAACTGGCGCAGGCGCTGAACATCCCCTTCCGCGAAGGCTTCGTCAAAAACCGCTACGTCGGCCGCACCTTCATCATGCCGGGGCAGGCGATGCGGCGCAAATCGGTGCGCCAGAAACTCAACACCGTCGGCCAGGAATTCAAGGGCAAGCGCGTTTTGCTGGTGGACGATTCCATCGTGCGCGGCACGACCAGCCGCGAAATCGTCGAAATGGCGCGGGCGGCCGGCGCGGTCAAGGTCTATTTCGCCTCGGCGGCGCCGCCGGTGCGCTTCCCCAACGTCTATGGCATCGACATGCCGACGCGCGACGAACTGATCGCCACCGGCCGCAGCGATGCCCAGATCGCCGCCGAAATCGGCGCCGACGCGCTGGTGTATCAGGACATCGAGGCGCTGCGCCAGTCGATCTCCCGGCTGCGCCCGGATTTGACCGTGTTCGACGCCTCCTGCTTCGACGGCTGCTACATCACCGGCGACGTCGACGACGACTACCTCGACATGGTCGAGGGCCGGCGCGGCAACAAGCCGGCCAAGAGCGAGGACGACAGCGAAGGCCGCGCCTCGCAACAGATGGTGCTGGGCCTTTCCAACGGCGGGCAGGAAGCATGAGCGGATGGCTCGCCTGCCCCGACGCGGTGAAAGGCTCACAGGCTTGCCTTGAGCGGGGATTGGGGTCGGCGGCAAGGAGGCAGAAATGATTCGGAAATTCTTGGACGGTTTGGCTTTTGGCGCCGGCTTTTCAATTGTTTTCCTTTTGCTTTGGTATATCGTGGGGTGGTGGATAGCTCCCAACTTGCTGGCTTCAGGGCTTGACGCGAAGATTGACGAAATAAATGCACAACTGGCTGTTCCGCATCTGGAAGAGAAGCCGCCACCCGATCGGAGTACTGTTCAGCGCCCGCACACGCCATTTCATGAGCTTGAGGTGGAGGAGCAAATCAAGGAAGCTACCGTGATTGCCCTTGCCAGGTATGAGCGTGCTGGGGACGGCAGGGTGAAAGCAGTCATCAAGGAGTTCTTGAAAAAAGAACCAAACACAACCATTTATTATGACATTGGCGACGAATACGTTACCCATTTCCCGAATGACGCAACGAGAGAAGGAACAGGTCTCGTGATCTTCTTCGTCGGTTCGCCAGCCCAAGTAACAATGTCTGCGACCTTCTCCGGTGATCGCATTCGTGGACTTGGTGATATTCCACTTGAGTTGTTCAAGAAGAAATGCGACGAAGCAGGTGCATAAGGCTGTTTTATCCAAGTGTCCGAGATGCGACAGATGCCCTCGACAAGCTGATTGCCGCTCATGCGCTGGCGCTTGGCGTGACAGTCGTGACCAATAACATGAAGGATTTCGCCAGGTATCCCGGCGTCGTCGCCGAGAACTGGCTGACGCCTTTGGCGCGATAATCCTGAAAACCGATGAAACCCAAAATACCCGTCGACCGCTTGCAGCCCGGCGTTTTCATTTCGCTGGGCGAATTGCGCTGGCTCGACCATCCCTTCCTGCTCAACCGCTTTCGTCTGGACAACGAAGAGCAGATCCGGGTATTGCGCGGTCTTGGCCTGGATGCCGTCGAATGGGACCCCGAGCGCAGCACCGCGCAACCGCTGCCGGAAGCGCAGGCCGCCGAGGCCGAGGTCGATTTTTCTTCCGCCGCCCTCGATTCCATGTTCGACGCCAAGCGTACACGTAGCGAGCGGGTGCGCGCCCAGCGCGAGGAACTGGCCCGCTGCGAGCGCATCTTCGAGCAAGAGGCGCTCGGCATCGGCGATATTCTGCGCGATCTGAGCAGCCGCCCGGGCGAAACGCATGGCAAGGCCAAAAGCGCGGTGGGCCGGCTGGTCGGCGGCCTGCTCAATGCCGAAAGCGTGGCCGTGCATCTGGTCAATCTCAAGGTCAGGGAAGCAGGGCCGGCGCTGCATGTCATGAATGTCGTCGTGCTCTCGCTGCTGCTCGGCAAGGCAGCGCAGCTCAGCGAGGAGGAGTTGCGCTGGCTTGGCCTCGGCGCCATGTTCCACGACATCGGCAAGCGGGATGTGCCGGCCCGCGTGCTGCGCAACCCGCAACGCTCGCCGGCCGAGGAGCAGTTCTATCAGGCCCATGTCGGCTACGGCATCAAGCAGGCGGCGGCCATCACCGACCTGCCGGTCGCCGTCAGGAACATCATCGCCTGCCATCACGAACGCTGGGACGGCCAGGGCTTTCCCAATCATCTGGCGGCAACCCGGATTCCCCGGCTGGCGCGCATTGTGGCCATTGCCAACCGCTACGACAATCTGTGCAATCCCTTCGATCCGAGGCAGGCCAAAACGCCGGCCGAAACGCTGGCGGCGATGTTCAAGCAGGAACAGGGGCGCTACGACCCGGAATTGCTGCAATTGTTCGTCAAATCCGTCGGCGTCTATCCGCCGGGCAGCTTCGTCGTCCTCGGCGACGGCGGCATCGGCCTGGTGGTCGAGAGTAACAGCGGCGATCTGCTGCGGCCGCTGATCATGCTGCACGACCCCGACGTGCCGCGCAACGAGGCCCTGCTGCTCGACCTGCGCGAAACCGATTTGTGCATCGAAACGGTGATCAGTCCGGCCAAACTGCCGCCCGCCACCGTCGAATATCTCGCGCCGCGCGGCCGCATCGACTACTACGTCGAAGGCGCGCGCTGAACTTCCCCGCCGCCGCTGCGGCGACCATCCTTTTTTTCCGGAGTATTCCATGTTGTTTTCCGACCTTGGCCTGATGGCCGAAATCCAGCGCGCCGTCGCCGAACAGGGCTACGACACGCCGACGCCGATCCAGCGCCAGGCGATTCCCGCCGTGCTCGCCGGCCACGACCTGATGGCCACGGCGCAGACCGGCACCGGCAAGACCGCCGGTTTCACGCTGCCCATCCTGCACCGCCTGGCATCCGGCCGCACCGACCGCCTCAGCCGCACCGCCCGCGCGCCGCGCGTGCTGGTGCTGACGCCAACGCGCGAACTGGCGATTCAGGTCGAGGAAAGCGTGCGCACCTACGGCAAGCATCTGCCGATCAATTCGCTGGCCGTCTATGGCGGCGTCGGCATCAATCCGCAGATCGCCAGCCTGCGCCGCGGCGTCGATATCCTGGTGGCGACGCCGGGCCGCCTGCTCGACCACGTTCAGCAGAAAACCGTCGACCTCGGCGGGGTGGAAATTTTCGTCCTCGACGAAGCCGACCGCATGCTCGACATGGGCTTCATCCGCGACATCCGCAAAATCATCGCCCTGCTGCCGGCGAAACGGCAGAACCTGTTGTTCTCCGCCACCTTCTCGGCGGAAATCCGCGAACTGGCCGCCGGCCTGCTGCACCAGCCAGTATCGGTCGATGTCGCACCGCGCAACACGGCGGCCGAAACAGTGCGGCAGCAGGTCATCGAAACCAATCGTGAGCAAAAGAAGGATTTGCTGAAGCATCTGTTCGCCACGCGCGGCCTGCATCAAGTGCTGGTTTTCGCCCGCACCAAGCACGGCGCCGACGCCCTGGCGCGGGTGCTGGACAAGGCCGGCATCAAGGCGGCGGCGATTCACGGCGACAAGTCGCAAGGCGCGCGCACGCGGGCGCTCGGCGATTTCAAGGAAGGCCGGCTGACGGCCCTGGTCGCCACCGACATCGCCGCCCGCGGTATCGACATCGACGCCCTGCCCTACGTCATCAATTACGAATTGCCCAATGTCGCCGAGGATTACGTTCACCGCATCGGCCGCACCGGCCGCGCCGGCATGGAAGGCGAAGCGATCTCGCTGGTCTGCCACGACGAGCGCGGCAACCTGAAAGACATCGAAAAACTGATCAAGCGCGACATCGAGCGCCTCGTCGTACCCGGCTTCGAGCCGGCGGCGGTGGCCGCGCCGCGTCCGCCCCAGCCGCCGCGTCCGCCGCGCGGCGGCCAGCCCGCCGGCCGCTCGCCCGGCAAAGCCGCCGCCAAGCCAGCCACCCCGCCCCGCCACCGCAGCGGTAGCCGGCACCGCTGAGGCGGTAGAACAACTTTGATTTATGCGTGGACACGCCCTCACCCGCGAGGAGCTTGTCGCAAAAGCCTTCGGCAGTACGTTCCGTGAGCGCCGCAAAGCCCCCTCGCGGGAGACTGTCGCGAAAGCCCGATACTCCCCTCCCCCCTCGCGGGGGCCGGGGGAGAGGGGGAGGCTGCAAGGGAGACGGCGGCTGGTTCGTCCATCGCGCTTGCATCCGCCGCTTCGCGGGCAGGAGTGACGGGGAACGCCCCTTTCTTCGGTGAACCTCCCCCTCTCCCCCGGCCCCTTTGTGCGGCTTCGCCGCATCCCGCTACGCGGGAACAGCCTTCGGCTGTCCTGCGGCCTGCGGCCTTGTCCCGCGAGGATGGAGGGGAGCGGTAGCCTTTCGCGACAAGCCCCAAGCGGGCGAGGGGCGTGCCTTTCCCTCCCCCACTTGTTGAAGAGGCTGCCCCAGAGGGGCGGGAGTGGGCAATACCTTCTGTCTGTGCTTTAATCAAAACCGCGCTCGCGGCTGCCGCCCGGACACGGCCAAGGCCGGCTACTTTCGGGCGGCGGCGACTGTGGCTGTCGCCGACGGCGCGGAAATTTATCGCGGCGGGCCGCCCCGCCCATTAAGCATCATATTTTTCTGATGCGACATGATTATTAAAGGATCATGAATCCCATCGCGCCTGCATGAGAAAATTTATTGCGTATAGCGTGTTGGCAATATAAACTTTCGCTCCTCCAATAATTAAAAAAATTATAGGATGATGCCAAGGACAATCGAAGGGAGCCTCGCGCCAAGGGGAAAAGCGCGCTTTGCCGGGCGGCGGCTTGAATTTCCGGCCGGCCTGAGACAGGGCGTGGTGTTGGCTGTCCTGCTGGCCGCCGTGGCCAGCGGCGCGCGAGCGCAATCCACCACCACCGCGGTCCAGGAATTGCAGCGCCAACAAGAACGTGAGCGCATTCTGCGCGAACAGCAAGAGCGCACGCCGGACGTGCGCCTGCCCTTGTCCGCAACCCCGCAAGGCATGGCGCGTTTGCCCGACGGCGAAAGCCCGTGCGTCCAAATCGAGCGCATCACTCTGACGGGCGATGCCTCCGATCAGCTTCAGTGGGCGTTGGCGCATGCACATCGTTTGGCCGATGGCGCGCCCGACCCGGCGCTGGGTCGCTGCCTGGGCACCCAAGGCATCAGCCTGGTCATGCGGCGCATCCAGAACGCCCTCATCGCGCGCGGCTTCACCCTGGCGCAAGTGCTTGCCGGCCCCCAGCCGCATCTGGCCGCAGGCACGCTGGAGCTGACGCTGTTTCCAGGCCGGATTCGCCGTATTGAATTCACTCCGGACACCGACTTGCGCGCCACGAAGTGGAATGCCTTTCCCGCGCGCCCCGGCGACCTGCTCAATTTGCGCGACATCGAGCAGGCGCTCGAAAACTTCAAGCGCGTGCCGACCGCCGAAGCGGATGTCGAATTCCGGGCGGCCGAGGGACAGGGCGCCGAGCCAGGCCAGACTGATGTCATGGTCAAATGGAAACAGAATTTTCCTTTTCGTCTCACCCTGTCGGCCGACGATTCCGGCACCAAGGCCACCGGCAAATACCAGGGCAGCCTCACCTTCTCCTACGACCACGCGTTGACACTCAACGACCTGCTCTACGTCAGCCTCAATCACGACCTGGGCAACAGCGGCGTCGGCACCGGGCCTTACGGCACGCGCGGCTACGTCGCCCACTACTCCGTGCCCCTGGGTTACTGGCTGTTGGGCCTGACCGCGAGCAGTAACCGTTATCACCAGTCGGTTGCCGGAACAAACCAGACCTATCGCTACAGCGGCACCAGTGAAAACGGCGAAGTCAGCCTGGCGCGCGTCATCCATCGCGATGCAACGCGGCGAACGACGGCCTCGCTACGCGGCTGGACACGCCGTTCCAAAAACCACATCGACGACACCGAAATCGAAGTCCAGCGCCGACGCATGGCCGGCTGGGGCTTTGCCCTCGCGCACCGCGAATTCATTGGCGCGGCGACGCTCGACGCCAGCCTCGACTATCGGCGCGGTACCGGCGCCAAGAGATCCCTGGCGGCGCCCGAGGAAGCTTTCGGCGAAGGCACCTCCCGCCCCGAGATCATCACCGCCAATGCGCAGATCACCATTCCCTTCAAACTTGCCGCACAAAACATGCGCTACATCGGCGCCTGGCGCGCGCAATGGAACGAGACGCCCCTGATCGCGCAAGACCGCTTTGCCATCGGCGGTCGCTATACCGTGCGCGGCTTTGACGGCGAGATGCAGCTTTTGGCCGAACGCGGCTGGCTGATCCGCAACGATCTGGGGCTGGCCCTGGGACAAAGCGGCCAGGAACTCTATATCGGCGTCGATTACGGCCAAGTAGCGGGCCCCAGCAGCGACTGGCTGCTCGGCAAACATTTGAGCGGAGCCGTATTGGGGCTGCGCGGCGGCGCGCAAGGCTTCTTTTACGACCTGTTCGCCGGGACGCCCATTGCCAAACCCGACGGCTTCCGCACCCCGCATCGCGTCGCGGGGTTTACCGTCAACTGGTCGCTTTAGCGTCATGAACCCGCCGCCTCTTTCCATCGTTGCGCCCGGCCTGGTCGAACAGCCCTGGAATGAAGCCGAAATCATGGGCGGCGCGGTGTGGTTATGGATGCACTCCGCGGAGCATCGCGATTTCCCTTTGCATACCTTGCCGGTATTGCTGCTGCCGGCGATCAAAAACCGGCAATTCATCTTCGCCAGCGAGGCGGGCAAGCCCGTGTTCTATCTTTCCTGGGCCAATCTGAGTCTGGAAGCGGAACAACGCTACCTGGCCAACAACCCGCTCCTGATGCCCGAAGCCGATTGGAACAGCGGCGAGCGGATGTGGATTCTCGATTGGGTGGCGCCGTTTGGGCACACGCCAGTCATGAGCCGGCTGGTGCGCCAGAGCTTCTTCGCCAATCGCTGCTGGCGCGCGCTCGATCACCGGGGTAATGAGCGCGGTCTGAAGATAAAGACCTATCGAGGCGCGGCGGCTTTGTCGGCGCGCCAGTGGTTTGCCGCGCACCCGGCCGCTGATTTTTGACTGATTTTATAAACCGTTTGCCTGCTTACGCTTTGCGAAGGAGACTGAAATGAACAAGCACCGCTACCGCCTGATCTTCAACAAGGCCCGTGGATTGTTGATGGCGGTAGCGGAAACGGCGGCGAGTCAAGGCAAGGCGAGCGGCGAAACACGGGGTCGGACGGCTGGCGGTGAGAGAT
>WREP01000050.1 GCA_009779265.1 Betaproteobacteria bacterium
GTCTCCGCCAGACTCAGTTGCTTCATTGCTTTCTTCATGTCGCGTATCGCAATAATGACAATGGCGTTATTTTATCAGATCGGGCTGTGTGGTGGCGGGTTGTGCAGAGGTTCCCTAACGGACAAGATAACCGGCCCACGGGACGTGCGTCCGGGTTGGTTGTAGGGTTAGGACGCTTGGGCGAAGTGCCGGACACAAGCCCAACCGACCGCACGACCCGCAAAGAATACCACTTCCGCTTGCCAGAGCGGGACGTGACCGCGAGGCCGAACATTGAGCGGATGCAGCGCAAAAGAATGAAAGTGGCATGAGCATGAATAAGGCGGTTCAATGCTTCCTAACCAATATCTACACGCGCTTCAGGTAATGGCAGTGTGTCGTGTGCCATGAACGGCAGCCGGCGCGCGCGACCCGCCTTATGCCGCTTCCAGTACGCGCATTTCAACATGCAGGCCGGTGGCGGAGAGCATGTTGACGAGCGTATCGAGGGCGAACAGGTTGATTTTTCCGCGCAGCAGATCGGAGACGCGGGGCTGCGTCACGCCGAGCCGGCGGGCTGCTTCGGTTTGCGTCCAGCCTTGGGCGCGAATGTGTTGCTCAAGCGCCATCATCAGGGCCGAGCGGAGTTTCATGTTTTCCGCTTCGCCTGCCGTGTCCGCAATGGCGTCCCAAACGCAGGCAAAGGTTTCATGGCTCATCGACGTAATTCCTCCAGCAGCATGTCATCACGTTTTCTTGCCAAGTCTGTATCGGCCTTGCTGGTCTTTTCGTCCTTCTTCTGGAAGCAGTGACGATGATCGCCGAAGCGCGCACACAAAAAACGGAGCCGAAGCTCCGTTTTTTGTGTCTGCCCGGCCTATGCCGGGTTGACCATCGGTTTGGGATCGTCGAGCAGCACCGGGGTGTTTGCCGGCTCGTCGATCACTTCCGGCTGGTCGAGCAGCGCCGGGTTGTCGAGCACGGCGTGCAGGCGTTGCTGGTCGAGTTGCTTGTCCCAGCGCGAAACGACGATGGCGGCGACGGCGTTGCCGGTGAAGTTGGTGAGCGAGCGGCATTCGCTCATGAAGCGATCCACGCCCAGCACCAGAACCATGCCTTCCACCGGCAGTCCCGGCAGCACGGTCAGGGTGGCCGCCAGCGTGATGAAGCCGGCGCCGGTGACGCCCGCCGCGCCTTTGGAACTGAGCATGGCGACCAGTAGCAGCATGAGCTGGTGGCCGAGCGACAGTTCGATGTTTAGCGCCTGGGCGATGAAGAGCGCGGCCAGCGTCATGTAGATGTTGGTGCCGTCCAGGTTGAAGCTGTAGCCCATCGGCACCACCAGTCCGACCACCGGCTTGGCGCAGCCGGCGCGTTGCATTTTCTGCATCAGGGCGGGCAGCGCCGATTCCGACGAACTGGTGCCGAGCACCAGCAGCAGTTCGTCCTTGATGAGGCGGATCAGCTTGAG
Source organism: Betaproteobacteria bacterium (assembly GCA_009779265.1). Lineage (GTDB taxonomy): Bacteria > Pseudomonadota > Gammaproteobacteria > Burkholderiales > Rhodocyclaceae > Azonexus. The sequence continues at coordinate 1,451 of WREP01000050.1, forward strand.
GATGGAAAAGCCGTTATAGCGCGCCACCGCACCCAGTATGACCAGCACGAAGAAAAGCGAGGTGAGGTAGAAGGTGGCGACCAGTATTGCCAGATTACTGATGGACTGGATGCCATAGGCGCCGATGGTGTAGGCCATGGCGCCAAAGGCGCCGACGGGCGCGGCGCGCATGAGCATGCCCACGGCCTTGAACACCGGCGTCGACAGGGCTTCGAGGAAATTGAGCACGGGCCGCCCATGTTCGCCTGCCAGCGAGATCGAGATGCCGAACAGGATGGCGACGAACAGCACTTGCAGTACGTTGCCCGTGGTCAGGGGGCTGACCAGCGTTTCCGGGATGATGTTGAGGATGAAGGCGGTGATGGTGGCGTCGTGCGCTTTCTTGACATAACCGCTGACCTGGCTCGCGTCGAGCGAGGCCGGGTCGATGTGCATGCCCGCGCCCGGTTGCACGACATTGGCGATGATCAGTCCGACCACCAGCGCCAGGGTGGACCAGCACAGGAAATAGACCATGGCCTTGCCAGCGATGCGGCCGACCGCGCCCAGATTGCTCATACCGGCGATGCCGGTGACCACGGTGAGGAAGATGACGGGCGCGATGATCATCTTGACCAGCTTGATGAAGCCGTCGCCCAGCGGTTTCATGCTCTGCCCGAGATCGGGCATGAGCCAGCCGAGCAGCACGCCGATGACGATGGCGATCAACACCTGGATATAGAGCACCCGGTACCAGCGTTTGCGCGCCGGGGCAGACGGTGGACAAGAAGAAGCGACGTTGTCGGCGACAACATTAGGCAACATGAGTGAACCTCTCTCGATGAAACGGTTGTTTTCGCTGGGTTGCGCCACGCTCAACCCAATCTGCCCTAGCTTGCGGGCATGTTTTTGGAATGCGGCTTACGGGGAGCGGATTTCACTGTGCTTTGAACATCACGCATTCACAGACTATCACAACAGTAAAAATGTTACAAATGCGAAACATATGCCATTTATTTCATGCGGCATGCAATATGACGAATTTGTTGAAAAATGAATTCGGCGAGCGTGGCCTGTGCGGATGGCATGGCCGAACGCCGCCGTTTGCCAGCCACCCAGAAACGTCTTGAAAAATTACGCAAGCCTTTGCTACTGCGCTTGCCTCAGCCGCCACTCACTGTCATTCCCACCTGCGCAGAAATGACGGATAGCGCAAGGGTTTTTCGCCTAGTTGACAAAGAGAGCGATCAAATTCCACCTTCCGTCGCCACTCTTTTTGACATCGCATACGAAGGAACTGCGCAGTCTGTCGCCGACGCTATTGGGCATATCGAAATACGACATAACACTGTATTGTTGCTTGGACGAGTGCGGCCTGGCGATATTGACATCGCTGCTGAGTTGCGAGGGGAAGCTTGCCGAAGCGGGAGGTTTGAGGCGATGTTTCACGAATTCCTGGCACTGAATGTAGGCCATGGATGATTCATCCTGCGCTTTTCTGTCGTCGCCGAGCAGAGCAGAGGCGCCTGGTGTCAGCGACAAGACGCCGGCAATCAGGATCACGGTAAACAGACCGCCAACCATGGCGCCGCCCGCGGCTCTGGCCAGGTAGCTTTGCTCGCCGGATTTGCCGCTGCCCACGAATGCCAGGCCAGCCGACATCAAAACCGCACCCAGGAACAATAACCAAACTCCGCTATTAAGTGTTGTCAGAGCGACAGTGCTTAATAAGATGGAGCAAAGAAAGGCAATAGCGGAAGCGAGGGGTTTAACTAAAATCCTGTTCATTCCTGATCTTCCTTTCGGGGGGTGAGTCCAGGTGGAATAGTCAGAGCGCGGTAATATTCATCGCCACAAGAAAAGTTGAAAGGGTTGAGAGATTTATATCATCCAATGGGCAGGTGTTCGGGAAAGAGGTTTACTAAATGCAGTCCAAGCTGCAAGTTGCCAAATTAAACATATTTAAAAATGGTTTTCAAATGTAAATTTAAATAATATTTAGAAAGCAACAGTTAATCGCGAAACACTGGAGGACGAAATGTTGCATGCCGGGTAGTCGCATGAGTGAACGCGCCAGCACTCCCTTGCCCACCCGGGCATTCCCCGTCATTCCCGCGCCAGCGGCACGATTGGGACGGCCTGCCGCATTCATGCGATGGCCTTGGCGTTGCGTGGTTCGCCAAACAGAAACGGGGCCGAAGCCCCGTTTGTTGGTCGCTGCGCAGTGCTTACTGCAACTGTTCGAGCAGCAGGGAGAGGATTTTTTTCGCGGTTTCCGAGCGATCCGCGCCGCCTTCGCTGGTCAGCACCTGAACCGTGCTTTTCTGACCGGTCTCGCCGACGTGGATGCGGTACTGAACCTTGGATTCGGCCGAGTCGGAGGATTTCCAGAAGGCCAGCTTGGAGAACCAGCCGCCGCTGTCTTTCTTGTTGTCGGTTTCGGGATCGACATAGCGGACGAAGTACAGGCCGCGCGAGCGGTCGCGGTCTTCGACGGTGAAGCCGACCCGGTCGAGCGCCAGACCGACCTGACGCCAAGCGCGGTCGAAGCGGCCGTCGACTTCGAGCGTGCCGGCGCCGTCGTCGGCGCGCGCCATGCGGGCGCGCGGCTCGGACTTGGCGGCGGCCAGTTGGGCTTCGGCGCGTTTTTCCTCGGTGCCGAGGCGAACCATCAGCCGGCGCAGCATTTCGGCTTCGAGTTCCGGGTCCGGCGCTTTCGGCTGCCAGCGGGTTTCGTCCTTGGAAGAGGTGGAGGTATAGACCTCCTCCATCGCCCGGTGGCTGATGAAAATGTCGGTCGTGCCCGGTTCGGCGCCCGGCTCGAAACGGGTGCGGAACTTGTCGCGCTCGCCGGAGGAATAGAAGGAATCGAGCAGCTTGCCGAGGGTGCGGCGAACGATGTCGTCGGGGATCTTGGCGCGGTTTTCGGCCCAGTCGGTTTCCATGACGCCAGCGTCGCGGCGTTCGATGTTGATGATGAAGCCGGTTTCCTGCCAGAAGTCCTTGACCGTGTCCCACAAGCCTTCGGGGGGCATGGCGACGACCAGCCAGCGCTGGTTGCCGGAGCGTTCGACGCGGATCTTGTCGACCTGCGGCAGCAGGGTGCTGTTGCGCGCCAGCGCCGCTGGCGTGCGTTCGCCTTCATAGCCGGAGTAGGTGGCGCTGCCCTTGCCGCCGCCGGCATCGGGGACGATGTAGCGATTGTCGGGGGCGAGTTGCGACAGGTCGGGCGGGATTTCCAGGGGCGAGGTGTTCTGCTTCGCCGAGCGGTAGTCGATCTTGCTCGAACTGGGGAGCATGCCGCAGCCGGCCAGGGTCAGGGTGATGAGGGTGAGGCTGAAAGCGGAAAACTTATGATTCATGGGCTTCTTTCAGACGGTCAGGCCGGCCTGACGCATGGCGGCGAGGACGCGCGCCTGGTTTGCTTCGGTGAGGGGGGTGAGGGGCAGGCGGATGCCGCCGGGCATCAGGCCCAGACGGCTGACGGCCCATTTGACCGGGATCGGGCTGGCTTCGCAGAAGAGGTCGCGGTGCAGGCCGAGCAGCTTGAAGTGGATGGCGCGCGCCGTGATGGCGTCGCCGGCCCTGGCGGCGGCGCACATTTCGTGCATCAGGCGCGGGGCGACGTTGGCGGTGACCGAGATATTGCCGTGGTAGCCGAGCAGGATCGTGGCCACGCAGCTCATGTCGTCGCCGCTGTACAGCGCGAAATCCTTGGGCGCGCGGACGATGAGGTCGCAGGCGCGGTCGAGATTGCCAGTCGCGTCCTTGACGCCGACGATACCGGGAACCTCGGCCAGGCGCAGGATGGTGTCGTTGCTCATGTCGGCGACGGTGCGGCCGGGTACGTTGTAGAGCAGCAGCGGCAGCTCGACCGCCTCGGCGATGGCCTTGAAATGCCGGTAGAGACCTTCCTGGGTCGGCTTGTTGTAGTAGGGCACCACCGACAGCGCCATGTCGGCGCCGGCTGCCTTGGCGAAGCCGGTGAGCTCGATGGCTTCCGCCGTCGAGTTGGCGCCGGTGCCGGCGATGACCGGAATGCGCCCGGCGGCATGGTCGACCGTGACCTGAATCAGGCGGCAATGCTCCTCGACATCGACCGTCGGCGATTCGCCGGTGGTGCCGACGATAACGATGGCGTCGGTGCCTTCGCGGACGTGAAAGTCGATCAGATTGCGCAGCGAGGGCAAATCGAGACTGCCATCCTCGTGCATGGGCGTGACGATGGCGACAAGGGATCCGCTAATCATGGCCGGCTCGACAAAATGAGAATCCGCCGATTGTAACTGAACGCCATTGGCTGCGGCAAAGGCGGACAGCCCGAGTTTTTCAAGGTTCGGAAAGCCAGTGCAGGCGACCGCGCGCCGCGCGCATCCGCCCTTCGCCGAGGCGCAGTTCGGGATGGCGGTCGGGGCCGGCGCTCGCCAGTTGCCGGGCGAACTCGTCGAGACGGGCGGCGTTCGGCAACCGCCAGCCCAGGCGGCGCAGGCGAAAACGCAGCAGATTGCGCAGCCGCCCCGGACTCAGCAGGCGCAGCGCCGCCAGCCGTGCCGTTTCGCCATCGGCCGCCGCCGCCCAGTCGAGGGCGGCCAGTTCGTCGAGCAGGTCGGCGGCCTCGGCGAAATGGCCGGCGGCCCGGGCCAGCGCCGGCTCGGCCGCCGGGAAACGCTGGCGCAGCAGGGGCAGCGCCTGATGGCGGAGAAAATTGCGGCTCAAGGCCGTATCGGCATTGCTCTCGTCGGTGATCCATTGCAGATCGTAGTGCCGGGCATAGGCTTCGATGGCCCCGCGCGTTTCGTCGAGCAGCGGGCGCCACAGGCGCAGATGGCCGTGTTGCCGTTCGGGCCGCATCGCCGCCGCGCCGAGCGCGCCGGTGCCGCGCAAGAGGTTGAGCAGCACGGTTTCCGCCTGATCGCCGCGATGCTGGGCCAGCGCCAGACAGTCGGCGGGAAGCTCGGCAAAGGCCGCGTAGCGGGCATGGCGGGCGGCGGCTTCGAGGCCGAAGGCGGCGTCGCGGGCGACCTCGACGTGGCGGATGCGCAGCGGGATGCCGAGCGCACCGCAGTAATCGGCGCAAAATGCCGCCCAGGCATCGGCATGGGGCGACAGCCCGTGCTCGACGTGGATGGCGGAAAGCCGCCCGGCGAGGCCGAGGCGGCTCAGAATATGGGCCAGAACAACCGAATCGCAGCCGCCGGAAAGGGCGACGCACAAATGCTCGGAGGGCCCCAGGCGGGCGGCGGCGAAAGCGCCGACCCGGTCGGCCAGATCAGAGCCGTTCTGGTTCAAAACGGTATGCAACTGGATTGCTTTGCTTCGCTCGCAATGACACTTGCTCACGCGCCGTCATTGCGCGGAGCAAAGCGACGAAGCAACCCAGAAAGGGGGGCATTTGAATCAAACCGCTCTAGGCGGCCTGTTCCTTGAAGCGGCCATAGGTCATCAACCGCTCGTAGCGAGTCGCCAGCAACTCGTCGGCGCTCATTGCCGACAGTTGCTTGAGCGCGTCCTGCAAGGCTTTTTTCAGATTCTGGGCCGTGGCCGCGTGGTCGCGGTGGGCGCCGCCGAGCGGCTCGTTGACGATGCGGTCGATCAGGCCCAGGGTTTTCAGGCGCTGCGCCGTGATACCCATGGTTTCGGCGGCTTCCGGCGCCTTCCCGGCGCTTTTCCAGAGGATCGAGGCGCAGCCTTCCGGCGAGATCACCGAATAGGTCGAATATTGCAGCATCTGCACGACATCGCCGACGGCGATGGCCAGCGCGCCGCCGGAACCGCCCTCGCCGATGATGGTGACGATCACCGGCACCTTCAACTCGGCCATCACGTACAGGTTGCGGCCGATGGCCTCGGACTGGCCGCGCTCCTCGGCATCGATGCCGGGATAGGCGCCCGGTGTGTCGACGAAAGTCATCACCGGCAGGCCGAATTTCTCGGCCAGCTTCATCAGACGCAGCGCCTTGCGATAGCCTTCGGGACGCGGCATGCCGAAATTGCGGTAAATCTTTTCCTTGGTGTCGCGCCCCTTCTGGTGGCCGATGACGACCACCGGCTGGCCGTTGAAGCGGGCCAGGCCGCCGACGATGGCGTGATCGTCGGCAAAGGCGCGGTCGCCGTGCAGTTCCTCGAAATCGGTGAACAGGTGCTGCACATAGTCGAGCGTGTAGGGCCGCTGCGCGTGGCGGGCGACCTGGGAAATCTGCCAGGGCGTCAGCTTGGCGTAGATATCCTTGGTCAGTTGCGCGCTTTTCTTTTCCAGACGGCCGATTTCTTCCGAAATATCGACCGCAGAATCATCTTGGACGAAGCGCAGTTCTTCAATTTTGCTTTCGAGATCGGCGATCGGCTGCTCGAAGTCGAGAAAAGTGATTTTCATGGACGGCTCAAATTCTGAATTGGCGCGTATTTTACCCCAAAGCCCCTACACCCGCCGGGGGCACCCGCCGTCTTTCGCTCACGCTGTAGGGAGTGTTTCCCCAGTCAAAATGCGGTACAGCGGTTCGTTGATGTAGTAATTGGTGCGCCCGGCTTTCAGCTTACGCAGCAAGCCGCCGGTAGCCAGGGCGTCCAGATAGCGCGTGGCGGTGAGGCGCGAGACTTCCAGATCGCGTTGCAGAAACTCGATCTTGGTGTAGGGGTGCGAGAACAGGTTGTTGATGAGATCCTGACTGTAGAACTTGTAGCCGTCGCGGATGCGGTGCTTGGTGTCCATCAGCGCGGACTTGATGGCCTGGATGGCGGCGATGCCGTGCGTGGCAGTGTGTTCTACCACGCCGAGCATATACAGCACCCATTGTTCCCACTGATCGCGCTCGCGCACGTCTTGTAGTAGCCGGTAGTAGTCGGCCTTGCTGCGCACGATGGCGCGGCTGAGGTAGAGCGTCGGCGTATCCAGCAATCCTTCCTTGACCAGATACAGCACATTGACGATGCGCCCGGTGCGGCCATTGCCATCGTAGAAGGGATGGATGCTTTCGAACTGGTGGTGGATCAGGGCCATCTTCACCAGCGGATCGGCGGCGAAGCATTCGTCGTCGTTGATGAAGCGTTCCAGATCGGCCATCAGTTCCGGCAGCAATTCCGGCGTCGGTGGGGTATAGATCACGCGGCCCGCGCCGTTCTTCAAGACCGTGCCGGGCAGCATGCGATAGCCGGCGCGGTTTTGTTCCAGTACCGACTGGATTTCGACAATGTGCTTACCCGTGAGCAAGCCGGTGTTGCGCACGGCCTCGAAGCCAACGCGCAGGGCGTGGTTATAGCGCGCCACTTCCTTGGTCGCCGGGCTGGCGGCGGCATCCTGCATGGCTTCGCGGAACAGTTCGTCATGGGTGGTGACGATGTTTTCGATTTCGGAACTGTCCTTGGCCTCCTGCAAGCCGAGGGTACTGAGCAGGATGTTCTGGTTGGGCATGGACGCAGCCACGCCCTTGAACTCGGCCAGCGCGCGATGGGCGGCGACCAGCCGCTTGAGAATGGTCGGCGTCTCGAACCGGGTGGGGTCGAGGTGTTCCAGAGAGTGAAGGGATGGCAATGGGTTCACGAAGCGGCGCTTTCCTTAAGCAAGCCAACGTGCATACATTTTGCCATTTTCTATACATGTCGTGGGCGATGTGTATAGAAAATGGCGGCTTATGGGGTGATATCCCTTTCCAGCGCAAGCGATTGTCGGCAGCCGTACGACAGCGCTGCCCGCGCTCAATCAGCCGAAGCGTCCGCTCAGGAAGGGGTTGTGGCGGCGTTCTTCGCCGAAGGTCGACATCGGGCCGTGACCGGGGATGAAGGCGACGTCGTCGCCGAGCGGCAGGAGGCGCTCCGTGATCGAGCGCAGCAGCGTTTCGTGATCGCCGCCGGGGAAGTCGGTGCGCCCGATTGAGCCTTGGAACAGCACGTCGCCGACCTGGGCCAGACGGCTGGCCGGATGATAAAAGACGACATGCCCCGGCGTGTGGCCGGGGCAGTGCAGGACGCGCAACTCGACCTCGCCGCAGCGCACCGTGTCGCCATCCTTGAGCCAGCGTGCCGGTGTGAAGGAGCTGCCGTCGGCGAAGCCGAACATGCGCCCCTGCTGCGCCATGCCGTCGATCCAGTAATGATCGTCGGCGTGCGGCCCCTCGATCGGCGCGCCCGTCGCCGCGGCCAGCGCGGCGACGCCGCCGACATGGTCGATATGGCCGTGGGTGACGAGAATCAGCGCCGCCGTCAGGTCGTCCTCGGCCAGCGCCGCGCGGATGCGCTCGATATCGCCGCCGGGGTCGATGATGGCGGCCTGGCGCGTCTTTTCGCACCAGAAAATGGTGCAATTCTGCTCGAAGGGCGTGACCGGAACGATCTTGTAGCGCATGGCGGGCGGACGAAAGGTGGGCGAGGCGGCGATTATCGCATGTCTGCGCTTGCCCGACGCCGGGCCGCCCCTTACACTCGGCGCACGATGCACGATGATTATTGGGGGAAAGACACGATGCTCGACCATCCGCTGCCGGATACCGACGCCTGGGTCTTGCTGTTCAGCAACAATTCCCTGCCGGTGCTGCGCGTCACCCGGCGCCATCTCGACGAGATGCGCGCCGACCTCGACCGCGTCGATACCCGCGAACTGGCCCATCTCATTTTGCAGGATCCGATCATGACCGTGCGCGTGCTGGCCTACATCCAGCCCTTCCACGGCCGTTCGCTGCAACACGACATCGCCACCGTCGCCAGCGCCTTGGTGATGTCCGGCGTCGCGCCCTTTTTCCGCCGTTTCGTGGAATTGCCGACCATCGAGGACATGCTCAAGGACAGCCCGCGCGCCCTGCTCAGCGTCTTGCAAATCATCCGCCGCGCCCAGCGGGCGGCGGACTACGCCCAGGACTGGGCGATTCGGCGCCAGGATCTGGGCATGGAGGAGATCCGCATCGCCGCGTTGCTGCACGATCTGGCCGAAATTCTGGTGTATTGCTTCGCGCCCCGCCTGGGTCTGGCCATCCAGGCGCAGCAGAAGGCCGATGCGGACCTGCGCAGCGCCGATGCCCAGCGCCGCACGCTGGGTCTGGAATTTCAGGATATTCAGACCGCCCTGTGCAAGACCTGGCACCTGCCCAGCCTGCTTCAGACCCTGATCGACGATAGCCTTGCCGATCAGCCGCGCGTGCGCAACGTCACCCTGGCCGTCCGCCTTGCCCGCCATTCGGCGACCGGCTGGGACAATCCGGCCCTGCCCGACGATTACAGCGACATCGGCGGCCTGCTCAACCTGACGCCCGACGCCATCCGCCAGCGTCTTGGGGCGGAAGCGTCGCCCGAGCCGCCGCCGGGCTGATTCATCAACCGCCGCCAGCGCGCGTTTCCAGCGCCTCCCAGCGTTCGAGCAGGGCCATCTGTTCGTCGTCGATGGCGGCCAGACGTTCCGCCGCCTGCCTCGCCGCCTGCGGGTCGCGCTGGTAAATGGCCGGGTCTTCGAGCCGCCGGGTCAGTTCGCCCTGTTCCGCTTCCAGTGCGGCGATGCGTTCGGGTAGCGCTTCCAGTTCGCGCTGTTCCTTCCAACTGAGCTTGTCCGTCTTGGGCTTGGACGCGGTGCGGGCGGCGGGGCGGCTCCTGATCTTTTCGCTCGCGGGCGGCGGGCGCTGTGTCTGGCAAGCGGCCCAGTCGCTGTAGCCGCCGGCATATTCCCGCCAGCGGCCGTCGCCTTCGGCGGCGATGGTCTGGGTCACCACGTTGTCGAGAAAGCGGCGGTCGTGGCTGACCAGGAAGAGGGTGCCGTCGTAGTTCTGCAACAATTCTTCGAGCAGTTCCAGGGTTTCGATGTCGAGATCGTTGGTTGGTTCGTCGAGCACCAGCACGTTGGCCGGCCGGGCGAACAGGCGGGCCAGCAGTAGCCGGTTGCGCTCGCCGCCGGAGAGCGAACTGACCGGCGAGCGCGCCCGCTCCGGGGCGAACAGGAAATCGCCGAGATAGCTGATGACATGCTTCCTTGCGCCGCCGACCTCGACCCAGTCGGAACCCGGCGAGATGACATCGGCCAGCGTCGCCTCCGGGTCGAGCTTGGCGCGGAACTGGTCGAAGTAGGCGATTTCCATTTTCGTGCCCTGGCGCACGTGCCCGGCATCCGGCGGCAATTCGCCGAGGATGAGGCGCAACAGCGTGGTCTTGCCGGCGCCATTGGGGCCGATCAGGCCGATCTTGTCGCCGCGCTGGATGCGGGCCGAGAAATCGACGACCACCGGCTTCTCGCCCCAGGATTTGCCGACGCGATCGAGTTCCACCACCAGCTTGCCGCTCTTGTCGCCGGCATCGAGTTGCAACTGCACCTTGCCCATGCGCTCGCGCCGCGCCTGGCGCTCGGCGCGTAGCCGGTCGAGGCGCTGGACACGGAACACGGCGCGCGTGCGCCGCGCTTCGACGCCCTTGCGAATCCAGATTTCCTCCTCCTTCAACAACTTGTCGGCGCGCGCGGCGGCCAGCCCTTCCTCGTGCAACTGCGCCTCCTTGCGCTGCTGATACTGGCCGAAGCTGCCGGGGTAGCTCATCAGCTTGCCGCGATCCAGTTCGACGATGCGGGTGCATACCCGGTCGAGAAAAAAACGGTCGTGGGTGATGAACAACAGCGTCATACCCGAGTCGATGAGCAGCGTTTCCAGCCACTCGATGGCGGCGATGTCGAGGTGGTTGGTCGGCTCGTCGAGCAGCAGCACCTCGGGTTCATGGGCCAGCGCCCGGGCCAGCGCCAGGCGCTTCTTCTGGCCGCCGGAAAGACTGCCGACGGCGGCTTCCGGGTCGAGGCCGAAGCGAGCGATCACTCTCTCGGCCTGCGCCTCGTGGCTCCACGCGCCGCGCCGCTCCAACTCGTGCTGCAAGTGATCCAGGCGGGCCAGCAGGGCATCGTGCCCGGCGCCGCTCGCGCTCATGCGGTGCGAGATATCGTGGTACTCGGCGAGCAGGGCCGAGGTTTCGCCCATGCCGGAAACCACCGCCTGAAATACCGACTGTTCCGGTTCAAAGGGCGGTTCCTGCGGCACGTAGCCGATGTGGATGCCGGGCTGCACCCAGACCTCGCCATCATCCAGCCCGCTACCGGCGGCCAGAGCCGCCAGCAGCGAGGATTTGCCGGTGCCGTTGCGGCCGATCAGGGCGATGCGCTCGCCCGGATCGAGCTGGAAATCGACATGATCGAGCAGCGGCACATGACCGTAGGCGAGACAGGCGGCGGACAACTTGAGGTAGGGCATGGCGGAACGCCTCTCGGGCGGCGTGACGGGGAAGTGGACAGGGGAGGGAAGGCGAATTTTAATCGTCCGCACGGCAAAGCGGGTAAGCCGACCTATCGCAAGACCTCGCAGCCCGGTACAATGCGCCCCGATCCAAGTCCTTGATCTGCCTCCATAGTTAAATGGATATAACACGCCCCTCCTAAGGGCGAATTGGTGGTTCGATTCCACCTGGGGGTACCACAACTTTTCGCCGAAACCCTTGTGCCACAAGGCGAAAGCGCAGAATTCAGGATTGCCCGTATGGTATTCTGTGGTATTCTGCCATGCGCTTTTACCTTTCCCCGATCCTCTGCGTGACCGTCCGACACAGTTACACCCTCAAAAGCGGCGCTATCTACTGGCAGCGTAAAAAGCCTAAGCACCTGATGCACCGCTACACGAATAGCGCCCCGCTGAAACAGAATCTGCACACAAGCGATCCGGCTGTGGCGGCCAAAAAGATTGCTCAACTGGATGCCGCCGTAGAAGCACAATGGCGGTTGATGGAAGCTGACCCGGACTTTGTTCCAACGTCGGTACGCCATCGCGGTGCCGCAGCACTCAAGGCTTGCGGAATCCTTGACCCACGCGCCCCCTGCCCGGATGCCCTTGACGCATTCATTGCCCGCCTGCAAGACAAACGGGGAGCCTACGCCGAGGCCCACCATGATCCCGAGTGGGCGTACTACGATGCCCCGTCTAGCGCCTATCTAGCGCCAGAGGAGGTCGCCGCCGTTAAGCTGCTGAATGGCCGTGACTTGTTCCTGTTTTCGGATGCCATTGAGGTTTATCTGACGGAGCATCAAAACGCTGGCGGCCCGGGCTTTGCCAAGATGTCGCAATTCACGCGGACATGCTGCGAAAACTTCATGAAGCTGGTAGGCGACAGGGAATTGACCGCCTACACCCGCGATGACGCAAAGGCTTACCGCGATTCGCTCATGGGGCGGCTAAAAACGGAATCTGTGAAGCGCAACATGACGCCCGTAGCTGCCGTGTTTCGCCGCGCCCACATGGAGAAGTCGTTACCGCTGCCCACGATATGGGAGGAGGTGACAATACCCGGCTTCGGAAAGGATAGGACGCCGCGTGTTTCGGCAGCACAGGCCGACATCGACCGCCTGCGGGCTGCTTGCTACGCCGCCGATGATGATATTCGTTGGCTGGTTGGCTTGCAGGTTGATCTATGTACGCGCATTTCGGAGGTAGCGGGGCTACGGGTGGAGGATTTGCGCCCGGACGCCTCGCCGGTTCCCTACGTTGAGTTTGCGCCAAACGCGGCCCGCAGTCTCAAGGGCGAAACACGGGGCAGCATAGCATCGCGCCGCCGGGTGCCGCTTGTTGGCGCGGCGCTGTGGGCTGCGCAACGTATCCGCGATACCGCCGCGCCTGGCCAGCAATACGCATTCCCCCGCTACTTGGGCAAGGATGGAACAATAAAGGGCGGCTCGGCGTCCGCCGCTGTGGCTAAATGGATGCGGTCGATTGGCCTTGTGGGTGCTGACGGGAAAACCCTGACTTCCCACAACTTCCGCCACACCATGCGCGACCGCTTGCGGAACGCCAACGCGCCACGGTGGGTGCAAGATGAGGTCGGCGGATGGGCGCGTGCTTCCGTTGGCGCGGGCTACGGGGAGGGGACGGCGTTAAAGCAGTTGCACGGCTTCATGGTGGCCGCTTTGGATGCCGCCAAGGCGTGACTACGGGCGGCCTGTCATACGTGCCGTGACGGGCCTCTGTGGGCTTCCTTAATCCGTTTAAGGGTTCCGGCGGGGGCGCAAAAACAGGGGGTGACGGGCAGGCGGGGATAACTTTCAACGGCCCCGGCGCGTGCGTTTTTGTCGTGTTGGCGCAAATCAGGGTCAAAGTACCGCGCCTTCTGGCTTTGCGGGCCGGATTGTGCCCTGTAAGTGTTCATTTTGAACAGCACGGTAGGCACACCCCCAAGCGGCTCCCCGCAAGGCTTTCCGGCTGTTTCCCGCTTGGATGCATGCCGGGGTTCTGCTGCTGCAAATGGGCTGCTTTAGAAGTCCGGCTTCTGCCTTGGCTTCCGCTTTATGCGCCTGACTGCTGCAAGGGCGCGCGCTACGATTTCGTACCTTTGCTCCGGGCAGAGGTCGTCAGATAGCAACTCCAAGTCACGTACGGCTTTATCGGCTAACGAGTACGCCTCATAGTCGCGGGGTTGTGCGGGGCCGCCGGGTGCTCCCGCAAAGCCGGGGAGGGGCTTGCCCATTGCCTGAAACACCGAGGGAAACAGCTTTTTCATCCAGTTGTGCGCGGTCGAGAATCCTACGCCAGTCGCCTTCTCGATGTCCCTGTAACTCTGGAGCGAGCCGTCCGGCTTAATGTGCTGCTTCGCTTTGATGTAGGCGGAGAATACGCGCTTGTTATCCCGTTTCCGGTAGGCTTGCCCGTTAGTGAGGTTGTCCGCTGCGGCAATCCACAGCGCTTTATTGAATGTCGTATCAACGATTATCGCTTGTACGTGGTTCGCGCCTAGTCTGGCTGCTGCCTCGCACCTGTGCCAGCCACAAAGTAGGTGCAATCCTTCCTTGCCCTTGATTCGCCCCACCGTGACGGGCGGGAACCTGCTGCCGGTTTTCATAAAGTTCGCGTACCGCTCCACTAGCCACGGTTCAAGCGCCGTGCGGGGCTGGTGGCGGGGATCAAAGATAATCTCATCCATCTCGACCATCTGCGACCCTTCCGGCTGCTGCCACGGCCATTCTGCATCGTGCGTGCTGTTTTCCTGTGACATGGTTACTCCAATTCTTCGCCCGCTCTGCGTGCCAGGCGTTGCGTGTTACGCACTTAGTATATTAGCGCTTTCTTATAGGAGGGTTACAGCCCCCCGAGGATGCGCCCTTCGTTGTCCTGCAAGGCTTCCCGCCGAATCTGCGGAACCTTGGCAGGGGGCGGCGGAGGGTCGGCAGGGGCCGAATGTTACGCGCACCCCCGTGCCAGAATCGGGGGTAGGGGTGATCTGTTCCCCCGGTAATCAGGCCGCTACTACCGCCCTTGTCCCGCCAAGGGAACCCACAAAGAGCAACCCAAAGGCGGCCACATTCAGGCTTCCACAGCGGGGATTGCGCCACACGCCCCAAGGCTTCGCGTTATCGGTTACTTTCTCATACGGCCCAATGACGAAACCCGCATCATGCCGCCCCCCCCCCCCCCCCCAAAACCGACCAACAACACCGCCGCGAGAGAGGGGGGAAAGAGTGACAGGGGCGGCGTGAAAAAAAATA
>WREP01000051.1 GCA_009779265.1 Betaproteobacteria bacterium
GATAGTCCGCCACGCGAATCTGCCCACCCAATGCCTGTGCCTTGCCTGCCATCTTCGTCTCCCCGAACGTTCCGACAACAGGCGTAGATTACACCTAATTCATCTAAGTGAACAGCATTGGGGGCAGACGACAATTAATGTCTACCCAGATTAAGCAAGATTGACTAAGGCGAAATCGTGTGGCCCCCTCTTTTCTACCTTTTTTGCTATTTTGATTCCTCTCCATCGCAGCTTTCCTTAAAACACCTTTTCAAACTCAGGCCAGCGCGGGCGCCGCATCGAGCAATTGCAACAAACCACGCAGCGCGTGGCGCACTGACTGTTCCCGCACCGCCGTTCGGTCGCCGGGAAAGTGGCGGGTTTGCGCGAGGCAGCCGCTTTCTTTGGCCGCCCAGGCGAAGCACACGGCGCCGACCGGCTTGTCCGGCGAGCCGCCGCCCGGGCCGGCGATGCCGGTAATGGCGACGGCCCAGTCGGCGCGGCTCTTTGCCAGCGCGCCCTCGGCCATCGCCCGGGCGGTCGCTTCGGATACCGCGCCGTGGCGCTCCAGCGTCGCTTCCGGTATGCCCAGCATGTCCATCTTGGCGGCATTGGAATAGGTGACGAAACCGCGGTCGAACCAGGCCGAACTGCCGGCGATGGCGGTCACCGCCTGGGCCAGCCAGCCGCCGGTGCAGGATTCCGCCGCCGCCAGCCATGCACCGCGCGCCAGCAAAGCGGCGCCGAGTTCGCCGGCAAGGGCTTCCAGATCGTCGTTCATGACGGCGATGTTACACCCGGCCCGCTGGCGCCGCCGGGTTAAACTGGCTGTTTCGCCGCCCCGCCCCGCCGCCATGACTTTCGCTGCCCTCGGCCTTGCCGCCCCGCTGCTTCAGGCCCTCGACGGCCTCGGCTACCAGACGCCGACACCGATCCAGGCCCAGGCCATTCCTGCCGTATTGGCCGGCCGCGATCTGATGGCGGCGGCACGAACCGGCACCGGCAAGACGGCCGCTTTCGCGCTGCCGTTGCTGCAACGCCTGAGCGAGGGCGAACGGGCCGGCAGCACGGCGGTGCGCGCCCTGATTCTGGTGCCGACGCGTGAACTGGCCGAGCAGGTGCATGCCAGTTGCCGCCAGTACGGCGCCCACCTATCGGTCAGCACCTATGCGGTTTACGGCGGCGTTGGCATCAATCCCCAGGTGACGCGCTTGCGCCGCGGCGTCGACTTGCTGGTCGCCACCCCCGGCCGCTTGCTCGACCTGTTCCGGCAGAACGCGGTGACATTGAAGGGGGTCGAGACGCTGGTGCTCGACGAAGCCGACCGCATGCTCGATCTCGGCTTCGCCCAGGAGCTGACCACGCTCTTCGCCGCCTTGCCGAGGCAGCGGCAAACGCTGTTGTTCTCGGCCACTTTTTCCGACGCGATCCACGGCTTGGCCAAGGCCCGCCTGCGCGATCCCTTGGCGATCGAGACCGCGCCGCGCAACAGCGTCGCCAAGGCGGTCAAGCAATGGGTCGTGCCGGTGGACAAAAAACGCAAGAGCGAGCTATTCCTGTTCATGCTTGAGGATCGCGGCTGGTGCCAGGCGTTGGTCTTCGTCAAAACCCGCAAGGGCGCCGATGATTTGCTTGCCCGCCTGCGGGCAAAGCGGATTGCCGCCGACACGATCCACGGCGACTGGCCGCAAGCCGCGCGCCTGCGTGCCTTGGAGAGTTTCAAGGCGGGTGAGCTGCGGATTCTCGTCGCCACCGACGTTGCCGCCCGAGGACTGGATATCGACGACTTGCCGCTGGTGGTCAATGTCGACCTGCCGCTGGTCGCCGCAGATTACATCCATCGCATCGGTCGCACTGGCCGCGCTGGCGCCAGCGGCGAGGCGGTGTCGCTGGTCTGCGCCGACGAGGCGCCGCTGCTGGCGGCCATCGAAACCCTGCTGAAGAAGCCGCTGTCCCGCGATGAGGAACCGGGCTTCGAACCGGAGCACCGGGTACCGGCGACCGGCCCCGGCGCTGCCGCCGCCAAGCCGGCAAAGATGAGGGGCAGCGGGCGCGGCGGCCAGGGCGTGCCGGCCAACTGGGTCGGCTTCGCCACCCCGGCCGGCCGCCGTGGCCGGCGCTCCGGCGGTTCCTCCCGGCCACGCTGAGATTCGACTGGGCGCCTATCCTGCCGGATAGCAGCGAGCAAGCCACAATCAATACCTCTATTGGGAGTCGGAAAACGACCGCGATATCTGTCGCATCTTGGTGCTAGCAGGGCCGGATATCATACAATGTGGCAAAACCGTCAGCCGAAGCACGATCATCCCGATGACCAACGCGATTGACCTCTTTTCCTGGGACGAGCATTTCAATACCGGCCTGCCGGAAGTAGACGCGCAGCATCGCCAGTTGGTTCGGCTGGTCAACAGCCTGGCCGACCATATCGCCAGCGGCGCGCGCCGCGCCGATCTGGAACGGGTTTTCGACGAAGTACTCGATTACGCCGTCTATCATTTCACGACCGAGCAAGCCGTCTGGCAGCAGCATTTGCCCGACGCCGACAGCACCGTCGCCCATGCCCGCAGCCATGCCGAATTCGCCGAGCAGGCCGTGTCCCTGCGCAAAAGCCTGGACGAGCGCGATGATCAGGAGATCCGCGAGCTGGCCGAGCAGGCCCTGTTCTTTCTGACGCGCTGGCTGGCTTCGCACATCCTCGAATCCGATCGCTTCATGGCCTATGTCGTGCAGGCTCTCGAATTCGGGCAGTCGCCCGCAGTAGCCCACGCTCATGCCCAGCGGCAGATGGCCGGCGCAACGCGGACGCTGACCGAAATCATCCTCAGCACCTTCGCCAAACTGTCGATCAATACCCTGCAGTTGAAGCATGAAATCGCCGAGCGCCGCCAGGCCGATGCCGCGCTGGCGCGTGAAAGCGAAAAGAATCGGGTGTTGCTGCAAAAGGCCAGCGATGGCGTCCATATCGTCGACACCGACGGCAGGCTGGTCGAGGTCAGCGATTCTTTCTGCGCCATGCTCGGCTACCAGCGCGACGAGATGCTCGGCATGGAAATCGGCCAGTGGGATGCTCATTTCAACAAGGGCAAGTCCCGGCGGTCGCTGCGCGAGCAGTTCGCGCGTAGCGGCCTCTCGCTGTTCGAGACCCGGCACCGGCGCAAGGACGGCAGTTTCATCGACGTCGAGGTCAGCGGCTACCCGCTGCGAATCGACGGCCAGCCGCTGCTGTTCGGTTCCTCGCGCGACATTTCCCAGCGCAAGGCTGCGGAAGCCGCGCTGGCAGCCGAACGCGCTCTGTTCGTCGACGGCCCGGTGGCGATTCTGGTCTGGCGCGCGGAGCCGGACTGGCCGATCGAATATGCCTCGCCGAATATTGCCAATGTCTTTGGCCGCGATGCGGCGGCGATGCTGACACCCGGCTTCATCTATGGCGACTGCGTGTTGCCGGAAGATTTTGCCCGCATGACCGAGGAAAACAGGCTCGGCCTCGCCGATCCGAGCCGGCGCAATTGGGAATCCCGTTACCGCATCGTCTGGCCGGATGGCAGCGTGCACTGGGTATACGATTTCACCGTCGCCGAACGCGGCGCCGACGGCCGCCTCAAACGCTTGCGCGGTTACTTGACCGACGAGACCGAACGGCGCGCGATCGAGGAAAGTCTGGCGCAAACCCACGAGCGTCTGAAATTCGCCCTGCAGGGCGCCAACGACGGCATCTGGGAATGGAATCTGGAAAACGGCGAACTGTATTACTCGCCGCGCTGGATGGAAATGCTCGGCTACGGCCCCGACGAATTCGCGCCGACCATCGCCACTTGGGAGGTGCTGGTGCATCCAGAGGACAGGCCGGCCGCCGAAACCATGCTCGAGGAGTATTTGGCCGGCCGCCGCTCGACTTACGACTTCGAACTGCGCCTGCGCCACCGCCAGGGCTACTGGTGCGATATCCTCTGCCGCGCCCGCCTGGCCTGCGACGACGCCGGGCAAATCCTGCGCCCGAAGCGTTTGGTCGGCACGCATGTCGATATCAGCGAGCAGAAGCGCCTGCAGCGCGAGCTGGAGGAACATCGGCACCATCTCGAACGCCTGGTGATGCAGCGCACCAACGATCTTTCCCTGGCCAAGGAGGCGGCCGAGGCGGCCAGCCGGGCGAAAAGCGCCTTCCTCGCCAACATGAGCCACGAATTGCGCACGCCGATGAATGCCATCATGGGCATGGCCGGACTTGCCCTGCGCCGCGCCGACGATCCGCGCCTGCGCGACCAGTTGAGCAAGATCGACCAGGCGGCGCAGCACCTTCTGGGAATCATCAACGACATTCTCGACATTTCCAAGATCGAAGCCGACCGCCTGACGCTGGAAAGCGTCGACTTCCGCCTCGCCGAAGCGCTTGACCAGTTGCGCGACCTGATCGCCCACCGGGTAGCCGAGAAAGGCTTGCGCCTGTGCTTCGACACCGCCCCCGAATTGGCCGGCCTCTGCCTGCGCGGCGACCCGCTGCGCCTGCGGCAGATTCTGTTCAATCTGGCCGGCAACGCGACCAAGTTCACCGAAAGCGGCGGCATCACCATCCGCACCGAACGGATCGAAGAGAACGACGCGGGCATGACCCTGCGTTTCGCCGTCGAGGATACCGGCATCGGCATCGCCGCCGCCGATCAGGCGCGCCTGTTCCGGGCCTTTGAACAGATCGACGGCTCGACCACCCGGCGCTACGGCGGTACCGGCCTCGGCCTGACGATCAGCAAGCGCCTGGCGCAGATGATGGGCGGCAGCATCGGCGTCAGTAGCGAGCCGGGACAGGGCAGCACCTTCTGGTTCACCGCCCGCTTCCTGCCGGCAAAGGCAAGCCAAGCCAGCGTGCCGTCGGCCTTTTCGGCCACGCCGGAAACCCGGCTGCGCGAGGAATGCGCTGGCATGGCCGTGCTGCTGGCCGAGGACGAGTCGATCAACCAGGAAATCGCCCGCAGCTTGCTCGAAGAGGCCGGTCTCACCGTCGACATCGCCAATAACGGCGTCGAGGCCGTGAACAAATGCCGGCAACGTCCCTATGACCTGATCCTGATGGACGTGCAAATGCCGTTGCTCGGCGGCATTGATGCCGCCCGCCAGATTCGCGCCCTGCCTGCCCACAGTCTGACGCCGATCCTGGCCATGACCGCCAACGCCTTCGCTCAGGACCGTCTGGACTGCCTCGATGCCGGCATGAACGACCACATCGCCAAACCGGTCGATCCCGACGTACTGTTCGCCACCCTGCTCAACTGGCTCGATCAACGGGGCCCCTAAGGCGAATCTCCCATTTGCCCCAAAGTACGCGAGGAAACCGCAATGCGCTTAATCTCCGCCACCATTTTGTCCGCCGCCTTGTTCGGCGCCGCCCACGCCGGCACCGAGATTGAACTGAGCGCCGAGGCCAGCCGGCCAGCCACCAACGACCTGCTGCGCGCCGGGGTCTATGCCGAGGCCAGCGGCGGCAACGCCGCCGAACTGGCGCGCCGGGTCAATCAGGATATCGCCGAGGCGCTGAAACTGATCCGCAACACCCCGGCGGTCGCGGTCAAGAGCGGCCCGCAGAACACTTATCCGGTCTATAACCAGGAGCAGAAGCTGGAAAGCTGGCGCATCCGCTCCGAATTGCTGCTCGAAACCAAGGACGTGGCGGCGCTGTCGGAATTGCTCGGCAAGTTGCAGGCGCAGCGCCTGGCGCTTGGCCACCTGAACCAGTTGCCGTCGCCGGCAACGCGCGCGGCGGCGGAAGAAGGCGCGACGCGCGCCGCCATCGACGCCTTCCGCGCCCGCGCCGCGCTGATCGCCGACCAATTCGGCAAGCCCTACCAGATCAAGCAATTGACGCTGCGCGCGCAGGGCGCCACGCCACCGATGCCGCGCATGCAGGCCGCCGGGGCGAAGATGTCGGCGGCGCCCATGCCCATTGAAGCCGGCGAAAGCCAGGTCACGGTCAGCGTCAGCGGCCGGATCGAACTGGCCGACTGAGGGCCGCATTCAGGTCATATGAGCGCGCGGCGGCCCACGGGAATTCTCGACTGGCTCAAAAGCCTCTGCGCCCGGCCAGCGGCGCCTGTTTCCGACATCGAACAGGCCCGCCGGCTGCTCGCCGCCATCGACCGTGGCGGCATTCCGCTCAACCCGGCGCGGGTCAATGCAGTAGCCCGCAATCTCGGCCTGGAAGTGGCGAAAAAAGCCCGCGTCGAGGACACCATCGCCCGCCTGCGCGCCGCCGTCCACCGCGCCGGCTAAAAACATCGCGCCGCCGGGCAAGCGGCCAGCGCACACGATGGCACGCTTTGTTGCAATCGGTTACTTGAACCGCAACGGCCCCTCCCGTATCTTTGAGCCATGCGCTGAACCAGACATCAGCCTGACGGTTCCCTCCTCCAACCGTCTGAAGGCCCGCACTCCCCCTCCCCCGGTGCGGGCCTTCGCCTTTCTGGCTTTCTATTTCATCCCGCCAGCCGACGTAATAATTTGTCGTGGATGCCGCCGAAACCACCATTGCTCATCACCAGGATGTGGTCGCCGGAGCGGGCGGCGGCGGCGACGCGCTCGATCAGTTCTGACAGGTCGTCGGCCACGCTGGCTCGCTCGCCCATCGGGGCGAGCGCGGCGCGGGCGTCCCAGTCGAGGTTGGCGGCATAGCACCAGGCGGCATCGGCTTCGCGCAGGCTGTCCGGCAATTGGCTTTTCATGGCGCCCAACTTCATCGTGTTCGAGCGCGGTTCGAGCACGGCCAGGATGCGGGCGGCGCCGACCTTGCGGCGCAGACCGGCGATGGTGGTGGCGATGGCCGTCGGATGGTGGGCAAAATCGTCGTAGACGGTGATGCCGCGCGCCGTGCCGCGCACTTCCATGCGCCGCTTGACGTTGCCAAAGCGGGCCAGGGCCGCCAAACCTTGGGTGAAGGACACGCCGGCGTGGCGGGCGGCAAGCAGCGCGGCGCAGGCATTGGCCCGGTTGTGAGCGCCGGACAACTGCCAGACGGCGCGACCGATTTCGCCCGCCGGCCCGGTCAAAATCAGTTCGCCGCTGGCATCGTCGCCGTCGACGCGATAACCGGCCGGGTCGTTGAAATACGCCACCGGCGTCCAGCAGCCGCGTTGCAGAACGCGCTCAAGGCTGGCTTCGTCGGCCGGAGTGACGATCAGGCCGGAGGCGGGCAGGGTGCGCACCAAATGGTGAAATTGCGTCTCGATAGCTGCCAGATCGGCGAAGATGTCAGCGTGATCGAATTCCAGATTGTTGAGAATGGTCGTGCGCGGGCGATAGTGAATGAACTTGGAGCGCTTGTCGCAGAAAGCGGTGTCGTACTCGTCGGCCTCGATGACGAAAAAGGGCGTCTTACCAAGCCGGGCCGAAACACCGAAATCGAGCGGCACGCCGCCGATCAGAAAACCGGGTTCCAGCCCGGCCTCTTCCAGTATCCAGGCGAGCATGGCGCTGGTCGTCGTCTTGCCGTGCGTACCGGCGACGCCGAGCACCCAGCGCCCGTGCAGGATATTGTCGGCCAGCCATTGCGGGCCGGAAACGTAGGGCAGACCTTGGTCGAGGATGGCTTCGAGCAGCGCATTGCCACGCGAAATGGCGTTGCCGACCACGAACAGGTCGGGTTTCAGGCGGCATTGGGCGGCCTCGTAGCCTTCGATCAGTTCGATGCCGACGGCGCGCAACTGGTCGCTCATCGGCGGGTAGACGTTGGCGTCGCAGCCGGTGACCCGATGGCCGGCGGCAGCGGCCAGTTGGGCGATACCGCCCATGAAGGTGCCGCAGATGCCGAGAATGTGGATGTGCATGGCGCGTACCGTGGTTAGAATGGCGGCGATTCTACCCTGACGCAGCACCATGCCCCGCCATGACCGTTTCCGCCCGGCCTCCGCCGCCCGGGCCAGCATCGCCAGCGCCGCCGCCCGCCTGATGGCGGAGGACGGCATTACCGACTATGGCCACGCCAAGAAAAAAGCCGCCCGCCAACTGGGTTTGGCCGAGCATGGCGAGTTTCCCGACAATGCCGAGGTCGAGGCCGAATTGCGCGCCTACCGCAGCCTGTATGACGACGAACATCAGGAATTGCTCGCTACCCTGCGCCGGGCGGCGCTGGAACTGCTCGATCTGCTCGCCGCCTTCAACCCCTGGCTGACCGGCTCGGTGCTCGAAGGTACGGCTGGCGAGCATTCGAGCATCGACATCCTGCTCTTTACCGACAGCGCCAAGGAAGTCGAAATTTTCCTGCTCAACCGCAACATTCCCTTTGTCCACGGCGCCCCCCGCCACGAAAAGGCGGAGGCGGTACTGGTGGTGGAAACGGTGGTGGCCGACGCCAATCTGGTGATCTTTCCCGCCGCTTATGAGCGGATCAGGCTGAAGTACCGCGATGGCCGGCCCCGCGAGCGGATCAGGGCCGAGGCGCTGCGCGCTCTCTTGCCCTGAAAAGCGCCGGACTGGACAAATTGTAGCGATTTGCGGCAAACTTGCCGCCATGACGAAGCGAAAAACGACTTCCAGATCGGCCGAAAAACCCCGCATTCTGGTACTGCACGGGCCTAATCTGAACCTGCTCGGCACTCGCGAACCCGAGCACTACGGTCGTGCAACCCTGTCCGATATCAACCTCTCCCTGGCCCGGCTGGCCGAGGCAGGCGGGGTTGACCTGGAGGCTTTCCAGAGTAATCACGAAGGGGCGTTGATCGAGCGCATCCACGCCGCGCGCGAGCAGGGCGTGCGGGCCATCATCATCAATCCGGCGGCGTACACGCATACCAGTGTGGCGCTGCGCGATGCCCTGGCGGCCGTTGCCATTCCGTTCATCGAAGTGCATCTGTCCAATGTGCATGCCCGCGAACCGTTCCGGCAGCACTCGTATTTCTCCGATCTGGCAATCGGCGTCATCTGCGGCCTCGGCCCGGACGGCTACCGTCTGGCGCTGGAATATCTGCTCAACGATATCCGCCTCAACATCGAATAAGCCGGCATCTGCCGACATCACGCCTGCAACAGGCGTCCATAGAGATAAAAGGGAGTCACCCTCATGGATTTGCGTAAACTGAAGAAACTGATCGACCTCGTGCAGGAATCGGGCATTTCCGAACTGGAAGTCACCGAAGGGGAAGAAAAGGTCCGTATCGCCAAGCATTACGGCGCCGTCGCCGCGCCGCCGGTGCAGCAATACATGATGGCGCCGCCGGCCGCCATGCCGCTGGCCGCCGCTGGCGCGTCCCCGGCCGCTGCCGACGACGAGGACGAACTGCCGCCCGGGCATGTCGTCAAATCGCCGATGGTCGGCACCTTCTACCGCTCGCCGTCGCCCGGCGCCGACGCCTTCGTCGAGGTCGGCCAGGCGGTCAAGGAGGGCGATACCCTGTGCATCATCGAGGCGATGAAGTTGCTCAACGAAATCGAGGCCGACGCTTCCGGCGTCGTCAAGGCCATCCTGATCGAAAACGGCGAGCCGGTCGAATTCGGCCAGCCGCTGTTCGTAATCGGCTGAGCGCCCGGCCATGTTCGACAAGATTCTCATCGCCAACCGTGGGGAAATCGCGCTGCGCATCCAGCGCGCCTGCCGCGAACTGGGCATCAAAACCGTGGTCGTCCATTCCGAGGCCGACCGCGACGCCAAGTATGTCAAGCTGGCCGATGAGTCGGTCTGCATCGGCCCGGCACCTTCGGCGGCCAGCTACCTGAACGTGCCAGCCATCATTTCTGCGGCCGAGGTCTGCGATGCCCAGGCCATCCATCCGGGCTACGGCTTCCTCTCGGAAAATGCCGATTTCGCCGAGCGGGTGGAATCCTCGGGCTTCGTCTTCATCGGCCCGCGCGCCGAAACCATTCGCCTGATGGGCGACAAGGTATCGGCCAAGGACGCCATGAAAGCGGCCGGCGTGCCCTGCGTCCCCGGCTCCGACGGCGCCCTGCCGGAAGATTCGAAGGAAATCATCCGCATCGCCCGCGCCATCGGCTATCCGGTCATCATCAAGGCGGCCGGCGGCGGCGGCGGGCGCGGCATGCGCGTGGTGCAAACCGAGGCGGCCCTGCTCAGCGCGGTACAACTGACTCGCCAGGAAGCCGGCAGCTTTTTCGGCAATCCCGCCGTCTACATGGAAAAGTATCTGGAAAACCCGCGCCACGTGGAAATTCAGGTGCTGGCCGATCAGCACAAAAACGCCATTTATCTCGGCGAGCGCGACTGCTCGATGCAGCGCCGCCACCAGAAGGTCATCGAGGAAGCTCCGGCGCCGCACATTCCGGCCCGTCTCATCGCCCGTATCGGCGAGCGCTGCGCCGATGCCTGCCGGCGCATCGGCTACCGCGGCGCCGGCACCTTTGAATTTCTCTACGAAAACGGCGAGTTTTATTTCATCGAGATGAACACCCGTCTCCAGGTCGAGCATCCTGTGACCGAGATGATTACCGGCGTAGACCTCGTGCAGGAGCAGATTCGCGTCGCTGCCGGCGAGAAGCTACGCTACCGCCAGAAGGACATGCTACTCCGCGGCCACGCCATCGAATGCCGCATAAACGCCGAAGATCCCTTCACGTTCGTGCCATCTCCCGGCAAGATCGAGTTTTATCACCCGCCCGGCGGCCCCGGCATCCGCGTCGATTCGCACATTTACCAGGGCTACCGTGTGCCGCCGCATTACGACTCGATGGTGGCCAAGGTCATCGCCTATGGCGACACCCGCGAACAGGCCATTCGCCGCATGCGCATCGCGCTGTCGGAAATGGGCATCACGGGCATCAAGACCAACATTCCGCTGCATCAGGAATTGATGCTCGACGCCCGCTTCATCAAAGGCGGTACCAGCATCCACTATCTCGAACAGAAACTTGCCGATCAGGGCGAGGTAAAGCGTTAGCGGAATGAGCTGGCAAAATCTCAGTTTCCTGACCGAGGCCGCCCACGCCGAGCCGTTGTGCGACGCGCTGCTGGCGGCGGGCGCCTTGTCGGCGGCGATCGAGGATGCCGATGCCGGCACGCCGGACGAGCAGCCGCAATTCGGCGAACCCGGCTCAGTCAACGCACCGGGCTGGAAGTGCTCGCGCATCGCCGCCCTGCTCGAAGCCGACGCCGATGCCGCCGCGCTGCTGGCCGCGGCAACGGCTGCCGCCGGCCTGCCCGGCATTACCGACTATGTCGTCGAGCTGGTCGCCGAGCAGAACTGGGTGCGCCTGACCCAGGCGCAATTCGAACCGATCCAAATTTCGCCGCGCCTGTGGATCGTCCCCTCCTGGCATGACAGCCCCGATGCCTCGGCGATCAACCTGATTCTCGACCCCGGCATGGCCTTTGGCACCGGCTCGCATCCGACCACCCGGCTCTGTCTGGAATGGCTGGAAGGCCAGGTCACGCCCGCCTGTTCCCTGCTCGACTACGGCTGCGGCTCCGGCATTCTGGCCATCGCCGCTGCCCGCTTCGGTGCCGGGCAGGTCGCTGGCGTCGATATCGACAGTCAGGCGGTCATGGCGGCCCGGGACAATGCCGAACGTAATGGCGTTGCCGCGTTGTTCGCCGCGCAGTTGGCCGATTTGCCGTCGCCGACCGGCGGTTACGACATCGTCGTCGCCAATATTCTCGCCAATCCGCTGCGCGTGCTGGCCCCGGCCATCTGCGCTCAGGTTCGGCCCGGCGGCCAGTTGGCGCTGTCGGGCATCCTGCGCGAGCAGGCGGAAGAAATCATCGCCCTCTACGCCGCCTGGCTGCCGCTTGAAATCGCCGCCATGCGCGAGGATTGGGTGTGTCTGGCTGGGCGCAAACCCTGATGCGTACCCGTTGCCCGGCATGCGCTACGGTGTTCCGCGTCACTTCGGAACAACTGCGCCTGAAGGCCGGCAAAGTGCGCTGCGGCCATTGTCAGGGCGTTTTCAACGCCTTCGACCAGTTGCTGCTGGATGGAGTGGACGAAACACCGCCGCCTCCGGTTAACGAGACGCCGGCAAGCTTCGCCAATGACGCCTTCGAACGGACGGAAATTTTTTCGATTCACTCGCTTGCCGCCCCCTCTCTCCCGCCGGAAGATCAGGCCGAGGAAAGCGAAGATCAGGGGCTTCCTGTCGCGCCACAGTTTTCCGCCAAGCCTGCTCCTCCCGCTCCCATCCTCACCCCCTCGCCACGAGAGGGGAGGGGGGGAGACGCCTCCCCTCTCTCGCCCTCCGGGGAAGAGGGCGGACAACATTCAGCCCTCGATCAAAATCGCCCCGGCGCAACCGCCAGGGAGCGAGTACACGACGCGCTGGCGAATCTGGCGTCCAAGGCGGCTGCCGCCCCCGCTCCCGCAGCGGCGTCGCCAGTGCCCACGCCGTGGAGCAACACGCTGCCGCCGGCAGGCCGCCCGCCAGCAGACGATGAACCGCCCACCGAGGCCATGCCGACGGTTGACGCGCCTGACGAAGAATACGCCGACAGCAACCCCGAGCAGTCCACGCGGGCGGCGCGCGAGGCCGGTCTGGTTGCCGCTCGCGAGTGGACCGAGACGGCGGCCTTCGACCGCTGGGCGGCGGATGCGCTGGCCGACGACACGCCCTTCTTCGCGCCGGAAGCGGAACGGCGGACTTTGTGGCCTTTCGTCATCGTCGCGTTCTTGCTGATGCTGCTTCTGGCGGTGCAATTGCTGCTCTATTTCCGCACCGAGGTAGTTCGCCAATTGCCAGCCACGGCGGATTACTACGAACGGCTCGGCATCGAGGTGGCGCTACCGCGCCTGGCTGACCTGATCGTCATTGAGGCTTCCGATCTCCAGGCCGACAATGCGCGCGACCAGTTCGTGCTGCACGCGACGCTGCGCAACCGCGCCCCCTACGCGCAGGAATGGCCGGCCCTCGAACTGACTCTGACCGATGCCGCCGACGCCGTCGTCGTCCGCCGGGTGCTGACCGCCACCGAATACCTGCCGCCCGAAGTCAACCCGGAGCGTTTCCCGGCCCGCGGCGAAGTTGCCGTCCGCCTCTGGATCGAGGCGCGCGGCCTGGATGCCGCCGGCTATCGGCTCTACCTTTTCTATCCGTGATTCTCCCCATGACGACATTGATCTGTGGTTCCCTCGCCTTCGACAACATCATGGTCTTTGCCGACCGCTTCAAGAATCACATCCTGCCGGAGCAGATTCACATCCTCAACGTCTCCTTCCTGGTGCCCGACATGCGCCGCGAGTACGGCGGCTGCGCCGGCAATATCGCCTATAACTTGAAGCTGCTCGGCGGCGAGCCGCTCATCATGGCCACCGTCGGCGATGACGCGGGGCCTTATTTCGAACGCCTCGACCGGTTCGGCATCTCTCGCGCACACATCCGCCAGGTGCCCGGCACCTTCACCGCCCAGGCTTTCATCACCACCGATCTCGACGACAACCAGATCACCGCCTTTCACCCCGGCGCGATGAGCTTTTCGCACCTGAACCGGATCGAAGAGGCGGCCGGCGTCCGGCTCGGCATCGTCGCCCCCGACGGACGCGAGGGCATGGTGCAGCACGCCCGCGATTTCGCCGCCGCCGGTGTGCCTTTCATCTTCGATCCGGGCCAGGGTCTGCCGCTGTTCAATGGCGACGAATTGCTCGCTTTCATGGATCTCGCCGACTACGCCTGCTGCAACGATTACGAGGCCAGGCTGCTGGCCGACCGCACCGGTCGCAGCCTGGCGGAACTGGCGAGTGCCGTGCGGGCGCTGATTGTCACCCGTGGCGGCGAAGGCTCGGATATTTACGCCAACGGCGTCGTCCACCGCATCCCCTGCGTTACCGCCGATGCCATCATTGATCCCACCGGCTGCGGCGACGCCTACCGCGCCGGCCTCATCCACGGCATCGTCAATGGCCTCGACTGGCCGGCCAGCGGCCGTCTGGCCTCCGTCATGGGGGCGATCAAGATCGCCCATCGCGGCGGCCAGAACCACGCGCCAAGCCGCGACGAAATCGCCGCCCGCTATCAACAGGCTTTCGGCTCCTCTCTCTGGTAAGGAAAGCACCTGCAACGGCGGCGCAAAATGCCCGCAATAGTCCTGTAACCGGCATCGCCCATGCTGTTCTCCGCAAACCTGAATGGAGAACGACATGCAACAGCACTATCTTGCCCAGAACACCCGCCGGGACGAACGCGCCAAGCTGACCGCCAGCCTCGCGCGCGGCGTCGGCGAAATCCTTGAGGCGCAGCGTTTGCGCCACCGCATATTTGCCGACGAACTTGGCGCCCGCCTGCCGAGCCGCACGCCGGGCGTCGATCACGATATCTACGATCCCTTCTGCGAGCATCTGCTGGTGCGCGACTGGCAATCCGGCGAAGTGGTCGGCACCTACCGCATCCTGGCGCCGGAAGACGCCGCCCGGATCGGCTATTATGCGGAAAACGAATTCGACCTCACCCGCCTCCGCCACCTGCGCCCGCGCCTCGTCGAAATTGGCCGCGCCTGCGTGCATCCGGATTACCGCAACGGCGCCACGATCTCGCTGCTGTGGTCTGGCCTCGCCCGCTACATGGTCCGCCACGGCTACGGCTACCTGATGGGCTGCGCCTCGATCAGCATGGCCGACGGCGGCCACGCGGCGGCCAGCCTGTACGATCGTCTTGCCGCCGAACACCTCGGGCCGCAGGAATACCACGTCTTCCCGCGCTGCCCGCTGCCACTGGCCGCCCTGCGGCGGGATCAGCCGACCGAGGTGCCGCCGCTGATTAAAGGCTATCTGCGAGCCGGCGCCTGGATTTGCGGCGAACCGGCTTGGGATCCGGATTTCAACACCGCCGATCTGCCGATCCTGCTGCCGATGGATCGGATCGCCGGCCGTTACGCCAGGCATTACGTGGGACACGCAGCCTGAATCGAAGCCCATTTCTCCTCCTCTGCTGGCGCCTGTGCCGCATCGCCCTGCTGTTTTTTGCCGGGCTGCTGGTCACGCTGTTGCTTTGCCCCTGCCTCGGCGAAGCGGGCCGTCTGCGTCTCAAGGCGAGCTGGGCGGCGGCTCTGCTTGATGCGCTGGGCGTCGAGATCGAGGCCGACCTGCGTCATGCCGTGCCGGGCGCCCTCTTGGTCGCCAACCATATTTCCTGGATCGACATTTATGTGATCAACGCCGTGCTGCCGGCAGCCTTCATCGCCAAGGCCGACGTCCGCGATTGGCCGCTGATCGGCTGGCTGGCGGCGCGGCACGGCACCATCTTCCTGCGCCGCAACAGCCGTGGTCATGCCCGGACGATCCATGCCGCGATCGCCGAGGTGCTTGCCCGTGGCCGCTATGTCGCAGTCTTTCCCGAAGGCACGACCAGCGCTGGCCGCGCCGTGCGGCATTTTCACGCGGCGCTGTTGCAGCCGGCGCTGGCGGCCGGCCGCCCGGTGCTGCCGGTGGCGCTCTCCTACTGGGAGCCGGATGGCCGGCGCAGTCTGGCGCCGCGCTACGATGGCGCGATTTCGCTCGGTCAGTGCATGCGGTCCATCATTGGCCGCCGCCGGCTGATTGCCCGACTGGCGACGACGCCGGCCCTCGGTGGTGCGGGCGCGGCGCGCAAGCAGGTCGCCGCCGCAGCGCGGGCGGCTATTGCGACAGCCGCCGGGCTTCCGTTGGCGAACAGTCAATCTGGAACAGACGACGATCTTCCAGACGAATGGCCGTCAATTGCCCACCCCAGACACAGCCCGTATCGAGCGCCAGCAGATTGGGCGTGATTTGCAGGCCGAGCGCCGACCAGTGGCCGGTGACCAGCACCGCGCCGGCGCTTTGCCGCTCCGGCACGGCGAACCACGGCAGGTAACCGGCCGGGGCATTGGCCGGCAGGCCC
>WREP01000052.1 GCA_009779265.1 Betaproteobacteria bacterium
CCGCCGGAAACATGTTCCAACGCTTTTGCCGCCGACCGCAGATTACCCATGCCGTAGTCGATAACGGCAATGCTCACAATGTTCCCTTGGTCGAGGGCATGGCGCCGGCCAGACGTGCATCCGCCGTTACCGCCTGGCGCAGCGCCCGGCCAAAGGCTTTGAAAATGGTTTCCGCCTGATGATGGGCATTGGCGCCGCGCAGATTGTCGATGTGCAGCGTGATGCCGGCGTGATTGACCAGCCCCTGGAAAAACTCGCGCACCAGCTCGACGTCGAACTGGCCGATCGTCGCCCGCGAAAAATCGACATTGAAGCTCAGACCAGGACGACCCGACAGATCGACAACGACGCGCGACAAGGCCTCGTCGAGCGGCACATAGCTGTGGCCGTAGCGGCTCAGACCCTTCTTGTCGCCCCACGCCTTGGCCAGCGCCTGACCCAGCGTGATGCCGATATCCTCGACCGTGTGGTGCGCGTCGATATGCAGGTCGCCCGAGGCGGCGATATCGAGGTCGATCAAACCGTGGCGGGCGATCTGGTCGAGCATGTGATCGAGGAAGGGAACGCCGGTGGCGAACCGGCCCTGGCCGGAGCCATCGAGATCGAGACGAACGCTGACCTGCGTCTCCAGGGTATTGCGGGTGATTTCGGCTTGCCGCATGGCGAAAAACGTCAAAAACGGTGAATCGGGCGGCCATGATACCATTTCGCCTTGCTTCGAGACCCATCAAATCCCGTGAGCCAAAGCAGTCGCCTATGAGCGCTCCAGACCGACAAACTTCACGACACCCTGATTCCCTCTCCCCGCCCGGCGGGGAGAGGGCTAGGGTGAGGGGGGCGGTTTATCAAGCATTTTCGCAAAATTTCACGCCGCAGCCCCTCACCCCGACCCTCTCCCCGCAAGCGGGGCGAGGGAGAGCGCAAGCAGCACACCTTTCATACGATTACCCCATCCCATGAGCCGCTTCTGGAGCCAGGTCGTCCGCGACCTCACCCCCTACGTCCCGGGCGAACAACCCAAAATCGCCAACCTCATCAAGCTCAACACCAACGAGCACCCCTGCCCGCCCTCGCCCAAGGCGCTGGCGGCCATCCGCGCCGAACTGGGCGACGACGGCGCGCGCCTGCGCCTCTACCCCGACCCGAACGCCGACCTGCTCAAAGCCGCCATCGCCAAACGCTACGCCGTCGCGCCGCAACAAGTATTCGTCGGCAACGGCTCGGACGAAGTGCTGGCGCACATCTTCATGGCCCTGCTCAAGCACGAGCAACCCATTCTCTTTCCCGACATCAGCTACAGCTTTTACCCGGTCTATTGCGGCCTGTACGGCATCGACCACCGCCGCGTCCCGCTCGCCGACGATTTTTCGATCGACCCGGAAGACTATTGCCGGACGCCCAACGGCGGCATCGTTATCGCCAACCCCAACGCCCCGACCGGCTACCCGCTGCCGCTCCCGGCCATCGAGCGCATCGCCGCCGCCAATCCCGCTTCGGTCGTCGTCATCGACGAAGCCTATATCGACTTCGGCGGCGAATCCGCCATCCCGCTGACCGCTCGCCACGACAACCTGCTGGTGGTGCACACCCTGTCCAAATCGCGCTCGCTGGCCGGCCTGCGCGTCGGCTACGCCATCGGCCACCCCGACCTGATCGAAGCCCTGGAACGGGTCAAGAACAGTTTCAACTCCTACCCGCTCGACCGCCTGGCGATCGTCGCCGCCGTCGCCGCCATCGAGGACGAAGAATACTTCGCCCAAGCCTGCCGCCAAGTCATCGCCAGCCGCGAGCAACTGATCGCCCGCCTGAGCCAACTCGGCTTCGCCGTACTGCCCTCGGCCGCCAATTTCATCTTCGCCCGCCACCCGCGCCACGACGCCGCCGCACTGGCCGCCGCGCTGCGCCAACGGCGCATCCTCGTCCGCCACTTCAAACAGCCGCGCATCGAGCAGTTCCTGCGCATCAGCATCGGCAGCGAAGCCGACTGCCAAGCCCTCACCGACGCCCTGCGCGACATTCTTGGCGCCTGACCGGCCCGCCGCCTCAAAGCAGGCCGCACGCGCCCAGGGCGGCGCCAGCGGCGATGTACCAGAGCGGATGCCAGCGGGTTAACGTGGCGGCGATGGCGGTGGCGACGAGAACGCCGAAAGCCGCTCCGCCGAGGCCGACCGCGCGGGCAATCAGGGTAGCGCCAGAAAAGATCAGGCCGACCGCCAGCGGCGCCACGCCGAGGCTGATGGCCCGCTGCCAGCGGCGACCGGCGAAGCTCTCCCAGCGGTCGATGAGCAGGTAGATGAGAACGCTCATCGGCAGGCACATGGCCAGGGTCGCCGCCAGCGCCCCGGCCAGCCCGGCGACTTTCCAGCCGATCAAGGTGACGACCAGCACATTCGGCCCCGGCGCGGCCTGGGCGATGGCGTAGAGATGGGTGAAGGTGGCGGCGTCGAGCCAGTGATGCTGGTCGACGACGACGCGGTGCATTTCGGGCAGCAGGGCCGTGGCGCCGCCGAAGGCGACGAAGGAGAGCACGACGAATTCGGCGAACAGTTCGACGACCGTGCTCATCGCCGCCCCAGATGCCAGTAAGCCAGACCACCGGAACAGGCCAGGCCAGCCAGCATGACCCACAGCATCGGCCAGCGCAGGCCGGCGACGCCGAGCACGACCAGCGCGGCGAAGGGCAGGAACAGCGTCTTGTCGCGAATGGCGCGGCCCATGCGCCAGGCCATGGCGAACAGCAGGCCGGCGCCAGCGGCGGCGATGCCGCGCAGCATGGATTGGGCGATGGGCAACTGGCCCCAGGCGTCGTAGAGCATCGCCAGCAACACGACGATGAGGAAGGGGCCGGCGAGGAGGCCAAAGGGCGCGACGATGGCGCCGGCCAGCCCGGCATGGCGCTTGCCGACGACCACCGCCAGATTGACCACGTTCGGCCCCGGCAGGAACTGGCACAGGCCAAGCAGGGTATTGAATTCCTCGGCCGTCAGCCAGCCGCGCCGCTCGACCAGCATGCGCCGGGCAAAGGGCAGTACGCCGCCAAAACCGGAGAGGCCGACCGTCGAGAAGCCAAGAAACAGCGCCCGCAGTGTCGCTTTGGCGCGCTGGCCGGCGACCTCCGGCGGGGAATCCACGGTAACGCTCAGGTTTCGAGGCGGAAGCGGGCTGATTGGGCGTGCGCCGGCAAGCCTTCGCCGTCGGCCAGCGTCGCCGCGATGCGGCCCAGGGTTTGCGCCCCGGCCCGCGACACTTTGATCAGGCTGGTCCGCTTCTGGAAATCGTAGACGCCGAGCGGCGACGAGAAGCGGGCCGAGCCGGAGGTCGGCAGCACATGATTGGGGCCGGCGCAGTAGTCGCCGAGCGATTCCGAGGTGTAGTGGCCGATGAAAATGGCGCCAGCGTGGTGAATGCGCTCGACCCACGGTTCGGGATCGGCGAGCGCCAGTTCCAGATGCTCCGGCGCGATGCGGTTGGCGATGCTCACCGCTTCTTCCATGTCGCGCGCCTGAATGAGCGCGCCGCGGCCGTTCAGCGAGGCGCGGATCACCTCCTGGCGCGGCATGGTCGGCAGCAGCCTGGCGATGCTGGCTTCGACCTTGTCGATGAAGGCGGCATCGGTGCAAACCAGAATGGACTGCGCCAGTTCGTCGTGCTCGGCCTGCGAGAAGAGGTCCATCGCCACCCAGTCGGGGTTGCCCGAGCCGTCCGAGACGATCAGGATTTCCGAGGGGCCGGCGACCATGTCGATGCCGACGATGCCGAACACCCGGCGCTTGGCGGTGGCGACATAGGCGTTGCCGGGGCCGACGATTTTGTCCACTTTCGGCACGGTTTGCGTGCCATAGGCCAGCGCGCCGACGGCCTGGGCGCCGCCGATGGCGAATACCCGGTCGACCCCGGCCAGGCAGGCGGCGGCCAGCACCAGCGGATTTTTCTCGCCGCCCGGCGTCGGCACCACCATGATCAGTTCCTTGACCCCGGCGACCTTGGCCGGAATCGCGTTCATCAGCACCGACGAGGGATAGGCCGCCTTGCCGCCCGGCACATAGAGGCCGACGCGGTCAAGAGGCGTCACCATCTGCCCGAGCAGGGTGCCATCGGCTTCGGTATACGACCAGCCTTCCAGCTTCTGCCGCTCGTGGTAGGCGCGGATGCGGCCGGCCGCCGTTTCCAGCGCGGCGCGGCGTTCGGCCGGCAGGCCATCGAGGGCGGCTTGCAGTTCGCCGGGCGCCAGTTCGAGATCCTTCATGCTCGCCGCCGTCAGGCGGTCGAGGCGATTGCCATGGTCGATGACGGCGGCGTCGCCACGCGCCTTGACATCGGCCAGGATGGCGGCGACGGCGCGCTCGACGCCTTCGTCGGCCGCCGCCTCGAAGGCCAAGAGCGCATCCAGTTGGGCCGAAAAACCGGCAGCGGCGGTCGATAGACGTTTGATCGTGGTCATTGCTGCTCCACCGCCCGGGCAAAGGCGTCGATGATCGGTTGCAGGATTTCGCGCTTGACCTTAAGCGCCGCCTGATTGACGACCAGGCGCGAGGAAATGTCCATGATGTGCTCGCAGGCCACCAATTTGTTGGCTTTCAGCGTGCCGCCGGTAGACACCAGATCGACGATGGCATCGGCCAGACCGGCCAGCGGCGCCAGTTCCATCGAGCCGTAGAGCTTGATGAGATCGACATGGACGCCCTTCTGGGCGAAATGCTCGCGCGCCGTCTTGATGTACTTCGACGCCACCTTGAGGCGGGCGCCCTGGCGCACGGCATTGGCGTAATCGAAGCCTTCCGGCACAGCGACCATCATCCGGCACTTGGCGATGGCGAGATCGAGCGGCGCGTAAAGGCCGTCTCCGCCATGCTCGATCAGCACATCCTTGCCGGCCACGCCGATATCCGCCGCGCCGTACTGCACATAGGTCGGCACATCGGTGGCGCGCACGATGACCACCCGCGCCTCCGGGCGATTGGTGCCGATAATCAGCTTGCGCGAGGTTTCCGGATTCTCCTCCGGCACGATGCCAGCCGCCGCCAGGAGCGGCAGCGTCTCATCAAAAATGCGGCCCTTCGACAGGGCAATGGTGATGGTCGTCACGGTGTAACAGCCTGCGGACAAAGGAAGGCATTTTACCGCAAGCGCTTGTTAGGCCGGCCACGCGCGAGGCAGGTTGGTAAGGGCGAATAATTATTCGCCCCTACCTGTCCCGCTCAGTAATCGGTATACCCCTTCTCACCCGGCGTGTAGAAGGTCGCGAAATCTGGCTGCGTCAGCGCCGCGCCGCTCTGCAATTTCGCCACCAGATCGGGGTTGGAAATGAACATGCGGCCAAAGGCCACGAGATCACCGCAGCCGGCGTCGAGATCGGCATTGGCGCGCGTCAGGTCGTAGCCGCCGGAGAGGATGTAGCGGCCTCGGAACGGCGCGCGCGCCTTGGCTTTCACCACGGGACTGACCTCCGGCGCGCCCATCGAGCTGTGATCCACCATGTGAATGTAAATCAGGCCGATGCCGCTCAACTCGTCGATCAGGCGCTCGTACATCGCCTCCATGTCCGCATCCGGCGCCATACCGTTAAACACGCCATAAGGCGAAATACGCATGCCGACGCGCTCGCCGCCGATTTTCGCGGCAACGGCGCGGGCGACTTCCACGGCGAAGCGGATGCGATTCTCGATGCTCCCGCCCCAGCGGTCGCTGCGCTGGTTGGCGGCGGTATTGAGAAACTGGTCGATCAGGTAGCCGTTGGCGCCGTGCAATTCCACGCCATCGAAACCGGCGTCGATGGCGTTTTGCGCCGCGCTCGCGAATTCGGCGATGCTTTGCGCGATGGCCTCCTCGCTCATCTCGGCCGGCACCGGCATGAGCTGCTGCCCCTTGCTGTCCGTCCAGATTTCACCCGGCGCGGCAATGGCCGAGGGCGCAAGCATGCGGGCGCCGGAGGGCAGATTGTCGGGATGCGCGACGCGCCCGGCATGCATCAATTGCACGAAAATCTTTCCACCTTCCTCATGCACGCCAGCCGTCACCTGCCGCCAAGCCTCTACCTGCGCATCGGAAAAGAGGCCGGGAATGCGCGCATAACCAAGGCCGTTGGGTGAAGGCGAAACCCCCTCCGTGATGATAAGGCCGGCATCGGCGCGCTGGCGATAGTATTTTTCCATCAGCGCATTCGGCACATTGCCCTCGGCCCGGCTGCGCGTCATCGGCGCCATGACGACGCGGTTCCTGAGTTGCAGCTTGCCGAGCGTGAGCGGGGTGAAAAGCGCAGCAGTCATGGGGGTCTCCTTTATTCATGTGGATTGTATGGGGGCGGGCTTACGAAGCCGTCACATTTTGTCCCAAAAGCTTTGGGTTTGCCATGCACCCGCAAACGTCAGCCGCCGACGCGCTACTCCGTTATAACCTCGAAGCCCTCGGATTCCGCCCATTCCCGCATGGCGGCCTCGCAAGCCTGCTGCTCGTGCGCGAACCAAGCACCCAGCAATCCGCGACGATCCAGCAAATCCTTGTAGCGGGCATAGGCGCCGCGCTTGTGGAAAAAGTGCCGAACCTGATCGTAAGCGTCGGGAGCGTTCGCTCCGATAAAATCTAAGACCAGTCTTTGCCCAAGACCGAGATCACGCTTGCGCGGCACAGAGACGTAGAGATTCTCGTCCTCCACGTCGTCGGGAAGTGCCTCTCCGAAGTCGTTCGCATCCGTGTGGTAATAAATCCGGCCCGATTCCCGGCTCACATAAGCGACACTCTCGAACGGACCGCTGGCGCTGACCCAATCCAATGCTTCGAGCAGTTCGGAGAGGTGTACCTGTGTAAGCATGTTTCACCTGTTGGATTCTGGCGCTTGTAACGGATGCCGATTCTTCGCATCCCGCCACGATCTGTCAATCAGCGACAGCGCCCGCGCCAATCGCGGGCGAAAAAAAACCCGGCGAACCGGGTTTTTCGTGTCAGGCGCCTGCGCAGCTTATTCGGCCGGGCGGATATTGGCGGCCTGCTTGCCCTTGGGGCCGGTGACGATATCGAAGGTCACTTTCTGGTTCTCGGTCAGGGTCTTGAAGCCCGCACCTTGAATGGCCGAGAAATGCGCGAAGACGTCTTCGCCGCCCTCAGCCGGGGAAATAAAGCCAAAACCTTTGGAATCGTTGAACCACTTAACGGTACCAGTTGCCATTTACATACATCCTTGGAAAATATTAAAAATCACGAGAACCAAGACCGAGGAGTCGACAAACCGATGACGGCGCAGGAACAACGCACTGCCTGGAAACCCGAGGTTCGCAGTATGGCCTATGCCGGCGGGAACGCAAAGCTTTTTTCGCCGAACTTTTCAGTGTACTCAAGGAATTCGCGGTCGACGTCACTCACCCGAGCAGAGTTTCCAGTTCCCTGGACGCCGCAGGCCGCGCCCGCCGCCCCTCCTTGGCCACGTTAACCTGCAAGGCCACGTCCGCCACTTCAAGCACATCCTTGTCCAGCGGATAGCCTCCCCTGGCCTGCAACCAGGCAAGCACGTCCGCCAGATGCCAGATGGAGGCGCTGCCCTCGTGTATCGGCGGCGGGAAGCTGCCGGGATGGGCCAGCATCAGCTTGCGCATGTTCTGCCGCGAGACGCCAACGATGTCGGCCACGTCGGTCAGGCCAACCAGATCCGGCGCGGCTTCGATCAGTCTCGCCGCCGGCACGGCGCGCCGCACGTCCGCCAGGGCGCTACGCACGGCTGTTCCGGCATCGCTCGCGGCCCGGGTGAATTCCAGCGCCAACCGTCCCGGCTGCCCGATGCCGACCAGGGCATCGGTACAGCCGGCTTCGCCCAGACGCTCGACCAGCGCATCCGGGTCGCGGTCGGCATCGGCGAGTTGGTATTTCAGGGTAAAGGTGTATTCCATCGCGTTACTCCTCGGCGCCGCCGTCAGCTTCGAGCCGTTGGCGGCGCGCGGTGCAGTTGTCCACGACGCGCCGCAATGCGCGGGCGTGGTTGCCGGGGTTTTTCGGCGTGCTCCAGACGCTGGTGATACAAAATTCGCCGCAGCGGCACTCCGCGTCGTTATCGGGGCAGTAAATCCGCCCCCAGGCGTGGCTGCCGCCGACTTCGACACGCCAGCCCCGCTCTTCGGCATAGCGGAGCGCCACTTCGACATCTTTCTTCGGATGCGAGGGGCGAGGCATCAGCGATTTCCAGTATGGAGGCAAGCGGCGAGGTTGTCAATTGACAACCTCGTTTCATGTGACGCGTTGCACCTGTGCGCCGAGGCGGGCCAGTTTTTCCTCGATTCGCTCGTAGCCGCGGTCGAGGTGGTAGATGCGGTCGATCAGAGTTTCGCCCTGGGCGACCAGACCGGCGATGACCAGCGAGGCCGAGGCGCGCAGGTCGGTGGCCATGACGGTCGCGCCTTCCAGCCGGTCGACGCCGCGGACGACGGCGTTGCTGCCTTCGATCTGGATATTGGCGCCGAGGCGCATCAGTTCGTTGGCGTGCATGAAGCGGTTTTCGAAAATGGTTTCGCGGATGGTGGCGACGCCGTTGGCGACGCAGTTCAGCGCCATGAACTGCGCCTGCATGTCGGTCGGAAAGGCCGGATAGGGCGCCGTGCGCAGGCTGACGGCCTGCACGCGCGGCGGCGCGACGAGGCGGATGGCGTCGCGCTCGACGGTGATCTCGCAGCCGGCATCCAGCAACTTGTCGACGACGCTGTCCAGATAGGCAGCCGAGGTCTTCAGCAGGCGCACGTCGCCGCCGGTAACCGCCGCCGCGCACAGGTAGGTGCCGGTTTCGATGCGGTCGGGCATGATCGCATGCGTCGCGCCGTGCAGCCTGGCGACGCCCTGGATGCGGATGACGTCGGTGCCGGCGCCGGAAATGCGCGCCCCCATGCTGATCAGGCAGTTGGCCAGATCGACCACTTCCGGCTCGCGCGCGGCGTTTTCGATAATCGTTTCGCCTTCGGCGAGGCAAGCGGCCATCATCAGGTTCTCGGTGCCGGTGACGGTGACCATGTCGGTGCAGATGCGCGCGCCCTTGAGGCGGCTGGCCTGGGCATGGACGTAGCCCTGCTCGACCCTGATGTCGGCGCCCATCGCCTGCAAACCCTTGATGTGCTGGTCGACCGGCCGGGCGCCAATGGCGCAGCCGCCGGGCAGCGAGACGCGGGCCTCGCCGCAGCGGGCGAGCAGCGGCCCGAGGACGAGGATGGAGGCGCGCATGGTCTTGACCATCTCGTAGGAGGCGACCGGATTGTTCAGACCGCTGCCGTCGAGGAGCAGGCCGTCGGCGCCGTCCAGGGTGATGCCGACGCCCATTCCGCCGAGCAGGCGCAGCATGGTCGAGATGTCGTTGAGGTGCGGCACATTGGTGAGATGCAGCGGCTCGGCGGTGAGCAGTGAGGCGCAGAGAATCGGCAGGGCGGCATTCTTGGCGCCGGAGATGGCCACCTCGCCGGAGAGCGGCCGGCCGCCCGTGATCAGCAACTTATCCATGCTGGGCGCTCCATTCCTGCGGGGTCAGCGTCTTGAAAGACAGGGCATGCAGTTCGCCGCTGTCCAGCTTTTCCTTGAGCGCCCGATGCACGCGCTGCTGGCGCTGCACCCGGTTCTGGCCGGTGAATTCGGCGCTGACGACGAGAGCGGTGAAATGCCGGCCGTCGCCGTCGAGTTCGAGATGGTCGCAGGGCATACCAGCGAGGATGAGTTGTTTGATTTGGTCGGGGTGCATCATGCTTAGTTTCTCAGCTTCCAGCCCCGCCGCAGTAATTCCAGCGTCAGCAGGGTGACGCCGGCAAAGCAGGCGAAAACGACGCCGAAGCTCAGGAGCGGCGACACGTCGGAGACGCCGAAGAAGCCGTAGCGGAAGCCGTCGATCATGTAAAAGACGGGATTGTAATGCGACACGCCCCGCCAGAAGTCAGGCAGGGTGTAGATGGAGTAAAAGACGCCGGAGAGCATGG
This sequence comes from Betaproteobacteria bacterium, assembly GCA_009779265.1. Lineage (GTDB taxonomy): Bacteria > Pseudomonadota > Gammaproteobacteria > Burkholderiales > Rhodocyclaceae > Azonexus. The sequence goes on from WREP01000052.1 coordinate 9,933, forward strand.
TCAGCGGCATGATCAAAAAATTCTGGAAGGCCGCCAACTGGTCGAATTTCTCGGCCCAGATGCCGGCGATCATGCCCAGCGCGGCGAACAGGGCGCCGCTGACGACGACGAAGGCGATGATCCAGCCCGGCGCCGCGACCTGCAGTTCGACGAACCAGAGCGTCGCCAGCAGCACGCCGACGCCGACCATCAGGCCGCGCAGCAGGGCCGCCAGCACGTAGGCGGCGAAAAAGGCGCCATAGGAAATCGGCGGCAGCAGCACGAACACGATGGAGCCGGTAATCTTGGCCTGGATCAGGCTGGACGAGGAATTGGCGAAGGCGTTCTGCAAGACCTGCATCATGATCAGGCCGGGAATCAGGAAGCTGGTGTAGGAAACGCCATGCACCCGCACATGCGCGTCGAGCACGTGGCTGAAGATCAAGAGGTAGAGCAGCGCCGTCAGCACCGGCGCGGCCACGGTCTGGAAGGCGACCTTCCAGAAGCGCAGCACTTCCTTGAGGAACAGGGTCCAGAAACCGATCATGATGCGTGCATCGTCCGAATGAATACGTCTTCCAGCGAAGCGCCCGGTTGCCCGGCCAGGAGATTGGCCGTGGTGTCGAGCGCCGCGATCCGGCCCTCTTTCATCAGCGCGATGCGCTTGCACAGCGCCTCGGCCTCTTCCAGATAATGCGTGGTCAGGACGATAGTGTGGCCCTCGGCATTGAGGCGGCGGATGAATTGCCACAGGCCCTGGCGCAATTCGACATCGACGCCGGCGGTCGGCTCGTCGAGGACGATCACCGGCGGCTTGTGAACCAGCGCCTGGGCGACCAGCACGCGCCGCTTCATGCCGCCCGACAGGCGGCGCATGTTGACCCCGGCTTTGGCGCTCAGATCGAGATTGGCGAGAATTTCGTCGATCCAGTCGTCGTTGCGGCGAATGCCGAAATAACCGGACTGGATGCGTAGCGTCTCGCGCACATTGAAAAAGGGATCGAAAACCAGTTCCTGCGGCACCACGCCGAGCAGCCGGCGGGCGGCGCGGAAATCGCCGACGACATCGTGCCCCATGACCTTGAGCGTGCCGCAATCGGCGCGCACCAGACCGGCCAGGGCCGAGATCAGCGTCGTCTTGCCGGCGCCATTCGGCCCGAGCAGGCCGAAAAACTCGCCCTCGGCAATGGCGAGGGAAACGCCATCCAGCGCCCGCAGCGGGCCAAAATGCTTGACGACATCAATGATGGAAACAGCAGGCGTCATTTAGAGCGTTATGGGTTCAAGACTGTTCAACTGGATTGCTGCGCTCGCAATGACAGAACCGTAGGCTGGGATGAAGCGTAGCGTAATCCCAGCGTAATCCCAGCAATTGAAGCCCTGCGTTTGAAGCTGGGATTCCACTTCGTTCCATCCCAGCCTACGACGCCAGCGGCAGCAGTTCGGTAACCCCGTACAACTCGGCCAGCGACAGGACGCCGGCGGGAACGTGGGCGAAGCGGAGTGTGGCCTGGCAGGCCGGGGCGCTGCGCAGCCAGCCGAACATGACGACGAGGGCCGAGGAATCGGCCTCGCCGACTTGCGAAAAATCGACGACCTGCTCGCCCGGCTGCAAGGCGGCGCGGCCGGCGTCGAGCAGGGCGCGGGCATTGCCCATCAACAGCGGCGCCTTGACCAGCAGGCGCTCTCCGTCGCGAACTATCATTTCTTGCCGCCGGCTTCCAGCGAGCGGTTCTTGGCCACGAGCGAGGCGATCAGGCCGTCGATGCCGCCATTGCGCACTTCCTGCGCGAACTGGTCGCGGTAATTGGTGACCAGGCTGATGCCGGCGACCGTCACGTCATACACCTTCCAGACGCCATCGCGCTGCTCCAGGCTATAGTCGAGCGCCACCGGCTTGTTGCCCGGCTGCTGGATTTCGGTACGGATCAGCACGTCGGTTTCCTCCGGCTTCATGCGGAAGGGCCGGATCACCAGCTTCTGGTCGCGGTAGCTGGTCAGGGCGTTGGCATAGGTGCGCACCAGGAGCGTCTTGAATTGCTCGGCCAGTTGCTGCTGCTGCGCCGGACTTGCCTTGCGCCAATCCTTGCCGACCGCCAGCGCCGTCATGCGCGTGAAATTGAAATGCGGCAGAACCTTCTGGTCCACCAGTTCGAGCAGTTTGGCCGTGCTGCCGTTCTTGATGTCGGGATCCTTGCGCAGGATGTCGAGCACCTCGTCGGAAACCTGCTGCACCATTTCGTTCGGCGCCTGCTGGGCGAGCGCGGGCAGGGCGAAACAGGCGGCGGCGGCAAAGGCGAGCAATTTTTTCATGGCATTCATGTCAGTCATCATCCTCGTCGTCATCGAGTCGCGGCGGGCGGCCGTCGTATATCTGGTTGCGCCGCCGTTGCAGGTAAGCGTCGCGAATATAGGCGTATTTGTCGAGGGCCGCTTCGGCGACGATCTTGTCGGCGGGCAAGAGGCTGGCGCGGATATCGGCGAAGCGAACCGCCGTCACGCTGTTGCTGAGGCGCGCCGGCTCGACGCTGCGCAGCGGATCGGCGAGGTAATCGACGCCCCAGGCCGCCGTGTCGCGCAGGGTGCGCGGCCCGAGCAGCGGCAGGAAGACATAGCCGCCATCGCCGACGCCCCAGACCGCGAGGGTCTGGCCGAAGTCCTCGTCGTGCCGCTCCAGGCCGAGTTCGCTGGCGACATCGAAAAGGCCGAAGATGCCGATGGTCGAATTGATCAGGATGCGCGCCAGATCGCTGCCGGCATCGCCGACCTTGCCTTGCAGCGCGCCGTTCACGCCGATCCACAGATCGCCGATATTGGCAAAGAAGTTGCCGAAGGCGGCCTTGACCGGCAGCGGCGTGACATTGTCGTAAACCTGGGCGACCGGCTTGGCCGCATATTTGTCCAGCACCTCGTTGACGGCGAACATGGCGCGATTGAAGCCCTCGTAGGGATCGCGCGGATTGCCCGCATACGCCGGCTCATCCACGTCGACGTCGCCATCCTCGGCCATGGCGGCGCCGGCCACGGCCAGCAAACTGGCGGCCAGCAGGACGCGCAAGGCCTTGCCGGGAGAAAAATCGGTGCGCATCAGTTTGCCCCCTCTCCCTCGGCGGCCTTGTTGAAGAGGAACTGGCCGATCAGTTTTTCCAGCACCACCGCCGACTGCGTTTTCCTGATCGTCTCGTCGGGCTTGAGCATGGTTTCGTCGCCGCCGAATTCGAGGCCGATGAACTGCTCGCCGAGCAGGCCAGCCGTGTAGATGGCGGCGATGGTATCGCGCGGGAAGTGGTAGCGGCCATCGACGCTCATGGTCACGACGGCTTCATAGTTCTCCGGATCGAAGTGGATGTCGGCGATGCGGCCGACCAGCACGCCAGCGCTCTTGACCGGGCCGCGCACCTTCAAGCCGCCGATATTGTCGAAGCGGGCCTCCAGGGTATAGGTATTGGACAGGCGCGAGGACGACAGGTTGCCGACCTTGAGCGCGAGAAACAAGAGCGAGCCAATGCCGATGGCGACGAAAATACCGACCCACAGGTCGATGGTGGCACGGTTCATGAAGACCCCCGGAACATGAACGAAGTCAGAACGAAATCCAGCGCCAGGATGGCCAGCGCCGAAGTCACCACGGTGCGCGTGATGGCCCGCGACACGCCCTCGGCGGTGGGCTGGCAATCATAGCCTTCAAAAACGGCGATGAGCGAAACGGCGATGCCGAAAACAAAACTCTTGATGACGCCATTGACGATGTCGTAACGAAAATCGACGCCGGACTGCATCTGCGACCAGAAAGCGCCGTCATCGACGCCGATGAAAACGACGCCGATCAGCCAGCCGCCGAGCACGCCCATGGCGGAGAACAGCGCGGCCAGGAGCGGCATGGCGATGACGCCGCCCCAGAAGCGCGGCGCGACGACGCGGGCGATGGGATTGACGGCCATCATGTCCATCGCCTTCAACTGCTCGGTCGTTTTCATCAGGCCGATTTCGGCGGTAATCGCCGAGCCGGCGCGCGAGGCGAACAAGAGCCCGGCAACCACCGGCCCGAGTTCGCGCACCAGCGACAGCGCGACGAGTATGCCCAGGGCCTCGGTCGAGCCGAAGCGCTGCAAGGTCTCAAAGCCCTGCAAGCCGAGTACCAGGCCGACGAAAAGGCCGGAAACCGAGATGATGAGGAGCGACAGCACGCCGCTGAAATAAATTTCGCGCACCGTCAGTTGCGGGCGCGTCAAGGAGACGCCGGAAAAGCGCAGGATGGCGGCCAGGAAGCGGGCGGCGAAGCCGAGGCGCCAGATGCGCTCGATCATCGCATGGCCGAGGCGGCGCAGCAGGGCGGCGGGGCTAGCCATGCGCCGCTCCGAGAAAATCGTCGCGCAAGGGCGGCGCCGGGTAATCGAAACGCACTGGCCCATCGACCTCGGCATGCACGAACTGGTGCACGTAAGGATCGCGCGAGGCGCGCAACTCGTCGGGCGTGCCTTCGGCGACGATGCGGCCGGCGGAAATGAAATAAATGTAATCGACGATCAGCAGCGATTCCTGGATGTCATGGGTGACCATGATCGAGGTCGCGCCGAGGGCGTCATTGAGCTTGCGAATCAACTGGCCGATGACGCCGAGCGAAATCGGATCAAGGCCGGTGAACGGCTCGTCGTACATGACCAGCATCGGGTCGAGCGCCACCGCCCGGGCCAGCGCCACGCGCCGCGCCATGCCGCCGGAAAGCTCCCCCGGCATCAGGCCGTGGGCGCCGCGCAGGCCGACGGCGGCGAGCTTCATCAGCACCAGGTCGCGGATCATCTCTTCCGACATGTCGGTATGTTCGCGGATCGGAAAAGCCACATTGTCGAATACCGACATGTCGGTAAACAACGCGCCGAACTGGAACAGCATGCCCATCTTGCGGCGGATGCCATATAACTCGGCGTGCGTCATTTCCGACAGGCGATGCCGGTCGAGGCGCACGCGCCCGCGGCTGGCCCGCAACTGGCCGCCGATGCAGCGCAGCAAGGTGGTCTTGCCGCAGCCGGAACCGCCCATGATGGCAACCACCTTGCCGCGCGGAATCCGCATGGTGATTCCTTGCAGCACGGGGCGTCCGTCATAATCGAAATGCAGGTCTTCGATATCGACCAGGATGTCGTCCGACAAGTTGCGTTCCCGAAAAAAAGTCGAATGATTTTAACAGAAGCCCGGCGTCCTCCATGGGGAGCGCACTATAATCAGGAATTTTCCCATGGGATGTTGCGTCCTTGCACCTTGCATCATTATCCGCCGCCAAGCCGCTGCTGCTCATCGTCGATGACGATCCGCTGATCGCCGAATCGCTCGCTTACGCCTTTGCCGGGATGTTCGATGTCGTAACCAGCCATTCCCGCCCGCATACCCTCAACCTGTTGCGCCAGTTGCGCCAGGCGCCGCGCCTGGCCCTCGTCGATCTCGGCCTGCCGCCCCTGCCGCACCGCCCGGACGAAGGTTTCGCGCTGATCGGCGATCTGCTGGCGCTGGCGCCGGACATGAAGATCATCATCCTGACCGGCCAGAATGACGACGACAATGCCCGCCACGCGCGCACCCTTGGCGCCATCGACTTCGTTGGCAAGCCCTGCGACCCGGCCCGGCTCGAAGCCCTGCTGCGGCAGGCGCTGAGTTTCAGCGAGACGCCGGCCGGGGAGCCGGCCGGTGGCCTGATCGGCGACAGCCTGCCGATGCAGCGCCTGCGCCTGCAACTCGGGCAATATGCCGATCTCGCCTTCCCGGTGCTGATCGAGGGCGAATCGGGCAGCGGCAAGGACATCGTCGCCAGC
>WREP01000053.1 GCA_009779265.1 Betaproteobacteria bacterium
ACTTGAACCTGCGACCTTCGGGTTATGAGCCCGACGAGCTGCCAACTGCTCCACCCCGCGTCCGTTTGGAGGCGCGCATTATCCAGACACTTCCTGGATTGGTCAAGGGGGAAAGGCCGAAAAGGGTTCGAGAAAATTTTTGTACTCGGCCAATAAGTACCCCCCGGGGCGGCACGGCTAGCCGGCCGCGTCTTCCTGGTCTTCGGCCTGCGCTACCCGGCTGGCCGGAAAGCGGGCGGTGAAGCAACTGCCCTGGCCGAGCTTGCTGCTGATGTCGAGCTGCGCCTGATGGCGGTTCAGCGAATGCTTGACGATGGCCAAGCCCAGCCCGGTACCGCCGACGTCGCGCGAGCGGCCGCGGTCGACGCGGTAGAAACGCTCGGTCAGCCGCGGGATGTGCTTGGCGTCGATGCCGATGCCGGTATCGCGGACGGCGAATTCGGCGCCCTGCGGCGAGACTTTCCACGACAGCGTGACGACGCCGCCGGCCGGGGTGTAGCGCACGGCGTTGCCGACCAGATTGGCGAAGGCGCTGACCAGTTCCGGCTCGTAGCCGCACAGATCGCCCTGCCCTGCGCGCTCGACGACGATCTGGTGGCGGCCGTCGGAGAGCGCCTCGGCGTCGCGCTTGAGCTTGTCGAGCAGGCGCGCCATGTTGACCCGATCGCTTTCCGGCGGCGGCGCCGACTCGATGGACGACAGGGTCAGCAAATCCTGAATGATCGACTGCATGCGCTTCGCTTGCTCGGCCATCAGCGCCAGGTAGCGCAGGCGCTCGGCAGCGTCGAAGTCGATTTCCTGCAAGGTTTCGAGAAAGCCGGCCAGCACCGTCAGCGGCGTGCGCAGTTCGTGCGAGACATTGGCGACGAAATCGCGGCGCATCCGATCAAGCTTGTCGGCCTGCGTCACGTCCTTGACATGCACCAGCCAACTGTCCTCGGCGTAGGCAATAATGGAGAGCGACAACAGGCGCTCGAAATTGCGTTCCAGACGCAGGGTCAGCGGCCCGCTGAAATCGCCCCGGGCGAGGTAGTCGCTCAATTCCGGCGGGCGGACGATATTGGTCAGCGTCAGGCCGCTATCGCTAGCGGCGTCGATGCCAAATTGGCGCTCGGCGGTCTTGTTGCAGAACTGGATGCGGAACTGACCGTCGAGCAGCACGACGCCGTCGTTCATCACATGCACGGCGGCGATCATCCGGGCGATGTCGCGCTCGCGCCTGGCGATCCTGCCGCACAATTCCTTCTCGTGGCCGTACAGGCGGCGGAAGATGACGTCCCACTCGCCAGCGCCTTGTAGTTGGCTGTCGAGCGCCGGCTGCCGCGACCAGCGTTCGAGACGGGAGAAATCACGCTGGTGGCGGACCAGTTGCAAGCCAAGAACGAGGGCGATGGCGAACAGGCAGCCGCCGAGCCACGGCGCCGCGACGTAGCCGAGTGGCGCCGCCAGCAGCGCCAGCAGCAGGAACCAGCCGAGGGTGGCGCGCATTTAGTGTGCTGCCCCGTAAGTAGCCGCACACAATGAAATTGATGGATTCGCGCTCGGGGCAAGGCGCAAACCGCAGCGATAGCAGGCACTATCGCGAGGATTTGCAACGCCGCCCTGGGCGCGCAGGCGCAATTTCATGTGCGGATATTTGCGGGGCAACACACTAAGCTCCGCAAAAGCGGTAGCCGGCGCCGCGCACGGTTTCGATGCGCTCGTGCTGGCCGCTCTTTTCCAGCGCCGCGCGCAGGCGGCGGATATGCACATCCACCGTGCGCTCCTCGATGAAGACGTGGTCGCCCCACACTTCGTCGAGCAACTGGGCGCGGCTATAGACGCGCTCGGCGTGGGTCATGAAGAAGAACAGCAGGCGGAATTCGGTTGGCCCCAGTTCGACCGGCTGGCCGCCGGCCAGTACCCGGTGGGTGGCCGGATTGAGCGTCAGGCCGGCGATCTCGATCGCCTCGCCGGCCAGATGCGGGGCGCGGCGACGCAGCACGGCGCGCACGCGGGCGACCAGTTCCTTCGGCGAGAAGGGTTTGGTCACATAGTCGTCGGCGCCGGCTTCCAGCCCCTCTACCTTGTCTTCTTCGTGGACGCGGGCGGTGAGCATGATGATCGGCAATTCGCGGCTGCGTTCCTCGGCGCGGATCTTCCTGGCCAGCGCCACGCCGGACTGCCCCGGCAGCATCCAGTCGAGCACGACCAGATCGGGCAGGGCGGCGCGGATGGACGCCTCGGCCTCCTCGGCGCTGGCCGCGCGGGCGACCAGGAACCCGGCATGCTTGAGGTTGATGGCCACCAGTTCGAGGATGGCAGGCTCGTCCTCGACGACCAGAATGGTCGGTGTCACGGGGCCGTCTCCTTGATGGAGCGCGCGTAGCGGATGTCGCGCCCTTCGACGATATAGATCACCTGCTCCGAAACGTTTTTCGCGTGATCGCCGATGCGCTCGATGGCGCGGGCGATGGTGATGATGTCGATGGCGGTGGTGATGGTGCGCGGATCTTCCATCATGTGCGTGATCAACTGGCGGATGATGGACTTGAATTCGACATCAATCTCGTCGTCGAGGGCGATGACCTGCCGGGCCGCCGCCGTGTCGAGCCGGGCGAAGGCGTCGAGCGCCTGGCGCACCAGATTCAGCGCCGCCTCGGCGAGGTGCCGGATACCAACGCCGAATTGCCCCGGCGGGTGGCCGTTGCCGTGGATACGGCGAACGCCCTTGGCAATTTTCTTGGCCAGATCGCCGGAGCGTTCGAGATCGGTGACGATCTTGCCGATGCCCAGCACCAGACGCAGATCGGAAGCGGTCGGCTGGCGCTTGGCGATGACATGGGCGCAGTCGTCGTCGATGGATTTCTCCAATTCGTTGATCCGCCGGTCGCCGTCGACAATGGCCTTGATGCCGCCCACCTCGCCGTTGGCATAGGCGTCGATGGCGGCCAGAACCTGGGTTTCGACCAGGCCGCCCATTTGCAGGACATGCGTGCGCAGGCGGGAAAGTTCCTCGTCGAACTGACTGGATACGTGATGTTGCGATTCCTGCATCGTCTTCTCCTCAGCCCATGCGGCCGGTAATGTAATCCTCGGTCCGCTTGTCGTTCGGCTTGATGAAAATCTCGTCGGTCTTGCCGAACTCGATCATCTCGCCGAGATACATATAGGCGGTGTAGTCCGAAACGCGCGCCGCCTGCTGCATGTTGTGGGTCACGATGAGGATGGTGACGCGCTTTTTCAATTCGTGCACCAGTTCCTCGATGGCGCCGGTGGCGATGGGATCGAGCGCCGAGGTCGGCTCGTCGAACAAGAGCAGTTCGGGATCGGTGGCCAGGGCGCGGGCGATGCACAGACGCTGCTGCTGGCCGCCGGAAAGATTGGGCGCCAGATCTTGCAAGCGATCCTTGACCTCGTTCCAGATGGCTGCGTCGCGCAATGCCTGCTCGACCTTGTCGTCGAGCACGCGCCGGTTGCGCTCGCCGCGCACGCGCAGGCCGTAGGCGACGTTCTCGTAAATACTCTTGGGGAAGGGATTGGGCTTCTGGAAAACCATGCCGATGCGCATCCGCACTTCGATGGGATCGACATCCGGCGACAGCAGATTGGTATTGTCGGGGAAAAAGCGGATTTCACCCTCGTAGCGATTGCCCGGATAAAGGTCGTGCATGCGGTTGAAGCTGCGCAGATAGGTCGACTTGCCGCAGCCGGAAGGGCCGATCAGCGCCGTCACCTTCTTGTCGTGAATCGGCATATTGATATTTTTCAGCGCCTGGACTTCGCCGTAAAAGAAGCTGAGTGAGCGGGCCTCGGCTTTCAGGGCCGCTTGGTCGTTGGTTGGCATAGCGTGATTCATTCCTGGATTCCTTACCACTTGATGTTTTTGCGCATGCGATAGCGCAGCCAGATAGCCAGGCCGTTCATCGCCAGCACCATGCCCATGAGCACGAAGCCGGCGGCCGCCGCATTGACCTCGAAAGCCGGATCTGGGCGGGAGGTCCAGTTGAAAATCTGGATGGGCATGACCGTGAATGGCGACATCACCCAGTCGAACAGCCCGGCCGTCGCGCCCTCGGCGCCGGTGGCGGCGAAGGGCAGCGGCGGCAGGAAGGCGATGAAGGTCAGCGCGCCGATGGTGATAATCGGCGCCGTCTCGCCGATGGCGCGCGCCAGACCGATGATGACGCCGGTCAGGATGCCGGGCATGGCATAGGGCACGATGTGGTAGCGGCAAGTCTGCCAGCGGGTGGCGCCGACCGCCATCGAACCTTCGCGGATCATCGCCGGAATGGCGCGGATCGCCTCGCGGGTGGCGACGATAACGATGGGCAGGATGAGGAGCGCCAGCGTCAAGCCAGCCGACAGGATGCTCTGGCCGAAGCCGAAGGCATAAACGAAGATGCCGAGCGCCAGGAGGCCATAGACGATGGACGGCACCGCCGCGAGGTTGGTGATATTGATCTCGATGATGTCGGTGACCCAGTTGCGCCGGGCGTATTCCTCCAGATAAATGCCGGCGGCGACGCCGAGCGGCACGGCGGCGAAGGCGGTGACCAGCATCACCAGCAGGCTGCCGACCCAGGCCGCGAGGATGCCCGCCTGCCCCGCCCGGCGCGAGGCGAACTGGGTGAAGAAATCGAGATTCAGACGCGACAGGCCGCGCAGCAGCATGTCGCCGACGAGCAGAAAGATGACCAGCAGACCAAGCGCCAGACAGCAGATGCCTATCGCCTGGAAGGCGGTGTCCTTGAGCTTGCCACGGGCGATCAGGGCGCGGATTTGTTCGGAATTCGGAGCATTCATCTCAGAAACTCTCCTGAAAACTGCCACCCTCTCCCCAACCCCCTCCCATCAAGGGAGAGGGAGCAGATTTGTGAAAATCCGTGTCGGGTTGAGCATGATTTCCCCTCCCCCCTCGCGGGGGAGGGGCTGGGGGAGAGGGGGAGGTGGAAAGGGAGACGACGGCTGGTTCGTCCATCGCGCTTGCATACGCAACGCATCCTCTGTAAAGACAGGCTTGAAACCTGCCTCAACCTCCCCCTCTCCCCGGCCCTCCCCCGCGAGGGGGGAGGGAGAGCACAAGCAACCCGCCTTGTCACCATATTGCGTTTCACTGGATCGGTTCCTGGGTAGGGAGAGGCAAGCGTAGGCGATGGGTGGCGAGGCTGCACACACTCACTGTGATCGAGATTGGTTGTCATTTAGTAAGCCTCGCGGAAGCGGCGGCGCAGCCATTGGCCGAGAATGTTGAAAAGCAGCGTGATGAGCAGCAAGGTCAGGCCGGCGGCAAAAATGGTCTGGTAGCCGATCGAGCCGTGCGGCAGGTCGCCCAGCGCCACCTGAACGATGTAGGAGGTAATGGTCGCCGCCGGTTCCATCGGGTTCCAGGTCAGGTTTGGCTGCATGCCGGCGGCCACCGCCAGGATCATCGTTTCGCCGACGGCGCGGGAAATGCCCAGGATGCAGGCAGCGGCCAGACCGGAAACGGCGGCCGGCACGACGACATGAAGGGCGGTGTGAAGACGGGTCGCGCCCATCGCGTAGGAACCTTCGCGCAGGCTCATCGGCACGGCGCGCATGGCGTCCTCGGAGAGCGAGGCGATATAGGGCACGATCATGATGCCCATCACCAGACCGGCGGAAAGCAGGGAGAAGCCCGGCAGCCCCGGCAATATTTTCTGTAGCAGCGGCGTGACGATAAGCAGGGCGAAATAACCGAAAACGATGGTCGGAATACCGCCGAGCAGTTCCAGCACCGGCTTGGCCACTTCCCGCACCCTGGCGCCAGCGAATTCCGACAGGTAGATGGCGATCACCATGCCCATTGGAATAGCCACCGCCAGCGCCACGGCGGACGACACCAGGGTACCGGAAACGAGCACGATGATCCCGTAGTGGGCATCGTCGAACAGCGGCGTCCACTGGGTCGAGGTCAGGAAATCGACGATGCTGACGTGCTGGAAGAACTGGATGGATTCCGAAAGCAGCACATAGACGATGCCGATCGTGGTCAGCACCGAGACGGCGGCGGCGGCAAAGAGCAGGAACTCGATCAGGCGCTCGCTGAGATGGCGGTGAACGTTCTTGGCCAGGCGCGCGCTGACTTGGTGCGGCGCCTCGGGGGTTAGGGCAATGGCTTTGTTCATGGGTGAAATGGCTGGCGCAAGGCGGGCCGCGGCGGCCCGCCGTCGCGCTTTACATATTGGCCTCGCGCTTCATGATTTCCTCGACCGTGATGCCGATTTCGTTCTTGCCGCCAAACACGCTGCCCACCTTCTTTTTCCGGGCATGCTCGACGTTACCCTCGTAGATCGCCTGCGGCAATGGCACATACTTCACTTCGCGCACCAGGCTATCGGCATTTTTCATGTAGAACTCGACGAACTCGCGGATTTCCGGCCGTTCCAGCGACTTCAGCTTGACATAGACGAAGATCGGACGCGACAGCGGCTGATAGGAGGCATTCTCGACATTGGCGCCGGACGGCTCGACCGCCTTGCCGGTTTTCGGATTGACGACCGGCAGTCCCTTCAGGCGGCTCATGTTCTCGGCGTAGTAGGCATAGCCGAAATAGCCGATGGCGTTGACATCGCGCGACACGCCCTGAACCAGCACATTGTCGTCCTCGGAAGCGGTGTAGTCGCCGCGAGAGGATTTAGCCTTGCCGACGACGGCCTCGGTGAAATATTCAAAGGTGCCGGAATCGGCGCCAGCGCCGAAAAGTTTGACCGGCGCGTCGGGCCAGGCCGGATTGACCTGATTCCAACGGGTGATCTTGCCCTGGGCAGCCGGCTCCCACAGCTTCTTCAATTCCTCGATGGTGATTTGCTTGAGGAAAGTATTTTTCGGATTGATGACCACGGTCAGCGCATCGTAGGCGATGGGCATTTCGATGTACTCGATGCCGGCGGCCTGGCAATCCTCCATCTCCTTGGTGGTGATCGGACGCGAGGCGTTGGAAATATCGGTTTCGTCGCGGCAGAACTTCTTGAAACCGCCGCCGGTGCCGGAAATGCCGACCGTCACCTTGATGGCATTCTTTTTGGCTTTCTGGAATTCCTCGGCCACGGCTTCGGTGATCGGATACACCGTCGACGAACCGTCGATCTTGACAACCTGGGCCTGCGCCGTCGCCGCGCCGAACAGGGCGAGGCCGGCGGCAAGGGCGGAAACGAGTTGGGATGACTTAAACACGATTGACTCCTGCTAGGGTGAAGAAGGCAGGAGGCAGAGTAACCGGGCTTTGTTACAGGCGAATGACAGGCCGCCCTCAAGAAACGCTTTGCAACTGGCTGATCTGAAATGAATCTTAAAGCAAGCCCTCTTTCACTCATCACCCTCCGGCAGCGGCTTCGCCAAACGGCGCGGCAGGAGGAAACTGCGCGGTTCGGTGCGGAAGCGCCGGCCGAGGGCGCGCAGCAGCAATCCCCAGTGGGCGAAGCGGATGCCACGGGCGCCCAGGGCCGTGCGCAGCGCCAGGGCGAAGCTGACCAGAAGGTTGGTCAGGCCGATGGCGGCGATGCCGAGCGCGGCCCACAACACGGTGTATAGCGGCAGGCTGAACTGGAAGCCGTGCAGCGCGTAGCCGAGGTTGGCGCTGGCGAAGGCGATGTGGCGGATATCCAGCGGCAGGCCGAGGATGGTGCCGATGACGCTGGTCGAGCCGAGCATGCAGCCGAACAGGAAGTTGCCCATGATGCCGCCGAGATGATTCTCGATGTAGCTGCCGACGCGCTCTGCCCGGTTTTGCCCGAAGATACGCCGCAGCCAGCCGATGCGGCCGATGCGCCGGCCGATGTCGGCGTAGGCGGCGCTGTTGTCGAAATAGCCGGAAATGAGGCCGGAGAGAAAGAGGTAGAAGCCGGCGATGGCGGCGTGCGGAATGGCCCAACTCAGGGGATCGAGTTCGGCCAGCAGATGCGCGCCTTTTTCCAGCGGAATGGGCAGGTCGCCGCAGAGCCAGACGAAGCCGAAGGCGACGGCAATGGCCACCGGCAGCGCCAGCATCACGTTGCCGGCGATGGCCGCCAACTGGCTGCGGGATACCGCGGCGACGACATCGACGACGCGCTCCAGGTCGGCGGCGCGGGTCGGCTTGACGTCGCCGAGCAGGCTTGCCAGCGTTTGCGCCGTCATTGCCGGCTGCTTGGTGGCGACGGTCATGCCGAGGAGGAAGATGGCGACGAAACCCAGGCCATAGATCATGCTGAACAGGAAGGCCTCGACAAACAAGGGGGCATTCAGATTGCCGGCGAAAATCTTGAGCAGCGCCATGATGGCAATGAGCGCGCCGGCGCCGCCCGCCGACAGCCACATCTGGCGGTAGTCGGCGGGCGTGTCGCAGATGTAGTGCTCGCCCGAGCGGGCGGCGTTTTCGGTGACGCGCACGGCGAGCAAACGCGACAACTGCGCCATGTAGAAACTCAGGCTGTTGCGCCGGTTTTCGGCGACGAAGGCGGCGTGAGCGAAATCCGCCCAGCCCCCGATGGCCTCGTGACGGCTTTCGGCGTCGCGGTCGCCGGCAAGGATGGCGACCACTTCGCGCAGGCGTTCCAGGCTCTGCTCGCTGCGCGTCAGCACATAAGACAGGTGCAGGCTGGTGCCGACGCTCAGCGCGCGCCGCCGGATGCGTTGCAGAGCCTTGCCGCACTGGTCGGCGATGACCAGCAACTGGCTGCCGTTGTCGGCCAGCCGCGCCGGTTCGTCGAGGGCGCGGCGGAAGGCGGCGGCGAATTCCAGCGCCTCCGCCGACAGCGCGATGAAGCAGGGCGCGTGTTCATCGAAATCGGGCGCGGCGCGCATCAGCTCGCTCTCGACGCCGAGGCCGCTGACGCGATGGGCGAGCAGCAGCACAGCGTCGAGCATCTGTTCCTGGATGCCGCGCCAGTCAATGTCCCGCATCTCCCCGGGCGGCGCGATGATGCCCCACAGCCGCTGGCTCTGCTCGGCGCTGGCCGCTTCCAGCCAGTGCCAGTCATCGGGGCGGTCGAAGATGACGTGCAGGCAATCCTTCAAGCGCCGCTCGTCGGGCGCCTCCGGCAGCAGGTGATGGCCGATGATGCGCCACCACTCGGAAAAAAAGCCGGTGCCGGGCAGGATGCCGCTGTCGGTGAAGAAGGTAACCAGCCGCCGGGTCGCCATGAAATGCACGACATGGTGGCGAAAGGCGAGACGCAGCGCGGCGTCGCCTTCGAGGCGGTCGAGCATGATCGCGTAGCCTTGCTCGCCGCCCTCATCATCGTCGTGGCGCGGACGAATGGCCGCGACCAGCCGGCACAGCAGCGTCAGCGTATCCGCATCTGCCGCGCGAAATGCCTCCAGCGCGGCGACGACCGCTTCTTCGGCGGATGGACGGCGGCGGAACAGGTAACGCAGGCGGGTAAAAATGTTTCTCATGGTGATTCTGCAAGCGGGTGATTCGGCCGCAATGATAAATGACCCCGCCGCCGCTCGACCTTGTTGATTTCGTGACATGACAAAAGCAATCGCGCGGCGTACTGCCGGCCGCAGGGCAAGCGCATGAATGCTGACGCCATAAAAACCACCCCTCCCCGGCCCTCCCCTCCGGGCTGCGCCCGCAAGGGAGGGGGCCAAGCTTGTAGCGCGCGCCGGTTTTCTCCCTCCCTTGCGAAGCAGGGGAGGGTCGGGGAGGGGTTGTCGGCCACGGCAACGGCATCCATGCGATGGCCCTGTGCCGGCCCGCCGCCAGCCGGCGCGATGCGGCGGGGGGTGGCATACTGGCGGCTTTCCCATTCGCCGCCATGGGCGGATCGCGCGCCGCTGCCGGTCAGCCCATCCTGAATCGACACATGCCCGACACCCTTCATCTCTGCGCCACGGCGCGGCTGGCGCAGACCTTGCGCGGCGTTCCGGCCCAAGATCCGGCCTGGCGCACGCCGTGGGCGCTGACCCTCGGCCAGTGGTTCGCCGTCCTGGCCGAGGAAGCCGCGCTGAGCGGGCTGGCCGAGTTGCCGGCGGCGCTCGATCCATTCGCCGAGAGCCTGTTGTGGGAAGAAGTCGTCGCTGCCTCGTTGGCGGGTGGCGCGGCGCTATTCGACGTGGCCGGCATGGCGGCGGCGGCGGCCGAAGCGCACGCGCTGACACGGGTGTGGAACCTGCGCCCGGCGATCGGCCCGGTGTCCGACGAGGCGCGGCTGTTCACCGGCTGGCAGGCGGAATTCGAGCGGCGTTGCCGCAAGGCCGGCTGGATCGACGCCGCCGGCCTGCATCGTCGCCTGATCGGGCTGCTTACCGCCGGCCATTGCGCGCTGCCGGCGCGCGTCGAATTGCGCGGCTTCGACCGCCGCACGCCGCTTGAGGATGATTTGCTGGCGGCCCTGACCGGGCGCGGCGTCGATGTCGTCGCCGAGCCGCCCGCTGCTGCGTCAGCCAGCGCGCCCGACCGTCTGGCCTGCGCCGATGCCGCCGCCGAATGCGCCGCCGCTGTGGCCTGGGCGGAACGCCATCTGGCAGCCAATCCCGCCTGCCGGCTGGGCATCGTCGCCCCCGATCTGGCCGCCGTGCGCGAGCGGCTGGAATTCCTGCTCGACGACCGCCTGCACCCGGCGGCGATCCGCCCCGACGCCGCCGAGTCGCCGCGCTGCTTCAATTTCTCGCTCGGTCGGCCACTGGCCGAGCAGCCGCTGGTGCATAGCGCCCTGCAATTGCTGCAACTTGGCGGCAGCCGGGCCAAGGTCGAGCAGGCGCGGCTGTCGGCGCTGCTGCTGGCCGGCGGCTGGTCGGCGGCGGTAAGCGAGGCCGATGGCCGGGCGCTGCTCGATCTCGCCATGCGCCGCGAACTGCCCTGGTTCACCAGCCTGCCGGCGCTGCTGCGGCTGGCCGGGCGTCTGGCCGGCGACGGGCAAGCATCCTGTCCGCGCAGCGTGGCGGCGCTGGCGGCCTTGGCCGAGGCGCTGGGCAAGGCGCCGAAAAAGCAGCGTCCGGGGCAGTGGGCCGGGCTTTTCCGCGCGGCTTTGCAGGCCGCCGGCTGGCCGGGGGAGCGGCCTTTGTCGAGCCACGAATTCCAGGCCCGCCGCGCCTTTGATGAAGTGCTTGATGCCTTCGCCCGGCTCGATCCGCTGCTCGGCGCGCTGAGTAGTGGCGAGGCGGCGGGCCGCTTGGCGCAACTGTGCCGGCGGCGCGTCTTTCAGCCGGAAACGCGCGGCCGGCCGGCCTTGCAGGTGCTCGGCACGCTCGAAAGCGCCGGTCTGGAATTCGACGCGCTGTGGGTGATGGGCATGAACGACAACCGCTGGCCGCCGCCGCCACGCCCCAATCCGCTGCTGCCGGTGGAAGCGCAGCGCGCCGCCGGCAGCGCCCGGGCCAGCGCCGAGGTCGAACTGGATTTCGCCCGCCGCGTGCACCGCCGTTTGCTTTCTTCCGCGCCGGAGATTGTGTTTTCGTGGGCCAAGGCCGACGGCGACCGGGTGCTGCGGGTGAGTCCGTTGGTTGGGGAGGGGGCTGAGTTTTCGCCGCGCACGTCGCAAAAAATCACCGACGCTCCCCTCCCCCCTCGCGGGGGAGGGGCCGGGGGAGAGGGGGAGGCGGCAAGAGAGACGGCGGTTGGTTCGCCTATTGCGCTTGCATACGCCGCAGAGGGAGGTGTAACGGGGAACGCATCTTTCTTCGCTGAACCTCCCCCTCTCCCCAACCCCTCCCCCGCGAGGGGGGAGGGGCTAACCGTCGCCGCCCGCCTTGCCGCCGAAGCCGGGCGTTTTGAGCGGCTGGACGATGCCATCGCCCCGCCGGTGGCGGCGGGGGAGAAGGTTTCCGGCGGCAGTGCCTTGCTGCGCGCCCAGGCCATTTGCCCGGCCTGGGCCTTTTATCAGTACCGCCTTGGCGCCGTGGCGATGGAGGCGCCGGTTGAGGGGCTGAATTCGGCGGATCGCGGCACCTTGGTGCATGGGGCGCTGGAACTGTTCTGGAAGCAGACGCGGGATTCGGCGGCGCTCGCCGCGCTGGGCGAAGCCGCCTTGAGCGAACGCATCGCCGCTGTCGTCGATGCAGCCATCGGCCACTTCGAGCAGGAAAAGCGGCTGACCCTGCCGGCCCGCTTCCGCCAACTGGAAGCGTTGCGTCTGCAAAAACTGCTGGCCGTCTGGCTGGCGCTGGAAGCGCGGCGGCCGGTGGCTTTCGCGGTCGCCGTGTGCGAGGAGAAGGTGGAGGTGGATATCGAGGGCATCCGCGTGAGCGTGGTGGTCGACCGTATCGACCGGCTCGACGATGGCCGCCAGTTGATTCTCGATTACAAGACCGGCGCCGCCATCGACATCAAAAACTGGGCCGGCCAGCGCCTGACCGAGCCGCAACTGCCGCTCTACGCGGCCCTGGTCAATGACGAGGTGGCTGCCGTCGCCTTTGCCAAGGTGCTGATCGACAAACCGGCCTTCGCCGGCATCGCCGACGAGCGCGATCTGCTGCCCGGCGTTCAGGGCATCGGCGACGGGCGTCAGAAAATTTTCGACGCGGCGGATTTCCCCGACTGGATCGCCGTCGTCACCCACTGGCGCGAGCGCCTGCACGCGATTGCCCGCGAAGTCCGTGAAGGGCGGGCGGGCGTCGTTTTCGCCGAGGAAAAGGATTTGCAATATTGCGACGCGCTGCCGCTTCTGCGCCTGCCGGAACGTCGTCGGCTGTTGGCTGAATCATGAACAGCGTCGACCATCTGCAAGAAGACGCCGCCGCCCGCCAGCGGGCGCTGGATCTCGCCTCTTTCATCGTCGAAGCCCCCGCCGGCGCGGGCAAGACCGAATTGCTGACGCAACGCTATCTGCGTCTGCTGGCGGCGGTCGAGCAGCCGGAAGAGGTGTTGGCGCTTACTTTCACCAACAAGGCGGCCGCCGAGATGCGCGACCGCATTCTCGGCAGTCTCGAAATGGCCGCCGCCGGTGTCGAACCCAGCTTACCGCACAAGCGGCAGACCTTCGTTCTGGCGAGCCGGGCGCTGGCCCGGGACACGGCGCGCGGCTGGCATCTGCTGGCCCATCCGGGACGGCTACGCATCACGACGCTCGATGCGCTGTGCGCCAGTCTGGCGCGGCAAATGCCTTATTTGAGCCGCTTCGGCGGCCAGCCGGCGGTTGCCGACGATGCCGGGGCGCACTACGCCAGCGCCGCCCGCTGCACGCTGGCCATGGTCGAGGGCGGCGATGCCGACGCGGAAACCGTCGCCGCCGCGTTGGCCTTCATGGACAACCACGCCGGCCGTCTGGAAAGCCTGCTGGTCGCCATGCTGGGCCGCCGCGACCAGTGGTTGCAGCACACCGGGCGGCTCGCTAGCGAGGAACTGCGAGCCGAGGTCGAGGCCGGCTTCCAGGCGCTGGTCGAGCGCGATCTGGCGGCGGTCGGCGAATTGCTCGACAGCCGCTGGCAGGAAAGGCTGATGCCGCTGGCTCGTTTCGCTGCCGCCCACGCGCCGGATGAGCGGCTGGCCGCGCTGCATGATTGGACAATGCCGCTCCCCGCCGAGGCCGCCGACCTGCCGCGCTGGCAGGCGCTTGCCGACCTGTTGCTGACCCTCGACGGGAATTTGCGCAAGGTCCTGGACAAGCGGGTCGGCTTTCCCGCCGGCAAGGAATTCGCCGCGCAAAAAGAAGCGATGGCCGAGATACTGGCCGATCTGGCCGCGCTGCCCGGCATCGAAGCGCGCCTCGCCGTGCTCGGCCAACTGCCGCAGCCGCGCCTGAGCGACGAGGAATGGGCCACCGTCGAGCATTTCGCCCGCCTGCTGCGGCTGGCCGCCGCCCAGTTGTGGCTGGTTTTTCAGGAAGCCGGCGAGGTCGATTTCATCGAAATCGCCGCCCGCGCCAAGCTGGCGCTCGGCGATGAAGAAGCGCCGACCGATCTGGCGCAGGCGCTGGATTACCGCATCCGCCACCTGCTGGTGGACGAATTCCAGGACACCAGCCCGAGTCAGGTCAAGCTCATCGCCAGCCTGACGCGCGGCTGGATGCCGGACGACGGGCGCACCCTGTTCGTCGTCGGCGACCCGATGCAGTCCATCTACCGCTTCCGCAAGGCCGATGTCGGGCTGTTCCTGCGCGTGCGCGCGGGCGGCATCGGCGACATCCGCCTCGAACACCTGCGCCTGTTCCGCAACAACCGCTCCTGCCCGGCCATCGTCGATTGGGTCAATGCCGTTTTCCCGGCCATTTTCCCCGCCGCCGACGCGCCGGAAACCGGCGCCGTCCGCTACGCCCCGGCGACGGCGACGCGCCCGGAAGAAGCCGGCAGCGGAGCCTTCATCCACGCCCTGATTGCCGATGCCGACCCGGCCGCCGCCGAAGCCCGCCGGGTGCTGGACATCATCCGCGCCACGCGACTGAAAGCTCCGGACGAACGCATCGCCGTGCTCGTCCGCGCTCGCGGCCACCTCGACGCGCTGGTCGGAGAAATTCGCCGCAGCGCGCCGGAACTGGCCTTTCAGGCGGTCGATATCGAGGGTCTGGACGGCCGCCAGCATGTGCAGGATCTGCTCACCCTGTTCCGCGCCCTGCACCACCGCGCCGACCGCGTGCATTGGCTGGCCCTGCTGCGCGCCCCGTGGTGCGGCCTGACCATGGCCGATTTGCACGCCCTGGCCGGTGACGACCACCGCCGCCATACCATCTGGCAACTGATGCAGGACGAAGCGCGGCTCGATCGCCTCACGCCGGACGGCCAGACGCGCCTGCGCCATGTGCGCGACGCGCTGCGTCTGGTTTTCGCCCAGCGCGACCGGCAGCATCCCCGGCGCTGGCTGGAAGCCGCCTGGCTGCTGCTCGGCGGCCCGCGCTGTCTGGAAGCGCCAGCGGCGCTGGCCGATGTCGAGGCATTTTTCGCCCTGCTCGACCGGCTGGCGGCGGCTGGCAAACTCGACGCCGAAACGCTGGCCGCCCGCGCTGGCGAACTGTTCGCGCCGGCCGACCCGCACGGCGGCGCGGTACAGATGATGACCATCCACAAGGCCAAGGGCCTGGAATTCGACACCGTGATCCTCCTCGGCCTGCACCGCGATGTCGGCGGCAACGAAAGCAGCCTCTTGCTATGGGATGAAGTTGTCGCCCCCGCGGGCGGCGCCCGCCTGCTGGTGGCCCCGCTCAAGCCGCGCGGGGGGAGCGGCGAAGCGAGCGCTTACGACTATCTGCGCCGTCTGGAAAACGAGCGCGCCGCTCACGAGGACGAGCGCCTGCTCTACGTCGCCGCCACCCGCGCCATCCGCCGCCTGCATCTGGTCGGCGTCGCCGCCGCCGACGAGCGCAAGGAGGACGGCCTCAAGCCGCCGCCGGCTGGCAGTCTGCTGCGGCTGCTCTGGGCGGATGTTGCGCAGCCGGTGTTTGTTGAAGCGCTGGGTACCGATGCTCCCCTCCCCCCTCGCGCAGCCCTCTCTCCCGACCTCTCTCCCAGAGGGAGAGAGGCGGCAAGTGCCTCCCCTCTCCACAAGTGGAGAGGGGCAGGGGGTGAGGATCGAGGGGCCGGGGGAG
>WREP01000054.1 GCA_009779265.1 Betaproteobacteria bacterium
GCCAAGGCCGCGATCCAGGCCAAGGTCCAGCCGACCGACCTCAGTTTCCTGCGGGCGCTCCATATCTTCCAGAACGAAATGCTCTGGGCTGTCGGCATGGCACCCGGGAAACTGCCCGCTCATCTCATCCGGCTACGCACCCAACTGCAATTCGCCATCGTGGAAAAAAGACGGGGACGTCAATGTCCCCGTGTCGTCAAAGCCCGACCAAAACGCTACACCGTCCGCTCCATGACAAAAGAGCCTAACTGAACGGCATTGGTCGGGGAGGGGTGGTTTTTATGGCGTTAGCATTCATGCGATTGCCCTGACTTTTGCGCGCATCGTCCCGCTGCCGGCGCTGCTTTTCCGGCATGGAAGTCTGATCCGAGCGCAGGCATGCTGTTGCTTCCCGGGGACGCGCAGATGCGATTGTCCCGCATGTCCATGTAATGAAACTTTACATTTTGAATAAATGTTTTAACATAAAATCTCCTGCTTGGCCGTTAGCGGCGGCCTTGCGCGCTTGGGTTTCGATGGATAGGGAGATTGAAAAATGTGCAAAATAAACAAAGCAGTAGTCGGTATTGGGCGCATTGGGACAAGCGCGACAGCGACGCTTGCTTCTTCCGCCATTGCCCCGCGCAACGCACTGCTGGCGCCGGGAGCGGATGCCGGTAGCGTCAGGCGCTGGGGCCATGCCCTGCCGTTCCCGCTCACCGCTTGCGTGGCAGCGTGTTTATGCCTGTTTTCGTCGGGCGCCTTGGCTGCGGATGTGTCCGTAGCTGCTGATGGTAATCTCGCTGCCAGCCCCAGCCCAACCCCGGGTGCCGGCACGAACTGGCTTCTGGCAGGAAATGCCAGGATTAATGCCGCGATTACCGTGCCCGCGCAAACATCAGTGGCCGATGCCCTGACCATTACCGCCGCCCCCAGCGGCAGCACGATCACTATAGGGGCAAATAACATCCATGCGTTCTCTTCAGTGAGCGGCAGCATATGGATCAATACGGTTGGAAGTGTCACCTTTGATGGAAGACAGTTTGATGGAACTCCCAACCCAAACGCAGGCATCATTAGGGGAAGCTTTATTTATAACACCCCAAGCGGTGGCGCCAACATCTACCTCGGCACGACGGGCGGCAATGTCACAGTGGAGAACTTCAACACTGCCACTGGTGTTGCTGTTAACAATGCCAACGGCGGTGCAATCTATTCTGAAGGAGGCAAAGTTGAGATTGGTAACGATACAGGCGCGGTCACGCTGAGCAACAACTACACCACTGGCGTCGGCGCTGCCATTTTCATCTTAGATCACCCAACTGCTCTAGGCTGGGACATCACCATCGACGGCACAAAGATTACGATACAAGACAACGAAGCCCTTGCGCACTCAGGCGCGATGTATACGGGCAATGGAGATATAAAAATCGGCAACACAACCACGACCGAAGTCTTGGTGGACGGCAACACCGCCGGCGGGAGCGGTGGCGCGATTCAGGCTGCTGGCGGTACGGTCACGATCGAGGGTAAAAAGATCGAGTTGACCGGCAACAGCACCACGAATTGGGGTAATGGCGCAGGAGCTCCTAATCAACTGCATGGCTCAGGAGGCGGCGGCGCGATCCTCGCAGCCTATGGCGCCACTATCGGCAATGCCGATGGGTCCAGCGTCATAAATATCTCTAACAACTCAGCTTGGACCAAGGGCGGCGCAATTTACTCATCCTCCGCCGCACGTATAGGCGATGTGACCATCATCGGCAAATCGATCACGCTGGCAAACAATACGGCCGCCACCACCACTAGTCTTACCGGCTTGACTGCCACAAGTCTTGGCGGCGGCGCCATCTATGCCAACGGGGACATCAAGCTCACCGGCGATACGATCGCGCTGACCGGGAACCAGGCGATAGAAGGCTCTGGCGGCGCGCTTCAGGCTGAACATAGCGTCACTATCACCGGCAGTATGCAAGCCGTGGGCAATTTGGCGCTCGGGACTAACGTGGGCGGCTACGGCGGCGCGATCTGGGCGGGGTGGAATGTGGGGTTGGAAGCCAAAGGCGGCGACATCGTATTCGATGGCAACCAAGCCAATTTGGACGGCGGCGCGATCCGGGCGGGCGGCAATGTGACGCTGAACGCCAACACCGGCAACATCATTTTCCAGAACAACATCGCTGGCAGCGGTAACGGCAACGCAATCTGGTTCCAGAATTCGTATAACAGCCTGCCATACGGCGCGACGGCGACTTTCAATGCCGCTGCCGATCGCAGCATCGTTTTCTACGACTCGATAGCGAACAATGCCGACTACGGTTTATTGACCGTGAATAAAACCGGGGCTGGCGCCGTGATTTTCGACGGCGCGGGTGCGACCTCGCAGATCTATGGCACGACCACCGTGGCGGGAGGCGCCTTCGTGGTTCGCAATAGCGCGGTTTACGGCGTTCTTGAAGCGGAAGCCCTCGGCACCCCCCCCTTCGCAGGTCCGAGCACCTTCACGGTCGCCTCCGGCGCCACGCTGGCGGGCGGCATTTCGGGTGAAGTGAGAGCGGACGCAATCAGCCTCCTGGGCACGCTCGATATTTCGGGCAGCAAGGGCGCTCCGGTTGGCGGCGCCAGCGGCGGTTACAGTACCTTTACCCTTACCGGCGGCACGCTCAACTTTGGAGGCGACAGCAAGATTTTGTTCAACACCTATGTGAACGATGCCAAGACGCAGTTGTCCGACAAGCTGGTGCTCGATGGCCCCGCGTCGACGGGTACGGCGAAGGTTTTCGTGACCGACACCGGCGGCGGCCAGGCCGCTGCGAAGACTGTCGGCGATGGCATCTGGCTTGTGGAAACCAAGAACGGCGCTACGACCACCGGCGCCAGCTTCGAGCTTGGCAGCATCGTGATGTCCGGTCCTTACCAGTACACCCTGCGTCGGGGCAGCAGCAATGAGAACGACTGGTATCTGACCTCGGATCTCCGTTGCGACTTGATGCCGAATACGCCAGTCTGTTCACCGAATCCGATAACGCCCACGGTGCCACCGTACTATAACCCCGATACCTCGACCACTACGGCCTTGCCGCCCATGGCGCTGTTCTACGGGATGGACTTGCTGAAGACGTTGCATGAGCGGGTCGGCGAAGAAGAGGATATCCGCGGTCGCACCGATCTGCACGAAGATACGCCGAAAACCGGCGGCTGGGGTCGTGTATTCGGCACCCACGGCAAGCGGGAGGGCGACAAGCTCGGCATCTACGGTAGCGACGGTCCGAAGTTCCATTACGATTTCGTCGGCCTGCAAGTGGGGCATGATCTGCATCGTGTCGAACGCGAGGGCAAACGCGATCATTTCGGCGTTTATTTTGCCTATGGCCAGGCCGACGGCGACGTCAGGCATTTCGACGGCGCGCGCGGCGACAGCGAGTTCGACGCCTATACCCTGGGCGGCTACTGGACGCATTTCGGTGAAAGCGGCTGGTACATCGATGCGGTGGCGCAGGCCACCTGGTACGACGCGAGTACGCATGTCAAGGGTAGCGGTTCTTCCAGACGCGATGTCGATGGCTTCGGCATTGCGCTGTCGATCGAGGGCGGCAAGCCCTACCGTTTCGATAACGGTTGGTTTATCGAGCCGCAGGCGCAATTGATCTACCAGACCATCGACTTCGACAGTGCCAAGAATGAAACGGCGCGGGTGTCGTTCTACGACGTGGATTCGCTCGTCGGACGCCTTGGCGCGCGGATTGGCCGCACCTGGAAGCGGGATGACGGCCACCTGATGACGGCTTGGGTGCGTCCGAACATCTGGCACGAATTCTGGGGCGATACGGTCACCAAGTTCGCTTCCGCCGATGGTCCGGTACCTTTCCGTGCCGATATTGGAGGCACCTGGGGCGAGATCAACGTGGGCTTGAGCGGCCAGTACGACCGCAATACCACGCTGTTTGCGAACCTGTCCTACGAGAGCCGTTTCGACGGCAACGGCCATGCCTACGGCGGCAGGATTGGCATCCGGTTTAATTGGTAAGCCTGAGTAGCCGCCAAGTTGTTGCGTGTTTTTGCGTCCCCGGGCTGCAAGTCCGGGGATTGCATTTTGGAGTGGCGCTGGGGCGCTTGTAACGATAAACCAGGCGGGCTGGCGATGCTTTGTCGGGCGATTTCCTGATGCTGCGCCGCAGCATGGTGTAAAATCGCGCCCTCGATTTTTTTCTGGCACTTTTCATGTCCGCTCGTCCCATCCGTAATATCGCCATCATTGCCCACGTTGACCACGGCAAGACCACGCTGGTCGACCAGTTGCTCCGCCAGTCCGGTACCTTTGCCGCCCACCAGCACGTGGATGAGCGTGTCATGGATTCCAACGATCTGGAACGCGAACGCGGCATCACCATTTTGTCCAAGAATACCGCCGTCGATTACAACGGCATTCACATCAATATCGTCGATACGCCGGGCCATGCCGATTTCGGCGGCGAGGTCGAGCGCGTGCTGGGCATGGTCGATGGCGTCGTGCTGCTGGTCGATGCCGTCGAGGGGCCGATGCCGCAGACCCGTTTTGTGACCAAGAAGGCGCTGGCGCTGGGTCTGCGTCCGATTGTGCTGGTCAACAAGGTGGATCGGGACGGCGCCGACCCGGATAACGCGGTCAACCTGACTTTCGACCTGTTCGACAAGCTGGGCGCCAGCGACGAGCAGCTTGATTTCCCGATTGTTTACGCTTCCGGCCTGAACGGCTGGGCGGCGC
This sequence comes from Betaproteobacteria bacterium, assembly GCA_009779265.1. GTDB lineage: Bacteria > Pseudomonadota > Gammaproteobacteria > Burkholderiales > Rhodocyclaceae > Azonexus. The sequence goes on from WREP01000054.1 coordinate 4,724, forward strand.
TGGAACTCGACCAGCCGCGCGTCGATATGAAGCCGCTGTTCGACATGATCCTGTCGCACGTGCCGGCCCCGGATGCCGATGTCAATGCGCCGCTGCAATTCCAGATTTCGGCGCTCGATTATTCGTCCTACGTCGGGCGTATCGGTGTTGGCCGCATCAAGCGCGGCCGGGTCAAGACCGGCCAGAACGTTCTGGTCATGTTCGGCACCGATGAGGAGGCCGCCGAGCACGACCGCCAGCCGATCAAGGCCAAAATCGGCCAGGTTTTCGGCTACAAGGGGCTGAACAAGGTTGAACTGGCCGAGGGCTGTGCCGGCGACATCGTGCAGATTACCGGCATCGAGGATCTGGTTCTCGGCTGCACCGTGACCGACGCGGAGCAGCCGGAAACCCTGCCGCTCTTGAAAATCGACGAGCCGACGCTGGAAATGCAGTTCATGGTCAATACCAGCCCGCTGGCCGGCACCGAGGGCAAGTTCGTCACCAGCCGCCAGATCCGCGACCGCCTGCACAAGGAACTGCTGACCAACATGGCGCTGCGCGTGCACGATACCGAGAACAGCGATGTGTTCGACGTGGCCGGGCGTGGCGAATTGCATCTCGGTATCCTGCTCGAAAACATGCGCCGTGAAGGCTACGAGTTAGCCGTCGGCCGGCCGCGCGTGGTCAAGAAAATCATCGACGGCGTCGAGTGCGAACCTTATGAAATGCTCACCGTCGACGTCGAGGAAGAGAATCAGGGTGGCGTCATGGAGGCGCTCGGCGTGCGCAAGGGCGAGATGCTCGATATGGTGCCGGACGGTCGCGGTCGCGTGCGCATCGAATACCGCATTCCGGCGCGTGGGTTGATCGGCTTCCAGGGCGAATTCATGAACCTGACTCGCGGCACCGGCCTCATCAGCCACGTTTTCGACGAATACGCGCCGGTTCGGGAAGGCGGCGTCGCCGAGCGGCGCAATGGCGTGCTCGTCTCGCAGGACAACGGCGAGGCGGTGGCCTATGCCCTGTGGAAATTGCAGGATCGCGGCCGCATGTTCGTCAATCCCGGCGAGAAACTGTACGAGGGCATGATCATCGGCATCCATAGCCGCGAGAACGATCTTGTCGTCAATCCGATCAAGGGCAAGCAATTGACCAACGTCCGCGCCTCCGGCACGGACGAGGCGGTGCGCCTGGTGCCGCCGATCCAGTTGAGCCTGGAAGCCGCCGTCGAATTCATCGCCGACGACGAGTTGGTGGAACTGACGCCCAAGTCGATTCGCCTGCGCAAGCGCTACCTCACCGAGATCGAGCGCAAGCGGGCGCAGCGCGGCCTGTGAGCGGCTGATGCGCTGTGGCGAGCCCTGCCGGGTCTTCGCTCAGCGCTATCGCAAGGCGATCCGTTGGATCGCCTTGCTCCTGTCGATTGCCTTGACCCTGCTCGGCCTCGTCAGCCAGCCGGTGAACGACATCGGGTTTTGCCGGGTTTATCCCTGACGGGCAGAGCGCTCTTACCGGTTCAAGACCGCATGCAACCGGATTGCTGCGCTCGCAATGACGGTCATTGCGAGGAGCGCAGCGACGAAGCAATCCAGAAACGGCGGTTGAACCTCAACCGCCGGTCATCGACATGAAGCGCACGACCTGCGGCGCGGCCATTTGCTGCGTGAAATCGTGGCCGAGGGGCTTGATGCCCATGCTGTCGATGATGGTTTGGCGTAAAGCGTCGTCGCCGCCGCCCGCGCGCAGCACATCCAGCAGGTTGACCGCGTCGTTCTGGCCGAGGCAGGGGTAAAGCTCGCCCCGGGCGGTGACGCGCACGCGGTTGCAACTGTCGCAAAAATTGTGGCTGTGCGGCGCAATGAACCCAACCCGGGTGGCGCTGCCAGGAATGCGCCAGTAACGCGCCGGCCCGCCGGAATTCTCGGTCGATGGCATCAGCGCGAAGCGTTCGGCCAGCCGGGCGCGCGTCTCGTCGGTGGCAATGTAGACCTGGTTGCGGTCGTGGATGTCGCCGACCGGCATTTCCTCGATGAAGGAAATATCCAGTTCGTTGTCGAGCGCGTATTGCACCAGATCGACGAATTCATCGTCATTGACGCCACGCATCATCACGACATTCAGCTTGGTGCGCCGGAAACCGGCGGCGCGGGCGGCGGCGATGCCAGCGAGCACCTTGCGCATGTCGCCGATGCGGGTGATGCGGTGGAAGCGTTCAGGCTTGAGCGTATCGAGGCTGATATTGATGCGCCTGACGCCAGCGGCGAATAGCGGGCGGGCGAAACGGTCAAGCTGCGAGCCGTTGGTGGTGAGAACCAGATTGTCGAGGCCGGGCAGGGCGCCCAGGCGCTCGATCAGCCACAGCGCGTTCTTGCGCACCAGCGGCTCGCCGCCGGTGATGCGCAGCTTGCTGACGCCCAGATCGACGAAAACGCGGGCCACGCGCAGGCATTCCTCCAGATTCATCACCGCCTCGCGCGGCAGGAAGGTCATTTCCTCGGCCATGCAGTAAGTGCAGCGGAAGTCGCAACGGTCGGTGATCGACAGGCGCAGATAAGTGATCCGCCGGCCATGCCGATCGAGCAGCGCCTTGCCGCCGGCCGGGAGGGGCCGCTGGCAATCGGGCGCTGCCTCCGGCGTGGACTCGGGGCGCGGGATATCGTCGTGCATGTCGGGCCGTTCGGCTGGCGAGCCGGTAATGGGCAATGCCGACGATTATCGGCATTGCCGGCATGCCGGACAATAATAAATATCAAGGACTGAAGGGTTCAGGCCGAGCAAGCCGCAGGCGCCAGCCGTGGCAAATGGATGGGCCGGGGGTAGAATGCCCACTATCAGGATCGAGAGGCGCCTGAATTGATGCGGGAGGCGTCGCGCGCTTTGGCCGGGAGGGGCAAACCAGCAGGGCAAATGAAAACGGCCCGCACTGAGGCGGGCCGTCTGCATGTTTGGCTCCCCGACTTGGGCTCGAACCAAGGACCTACGGATTAACAGTCCGGCGCTCTACCGACTGAGCTATCGGGGAAGGGAAGCGCGGATTCTAGAGAGCGAGGCTGCTACTGTCAAGCGTTTGTCTGCCGTTCTGTTATCGCTTGTCGAACATTAAGCAGTAAAATGGGATATATGGATTCAAATACCATATTTGCAAAAACTCCGATTGGTGATGACGCGGTGCGTCAGAGTACTCGCCTCGTCCAGCGTAATTTGCGCATGGTGCTGCTGCAAGTCGACGGCACGCTGTCGGTCGAGCAACTGGCGGTCAAAATCGGCAACCAGCGGCTGGTCGAGGGCGCGCTACAGGAATTGGCAGAGGGCGGTTTCATCGAAGCCGTGCTGGAGCCGGCCCGTGCCCAGAGCGAGGAACCGGCGGCATCCTTCAGCGAATTCTCGGCGCCTTTGCAGTTTCCCGACTTCAGCAAGCGCGACCCGGCGCCGCTGTCCAGCGTGCCGCCGCCCGACGACAGCGGTGTTCCGGCCAGCGTTTTTTCAGCCTTCAGCCGACCGCCGCCGTCGATTGGCGCGACGGGGTCTTTCTCACCGCCGCCGCCGCCACCGCCCGCGCCAGTGGCGAGAAAACCGCTGCGGCCGCGGCGGCGGATTTCACTGGGCCGCTGGTTGTTCCGTGGGCTTGTCGGCGTTGTGCTGCTGGCGGCGGCGGTAGTGCCGTTCTACCCCTATGGTGATTTTCGCCCGGCCCTGGAGGCCGAGTTGTCCCGCCGCCTGGCGATGCCAGTCGAGATTGGTGAAGTCAGCCTCGGCCTGTGGCCCAGCCCACGGCTGTTGCTGGATAAGGTGACGATCGGCGCGGGCGGCGAGGGCCGCATCACCCGGCTGGCAATCACCGCGCCCTACCTGCTGCTCGACCCGGAGGGGCGGCATTTACCCGAAGTGGAGGTCAGCGGCGCGCGCCTGACGGCCAATCGCCTGCTCGACCTGCCGATGTTCAATGGGCAGCGCATGGCGACGGATAAATTCCCGCTGCGGCGGCTGCGGATCGTCGATGCGGCGATCGCGCTTGGCGATCTGGCGACGCCGGAGTGGCATGGCGAAATCGACTTTGGCCTTGACGGCAGCGTCGAACAGGCCCGCTTCCAGGATGCCGACGGCGATTTGCGCCTGGAAGCGATGCCAAGGGCGGCGGGGTTGGAACTGAACATTGATTTCCGGCGCTGGAATCCCCAAAACCTGCCCTTCGGCTTCGAGAACTTGTACGCCGTTGGCCAGTTGCAGAAAAACCGTCTGTTGCTGCGCAAGGTCGAAACCCATCTCCTTGGCGGCCGCCTGGCGGGCAACGGCGTGCTCGACTGGAGCGAGGGCATGGCGCTATCCGGCGAGGCCAGCCTGACACAGCTCGACAGCCGCCAGGTGACGAGCGCACTGGCGCCGAACCTGAGACTGACGGGCGAATTGGGCGGCGCTCTGCGCTTGCGGGCGAGTGGCAAGGACTGGCAGGACATGCTCGGGCTTGTCGAAGCCTATTTCGATGCCGAGATGGCGCGCGGCACCTTGACCGGAACCGATCTTGGCGAACTGGCGCGACGCGGCTCCGGCGCCGTGGTGCAGTCCGGGACGACGTATTTCGAGGCACTGCGGGCCAGGCTGGAGATCGCCAATGGCCGCGTCGCGGCGCGGAACATCGAACTCGACGCCGGACTGATGAAAGCCAGGGGACAAGCGACGGTAGTCGAGGCCAGCGGCCGGATCGAAGGCAACATTACGGTGCAGGCGCGTTCCTCGGTGTTGAGCGCGAGCGTCCCGGCGCAACTGAGCGGCACCCTGCGCCAGATGATTCTGACGGCGCCCGACTGAGGGCGGCGCATTTTCAGCGCAAAAAAAAGGCTGCCGGGCCGGCAGCCTTTCGTGGTGCGGTCGCGCTCAGGTCTTGCAGACGGCGGCGATGGCCTTGGCGACGTAGCCGATGTTCTTGCTGTTCAGCGCGGCCAGGCAGATGCGGCCGGTGGATACGGCGTAGATGCCGAATTCCGCCTTCAGGCGCTCGACCTGGGCGGCCGACAGGCCGGTGTAGGAGAACATGCCGCGCTGTTTGGCGACGAAGGAGAAATCCTGTGCCGCGCCTTCGCCCTTGATGGCATCGACCAGACCGGCGCGCATGGCGCGGATGCGGTCGCGCATGCCGGCCAGTTCGCTTTCCCACTGGGCGCGCAGTTCGGCCGAGGCGAGCACGGCGGCGACCAGGGCGCCGCCGTGGGTCGGCGGGTTGGAATAATTGGTGCGGATGACACGCTTGACCTGCGACAGCACGCGGGCCGATTCGTCCTTGGAGGCGGTGACGATGGAGAGGGCGCCGACGCGCTCGCCGTAGAGCGAGAAATTCTTCGAGAAGGAGCTGGAGGCGAAGAATTGCAGGCCGGAGGCGGAAAAGGCGCGAATCGCCACGGCGTCGGCGTCGATGCCGTCGGCAAAGCCCTGGTAGGCCATGTCGAGGAAGGGCACCAGGCCGCGTTCCTTACAAATGCCGACGACTTCCGCCCACTGGGCGTCGCCGAGGTCGGCGCCGGTCGGGTTGTGGCAGCAGGCGTGCAGCAGCACGATGGAGCCGGCGGCCATCTTGTTCAGGTCGGCCTTCATGCCGGCGAAATTGACGCCGCGCGTGGCGGCATCGTAGTAGGCGTATTCCTCGACGATGAAGCCGGCGGCCTCGAACAGGGCGCGATGGTTTTCCCAGGAGGGGTTGGAGATGTAGAGCGTGGCGTTGGGGTTGAGGCGCTTGAGGTAATCGGCGCCGACGCGCAGGGCGCCGGTGCCGCCGAGGGCCTGGGCGGTGAGCACGCGGCCGGCGGCGAGCAGTTCGGAATCCTTGCCGAAGAGCAGGTTCTGCACGGCGGTGTTGTAGGCGGCGGGGCCTTCGATGGGCTGGTAGCCGCGCGGCGGGGCGGCCTTCAGGCGAACTTCCTCGGCGGCCCGGACGGCGGCGAGAAGCGGGATTTTGCCGTTGTCGTCGAAATAGACGCCGACGCCGAGATTGACCTTGGTATCGCGCGCGTCGGCATTGAAGGCTTCATTCAGACCGAGGATCGGGTCGCGCGGGGCCATTTCCACCGCAGCGAAGATCGAAGAGGACATAAGGACTCCGTGAAATAAAATAGGGGTGAGATTGTCCCTGACGCGCGACGCAGTGCGCGCACTGACAAAAACATACTATTTTATCATGAACACTCCCCCGGCCACGCGCATCGTCGGCTTTGCCGACAGCCCCTATCGCTTGCATCAGCCTTTTCCGCCGGCCGGCGACCAGCCGGCGGCGATCGAACAACTGGTCGAGGGCCTCGCCGACGGTCTGGCCTTCCAGACCCTGCTCGGCGTTACGGGCTCGGGCAAGACCTACACCATGGCCAATGTCATCGCCCGCACCGGCCGGCCGGCCTTGGTGCTGGCGCCGAACAAGACGCTGGCGGCGCAGCTTTACTCGGAATTCAAGGAGTTCTTCCCGGAGAACGCCGTCGAGTATTTCGTTTCGTATTACGACTACTACCAGCCGGAAGCCTATGTGCCGTCGCGCGATCTGTTCATCGAGAAGGACAGTTCGATCAACGACCACATCGAGCAGATGCGCCTGTCGGCCACCAAGAGCCTGATCGAGCGGCGCGATGTGGTGATTGTCGCCACCGTGTCGTGCATTTACGGCATCGGCGACCGCGACGAGTACCACAACATGATCCTGACCATGCGCGTCGGCGACCGCATGGACCAGCGCGACATCGTCAAGCGCCTCTCCGACATGCAGTACGAGCGCAACGAGATGGATTTCCATCGCGGCATTTTCCGCGTCCGCGGCGATGTTATCGACATCTTCCCGGCCGAGCACGCCGAGCACGCCATCCGCGTCTCGCTGTTCGACGACGAGATCGAGAGCTTGCAGTTCTTCGATCCCCTGACCGGCCAGTTGCAGCACAAGGCGCTGCGCTTTACCGTCTTTCCCGCCTCGCATTACGTCACGCCGCGGGCGACGGTGGTGCGCGCCATCGCGGCGATCAAGGCGGAATTGCGCGAGCGCATCGCTTTCTTCACGGCTAACGCCAAGCTGGTCGAAGCCCAGCGCATCGAGCAGCGTACCCGCTTCGATATCGAAATGCTCGACCAGATCGGCTTTTGCAAGGGCATCGAAAACTACTCGCGGCACCTCTCCGGGCGGCAGGCCGGCGAGCCGCCGCCGACGCTGATCGACTACCTGCCGTCCGACGCGCTGATGTTCATCGACGAATCGCACGTCGCCATCGGCCAGGTCGGCGGCATGTACAAGGGCGACCGCTCGCGCAAGGAAAATCTCGTCAATTACGGCTTTCGCCTGTCCTCGGCGCTGGATAACCGACCGCTGCGCTTCGCCGAATTCGAGGCGCACATGCGCCAGACCGTGTTTGTCTCGGCGACGCCCGCCGAATACGAGGCGACGCACGCCGGCCAGGTGGTCGAGCAGGTGGTGCGGCCAACCGGGCTGGTCGACCCGGAAGTGCGGGTGCGCCCGGCCAGCACCCAGGTGGACGACCTGCTCGGCGAAATCCGGGAGCGCGTCGCCGCCGGCGAGCGGGTGCTGGTGACGACGCTGACCAAGCGCATGGCCGAGGATTTGACCGATTTTCTCGGCGACAATGGCGTGCGCGTGCGCTATCTGCATTCCGACATCGACACCGTCGAGCGCGTCGAAATCATCCGCGACCTGCGTCTGGGCGAGTTCGACGTGCTGGTCGGCATCAACCTCTTGCGCGAGGGCCTGGATATTCCCGAAGTCTCGCTGGTCGCCATCCTCGATGCCGACAAGGAGGGCTTTCTGCGCTCGGAACGCTCGCTGATCCAGACCATTGGCCGGGCGGCGCGCCATATCCACGGCACGGCCATTCTTTATGCCGATAAGATAACGCCCTCCATGCAGCGGGCGATCGCCGAGACGGAGCGGCGGCGCGAGAGGCAGATCGACTTCAACCGCCAGCACGGTATTACGCCGCGTGGCGTCTCGAAGAAAATCAAGGATATTATCGACGGTGTTTACGACGCGGAATCGGCGCAGTCCGAACTGAAAGCGGCGCAGCAGCGCGCCGCCTACGAAGCGATGGATGAAAAGACCTTGGCCAAGGAAATCAGGCGTTTGGAAAAACAGATGTTGGAATGCGCAAAAAACCTGGAATTTGAAAAAGCGGCCGCCGCCCGCGACGAACTCTTCCGGCTCCGGGAAGGCGCTTTTGGCACGGCGCGGCACGACCCGGATGGAGGAGAGACAAAATGAGCTATCGCGTACTATTGGTCTGCATGGGCAATATCTGCCGTTCGCCCACGGCGGAAGGCGTGCTGCGCCATTACATCCGGCGCGAGAAGCTTGGCGACCGCGTCGAGGTCGATTCCGCCGGCACCCACGGTTACCACGTCGGCGAGGCGCCGGACGCGCGCACCCAGCGGGCGGCGCGGGCGCGCGGCTACGACCTGTCGCAGTTGCGGGCGCGCAAGGTGGCGCCCCAGGACATCGAGTATTTCGACCTCATTCTGGCCATGGATCGCAACAACCTCGACAACCTGCGCCGCATGGTGACGCTGGAACAACAGAAGCGCATCAAGCTGTTCATGGAATACGCCAAGAATTTCGACGACGACGAAGTACCCGATCCCTACTACGGCCTCGGCCACGGCTTCGACCTCGTCCTCGACATGGTCGAAGACGCCGCCCAGGGCCTGGTCGAAGAAATCAAGCGGCAGTTGGGGCGGGACTGAGGCTCCCGCGCCGGTCAGGGGCGGGAAAAGAAGGCCAGCGGCAGGAATAAGGTGTGTGGCGAATCGGCCAGGGGCGTAAAGTCGTGATGCCGATAGAATGCGGTGGCGCGCTCGTCCTTGGCATCCACGACCAGAACGGCGGCGGCAATCTCGGATCGGGCGGCGCGGCGTAGCGCGTCGATCAGCAGCGTTCCGCCAAGACCTTGCCCCTTGCAGGCGGTATCGACAGCCAGTCGGCCCATGCGGATGGCCGGTACGGAGCCGTAGCGCGGCAGTTGGCGGCGCGTTTCGTCGGGCAGCGTGGTCAGCGGCACGCTGGCTGGCGCCAGGGTGTAGTAGCCGGCGATGCGCGATTCGCCGGTGAGCGCCACGAAGCAGGCCGCGACGCGGCGGCGGATGTCCAGGGAAACCTGTTCTCGCAAGTAGTGATCCAACGCCGGTATGTGAAGCGCGCCGAGATATTTCAGCGGTGAAATTGAGATAATTCGGCGCTTCAGTGACTTGCAGCAGTTGAAAACGAATTGCAGAATTGGGGCCGGATGGCCACTTTTTGTTACCAGTTTCGGATGATCAACTCACCCGACTTGGTCTTTGATCGGCCAGCGCCGCCGACGTTGTAGCGGATGTCGACCCGGTTGATGCGCAGGCCGGTGAACGCTTGGTGCATCTCCGGAATGTCGTTAACCGAGATGACCATGCGCCCTTGAACAGACTTGGCCAAGTCGGCCATCCGGGCGTATTGATCCAGGGCGAAATCGACGCCGTAGCCTTCTGTTCCCCAGTACGGCGGGTCGCAGTAGGTCAGCGTGTGTTCGCGATCGTATTTCATGATGCACTCCATCCAGTCCAGGTTTTCGATGGTGGTGCGCGAGAGGCGCAGATGGGCGGCGGATAGGTCTTCCTCGATGCGCAGCAGGTTGAGCTTTGGCCCCGATGTGGTCGAGGTGCCAAAGGTCTGGCCCGTGACCTTGCCGCCGAAGGCCATCTTCTGAAGGTAGAAGAAACGGGCGGCGCGCTGGATGTCGGTCAGTGTCTCCTCGGGCGTGATTTGCAGCCACTTGAAGATTTGCCGCGAGGTCAGCGACCACTTGAACTGGCGGACGAATTCTTCCAGGTGGTGGCGCACCACCCGATACAGATTGACCAGTTCCCCGTTCACGTCATTGAGCACCTCGACCTTGGCCGGTTCCTTCAGAAAGTAGAGCGCGGCCGCGCCGCAGAATGGCTCGACGTAACAGGTGTGCTCGGGGAAGAGTGGGATGATGTGTTTTGCCAGACGGCGTTTGCCGCCGATCCAGGGGATGATGGGTGAGCCGGTTTCATTCATGGCGAACAATCATTTTTTGCAAATGGTTTGCAAATCGGCTAGGCTCGCTCCGCCTGCGCGCAGGTGGCGGGCCTTGCCGGTCTGGCGTCTTGTTCGCCTGATTGGGGTTCCGTCCGGTGCTCCAACACCGGGTGGGGTCGCCCGTCTTTTCCGCCTCACACGCCGAGAATCTGCCGCACCCGCTGCGGGTTTCTGGAGAGCATGACGTAGAACGCCTTTTGACCTTGCGGCGAGCGGAAGGCGGCGTCGGCGATGCGGTTGGGGTCGTCGAAAACGTTGAGCACCAGCTTGTTGTCCAGTGTCGTCGAGCCGGCGGTTGACGTAGCCATGGTGGATGCTGGGCGGAACAGGGCTGGCGCTGGGGCGGCGGTGACCAGACCACCGTCAGCGTAGCCGCGCATGTGCTTGTA
>WREP01000055.1 GCA_009779265.1 Betaproteobacteria bacterium
CGGATGCACGTCTGGCCGGCGCCATGCCCTCGACCAAGGGAACATTGTGAGCATTGCCGTTATCGACTACGGCATGGGTAATCTGCGGTCGGCGGCAAAAGCGTTGGAACATGTTTCCGGCGGTACACCGGTGGTCGTCACGGACGATCCGGCCGTGGTCGCCGCCGCCGAGCGCGTCGTTTTTCCCGGCCAGGGGGCGATGCCCGACTGCATGCGCGAACTCGACGCCCGCGGCCTGCACGCCGCCGTCGTCGAGGCGGCGCGGAGCAAGCCCTTTCTCGGTATTTGCGTCGGCGAGCAGATGCTCTTCGAGCGCAGCGAAGAAGGCGATGTGCCGGGGCTGGGCGTGTTTCCCGGCGTGGTTCGCCGCTTTCCCGCCGCGCGCATGGTCGCTGCCGATGGCAGCCGCCTGAAGGTGCCGCACATGGGCTGGAACGCGGTGCGGCAGAAGCCGCACGCGCTCTGGGCGGGCATCGACGACGGCGCCCGCTTTTATTTCGTGCATAGTTATTGCGTGCAGGAAGTCGCCCCGGATCTGGCGACGGCGACGACGGATTACGGCCTGCCCTTTACCTGCGCGGTAGGGCGGGATAATATTTTCGCGGTTCAATTTCACCCCGAGAAAAGCGCGCGCGACGGCCTGCGATTCCTGAAAAATTTTGTCGAGTGGCAACCCTGATTCACCGCCGCCAGATTTTCCTCCGCCCATTTCCCCATGCAGATTATTCCCGCCATTGACCTCAAGGACGGACAGTGTGTCCGCCTCAAGCAGGGCCTGATGGAACAGGCCACCATTTTTTCCGAAAATCCCGCCGAACAGGCGCGGCACTGGCTCGACCGGGGCGCGCGACGCCTGCATCTGGTCGATCTGAACGGCGCCTTTGCCGGCAAGCCGAAAAACGCGGCGGCGATCCAGGCCATCCTGGCCGAGGTCGGCGACGACATCCCGGTACAACTGGGCGGCGGTATCCGCGATCTCGATACCATCGAAGCCTGTCTCGACGGCGGCCTCTCCTATGTCATCATCGGCACCGCCGCCGTGAAGAATCCCGGTTTCCTGCACGATGCCTGCATCGCCTTTCCCGGCCACATCATCGTCGGTCTGGACGCCAAGGACGGCAAGGTGGCGACCGACGGCTGGTCGAAGCTGACCGGCCACGATGTGATCGACCTCGGCAAAAAGTACGAGGATTACGGCGTCGAGGCCATCATCTACACCGACATCGGCCGCGACGGCATGCTCACCGGCCTGAATATCGACGCCACCGTGCGTCTGGCGCAGGCCCTGACCATTCCCGTGATCGCTTCCGGCGGCCTGTCCTCCCTCGATGACATCCGCGCCCTGTGCGCCGTCGAGAGCGAGGGAGTGATCGGCGCCATCGCCGGTCGCGCCATTTACGATGGTTCTCTCGATTTCGCGGCGGCGCAAAATCTCGCCGACCAACTGGGAGTCTGACATGCTTGCCAAACGCATCATTCCCTGTCTCGATGTGACCGCCGGCCGCGTCGTCAAGGGCACCAATTTCGTCGATTTGCGCGATGCCGGCGATCCGGTCGAAATCGCCCGCCGCTACGACGAGCAGGGCGCCGACGAATTGACCTTCCTCGACATCACCGCTTCCTCCGACCAGCGCGACATCATCCTGCACATCGTCGAAGCCTGCGCCGAGCAGGTTTTCATTCCCCTGACCGTCGGCGGCGGCGTGCGCAAGGTCGAGGACGTGCGCCGCCTGCTCAATGCCGGCGCTGACAAGGTGTCGATCAATACCGCCGCGGTGCAGAACCCGGATCTGATTTTCGACGCTTCCAGCAAGGTCGGCTCGCAGTGCATCGTCGTCGCCATTGACGCCAAGCAGATCGGGCCGAACGAATGGCATGTCTTTACGCATGGCGGGCGCAACGACACCGGCATGGATGTCGTCGCCTGGGCGAAAAAGGTCGAGACGCTGGGGGCCGGCGAAATCCTGCTGACCAGCATGGATCGCGACGGCACCAAGAACGGTTTCGATCTCGCCCTGACGCGCAGCGTCGCCGACGCGGTGGGCATTCCCATCATCGCCTCGGGCGGCGTCGGCAATCTCCAGCATCTGGCCGAAGGCGTGACCGAAGGCCGGGCCGACGCGGTGCTGGCCGCCTCCATTTTCCATTTCGGCGAATACACGGTGCGCCAGGCCAAGGAATACATGGCCGCGCGCGGTATCGAAGTGCGTCTGTAAATGGCCGATCTCGACCCCAGCCTGCCCTGGCTCGCGGCGCTCAAGTGGGACGCCGACGGCATGATTCCGGCCATCGCCCAGGATGCTGGCGGCCGGGTAGTGATGTTCGCCTGGATGAACCGCGAGTCCTTGCAGGAAACGGTGCGCTGCGGCTACGCGGTATACTGGTCGCGTTCCCGCCAGCGTCTGTGGCGCAAGGGTGAGGAATCGGGGCACGTGCAGAAAGTGCTGTCGATCCGCACCGATTGCGATGGCGATGTCCTGCTGCTGGCGATCGAGCAGGTCGGCGGCATTGCCTGTCACACCGGGCGGGAAAGCTGTTTTTTCAATGAGTTGCGGGGGGAATATTGGGTTCCTGCCGATCCGGTATTGAAAAACCCTGAGGAAATTTACGCAAAATGAGCACGCACGATATCCTGCACCGCCTTTCCGACACCCTGGCTTCGCGCCGTAACGCCGATCCGGAAAAATCCTATACCGCCAAGCTGTTTGCCGAGGGGCCGGATTCGATCCTGAAAAAAATCGGCGAGGAATGCGCCGAACTCATCATGGCCGGCAAGGAAGGCAAGCGCCTGAATATCGTCTGGGAGTCGACCGACGTCATTTATCACGTGCTGGTTCTGCTTGCCTTCTACGGTCTGGGTATCGAGGACGTGTCGCAGGAAATGCGTCGGCGCGAGGGCATTTCCGGCATTGACGAAAAAGCGGCGCGGGGCGGCGGCAAATGAGCGACTGCCTGTTCTGCCGCATCGTCGCTGGCGCCATCCCCAGCCAGAAGGTTTACGAAGACGAGGAAATGCTCGCCTTTCGCGACATCAGCCCGCTGCGCCCGGTGCATGTCCTCATCATCCCCAAAAAACACATCGCCTCGCTGAGTTCGGCGACGGCGGAAGATGCGCCGCTGCTCGGGCGCATGCTTGCCCGCGCCAATGCCATCGCGCTCGCCGAAGGCAGTCCCGACGGCTTCCGGGTCATCATCAACAATGGCCGGGTGGGGCAGCAGGAAGTGCCGCATCTGCACATCCACGTCATCGGTGGGCCGGAAGCGCTCGGCCCCATGCTTACGCGCATCTAGGAGGCAATCATGGGCACTTTTTCCATTTGGCACTGGCTGATCGTTCTGGTCATCGTCATGCTCGTTTTCGGCACCAAGAAATTGCGCAACATCGGCCAGGATCTCGGCGGCGCCGTCAAGGGCTTCAAGGAAGGCATGAAGGAAGCCAATACCGACACCCTGGCGCCCGATCAGCCCAAGGTGACGCCCAAGGTTGGCGAAACCATTGATGTCGAAGTCAAGGAAAAGAGCACGAGCTAAGGCCCGGCTCGCTTCGGCAGACTGACGACCATGTTCGATATCGGCTTTTCCGAACTGATGGTGATCGGCATCGTTGCCCTCATCGTCATCGGGCCCGAGCGCCTGCCGCGCGTCGCTCGCACCGTCGGCCACCTGCTCGGGCGGGCGCAGCGTTATGTGAATGACGTCAAGGCCGACATCAATCGCGAGATACAGCTTGACGAATTGAAGAAACTGCAATCGCAGGTCGTCGATTCGGCCCGGACGGTCGAGGATTCGCTGCGCAAGGGCTTCGAGGATGTGCGCGGCAGCGTCGAAGCGCCGCTGCAAGAGGCCGCTGCCCAGGTCGAAGCGCCGTTCAGGGAAGCCGCCGGCGAGATCGCGACGCTCGGCCAGCCCGCTCCCGCCGCCCCGGCTGCGGCCGATAACCCAGCCAAGCCCAACGCATGAGCGATCAATCGGCCAACTCGGCAAACAACTCCGCACCCGAAGAATCCTTCATTTCCCATCTGGTCGAGTTGCGCGACCGCCTGTTGCGCAGCCTGATCGCCGTCGGCGTGGTGTTCTTTGCCCTATGGTTTTATCCCGGCCCCGGCCAGGTTTATGACTTTTTCGCCGCGCCGCTTACCGCCGCCCTGCCCGAGAGCGCCAAGATAGTCGCCATCGGCGTCACCACCCCCTTCATGGTGCCGCTCAAGGTAACGGCCATGGTGGCTTTTCTGGTGGCGCTGCCCTTTATTCTCTACCAGGCCTGGGCATTCGTCGCGCCGGGCCTGTATGCCCACGAGCGCCGCCTCGGCCTGCCGCTGATCATTGCCAGCACCCTGCTGTTCCTGCTCGGCATGGCCTTCTGCTACTACCTCGTCTTCGGTCAGGTGTTCCGCTTCATCGCCAGTTTCGCGCCAAAAAGCGTGACGCAGATGCCGGATATCGAAGCCTACCTGTCCTTCGTCATGACCATGTTCATGGCCTTCGGTTTGGCTTTTGAAGTGCCGGTGGCTTTGGTTGTCCTGGCCAAGCTCGGCCTCGTCGATGCCGCCAAACTCAGGGAATGGCGGCCCTATTTCATCGTCGGCGCCTTCGTCGTCGCCGCCGTCGTCACGCCGCCCGATGTCGTCTCGCAACTGGCCCTGGCCATTCCCATGTGCCTGCTCTACGAAATCGGCATCCTCTGTGCCCGGCTGGTGTCGCCACGGGTCAAGGAAGAGGGTGGAGAGCCGTCGTCGGGCGCTTCGTAAGATCTAAGGCGGGGTTAGGCGTCAACTGCAAGCCGCGCTAGAAATGACGCTAGAAATGACATTGCACCAAGAACGCCAAATAGCCAAAGGGTTATTGCCTTGAAACGGCCGGCACGGAACAGAAGTGCCATTAGCATGCCGCCAACAAACACCGTTGCTACGCCCTCGAATTGCGCTTTGATGCCATGGGTGCAGTATTGTTTTCCCCAACGGCCAAGTGAACAGTATTCAGCATGCGCTATTGCATCGAAACCGGAGTAGAGCGCCACGAGTGCAAGAATGCCCACGAGAAACCCTCCGATCAGATATGCCCGAGATTCCCTCGGCGAAGGTGCCAAAAGAGCGCATTTCTTTTCGATTTGATCGAGTGCCTCATAGGTACGCTCTCTGTTGCGCTGCATTTCCTTGATAAGGGCAATTGCCTGAGTCTTTTGCGCCGAGTCAGGTACAGCGTCTAATTCTTTAAGTGCGCGGAGAAGGTCGGCATCCATCTGTCTGTCACCTAACGCCCCGACTCTTCCCTCGCTGGGCGCATCGCGGGTCGCTTGCCGACCCGCACCTCGACTTCCAGGATGCTGCGGTCGCGGCGCAGGCGGAAGTTGACGCGCGCGTCCGGGTGCAGCGCGGCGATCAGGTCGAGCATTGCCTGCGGGTCGCGGATAGGCTTGTCGCCGACCGCCAGCAGGACGTCGCCGGGACGGATGCCGGCGGCGGCGGCCGGGCTGCCGCGCATGATGCCGGCGACCAGGGCGCCGTCGGTGTCAGGCAGGCCGAAGGATTCGGCCAGCTCCGGCGAGATTTCCTGGGTTTCGACGCCGATCCAGCCGCGCGTCACGGCGCCGTGCTCGATGATCTGCTCCATGATGTGGCGGGCGCTGGCCGCCGGAATGGCGAAGCCGATGCCCTGATTGCCGCCGGTGCGCGAGTAGATCGCGGTATTGATGCCGACCAGATTGCCCCTGACATCGACCAGCGCGCCGCCGGAATTGCCGGGATTGATCGCGGCATCGGTCTGGATGAAGTTCTCGAAGGTGTTGATGCCCAGATGCGAGCGGCCCAGCGCCGAGACGATGCCCATGGTCACGGTCTGGCCGACGCCGAAGGGATTGCCGATGGCCAGCACGACATCGCCGACGCGCACCCGCTCGTCGCGGTCGAAAGTGATGGTCGGCAGCTTGTCGGCCTTGATTTGCAGCACCGCCAGATCGGACTCGGGATCGCTGCCGATGACGCGGGCCTTGTGCGAGGACCCGTCGTTGAGCGAAACCTGGATGTCGTCGGCGGCCTCGATGACGTGGTAATTGGTCAGGATGTAACCGTTGGGACTGACGATGACGCCGGAACCCAGGCCGGCATTGCGTTGCGCCGGGCCATCCGGGCGCTCGCCGAAAAAGTGGCGGAAAATCGGATCATCGAGCAGTGGGTGGCGCTTCTGGCGAATCGTCTGCGTCGTGTAAATATGCACCACCGAAGGCAGCGCCGCGCCCGCCGCGTCGCGGTAGGAACCCGGCGTGGGCGCTTCGCCGTCGGTCGCGCGCGGCGCTTCCCGCAGAGCCACGACCGCTGGCCGCTGCGCCAGCCATTCCGGCTTCAGCGCGCCGGCCACGAACAGGATCGCCAGCGCAATGGTTACCGTTTGTGCAAAAATCAGCCACAACCTGTGCATGAAAGACCGTATCAATGAAGCGTGACGCCTTGGTGAATTATCTGGAAGAACTGCTGGAACCCGCGCGGTTCAGCGATTATTGCCCAAACGGTTTGCAAGTGGAAGGACGCGCCGAGATTCGCCGCCTCGTCGCCGGCGTCAGCGCCAGCCAGGCGTTGCTCGACGCGGCGCTGGCGCGCGGCGCCGACGCCGTGCTGGTCCATCACGGTTATTTCTGGAAAGGCGAGGATGGCCGCGTCACCGGCATCCGCAAGGAGCGCCTGAAAACCCTGCTCGGCCACGACATCAATCTCCTCGCCTACCACCTGCCGCTCGACGCCCATCCCGAACTGGGCAACAACGCGCAACTCGCCGCGACGCTCGGCTGGCGGCCGGAAGGCCGTTTCGGCGAGCAGGGCATCGGCTGCTTCGGCACACCCGGCGGCGCGATGAATCTGGCCGAACTGGGCGCTCATGTCACCCGCCAACTGGGGCGGCAGCCGCTGGTCATCGGCGATCCCGATCGCCCGATCCGCCGCGTCGCCTGGTGCTCCGGCGGCGCCCAGGGCTATTTTGAGCAAGCCATCGCGTTGGGCGTCGATGCCTATCTGTCCGGCGAAATTTCAGAACAAACAGTCCACCTCGCCCGCGAAAGCGGCGTCGCCTACCTCGCCGCCGGCCACCACGCCACCGAACGCGGCGGCGTCCGCACCCTGGCCGCGCACCTCGGCGCACACTGCGGGCTGGAGTGCGAATTCGTTGACATTGACAATCCGGTTTGAGCGAGGGGTCGGCGCTGACGCGGTAAATCGGCCAGGCTAAATCTGATACAGATATTTCTGGAAGCCGATGAATGCCGAGCGCACGGTATCGGATGGCCCTAGATCGGCGATTGCGTCGGAAATCGCGTTGTTGTACCTGAGGTGCAGCAAGGGAACGAGTTTTGCCTCGTCGAGTTCTTCCACACCCGCGCTGACGTAGTGCGCCAGCACAAAGGCCAGGAAAGAAAGCTGCTTGTCGCCGTACCGGGCGCCGATGACCGCCTTGGCCTGTTCGGCGCGTTCCTCGCGGGTCAGCGGCTCCATCGCGTAACGGACGTGAGCCAGCACATCGAAGAGGTCGCTGTTCTCCGCGTTGATGAGCTTTTGCATTTCGAGAAGCTGGTCGTGGCCGAAACCCTTTTCGCCCAACCCGTCGAGCAGGCGTTTGCGGGTATCCGGCATGCTCCAGATGGCGCGCAACTCGTCCTCATCCCTGAAGAGCGCGGGCAACTCCCCGTACAGCGCCGCCATGAATTGCGCGGCCGACATCGGTGTGCCGTCCGGATGCCAGAAAGTAGTCGCCATCATGTGCTGAATCTGGCGTTCCTTGCCGTCGGCCAGTTTGATTTTGACCCTCTTTTTGCAGATGCAGGGGCGCTGCCCGCAGTCTGGGCACGGCTCCTTCGGGCAAGTGCAGGGCTGGTTGCCGCAGAGATAGCAGGGTGGCGGCGGCTGCTTGATGCACACGCAGGGCATGTGCCCGCATTTCTCGCACGCTTCCGGCTCCAGCGGCTCGCCGTCCCATTCCGGGTCGGCAAAATGGTGGTGCGCCTTGACGAAATCATGGATGGTGAAATAGTCCTTGCCGTCATAAAGCCGCGTGCCGCGCCCGATGATCTGCTTGAACTCGATCATCGAATTGATGGGGCGCATCAGCACGATGTTGCGGACGTTGCGCGCATCCACGCCGGTCGAGAGCTTTTGTGAGGTGGTCAGGATGGTCGGGATGGTTTTCTCGTTTTCCTGAAAGTCGCGCAGCCATTGATCGCCCTTCGCGCCCTCGTTGGCTGTTACGCGCTGGCAGTAATTCGGGTCGGAACTTTTCTTGATCTGATTGATCAAATCGCGCACGGCCAGCGCATGATCCTGCGTGGCGCAAAAGACCAGCGTTTTTTCCTTCTGGTCGATTTCGCCCATGAAAATTTTGACCCGCGCCCTTTCGCGCTCCCTGATCTCGATGATGCGGTTGAAATCCGCCTCCTCGTAGCGCTTGCCGGCCTCGATCTCGCCTTCCACCACCGTGTCGTCGGGCGTGTAGACGTACTCGTCCAGCGTCGTGGCGATTTGCTTCAGGCGAAACGGGGTCAGAAAGCCGTCGTTGATGCCCTCCTTGAGCGAATAGATGAATACCGGCTCGCCGAAGTAGGCATAGGTATCGGCGTTGTCCTTGCGCTTGGGCGTGGCGGTCAGCCCCAACTGCACGGCGGGCGCGAAGTATTCGAGAATGCCGCGCCAGGTGCTCTCGTCGTTGGCGCCGCCCCGGTGGCACTCGTCGATAATGATGAAATCGAAAAAATCAGGCGGATACTCGCCAAAGTAGGGCGACGGCTGGCCATCCTTGGGCGGGCCGCTCATGAAAGTCTGGAAAATGGTGAAAAAGACGCTGCCGTTTTTCGGCGCCTTGCCTTTTTTGAGCATCTCTTCGGGCGTGATACGCACCAACGCATCGTCCGGGAAGGCCGAAAAATCGTTGAAAGCCTGATTGGCAAGAATATTCCGGTCGGCGAGAAAGAGGATGCGCGGGCGGCGGCTGGGCGCTGCCGCCGATTTCCAATCCGTGAGACTCCAGCGGCTATGAAACAGCTTCCACGCAATCTGAAAGGCGATGGAAGTCTTGCCGGTGCCCGTGGCAAGCGTCAGCAGGATGCGCTGCCTGCCCTCGGCAATCGCCGCCAGCACGCGCTCGATGGCGATGTCCTGATAATAGCGGCTCTGCCAGTAACCGCCCCTGTCCTCGAACGGCACGGCGGCAAAACGGTCGCGCCAGAGGTTTTTGCTGGCAAAAGTGGCATTCCATAAATCGTCGGGCGACGGGAAGGCCGCCAATTCGCCCTCCTTGCCGGTCTGCATGTCGATGCCGTAGATACCTTGCCCATTGCTGGCGTAGGTAAAGCGGATCGCGAGTTTTTGGGCGTATTCCTTGGCTTGCCCGACGCCTTCGGTCAATGGCTTGTCCCACGCCTTGGCCTCGATCACGGCCAATTTCGTGTTCCGGTACTCCAGCACATAATCCGCCGCCAGCGGCTTGCCGCGCTTGCCCGCGCCCTCCAGCCGCCCCAGGGTGATCGAATACTCGCGGCGGATGCGGCTAGCTTCCGCCACCCCCCAACCGGCGGCGACCAGCATCGGGTCGATGTGTTCAGCGCGGGTTTCGGCTTCGTTCATGTTGTGGCTCGAATTTACTCATCGGTAACGCCTTTGATCTGTGCTTCGTACCCTGCCAAGCGTCCCTGCACTGCGCGCACGCCATAGTGAAATGCCAAGACGGCAGCAGGCCATTGGCGTATTTCGATGTTGCCGCGAGTGGCAAAACTGACTTTGCTGCGAGTGGTTGCCCAGACCAGCGGGAGATCGTTTTTGCTCGCGAACTTTACCAAGCCTTTCAACTGCTCCGGCTTGTCTACATATTTGTCGCTCCACTTGATTTCCAACGCGGTCTCCGGTTTGAGCGCTGATAGTGATTCCACCATATCCACTTCATAGTCGCCTGTACCCCAACGCGCATAGTTGAGGCGCACATCCTCGTGGAAGCGTTGCGCGAACAAGGCGGTTTCAACCAAATGGCCGAATTCTGGCTCATCCGACTTCCTGCCGCCGAACAACCCTGTGTACATGGCGGAGTTGGTCAAATACACCTTGAAATTGCGGTCGCGCTGATAGCGCCTGCCGTCCTGATCCACTCGAAACACACGCTTGATGAGAAATGCGGCTTCAAGATATTCGATGTATTTCTGGATGGTTGTTTTGACCACACCGCTACGCTGCGAGAGTTGCTCAAGGGAAACTTCTTCTGCCGTGTTGAAGGCCAGCAGGGTGAAGAGAGAGTTGAGTTCCTGTATGTCATTGATGCCATATAGTTGCGGCAAATCACGCAACAGCACTTTGTCGACGATATCGGATTTGACGAAACGCGATGGGTTACTGCGTACTGCGAGCGATAGCGCCAGTTCAGGGTAGCCGCCGAAATTGACATAATCGACAAACTGCTCATTCAGCTTGTCAACATTCTTCAGCACATACCTACCGGGTTCCTTCTCGTAAATGGCTGCGGGTTCGGGGTGCAAATGCAGGTATTCGGAAAAAGTCAGCGGTGGCAGCAAAAAATCCGTGAAACGCCCCGCGCCGGATTCAGTGCTTTGCCGCTTGAGCGCGGCTGCGGCGGAGCCGGATACGAGGATGCGCAGGTCACGCCGGTGATCGACCAGCGACTTCAGGTATTTCTCCCAATCCTTGTGTGACTGGATTTCGTCGAAAAACAGGTAGCGTGTGCCCTCACCCGCAGGCGCGAATTCCTCGATTTGCCGCACCAGCGCATCCAGCGACTGCCCGTGCAGCAACGGGTGATCCATTTCCACGTAAGCGATGCGTTGCCCGGCGACGCCATCTTTCAGCAAATTATTGATGAGGTGGCGGATCAGGATGGTTTTGCCTACCCGGCGCGGCCCAAGCAGCACTATCGCACGGCGCAGTCCCGGCTCCAGCAACAGTTGTTGCACGAGTTCCAGATAGGGGCGCTGGCGCAGTTTTGCCGCTTCCTGATCCATTCCGGCACCCGCCCACCACGGGTTCAGGCGCTTAAGGTGGTCTGTAATCTGTTGATCTGAAACGTCTTTCATACAAAATCCGCGTTAAGCATAGTCCTCTACGCTTAAGTCTAGCATGCTTTCCAAGCGCATGATGACTGCGTGGCCTGTTGTTCCACCATCCGCCGTTGCATCGGCTGCTTAATGGTGCGCCGTAACGCATTGATTTGAAAATGTTTTTCCAAAAAAACGCAATTAAGCATAGATCGCTGTGCTTAACTGATATTTTGGGTGTCTAGCCAAAATACAGATTTGCAATCTATTGATTTTAAATTAGTTATGGCGGGAGTTCGCGTCAAGCATGATCCTCTGCGCCTAGGGATGCTCTGCATAAGTCGAGCGGTAAGTGGGCGCTGCGGATCGGGATGGGCTGCAAGGCGCGAACCGGAGCCATAGCGGGGCTATGGCGAGGATTCGCAACGCCGCAGACCGCCCGACTCCGCAGATGCCCGCGGCGCGGTGGCTTGTGCAGAGTATCCCTAGGTTCGTGCAATTTTGGACAGGTTTGCGAACCTCAACGCTGGCACTTTCACAACTGCCCGCTGAAAGCCTGATGCAGCAGGGATGGCTTCAGTTCGTCCAGCGCGGCGAGTTTGCGCTGAAAAATTCCCCTCCCTGGAGGGGTGGCAGGCAAAGCCTGACGGGGTGGTCACAGCCTCCGGGTAATCACAACTGCCTCAGTGCGGGATGCTCTTCCAACATCACCATCACATCACTGAGTCGCTTTAGCACATCCACAGCCGCGATATGAATCACTGACAGCCCCAATCCTTTCAGATAAGCATCTCGTTCTTGGTCATATTCTTGCTTGTTGTCGTGGGAACTTCCATCGATCTCGATCACCGTTCGGCAGTTTATGCAATAAAAATCAACGATATAGTTGCCGATAATTTTTTGACGGTCAAAATCCAAGCCCTTGAACTTTCGATTGCTGAGCTGCTGCCACAGCAGTACTTCGCTTAAGTTGCCTGCCTTTCGCAACGCTTTTGCCCGCTCACGCAGTTTTGGGTTGAATGGGAGGGAAAAGTAGTTTTCTGTTTTGCGCATTTTGGTGTTTTTGCTGCCGTTGACCACCCCGTCGGCTTCGCCGCCACCCCTCCAAGGAGGGGAATAAACCCGAAGCGCCTTGGGAAGCAATTCCCCTCCTTGGAGAGGTGCCCCGAAGCATCAGGGGGTAGTTCATTCCCCTCCTTGGAGGGGTGCCCCGGCAGGGGCGGGGTGGTGGTTTTTCGGTCTCTACAACTCTCCACTGAAAGCCTGATGCAGCAGGGATTGTTTCAGTTCGTCCAGCGCGTTGAGTTTGCGCTGGTAGAGGGAGGCGAGGTGTTGGGTTTCGGTTTTGAGGCAATCTAACCGATCAGCAATAACAGTTTGTTCATTCAAAGACGGAAATGAAACTGACAAGTGCGAAAGGGTTCCTTGATTGAGACTTTTGATGTTTATGCCACTTCCTCCTTCTATCATTTCTTTTCGGGCATTTCCAGATTTCAAAAAATGACAAATGAAACGCGATGAGACATCTTTTGAATGCAGGCGAGCACGAATGGTAAATCCTGAGTGCGTTGTTCTTTCAGATAATTTTCCAACAAGCACACAGCGTCCGATTAGTTCAGGATTCCCATTCGAGCGAACGAAAACCAGATCGTTTTCATTGAGCGTATCAGTGTCTGGGACAATGCCATCTGGGGTAACTGTGTCCAGTTCGTTTTGAGGCATCCAGAAATTGCTTTGAAAGTCCTTGACGCCAAGAATTTTGATTGGCTCGCCTTTGCTTGCCTTTGTAAAGTTGATTCCGTTCCTGAAAGTGGCCAAATCACCAAAGTTTTTCTCCACCCACCCCTCACCCCGCCTGCTAAACACTTCATGAAGGTAACTCTCAAAAAGCGCACGGGCGTTCTGAAGGTTCCGCTCGGTGTTGGCGCGGACGGTGGCGATGCCGGAAAAGGCTTCATCGAGGATGGCGACGATGCGTTGTTGTTCGGGGAGATGCGGAAGAGGGATCTTCAGCGACTTTATGAACGGTAGCTTTACACCCTGAACAGTAGCCCCTGTACCTTCAGCAATAATCAAATCTGCGATACTTTTTAACCACCAAAACAGATAACGCACATAAAGAATCTTGCAATCCTTGGGAATAATCCCACGTAAATCCTGATTGATTGCAGTGTCCTGCTTCAGTAGGCAGACCTTACCCAAGCCAACACGAGTAGCAATTACTACGTTGCCGCATGGAATGACGTTGGTGGCACTACTTGCAACGGCAGCTTTTGTAATCTTGAATTCGGTCTGGGTAATTACATCCGAACGCATATCCCGAACTGTTGCCCAAGGTATATCGCCCGTATAGAAGTTTGCATTGTCTTTGGAAGGCGTCCCGCCTCCTATGACATCACATACTTCACCCAAGGCTTTTATCGCCCACCCCTCCCTCACACCATCCCCCCAATCCTCTCCAACACCTCCGCACTCTCCCCATCCAGCGCAGCAATTTCATCAAGGATTTCCTGCGGCTTGCGGGGGGTGATGTCCTCGCCGTTGTTCGGGTTCTTTACCGAGAGGTCGTAGCCCGTGGCCTCAATGCCCGCTACATCCACGCGCCAACTGTTTTCCGAATCGGCAAAGCTTTTTTGCAGTTCGACAAACCCGGCGAGGTCGTCATCGTTCAAGGGGTTGGTCTTGCCAAGACTGCGGCCAGGGTCTAGCTGGTAGTACCAGATTTTGCGCGTCGGCGCGCCTTTCTCGAAGAAGAGGACGACGGTTTTCACCCCCGCGCCCTGAAACGTGCCGCCGGGGCAATCCAGAATCGTGTGCAGCTTGCAACTCTCCAGCAGGAGCTTTCTCAGGCTGCTTGCTGCGTTGTCGGAATTGCTCAAAAAGGTGTTCTTGATGACGATGGCGGCACGCCCACCGGCCTTCAACATCTTGATGAAGTGTTGCAGGAACAGGAAAGCCGTCTCGCCAGTGCGGATCGGGAAGTTCTGCTGTATTTCGGGGCGCTCCTTGCCGCCAAAGGGCGGATTGGCGAGGATGATGTCGAAGCGGTCTTTTTCCTGGATGTCGGCGAGGTTTTCGGCCAGCGTGTTGGTGTGCCGGATGTTGGGGGCTTCGATGCCGTGCAGGATCATGTTCATGATCGCGATCACGTAGGCGAGGCTCTTCTTCTCCTTGCCGTAGAAGGTGCGCTCCTGCAAGGTCTTGAGGTCTGTCGTGCTCAGCTTTCCCTGGGAAGAGAGAGCGTCCAGGGCTTCGCAGAGGAAGCCCGCCGAACCGCACGCGCCGTCGTAGATGCGCTCGCCGATTCTGGGCTGGATCACCCGGATCATTGCGCGGATCAGCGGGCGCGGGGTGTAGTACTCGCCGCCGTTGCGCCCAGCGTTGCCCATGCGCCGGATTTTTTCTTCGTAAAGGACGGACAACTCATGTTTTTCGGCCTGCGAACGGAA
>WREP01000056.1 GCA_009779265.1 Betaproteobacteria bacterium
AAAGGCTCAATCCGCGCTCTTGAAGCCCCTCCCCCCTCGCGGGGGAGGGGTTGGGGAGAGGGGGAGGTGCAGATGGAAGCGAGTGGCGGGTTTGGCAAGGCCCGTAAACCCGTAGTCCTCTGTCGGGAGGGGTTTGAACCTCTTGCCACCTCCCCCTCTCCCCCGGCCCCTCCTGCGCGAGGGGGGAGGGGAGCGTCTGGCTTTCGCGACAGTCTCCTCGCGTGGGAGGGAGAGCATGTGCAACCCGCCTGCGGCGCTTTGCCGCCGCGCCCCAGCGGAATCAGCCCACCAGCTTTTTCAGCGCATACAGCGCATCCAGCGCCTCGCGCGGGGTCAGGCTGTCGGGGTCAAGGGCAGCCAGTTGGTCGAGGGCAGGGTGCGGCGGCGGCTCCGGCGCTTCCTGCGGCAACTGGGCGAAGAGGTCGGGTTGCAGCGGATCGACGATGGCGCGCTGTTCGAATTCGCGCAACTGCTTGCGCGCGGCGCGCACCACGGCGGCGGGAATGCCGGCCAGCGCCGCGACCTGGATGCCGTAGCTCTGGCTGGCCGGCCCTTCCTCGACGGCGTGCATGAAGACGATGCGGTCGTTGTGTTCGACGGCGCCGAGGTGGACGTTGGCCAGTTCCGGGTATTCGTGCGCCAGCCGGGTCAGCTCGAAATAGTGGGTGGCGAATAGCGCGAGGCTGCGGTTCTTTTCGACCAGATGGCGCAGGATGGCGAAGGCCAGCGCCATGCCGTCGAAAGTCGAGGTGCCGCGGCCGACTTCGTCCATCAGCACGAGGCTTTGCGCCGTGGCATGGTGGAGAATGGCGGCGGCCTCGGTCATTTCGACCATGAAGGTCGAGCGCCCGGAAGCGAGGTCGTCGGAAGCGCCGATGCGGGTGAAGATGCGGTCGAGCGGCCCGAGCAGGCAGCGTTCGGCGGGCACGTAGCTGCCGCAGTGGGCGAGCAGTGCGATCAGCGCCGCCTGGCGCATGTAGGTCGATTTGCCGCCCATGTTCGGGCCGGTGATGAGCAGCAGCCGGCGCTCGTCGGCGAGTCGGCAGTCGTTGGCGATGAAGCTGGTGCCATCTTTCGCCAGTTCGTTCTCGACCACCGGGTGGCGGCCGCCGCTGATGCTCAGGCGGGGTTCGGTGACGAATTCCGGCTGGCGCCAGTCGCGCTTTTTCGCTATTTCGGCGAAGCCGGCCAGCAGATCCAGTTGGGCGACGGCGCGGGCGATGCCTTGCAGCGCCGGCACGGCCGGCAGCAAGGCATCGAGAATCTGTTCGTAGAGCAGTTTTTCGCGCGCCAGCGCGCGTTCCTGCGCCGACAAGGCCTTGTCCTCGAAGGTTTTGAGTTCCGGCGTGATGTAGCGTTCGGCATTTTTCAGCGTCTGCCGGCGGCGGTAGTCGTCGGGAATCTTGTCGACATGGGCGTGCGTAACCTCGATGTAAAAGCCATGCACCTTGTTGAATTCGACCTTGAGACTGGCGATGCTGGTGCGCTCGCGCTCGCGCGCTTCCATGTCGAGCAGGAAGGCGCCGCAGTTGTCGTTGAGGGCGCGCAATTCGTCGAGAGCGGCGTCGAAGCCGGGGGCGATGACGCCGCCGTCGCGCACCTGGGCGGCGGGTTCGGCGGCGATGGCGCGGGCAAGTAGAGCGAGCGCCGCCGCTGGCGTGTCGAGGTCGGCGAAAATTTGCGCCAGCAGGTCGGAAGGCGTCTCGGCCAGCGGCGCGCGCAGTTGCGGCAGGCGTGCCAGCGATTCGCGCAGGCTGGCCAGATCGCGCGGGCGGGCGTTGCGCAGGGCGATGCGACCGGCGATGCGCTCGATGTCGGCGATGCCGGCCAGCGCCTTGCGCACCGCGCCGGCCAGTTGTCCGTAATCGTCGAGCA
The DNA here is from genome assembly GCA_009779265.1 of Betaproteobacteria bacterium. GTDB lineage: Bacteria > Pseudomonadota > Gammaproteobacteria > Burkholderiales > Rhodocyclaceae > Azonexus. Next base: position 1,876 of record WREP01000056.1, read on the forward strand.
GCGCGGCGACGGCGCCGTGGCGGGCGGCCGGGATGGCGCGCTCGCGCAGCGGGTGATGCAGGGCGTGGCGCAAGAGGCGCGAGCCCATGCTGGTGACGCAGTTGTCGAGCAGCGAGAAGAGCGTCGGCGAGGGCTGGCCGCGCAGGGTCTCGGTCAGTTCCAGATTGCGCCGCGTGGCGAGGTCGAGGCCGAGGTAGGCGCTTTCCATTTCCACCGTCAGGCCGCGCAGATGCGGCAAGCCGCCCGATTGCGTCGCCTGCGCGTAGCGCAGCAGGGCGCCAGCGGCGGCGATGCCCGGTTTCAGTTCAGCGGCGCCGAAACCGGCGAGCGAGGCGACGGCGAATTGCTCGCAGAGCAGGCGCCTCGCCGAGTCGGCATCGAAATGCCAGTCCGGCTGGCGGGTCTGGGCGATGGCGAGATCGCAAGCGGGCGCCCAGCTTTCAGGATGCAGGATTTCCGCTGGCCGGATGCGTTCCAGCGTCGCCGCGATCTGCCCGGCGGCCACCTCGGTGACGATGAACTCGCCGCTGGCGAGATTCAGGCGGGCGATGCCGGCGGTATCGCGCAGAGTCGTCACGGCCAGGAGCCAGATATCCGTCTTGTCGTCGACCAGCGCCGCGTCGGTCAGCGTACCCGGCGTCACGATGCGCGCCACGGCGCGCTCGACCGGCCCCTTGCTGGTCGCCGGATCGCCGATCTGCTCGCAGATCACCGCCGACTCGCCCATTTTCACCAGGCGGGCGAGGTAGGGTTCGAGCGCATGGAAGGGCACGCCAGCCATCTTGATCGGCGCCCCCGCCGACTGCCCGCGCGTCGTCAACGTGATGTCCAGCAGGCGGGCCGCCTTTTCCGCGTCCGCGAAAAACAGCTCGTAAAAATCGCCCATGCGGTAGAACAGCAGGGTGTGCGGATGCTGCGCCTTCAAGGCCAGATACTGGCGCATCACGGGGGTGTGCCTGGCGAGGTCGGCGGGAATTTCGGGCTGGGTGCTCAAGGGGCGACGGGTCTGGGCGGGTTCGGGCAAGGCGGCATTTTCGCCGAAGGCGGGGTACATCACCAACTGTTAGCGCGCCGGTTTCATGAAGGCCGCCGCCAGCACCGCCAGTGCGAAAACCGAGGCCAGGAACAGGAAGCCCTGGGCATAGGCGGTGTGGATGCCGGGCGGCGTGACGCCGTAGATCGTTTCGCGCCATTCGACGAACACCGCCATGATCGCTACACCCATGACGCCGCCCAGTTGCCGGGCATAGCTGACGATCACCGCGGATTGGCCGAGTTGGTGCGCCGCCATGTGGCGCAGCGTGGCGAGGTTGAGGGCCGGCAGGATCATGCCGAGGCCGAGGCGGCCGATCACCGTCGCCGCGATGATCGCTGTGTAGGAAATGGCGCCGCCGAGGGCGGCGAAAATCAGGAAGGACGCGCCAAAAACGATCAGGCCGAGCAGGGTCAGCCATTGCGGCGGGAAATGGTCGGCCAGCCGGCCGGCCAGCGGCAGCATGACGACCAGGGCGATGCCCGACGGTAGCAGGGCCATGCCCGCCGCGCTGGCGGAAAACGCCAGGGCGTTCTGCAAAAACACCGGGATCAGATAGGTCGAGCCGTAGAGGCCGAAGCCGTAGGCGAAGGCGACGAGGGTGCCCATCGAAAAGGTGCGCTGTTCAAAGAGGCGCAGATTGATGATCGCTTCTTCCGTGCGCCGGGCGTGGCGGACATAGAGGCCAATGCCGGCGATGACAAGGAGCCCCTGGCCGAGCGTCCACGGCGAGGCCGGGCCGCTGTGCTGGAGACTGGAAACGCACTCGATCAGCGCGATGGCGCTCAGGGTCAGCCAGCCCAGGCCGAACCAGTCGAAGGGCTTGGCCTTGCTGCGAGGCGGCGCTGGCAGCAGGCATAGGGCAGCCAGACCGGCGATGACGGCGAAGGGCGTGGCGAGGAGAAAAATGGCTTGCCAGCCAAAATGGTCGAGCAGGATGCCGCCGAGGGAAGGGGCGACAGCCGGCGTCAGGGCGATGCCGAAAATCAGCAGGCCCGAGGCGCGGCCCTGGATTTCCGGCGGAAACAGGCGCATCAGCGCCAGCGTGCCCATGGGTTGCAGGATGCCGGCGGCGGCCCCCTGCATGATGCGGGCGGCGACGACGAGCGGGAAGCTCGGCGCGAAAAAGCCGGCAATGCTGGCCAGCAGCAGGGTGGTCAGGGCCAGGAGAAAGACGCGGCGAAAACCCAGGCGGTCGAGCAGCCATGCTGTCGGCAGCATGGCGACGGTCATCGCCGCCAGGAAGCCGGTCATCGTCCACTGCACATGATCCTGGCCAAGCCCGAAATGCCGCGCCAGCGCCGGCACGGCGACGTTGAAGCTGGAGGTGCACAAGACGCCGGCCATGGCGCCGAGGCTGAGGATGAACAGCGCGATCCATTTGTACTTGTCGCCATAACGCTCGGACAGGGTGGCGAAAGAGGCGGGGCGGAAGGGGTTCATCGTGGCGGCAGGCGGGGCAAGGTTTATCGCCCGCTCATTGGCGGGGTAGGCCAAAACCCTCATTGTAGTTGGCCGGCAGCGGGTTTTTAGCGGTATATGTCAGCAAAACAATATAAATAGTTTATCCGCCCGGATTGCCCCGCCTCGCGGGCGTCTCGGCAATTTTTGCGAGGCCGTGTGTTTGCGGATGGCGGGCAGGAAGACAGGAGCGTCGACAACTGACCGGAATTTGAAATTTAATACTTCGATATTACTATTTCAATTTTAATATAAAATTGTTCAAAATCACATTTTCATATTAAAATGCATAGCCATGTAAAGCGCCGCGCAAGGTGGAAAGAAAACCGATCGCGGTGCGTGTTCGGGCAAGTCCGTATCCGGGGCTGGCTGGATTGTAGGAAGGTGGGCGGGGGGGTCTTGGCTCCGCCCGGTTTTGTGAGAGCGAATGTAGCTATGCCATGACGCTATCCTGTCGTGCCTGCTTGGCGGTCCTGCTGCTTCACACCCTCTCCGCTCGCGTCCTGCGGCGGGTGGCGAGGGCTTGCGCCGTGGCTGTCCTGTTCGCTGTCGCGGCGGTGCACGCGCAGGGCGTTGACGTGCCGCCGGCGGTACCGGAAGCCTCCCTCCCGCCATCGCGCCTTGCCGTCAATCGCTGCGGCGCGCCGATTGCGGTAGACGACACGATGCAGCGCATCTCGCTGCAATGCATGACCCTGATCGACGCCGTTGGCCTGGCGCTGGTGCGCCACCCGGACATCGGCCGCGCCAATGCCGTCGTCTTGCAGGGCGAATCGGAAGTGGCGGTGGCCAAGGCAGCCTGGTATCCGCGCATCGACTATGGTCTTCTTCCCGGCTATGGCGGCAGCTACGGCACGGATGGCAATGCCACGGGCACCCGCACCACGCTTGGCGTATCGCAGCTCCTCTATGATTTTGGCCGCACCAGCAGCCGGATTTCGGCGGCGGATGCCACGCTCAGGCAGCGCCGCCATTTGCTGGCCGACACGGTGGAAAACGTCGCTTGGGACGTCGCCAATACCTTCATCGAACTGGCGGCGAGCCAGGATGTGATCAGCGCCGCGCAGCGCCAGGTGGATTCCTTGCGGCGCTTGCAGCGGCGTATCGTCGAGCGCGTCGGCGCCGGGCTGTCGGTGGCTTCCGACGGCAATCTCGCCGAAATGGCGCTGCTGCGCGCCGAAGCGGAGGAAATCAAGGCGCTAAGCCGCTTCGATCTGGCCGTGACGCGCTTCGCGGAACTGACCGGCGTGCGCCCGAGCGGCGTGGCTGGGCTGGAAGCGACGCGCTTGCTGTTGCGCGAAATGATGCGCGAAAGTGTCGACAACATCGAGCAGACGCCCACCATCCTCGCCGCCGTCGCCGCGCTCGACGCGGCCGATGCCAAGCTGCGGCAGACGGAGGCCGAGCGTTTCCCGTCGATCGCCATTGGCGCCAATCGCGCGCGCTCGACTGGCCCTGCCAATGCCGCCAACAATACCTGGGTCGGCCTGGCCCTGAATGGCGCGATAGCGGTCGGCGACCTGGCGGCGCGCAATCAGATTGCCGCCGCGCGCGCCGAACGCCGAGCCGCCGCCGAGACGCTGGAAAGCCAGCGCCAGATGACGCGCGCGGCGCTGGCCGGGGCGCTCGAAGAATTTGAAAGCGTCAGGGCGCGGCTTTCCAGTTACGACAAGCTCATCAGCCTGACGCGCCTCTCGCGCGGCCTTTACTGGCAGGAATACATGCTCAACAAACGCCTGCTGACGGATGTTGTTGCCCCCGACCGCGAGCTGTTCCAGGCCGAAAGCGAATGGACCGCCGCCGTGGCCGACGGCGCGCGCGCGGCGATCAGGGCGCGCGTGGTGACGGGGAATTTCGTACTGTGGCTGCAAGAGTATCAGGCGGCCGAAGAGGCGCGGACGGGTAAGGGGCGTCTTGAAGCTCCCCGGCGCTCGCCAAACTCAGCCGCCGACAGGAAGGACGACTTGGGCGGCGCGATGCCGACGCCGGACGAGGCCATCGCCATGGCGCCGCCGGCCGCGCTGGCGAGCGCCTCGCGCGGCAAGGACGAGAGCGATGTGCTGCACGCGCTCCTGTTCTGGGCGCAGGCATGGTCGCGCAAGGATGTCGAAGCCTATCTGGCCGCCTATGACAAGGATTTCGCCGCGCCCGGCGGCGACCGCGCGGCCTGGGAAGAGGCGCGCCGTCAGCGGCTCGGCAAGCCCGGCCCGATTGGGGTGAAGGTGGTGAGTCCGCAACTGACCCTGGCGGAAGATGGCGTCATTGTGCGTTTCTGGCAGCGCTACCGTTCCAGCAATTACAGCGACACGACCTTCAAAATGCTCGAATTCGTGCGCCGTGGCGAGCAATGGCAAATCCGCCGCGAGCAGACAGAAACCCGGGAACGCCCATGACCGAGATATTGACCGACCCTGCGCCGTCCTTCGCTTCCGTGTCGTCCGAACCAGCCCCGTCCGATCCGGCGGCAAGCCGGAACGAAACGCCCCAAGCCGCCGCGCCGCCGCTGGCCGCCTGGGGCGAGGCGCTGCTCCTGGCCGCGCGCCGTCTCGGCCTGTCCGCCTCGCCGGAGCGTTTGCGCCAGGCCGCGACCTGGACCGAGGGGCCGGCGGACGAGCGGAACATCATCGATCTGGCCGCCGAGGCCGGTCTGGATGCGCATTTCATCACCCTGGCCCCGGATGAGCTGTTGTCCGCGATGCTGCTGCCGGCGCTGATAGCTTTGGACGGACAGCGCGTCGGCGTGATCACGGCGCTCGACGGCAGAACGGGCACCTTTGCCGTGCCGGTCGATGAGACCGTCGTCGAGCGCGCGGTGGCGCGGGAGGAATTCTCGCCCTTGGCCGTCCGCTGCCTGCTGGTCAACGAACGGGCGCCCATGCGCGACGGACGGATCGACGCCTATCGCTCCGATGAGCGGCCGGGCTGGCTACGCAATATATTTTTCGGCCACTGGAAAACCCTGGCCGAACTGGGCCTCGGATCGCTGTTCGCCAATCTGCTGGCGGTGAGTGTTTCGCTGTTCGCCATGCAGTTGTGGGATCGCGTGGTGCCGGCGCGCTCCATTCATACGCTGTGGGTGCTGGCTTCCGGCGTGGCTTTGGCGCTGGTTTTCGAATTCACGATCCGCATGGCGCGCGTCACGCTGGTCGACCGTTTCGGCAAACAGGCCGACCTCAAGCTGTCGGCGATGTTCTTTTCCCACCTGCTGGCCGTCCGCAACGATGCGCGGCCGCGCTCACCGGGCACCCTGATCGCCCAGTTGCGCGACCTCGAACAGTTGCGCGAACTGCTCACCTCCAGCACGCTGGGCGTGCTGATCGACCTGCCTTTCGTCGTCGCCTTCCTGTTCATCATCTGGGTGCTGGGTGGGCCGCTGGTGCTGGTGCCGCTGGCGGCCATCCCCCTGCTCATTCTGCCGGGGCTGATCGCGCAGATTCCGCTGGCCCGCCTTTCTGGCCAGGGACTGGCCGAAGCGGCGCTGCGCAACGCCGTGCTGATGGAATCCGTCTACCGCGTCGAGGACATCAAGCTGATGCAGGCCGAAACGCGCTTTCTGCGCGCCTGGAACCACGCCAACCAGGTCAATGGCGAAATCGGCCTCAAGCAGCGCTTTTTCGCCGGACTGCTGGCCGGTGCCGCGCAGAGCGTGCAGCAACTGGCCTATGTCGGCGTGCTGGTGGTCGGGGTGTATGGCATTTTCGCGGGCGACCTCTCTTTCGGCGCGGTACTCGCCTGTTCCATCCTGACCAGCCGCACCATCGCGCCGCTGAGCCAGATGGCGCTGATCCTGGGGCGCGTCCAGAATGCGCGCGTTGGCAAGAAGGCGCTGGATAACCTGCTGGAACTGCCCGTCGATGGCGACCAGACCAAGGATGCCTACCACAAGCCGGCGATTGCCGGCCGCTACAGCTTCGACAAGGTGCAATACAGCTATGAGCGCGACGAGCCTCAGAGCAAGCCCGCGCTCACCGTGCCGTCGCTGGAGATTCGTCCGAGCGAGCGCATCGCCGTCCTCGGCCGCATCGGTTCCGGCAAGTCCACGCTGCTGCGGCTGCTCGCCGGCATGGCGGCGCCGACGCATGGCCACATCCTGCTCGACGAGACGCCCCTGGATCTGACCGACAATGCCGACGTGCGGCGCGACGTCGGCGTGGTGATGCAGGATTCCAGCCTGTTCTACGGCTCCCTGCGCGATAATCTCCTGCTTGCCCAGCCGCGCGCCAGCGATGCGGAAATCCTGGAAGCGATGAGACTGTCCTGCGCCGACAAACTCTTGCTCAAACAGCCGCACGGCCTCGATCTGAAACTACGCGAAAGCGGCCGCGGTCTTTCCGGCGGGCAGAAGCAAGCCTTGCTGCTGGCGCGCCTCTTCTTGCGCGCGCCCCGCGTGCTGATACTCGACGAGCCGACTACCGCGCTCGACGAGGTAACCGAACAGGCGATTATCGAAAACCTGCGCGGCTGGCTGGGGTCGCGCACGCTGGTTATCGCCACGCACCGCTATGCCTTGCTGGCGCTGGTGGATCGCATCATCATCGTCGATGACGGGCGCATCGTGCGCGATGCGCCCAAGGCGGAAATTCTCAAGGACCTGAAAGCGACGCCCGTCGCGAATGCGCGGAGGCCGACGTGAGCCCTCAGAAGCCGAAACTGATTATCGATCCGGCGCCAGAGGCCAAGGCGCGCACGCTGTTGTGGGCGATCGTGTGCGCGATCGTCGTCGCCGTCGTCTGGGCGGCGCTCGCCGAACTGGACGAGGTGGCCGTCGGCGATGGCCGGGTGACGTCAGCCACGAAGGATCTGGTGATCCAGAGTCTGGAAGGCGGCATTCTCGCCGAACTGGCGGTGCGCGAAGGCGATGAGGTCGAGGCCGGGCAAACCCTGGTCGTGCTCGATCCGGTACAGGCGCGCTCCTCGGCGGGAGAAGCCCAGGAGCGCATCATGGCCTTGCAGGCCAACGCGGCGCGCGTGCAGGCCGAGATCGACGACCGGAAAGAAATCAACTTTCCGCCGGAAATTCTCCGCAATACGCTGGCGATCGAGCGCGAACGCCAGTTGTTCATCGCCAACCGGCGTGCTTTCGCGGAAAACGTCGCCAATCTGCGCATGCAGTTGCGGCTGGCCGAGGATGTACTGAAAATCGCCCAACCCCTGCTGTTCACCGGCGCGGCCACCGAGGTGGAAGTGTTGCGCCTGCGGCAAAAAGTCGCCGAAATTTCAACCCGCCTGACGGCCACGCAAAACGAATATTATGTCGGCCTGCGCACCGAGTATGTCAAGATCATGGACGAAATGGCGCCCCTGCTCAGGATTTTCGAGGGCCGCACCGACCAGTTGAAGCGCACCACCATCACCGCGCCGTCGCGTGGCATCGTCAAGGACATCCGTATTTCCACCATCGGCGGCGTTCTCGTACCCGGCGGCGTACTCATGGAAATCGTGCCGCTCGGCGACCAGTTGCTCATCGAAACGCACATCAACCCGCGCGACATCGCCTTTATCCGCCCTGGACAGGAGGCGACGGTGAAAATCTCGGCCTACGATTCGTCCGTTTACGGCAGCCTGCCGGCCACGGTGGAACGCATCTCGCCCGACACCATCGAGGACCCGGTGGACCGGCGGCAGCATTACTACCGCGTGTACGTCCTGACCCAGTACGCCTACCTGGAAACCAAGAACGGCAAACGCCACGCCATCATCCCCGGCATGGTCGCCAGCACGGAAATCCGCACCGGCCGCAAAACCGTCTTCGACTACCTGATCAAACCCCTGAACCGCGCCCGGGAGGCGCTGCGGGAACGGTAGGGCGGGTTTGGCGAGCGCGAAACGGGATTGCTGCGCTCGCCAGCCATTCCGCTCGTCATTGCGAGGAGCAAAGCGTTAAAACAATCAGGCCCGATCGAAAACAGCCGACCGGGCCTTTGACAGCCGCCAGCAGGCGGCCGAAAAAGCAGACTGACTCAGGCGGTCAATTTGCGGCGGCGGGCCAAACCGAGGCCCAGCAGACCCAAGCCAACCAAGGCCATCGAAGCAGGTTCGGGAACCGTTGGCTCGTCGATCGGTTTGTTGTTAATCGTCAAACCGGCAAAGGCAAGACCAGAGTCGTACGAAGAATCACCTACATTGGTCACGCCAAAGAGCAAGCTATAAATTCCTGCATCGGCGAATAGATAGTCCATGCCGATCCAGCCGGTATAGCCACAACCAACACTAAAGCACACGCCACTACTACCGCCGAGCGGGCTCCAGACCGGCGCTTCGGCAATGATCGGCGTGCTGTCCGGATCCAGAACCACCCCATCGGCAAGGCCCGGCAGACCGAAACCCGGCACCGTGTTGCCCGTCGGCGTGGTGCGGGCCGTGAACAATATGATGTCATCGCCGCCATTCGTCGGGCGCAACGCGGCCCAAGCGTAGTCAGTGTAACTGCCGCTGCCATCAGAAGTAATATAATTAAAATAAAACTGCAAACTGTCCCCGGCCAACACCGAAAAACTGTCGCTCACATAGAGCGAACCATTGGTTTGGTTGACACCACTGATACCGAGCGAACCGACGTAGTTCAAGCCGCCATTTGTAGAGACGTATTGATAATCCCCGCCCATCGGGGAGGCCGTTACGACGCCATCAGCACCCAGTGTGCCGCAGTTGCCAGAGCATTCGGATGCGGATGCCGACGCGGCAAGGCCGCAGGCGAGTACGACCACTGCTGTGCTATAGGTCAAATTCTTCATTGCAGTTCCTAATCCTATCATTGGTTAAAAAACGTAAAAGCCACTGAGGCAGCTGGGAAGCAAGTAGTGTGCCACAAACTCAATCCATTGGTTTATAACAATATTGTAGTGGCGGTGTTTTTGGGGTGTAAATATTTCCGACACCGCGTGCCATCGTTGTCTGTCCGAAAAGAGACATCTTCGATTAGTTTTCTTCTCTGTCACGCCCCTAAAAAACTTTGGTTCTGGACTTATTCCCCGTTTTTGAGCATCCCCTGCAAGGCGGCGAAGGGATTGTGCGTGGCGCTGCCGCTACGGCTGTCGCGCGCGTCGGTGTAGCCGCGGTCGGCCTCGATCCGCTTCTGGTGCTCGTTGTCGTGGCAGTAGAGGCAGAGCAGCTCCCAGTTGCTGCCGTCCGGCGGATTGTTGTCGTGATTGTGGTCGCGGTGATGCACTGTCAGTTCGCGCAGATTGGCGTGCGTGAATTCGCGAGCGCAGCGGCCGCAAATCCAGGGATAGAGCTTGAGCGCCCGCTCGCGGTAACCGGCGGCGCGGGCGTTGGCGGCCTTGCGGGCGGCGGCGGTAAGGCGGTCGAGCTTGTCGTGGTCGATGGTTTTCATGAGCGTTTCCTGCGGGCGGCATTCAGCAATCGACGGATTCTACCGCCGCCGCCGGGTCGCCGTTAAAATCGCATTTTTGTTCATCATCCGCCGCCCAAGACCGATGTTGCCCATCCGTTACATTGAGCCGGTCTATCGTCCGCCGAGCGAGGCCGAGTCGCTGATCCTGCCGGTCACCGACGGCTGCTCGTGGAATCGCTGCACCTTTTGCGAAATGTATACGGCGCCGCAAAAAAAATTCCGCGCCCGCGAAGAAAGCGAGATCGTCAACAGCCTGCGCCTGACCGGCGAACGTTGCGGCGGCCAGATCCGCCGCGTCTTTCTCGCCGACGGCGACGCGCTGGCGCTGCCGACCCGCCGCCTGCTGGCGATCCTCGCTGCTATTCACGAGCATCTGCCGGCGGTGCGGCGTATTTCCAGCTATTGCCTGCCGCGCAATCTGCGCAAGAAGGCGCAGGGCGAAATCGACGAGCTGGCCGCCGCCGGTCTGTCGCTCGCTTATGTCGGCGCCGAATCGGGCGACGACGACGTGCTGGGCAAGGTGAACAAGGGCGAAACCTTCGCCAGCACCCGTGAGGCGCTGGATAAACTCGGCGCCGCCGGCATTGCCCGCTCGGTGATGATTCTGAACGGCCTTGGCGGCCCGCTGTACTCACGGCAGCATGCCGAAAACTCGGCGCGGCTGGCCAACGCGACGCAGCCGGAATATCTGGCGACGCTGGTGGTCAGCTTTCCCCAGGGCGAGCAACGCTTTCGCGCCGCCTTTCCCGAATGGGCGCCGCTCGGCCAGCGCGAACTGTTCGTCGAGATGGAACACTTCCTTGCGGCGCTGGAATTGAAGCGCACGGTGTTTCGCAGCGATCACGCTTCCAACTGGCTGATCCTCAAGGGCACGCTTGGCGCCGACAAGGAACGCCTGTTGGCCCAGGTGCGCCAGGCCATCGCCGCGCCGGAACAGGCGCCTCTTCGCCCGGCCTGGGCGCGCGGGCTGTGATACATTCCGCCTCTTGGAAGAACGAAGGAAACAGCGTGCTGCCCGTTGAGCAGTCGGATGAAACGCGGTTCGCCGTGCAAGCGGCGGAACTGCAAGACGCGGCGACCATTCTGGCGATCCAGAAGGACGCCTATCAAGCGGAAGCGTGTCTGTACGGCGACTGGTCCATTCCGCCGCTGAGGCAAACGCTGGCATCGCTGCAAGCGGAATTCGCCACCCACACAATTTTGAAGGCGCTCATCGGCGAGCGGATCGTCGGCTCGGTGCGTTCGCTGACGAAGAATGGCGAATGCGCCATTGGCCGCCTGATCGTCGATCCGTCATGTCAGGGCCGGGGAATCGGCTCGGCGCTGCTCTGTGCGGCAGAGGCAAACGCCGCCGGGGCGGGCAAGTTTTCCCTATTTACCGGCAGTAAAAGCGAGGCGAATATTCGCCTGTATCAGCGGCATGGCTATTCGGTCGTTCGCACGCAAGCGCTGTCGCCCGCCGTCACACTTGTTTATTTGGAGAAGCGCCTTGCCGCGCAGGATACGCCGACATGAACCCGAACCCCCTGACCGACGACGATCTCGATCGTCTGGAAGAACTGCTCGAAGACGATATTTTCGCCGGCGAGGCGATGCGCCTGGACGAAATCCAGGCCATGCTTTGCGCCGTCGTCAGCGGGCCGCAGCCGGTCATGCCCGCCGTCTGGCTGCCCGAGGCGCTGGGCGAGAATATCGAGGCCGCCAGCGATCCGCGCGTCGGCGAGACGCTGGAATTGCTGATGCGCCTCAACAACGACATTGCCGCCGCCCTCCTGGCCGACGAGACCATTGCCCCGATCCTGTACCCGGTCGATGAAAGCGGCGAGCAATACGATTACGCCGCCTGGGCCGATTCCTACATATTCGGCGCCAATCTGGCCGGCGACTGGTTCGAGCTGGCCGGCAAGCACGCCGACGATCTGTCCGAACTGCTCGAACCGCTGTTCCTGCTCAACGGCATGTTGAAGGAAGATATCGAGAAGAGCGGTGAGCGCTGGTTCCCGCCAGCCGAGGAAGCGCGTCTGGTGGCCGACATCGAGGACAATCTGCCGCTCATCGTGCAGACGTTGTACAACTTCTGGCGCAGGGAAGGCGCCGCCGCGCCGCTGCGCCGCGAGGCGCCGAAATCCGGCCGCAACGATCCCTGCCCCTGCGGCAGCGGGCGCAAGTTCAAACAATGCTGCGGCCATCCGGACAAGCTGAATTGACGCGGGCTTGCCAAAAGCCGATAACTGTATAAAAATAAGGGCTATCCACTTAGCTCCAGTTTCACTACTATACACTGACAAATGCTCAGCACAGGCTAAACGATGCCCGATAGCTTTGCAAAGGATTACCCTCGTACTTGGATCGAATTTCTTGATTGG
>WREP01000057.1 GCA_009779265.1 Betaproteobacteria bacterium
CCCGTCTCGGCCGCCAGGGCGAGCAGCGAGGCCAGCGGCGTGCAGGGCGTCAGCGCCAGTGCGGCGCCCATCAGGAAAGGCGGCGTGGCGTCGCGCGGCCGCCCCCAGCGTATCGTCTGCACGCCAGGGCTTGCCGGCCGGGAGCAGTCCGCCGGGCGTTTTCCCGCCAACAACCATAAGCCGGCCAGCAGGCTGGCGCCGCCGATGGCCAGGTTGCCCCAGACGCTGCCCATCGCCTGCGCCAAACCGAGGCCGGCCATGCCCGCGAGCAGGGTCAGCAGCGTGTAAGCCAGCACCCGACCGCCGAGAAAGCTCAGCGTATGGCGAAAAGCTTCGCCATCGCCGCCCGCCCGGCCCAGCGCCCAGGTGCCGATGAAGGGCAGACAACTGGCGGCGCAAGCCGTCAGGCCCATCGCAGCGCCAAGCAGCCAGACCGTCCCCAGGCCGACCGCGGCCGTCGTTTCAGGCATCGCCTTGCCCCTTGGCCGCGGGCTTGACCGTGCCATCCGGCAATGCCTCGCGCACGCGCGCCTTGTAGTACGCGCGGCTGGAGCGGAAGACGTTCACCTTGGCCCATTGAATGCGGATGACGTCATCCTGCGGGCAATATTCGGCGCAGCGCCCGCACAGGGTGCAATCCTCGTTGTAAGCCTTCTTTCCTTCGCCTTGCGAAATTTCGGGAATATCCATCGGGCAGGCATCGGTACAAATACGGCAATTGCCGCATTTGGCCCGGGACGGCTTACTCAGACGGGCGGGCGACAGGCGCTGGAAAATCGCGTTGAAGGCAAGCAGCGGACAGATGCGGCAGAAGGGCAGACGCAAGGCCAGAGCGCCGACCAGCATGAAGCCGATCAGCCAGTTGGCCAGCGCGCCCAGGCCAAAGGACCAGGCATTGCCGAGATTCAATGCCAGTTGATCGGCATTCCCGCTGAGTAGTGTCGTGGCAATGCGCGCCGGACACACATCGCAATAGGGATTGCCCAAAGCGTGCGGCGTCAGCCCCAGGCCGGTCAGCAGGGGGAGCAGAAAAACCAGGCCAACCAGAAGCAGCCATTTGACGGGACGCACACGCGATACCGGCCACAGATCGCCCGGTTCGATGCGGCGCACCCCGATGCCAAAGCGCCGGCCAATGCGTCCGACCAGTTCCTGTAACGTCCCGAGCGGACAGACCCAACCGCAAAAAGCCTTGCCGAGCACGAAGAAGAAGGCAAAAAAAGCGCCCACGATGAACAACAAGGGCAGCAGCGTCGAGAAGGTGACTTCACCCGCCCGCGCGATGACCATGCCAATCGAGTGGTGCAGGGTATGTTGGGCGCGGATCAGCACGCAATAACCGCCATTCATCTGATCGTAGGCGCAGGACAAGGCCGGCAGCGCGCGCGACAGCTTGTCGGCCGAGTAGCTGCCGACGAATACAGCGCCGTAAACACAGAGAAACAGCATCAGCAACTGGACGATCAGGCGCAGCCGCCCGAGGCTTGGAATCCAGGATTTCAGCATGATTGCTCCTTGCTTACGCGGCGTTTGCGCTGGCGCAGCAGGGGTAGCGCCGAGAGCATGCCAAAGACGCCGAAGGCGGCGCCCCAGCCAAGGCTGCTGCCGCGATCGACATCCTCGCCATACGTGGCATTGAAGGTGGTCACGAAGTGCCGCCCCGCATCGACATGCTCGGTACGCAGCACGAATCCCGCCTTGGGCCGGGCGCCATGCCCCGAGCGGCCCGGTTTGCCGGCGAAATCGCGCGGGAAGAGAACCGTTGCCACGCCCTGGGCATCCGTGACGAAGGTGCCGCGCGAGCCGTGTTCCGTCTCCAGAAGCAGGCGCTGCTCGGCCAGAGGCTGCCCCTCGTAGCGCACCACAAACTGCCATTTCTCACTTTCGCGATAATTGGCATGCTCGCGCGGCAAAGGGGCCGGCACGATTTCCAGTTCGCTGTGCCGCGTTTCCAGCAGGCGGCGCGGCGAAGGGCCGGCCAGCGAGGAGTACCACACCGTGGCGGCGACCCCGACATGCTGGGGCTTTTCCTCGCGCACCTGAAGCCAGTGGTAATTCCCGATGCCGGCATCGGCAACCTCGATCTGGGCCCGATCGTCGATGAGTTCAAATAGCCGCTCGCCGCCGGCCGGGCCGAAAACCGTAACCAACAGCGCCGTGGGGCCACGTAGCCGCAGCGACGCCGAAGCGCGATCCTCGCCGCGCTCAAGCAGCAACAGGGGCTGCGTTGTCCAGGCGCCGCGCTCGCCGCCTGGCTGCCGGTGTCCGTCGTGCTGCGCCCACAGCGCGCCGCTCATGCCAAGCAAGAGGGCGAAACTCAGTATGAATCGCATGCTGGCCTCCTATTGGAAATCGTAGCGATAGGTGAACAGCAGGACGCGCGGCGAGGCAAGCGCATAGGTCACTTTGTCGGAGGTATCTTTCTTGGCCTCTGCCGCATAACGCTTGTCGAACAGATTGTCGACATTCATGGTCAACGAGTGTCTCTGCCACTGGTAACTCGCGGAAAGATTGGTGACCCAGGCCCAGCCCTCGTAGCGTTCCGTATTGGCGTTGTCCATCCAGTAACGGCCCCAGGTGTTGGTCGAAATCCGGGTGCGCCAGCCGCCCTGTTTCCAACTGGCAAAAAGACCGTATTGGGTGCGGGGAATGAAGGGCAGGGCATTGCCGCCGCGATCCATGTTGACGGTTTTCGCACTTGGCCCCGACCCGACGCGGACGGGTTCGGTAAAATCCTTGTAACGATAGTCGGAATAGCTGAAATAGCCGCCTGCTTCCCAGTGACGGTCAAATGCATAGCTGCCGGAAAACTCGAAGCCCTTTTTCTCGGTCTTGCCGGCATTCAGGTAACTGATCACGCCGCCGTTGTTCTGCTGGACAATCTCTTTCTCGACCGGGTTGAAATAAATACTGGTGTCGAACGACCAGTTGTTCGCCCGCCCTTTCAGGCCGATTTCGTAATTGGTGGAAACTGGCGCTTCCAGACTGTGATTGTCGGACAACTCGCTGAACGAAGGAATCTGCCCGGCGCGCGCGACCATGCCGTATAGATTCAAGCCTTCGGCGACACGATAACTCACCGCCAATTTCGGCGCTGGCAGACGAAAGGTTTTTTTCGTCCGGATCAGGCCCTCGCCGGTTTTGTAGGTTCCAGAGGAGTAATCGTATTTCTTGTACTCCATGGTGGTATCGTCAAAATCCACGATGTCGTAGCGCACCCCCACATCGACAATCCAGCGCTCACCGGGACGCCAGGATTCCTGGATGTATACGCCGGTCAACAAGGAGCTTGCATCGCTTTTATTGAGCAAATCCCCTTTACGGTCGGATCGCGTGGCCTGTATTCGCCCCCCCGACCCCGTTCTCACATCGGCGTATTCGTATTTCCGCGCATCGGGCGTCCGTTCCTGACGCGCGGTGACACCGGCCACCAGCGTTCCCTTGTCGTGACGCCAGTGTGTTTCAATATCCACGCCGACATTGGAAACCCACTTTTCGCTTTCATTGATGCCGCCGGTTACGGGGTGGTAGTGATACCACGTGTTGTAGTAGAAGCGCGGTTTGAAGGTGAAATCGCCGACCTCTTTTTCCAGGCGGGTATTCATGAACCAGACCTTGGAATAGCGGCCGCTGTTCTGCCAGGGTTCCGAAGTTTCTTTCTGGCGTCCGGTCGACTTGAAACGCTTGAACAAGTCCGCGTCGACAACGCCTGCCGACTGCATATTGGCTTCGGTATAGGAAATCTCGCTTTCCAGCACACCGCCACCTTCTAGCCCTATACCGTGCTTCAGGGAAGCTTGCGTGCTGTCGAATTCATTCCACGACCGCCAGTTGTTGCCCATTTCACGCCGGCTCACGGTCAGGGCGAGGGCTTGCTGATCGCTGATCATGCCGCCATAGCGCAGATGAAGATTGCGTGCGCCCGAGTTGCCCAAACCCGCCTTGAAATTGTTTGCGCTATCGTCGAAAACCGATTTCGAGATAATGTGGATGGCGCCGCCCGTGCTGCCCGCCGCGAACAGGTTGCCCGGCCCTTTGGCGACTTCGATGCGCTCGATGTCCTGGGTATCGACAAAATCGAGGCGGGTAAAGCTGTCCGGATCGCTGAGCGGCACGCCGTCGCGCAGCAGCATGATTTCCCGGATGCCGTAGCTGGCCTTCAGTCCCGCGCCACGAATGATCAGTCGGGCGCTGGAGCCGCCATTCTTGTTGTCAATCAGCACGCCGGGCATTTCCTGCAAGGCTTCCTTGACGTGGAACATTTTCTTGTCAGCCAGGGTTTCCTTGCCGACGACGGAAATGGCCTGCGGCACCTCGCCGGTCGGCCGCGCCTCCCGCGTTGCCGTCACGGACACCTCATCCAGCCGCACCGCTTCTTCCGCCATGGCGCCCGTTATCCCGAGCAGCCCGCAGGCAATCGCTTTCCAGACATCGGCGCAAATTTGCCGCTTAATTTTGGCGCCTTGGCCCATGCCTTCCCCTTGCCGACCGTTTTATGAAAAAAACGATTTTAGAGAAGGGCATGCCAGCGGTACTGTGACACAGTGCCACATGAGGCAATGTGTCGCAGCGCCCTCCGCGGTCGGATCGCCGCTGCAGGGTTTAGATGATCCGTCCCAGGTTATGCAGGAAGGTCGCCGCATCCTGGAAGCCGACGATGCGCACCTTGTCGATCTGGCCTCCGTCAGCCGCGAAAAAGATGATGCCGGGCGGCCCGTACAACTGGAAGCGGGCAAGCAGCGCCTTGTCCTCGTCGCTGTTGGCGGTGACGTCGGCCTTGAGCAGCGTGAAGCCGGCCAGTTTGGCCTGCACCGCCGGGTCGGAAAAGGTGGATTTCTCCATTTTCTTGCAGTCGACGCACCAGTCGGCATAGAAATCGAGCATCACCGGCCGGTCGGCGGTAGCGAGGCGGCGATCCAGTTCGGCCAGCGAGCGCACCGGCTCGAAGGGTAGTGTGGCCGGTTCGGCGGCGGCGGCCTTGCCATTGCCGAGGCCGGCCAGTGGTTGCAACGGGTCGCGGCCGCCGGCCAGGGCGCCAAGCAGCAGCGCCGCGCCGCAGAGCAGCATGACGATGCCGATGCCTTTCCAGAAACGCTGGCCGCCGCGCGCCTGCGGCGGCAGCGGGTCGAGGGCGTGCAGGTAGATGGCCGGGATGATGAGGAGCAGCGCCCAGCCGAACATGGCGACGGCCGCCGGCAGCAGCGGCGCGAGCAGCCACAGCGCGGTGGCCAGGAGGAGCACGCCAAAGCCTTTCTTGACGCTTTCCATCCACGGCCCGGTTTTGGGCAGCAGCGAGCCGCCGGCAACGCCGACAGCGATGAGCGGCGCGCCCATGCCCAGGCCCATGACGAACAGCGCCGCGCCGCCCAGCGCCGCGTCGCCGCTCTGGCCGATATATATCAGCGCCCCGGCCAGCACGGGGGCGACGCAGGGGCCGACGATCAGCGCCGACAGCGCCCCCATGAGGAATACGCCGAAGCCGCGCCCGCCTTGCAGGTGGCCGGATTCTTCCGCCAGCTTGCTTTGCAGGGCCGTTGGCAACTGCAATTCGTAAAAGCCAAACATCGACAGGGAGAGCAGGACAAAGATCAGGGCAAAGCCGCCGAGCGCCCAAGCATTTTGCAGCGCGGCTTGCAACAAAGTGCCGCTCAGACCGGCAGCGACACCGGCGGCGGCATAGGTCAGGGCCATGCCCAGCACATAGACCAGCGACAGCGCCAGAGCGCGGCCGCGCGAGGCCCGCCGCCCCTGGCCGGCGATAATGCCGGAGAGAATGGGCAGCATCGGCAGCACGCAGGGCGTAAACGTCAAGCCGACGCCAGAGGCGAAAAAGAAGGCGAGAATGGTCCAGAACCCGGCGTCACGCAGCATGGCGGCAATCGCGCCGCTCTCGTCGCCGCCCGCTTCCGCCCCGGTGGCGACGAAGCTGGGGGTCGTCGCCGGATCGGGCAGGGTCAGGCTGATGGTCTGCGTCTGCGGCAAATAGCACAGGCCGGCATCGGCGCAGCCCTGCGCCGTCACCGCCAGACGCAGGGGCAGCGGCCCGGAGGCGTTGCGTTCGACCGGCAGGCGGATGTTCACCGTGCGGTAATAGACCTCGACCTTGCCGAAGGTATCGTCGACCTTCTCCTTGCCCTTTGGAAAATCCGGCGCGCCGAGCGGCGTGTCGTCGGCGGCGAAGCGGAATTTCTCGCGGTACAGGTAATAGCCCTTGGCGATCTCGTAACTCACTTCGATGGTCTGAGCGTCGAGCGCCCGGGCGCTTGGCTTGAAAGCCACCGCTGGATCGAGGAATTCCTCGTCGGCCCAGGCTGTCGACACGAGCAGGGTGAGAATCAGAAACAACAGGCGAATCATGGGCGCGTTTCCTCGGCCAGCCAGTCCAGATAAGCCGGCAGGCCGTGGCTGATCGGCATGGCGATAATTTCCGGCACGGCATAGGGATGCAGTTCGCGGAGGCGCTTTTCCAGCGCCGCGTAGCGGTCGGTGGTGGTTTTGATGAAGAGCGGGATTTCGCTGGCCGATTCGACCGCGCCCTGCCAGCGATACACCGATTGCACGCGCGGCAGCAGATTGACGCAGGCGGCCAGTTTTTCCTCGACGACGGCCAGCGCAATGGCATTGGCCACCGCCTCGTCGGGGCAATTGGTGATCAGCAGCAAAGCCGCCATCGGTACTGAATTCGCATCACAACTCATAGCGCCACACCTGGGAAAAATATAAGGAAAACCCGCGGAAAAGCGCGGTGGATGCGCCGCCTGCGCGGCGCCTGCCCGGCTGACCAGGAGTGAAAATTTTCATGCCTGCTACCGTCTAGCGGGTTTTCCAGTGATGGCGCTTTTCTTTATCAGCGATCCGTCAAACTCAAGCCGGGGATCACTCACTTTCACCAGCTCATCCAGTTCGTAAACATTCCGGTAGCCATATCCGTATAAATTGATGTAGGTCGGAATATTCAGCGCCATCATGAGCGGTCTGGCCTGCGCATTGAATTGGCTCGCCACCGCGCCCGCTTGGCGCGGTACAGCAATCTTTGAAGCAAAATCCGTTTCGTCGCCATCAAAGTTGTTGTTGCAGTAAATCAGGATGACCGTCTCGAAAGAGGGAATGACTCTTGCCAGATTCCCCTGTGTGAAGTCGGTGAACGCCAGGTGCCTTGCCCCCTTGAGATGAATGCGGTCGAAGCGAAACTGGGAGCGGCTATCGAGAATGATGACTCCCGGTTCCTTGCTCATCTTGAGGAAGGTGTCAAAGTCGATCAGGCGGCTGGCCCGGTGAATCTCCACTTCGGCGGCAATCCCCTTGAAGTCATCATAGCTGACCTTGGCCTTGGGGTAATTCGCGACCTGCGCCCATCCTGTATGGGCAGCCAGGAGCAGGGCAACTGACAGGGCAATGAAATGGCTTTTCATTTTGCGTCTCTCCTTGGCAAGCCTGGCAGACCCATCAGACACCACGGGTCTGCTGGCGCGGCTCAATGCCGCCAGGCCCGGATAACAATGTCGCGGATCAGGTGCAGGCGGCGGTGGAAGAAATGGTCGGCGCCGGGCACCACCACCACCGGCAGGTCGAGCGGGCGCGCCCAGTCGAAGACATTGGCGAGCGGTACCGTCGTGTCGGCCGAGCCGTGGATAACGATGGTGTCGTGCGGCACCGCCTCGGTATCGTAATGGCGGGCGCCTTCGACGAAACCGGCGGCGGTGCCAACCAGCACCAGACGCTGCGCCGGATGGCCGGCATCGGCCAGGCGCTTGGCGACGCGGGACTGGCAATAGGCGCCGAAAGAGAAGCCGGCCAGCGCCACCGGCAGATCGCCGCAGCGGCGTTTGGCTTCGTCGAGCACGGCCAGCAGGTCGTCGGTTTCGCCACGCCCTTCGTCATGCTCGCCCTCGCTGGCGCCAACGCTGCGGAAATTGGGGCGGAAGGCGGCATAGCCGAGGGCGACAAAAGTGCGCGCCAGCGTATAAGCCACCTTGTTGGTATTGGCGCCGCCGCCGATGGGATGCGGATGGGCGATCAGCGCGATGCCGCGCGGCGCGTCCGGGCGCTCCATGATGACGTCGATCATGCCGACCGGGCCGGCGATCAGCAGTTTTTCTTCCGGCGCGCGCATGATTCAGACCTTCAGACGCTCGACGATGCGGCCATTGAGCAGATGTTCCTGGACGATTTCCTCGACATCCTCGCGGCCGGCGAAGCGATACCAGGTTTCCTCCGGATAGATGACCATCACCGGGCCATCGTCGCAGCGGCCAAGACAGCCGGCCTTGTTGATGCGGATAGCGCCGGGGCCGTTCTTCTTCAGCGCGCCGATGCGATCCTTGGCATAGGCAAAAGCGTCGTCGGCGTCGCCGTTGGCGTTGCAGCAATGCTCGCCATCCTGACGCTGGTTGCAGCAGATGAAGACGTGGTGGGTAAAGTAGCTCATCGACGGACTCCTCGGTAATCCTGCATTATAAGGAGCGCCCCGGTTTACATGGAACGTCCGGCACGCCGTCGCGCCAGCAGCAGGAAGATAACAGCCAGGAAGGGCCAGAGCGTGGCGGCAAGGCGGGTCAGGCCGTTGAAATTGAGAAAGTGGCCTTGGCGCCAAGTGGCCAGCGCCGCCAGCGAATAAGGATTAGGCGGCGCCAGATTGACCAGTACGCTGCCGGCGATCAGCGCCAGCAGGGCCAGGATCAAACGCGGCGCTGCTGGCAGCAGGATGGCGACGGCCAGCGCCAGGCCGCCGGCAATGAGGCCGCTGCGCGCGCCGGGAGTGAGCCAGGCGAGCGCCTCACCGGGGTCGATCAGCACCGCCGCGGCGAGCGTCCGCACCGCCAGACCGAGCAACAGAAAGAGCGGCACGATGAGGCAGGCGCCGAGCAGGCGGGCGCAGAGCAGGCGCGCGATGAGACCGACGGCGAGAACATTGAGGGCGGTGATACCGGCCTCAATGAGCGGGAAGCTCTCGGCGGCGAAGGGGACGCTGGCGGGCAGATAGAACCAATGGCGGAAGTCGCCAGCGCCGAAAAGCAGAATTTCCGGCGACAGCGGCACCAGTAACCACAGGCCGAGCAGGGTCAGGCCCATTTCGGCGTGCGGGATGGGCGCCACCAGCCAGTGCTCAAGGGCAGCCAGGCGGGCAAAAACGCGCGGCCCGACCGCTTGCGCCCAGACGGCGCCAAGAAACGCGCCGCCGGCATTGCAGGCGAAGTCGATATTGGAAGAAACGCGCGACGGCAGCCAAGTCTGCGCTGCTTCCAGCCCGAAGCTGATGCCAGCGCCGAGCGCAATCGCCAGCAGCAGCGCGGTGAAGCGCCCGGGCAGGCGGCTCAAGGCCAGGGTCAGGAAAAAACCAAGCGGCAGGTAGACGGCGACATTGGCGATCAGGTCGAAGCCCGTCCAGTAGCGCGGCCAGGCGGCGTCAAGAAAGGCGAAGGGCGAAACGCCGGTGTCACGCCAGCCGGAAAAGGGGTGCAGGCTGCCGTAGACGATCAGACCCAGCCAGGCCAGGGCGCAATAACGGGCGAGAAGGATGGGGCTGCGGCCATGTTCGGTCATGGGCGAATTCTAGCGGGGCAGGCGGCAGATATCAGCACGAACTGGCTACGCCGTCGCCTCAATGGCGGGGCGGCTGTTCGCCGGCGGGCTGGTTTTCCGGCGCCGCCCGGTGCAGCAGCGCGTGGTGCAGATCTTCCGGGTGTTCCCGCAGGCCGATGTACTGCGGCAGGAGCGAGCCGAGCACCATGCCGACGATGCTGACGCCCAGACCGATCAACTGCGGCGGCACCAAGCTGGCCTCGCCGATCAGGAATTCGACGATCAGCCAGGCGCCGACGCCGCCGACGATGGCGAGCAGCGCGCCCTGGGTGGTGGCGCGCGACCAGTAGGCGCCGAAGAATAGCGGCACGAAAGCGCCGGCCAGGGTGATCTTGTAGGCGTTTTCGACCATCTCGAAAATCGAGGAACTGGTGGTCAGTGCGAAGGCCAGCACGACGCCGGCAAAACAGAGCATGGTCAGGCGCATCATGCGCAGCAACTGGCGGTCGTTTACGCCGGGGAAGATGTTACGCAGGATGTTTTCCGAGAAGGACACCGAAGGCGCCAGCAAGGTCGCCGAGGAGCAGGCCATGATCGCGGCGAGTACAGCGCCGAAGAAAATGGCTTGAGCAAAAACCGGCGTGTGCTGCATGACCAGGGTCGGCAGCACCAGTTGCGAGTCGGTTTCGATGAGGCTGTTGAATTGCTCGGGATTGATCAGCGTGGCCGCGTAGGCAATGAACATCGGCACGAAGGTAAAGCAGAAATAGATGCTGCCGCCGAGTATCGAGGCCATGATGGCGACCCGCGCGCTTTTCGCCGAGGTGATGCGCTGGAACACGTCCTGTTGTGGAATCGAGCCGAGCATCATGGTCATCCAGGCGGCGAGGAAGGCCAGCCAGTCGACCCAGTTGCCGCTCGGGAAGAAATCCAGTTTGCCGGCGGCGGAGGCGTGACTGACCACGACTTCGACGCCGCCGGTCATGCCGGAAATGAGGTAGCCGATGAACAGCATGCCGCCCATGACCACGGTCATCTGCACGAAGTCGAGAATGGCCACCGAGAACATGCCGCCGAAAGTGGTGTAGGTCAGCACGATGGCGGTACCGAGTACCATGCCCGCCTCGCGGCTGATGGCGCCGTCGGTGACGACCGAGAAAACCAGGCCAAGCGCCTTGATCTGGGCCGAAACCCAGCCCAGGTAGGAAACCACGATGCACAGCGTGGTCAGGATTTCGACCGTGCGGCTGTAGCGCATGCGGAAAAAGTCGCCGAGCGTCAGCACATTGAGCTTGTAGATCTTGGTGCCGTAGAAAATGCCGGCGATGACAAGGCACATGCTGGCGCCGAAAGGATCGGCGACGACGCCGGTCAGCCCTTTCTTGACGAAGGTCGCGGAGACGCCAAAGATGGCCTCGGCGCCGAACCAGGTGGCGAACACGGTGGCGGTAACGACCGGCATCGGCAGGCAGCGGCCGGCGACGGCGAAATCCTTGGCGTTATGGACGCGCGTGAAGGCAACAAACAGGCCGATGGCGATCGAGGCCAGCAGATAGAGAACGACGAACCAGATCAACATGATTGCCGGAGCAAGAGGCTGAAATGGCGGGAATTATACGGTCGCAGTGCCTCAGAACGGGGAATCGCTATGAAAATGCAGCGCCTGGCGGGTCAGCGGGTGCGCGAAACGCAAATCGGTGGCATGCAGATGCAGACGCTCGCCGCTATCGAGCGAGCCGCTGCCGTACAGCTCGTCGCCGAGAATAGGGTGGCCGAGGGCGGCGAGATGAACGCGCAACTGGTGTGAGCGGCCGGTCACCGGCTCCAGTTCGAGGCGGCTGGAACGGCCGCCCGGATCGCGCCAGATGACGCGAAAGCGCGTCAGCGAGGGCTTGCCAATGATGAAATCCACTTTCTGCCGGGGCCGATTGGGCCAATCGCAAATCAGGGGCAGGGCGATTTCGCCGCTGTCGTCGGCGGGGCTGCCTTCGACTTCGGCGACGTAGCGTTTATCCACCAAACGCTCGCGGAACAGCTTTGAGAGCGCGCCCTGCATCGCCGGGCCGCGCGCCAGCAACAGCAGACCGGAGGTTGACATGTCGAGGCGGTGCACCGTCAGCGCGTCGGCAAATACCGCTTGCGCCCGGCTGAGCAGGCAATCCTGCTTGTCCTCGCCGCGCCCCGGCACGGACAGGAGGCCGGCTGGCTTGTCGACGACCAGCAGGCTTTCATCGGCGAAAACCACGGCCAAGCCGCTGTCGGGCGGCGGCACATAAACGACGGCCATGCGTCGTTTAGCGCCGGACGCGGCAGCGGGCGTCGCGGAAAGCTTGGGGTTCGCGCAGCCAGCCCTCGCCGGGCGAGGTTTGCCAGCAGACGCGCCCAGGGCCATCGCGGCTGACCCACCAATACCAGGGGGCCGGCTCGGCAAGAGCGGGCGCCGTCAGCGCGGCGGCGAGCAGGAAGAGCAGAAGTGAGGAACGCATAAGGAAACGCCACGAGTTGAGGAAAATATTACCGTCCTTTGCCGGCACCCCTCGCGCAATCCGCCCGTCTCCGGGATGAATGCGGAAAAAAATGCCGCCAAAAGACTGTCCTGATTACGATGCAATTTCCATTCCATCAGCGGCTGCCTTCAGTCCGGCACTCTTGTAACTCAAGGCGCGAAATTCCGAGAGCTGCCAGTTCCGCACGCAGGCGCGGCACGGCATCGGCGTTGGCAGCGGGCGGGACGGTGCAGCGGATTTCATAAGCAAGGCCGGAAGCCAACAGCATTTCCAGCGCAGCGCGGGCGCTGCCGCCGCCATCGCAACCGACCACCGCAGCGTATTCCGCAAACGGCGCCTTGACGTCGAAGCCGACCCAGTCGAGCAGCGGCAACACCGCGGCCAGCCTCGCCGGATAAATGCCAGCGGTGTGCAGGCCGGTCGCGAAGCCCCGGCTGCGTACCTCGGTGAGCGCAGCGGCGAGCCCGCGCTGCAACAGCGGCTCACCACCGCTGAAGACAACGCCGTCGAGCAAGCCGCGCCGCGTTTTCAGCCATGCCAGGATTTCCGGCCACCGCAACGTGCCGGCGCCTGTCGGCAGCAAGTGCGGGTTGTGGCAATAGGTACAGCGCCACGGGCAACCCTGGCAAAAAATAACCGCAGCGAGCCGCCCGGGAAAATCGATGGTGGTAAACGGCACCAGGCCGCTTACCGCCGGTTCGGGCGTTTTAGCCACAGGAGGCAGGCTTGCCGCAGGGTTCGACGAAATGGCGGCGCTCGTGGTGCTCGCCCTGTTTGCCGGGATTGAATTCCGAAACGGGGC
>WREP01000058.1 GCA_009779265.1 Betaproteobacteria bacterium
ACGGGGGATATTTTGATGCAATAGGCAGCACGGGCATTACCGCATTCTCGCGAGATGGAACGATTCTCGGCACGGTAGTGAATAATGGACTCGGTATTGAATTTCTCGGTCTTGTCACTTCCGACAAAAGCGAGACGATCGCGGGGGTTTTCCTTGATCTCGTCGGTCCAGAGCCAGCCGGGTTCGCCATCGATAGTCTGCGTTTCGGGCACAGCAACGTAATCTCTATTCCCGAACCCTTCTCTATTCCCGAACCCGAAACCTATGCCATGCTCTTAGCCGGTCTTGGCGTTGTAGGCGCAATCACGCGCAGGCGGCATACAAAAGCAATGTAAGGGCGCCGGGTTCTTCTCTGGCTCGTGATACGGCGCAGCCATAAACAACATAAACAATTGTCTCGCTTACCCCATCATGAATGACGGGGTAAGCGTTCGACGTGTGTTCAAAGTAAGACACTACCCGCCCGCCCCAAGCCGCCCCCGCCGCGCCACGCCCGGCGCCGCCGGCCGGTCCTGCCCAGGCCAACCGCAGCCAGGGCGCGAAAAAGGCGGCCGTAGCCGCCTGGGTGCGGGATTACCGGAAAACTCAGTCGCGTTCGCCGGTGAAGGCCATGATCAGGTGGAGCAGGCTGATAAAGACGTTGTAGATGTCGAGGTAGACCGCCAGGGTGGCGCTGACGTAGTTGGTTTCGCCGCCCTGCACGATGCGGCTCAGGTCGTACAGGATGTAGGCCGAGAAGACCAGCACGGCGACAGCGGATATGGCCAGCGAGAGGGCGGGAATTTGCAGGAAGATGTTGGCGACGATGGCGAGCAGCACGACGATCATGCCGACGAACAGGAATTTGCCCATGTTGCTGAAATCGCGCTTGCTGACGCTGGCGACGGTCGCCATGGTGAAGAACACCGCGCCGGTGCCGCCGGCGGCCAGGGTGATCATCGAAGCGCCATTGGAGAAACCGAGGGCGACTTGCAGGATGCGCGACAGCATGAGGCCCATGAAGAAGGTGAAGCCGAGCAGCAGGGCGACGCCGAGGCCGCTGTTCTTGTTGCGCTCGATGGCGTACATGAAGCCCCAGGCGATGCCGAGAAAGAGCATGAAGGCGATGAACGGGCTGCCGGCCATGAAGCTGAACTGCATCTGGATGCCGACCAGGGCGCCGATCACGGTGGGAACCATGCTCAGGGCCAGCAGCATGTAGGTGTTGCGCAAGACGCGGTTCTGGCTCAGGGCCGGCAGCGCGCGATCAAGAGAAGCTTGTTGGAAGGGGGAATTCATGCGGTCAATTCTCCGGGAGGGTTGGCACAAAGGCCAAGACTAGCGGACAGCGGCCAAAGTTTCAATCAATTGCCAGTAAAACAGTTGCTTATGGCTGCGCCGCATACCTTACGCGGCGACTTGCGCCAAAGCGACGCCAGCCTTCATGCTATCATCCCTCCCCCGCGATTCTCAGCGGGGCGGGCAGTATGGGAAGCGTGGCCGAGCGGTTTAAGGCAGTGCTCTTGAAAAGCACCGAGGGCTGATACCCCTCCGTGAGTTCGAATCTCACCGCTTCCGCCAGGCGCAAGCCCCGCGGCCGGGGCGCCTAGCCGACGATAAACTTGTTCTGCCCTTATTTCATCCGGATTCCTCAAGAGGAGGCATCATGAAAAAAGCTTTGCTTGCCGCCCTGCTGCTTACCGCCATCGGCGCCACGCCGGCTTGGGCCGCCGAGACTGTCAAACTGGCGCTCACCGGTCCGTTTACCGGCGGTTCCGCCCCCATGGGCGCTTCCATGCGCGATGGCGCCAAGCTGGCGGTCAATGAAATCAACGCCACTGGCGGTCTTAATGTCGGTGGCAAAAAGATGCGTATCGAAATCATCGAGCGCGACGACGAGGCCAAGAATGAGCGCGGCACGATGATCGGCCAGGAGCTGGCCGCCATGCCGGGGCTCGCCGGCGTCATCGGCAGCGCCAATACCGGCGTCATCATCGCTGGCGACAAGTATTTGCAGGAAAAGGGCATCCCCAAGATCATCACGCCGGCAGCCGGTTCGGCCTCGATGACGCAATGGCGCGAGGCCCGGGTGCCGACCCTGTCCATCTTCCGCTTCGCCGCGCATGATGGCATTCAGGCGGCGATGGTGGTCGAGGAAGCCATCAACAGCAAATTCACCCGGGTCGCCATCCTGTACGACGCCACCAATTATGGTGTCTCCGGGCGCAACGATTTGCAGGCGCGGATCAGGGCGCAGAGCGACAAGATTCAGGTGGTTGCCGTCGAGAAATTCGACATCGGCGATACGGACATGACCGAGCAGTTACAGCGCGCCAAGTCGGCCGGCGCACAAGCCATCCTGATCTGGGGCATCGGCCCCGAGCAGGCCGTCGTCGCCAACGAAAAAGTCAAGATCGGCATGAGCGGGCCGCTGATCGGCGGCTGGACCCTGTCGATGTCGAACTTTATCGACCATGCCGGCAAGAATGGCGACGGCACGATGATGCCGCAGACTTTCATCGAAGAGCCGGTGACGCCCGAAGCCAAGGCTTTCATCGAGAACTATCACCGCACCTACAAGGTCAAGCGCATTCCCTCGCCGGTGTCCGCCGCTCAGGGTTACGACGCCGTGCTGATTTTCGCCGCCGCCATCCGCCAGGCCGGCAGCACCGACAAGGCGAAAATCGTCGCCGCTCTTGAGGATCTCAGGGAGCCGGTGCATGGCGTGATCGCCACCTGGAACAAGCCTTTCACCAGGTGGAATCCGGACGACGAGAGTACCCATGAAGCCTTTACCCGCGCCCAGGCCGTGATGGGCATGGTCAAGGACGGCCGCGTGACCTTCGCCCACGCCGAGGACAAGGCGCGTCTGGCCAAGGCTTCCGGCGGCAAGAAGGCGGCTAAATAGAGGAACCCGCCCCGCTCAATCGCGCCGGGCGCGCAGGGCGTCGGCCCAGCAGTTGGGCGTTTCGTACAGGCGGATGCGTTCGAGGCGCAGGTGGTTGCCGTAGGTGTCGCGATAGACCGCGTCGAGGCGTTCAAAGGCGATGCGGGCGAGATTCTCGGCGGTCGGCACGCGGTCGAGAATGACCGTTTTGTGCCCGGGCAGGCCGGCGAGAAAATCGACGATGGCGGTATCGCCGGCAAAGGCCAGAAAAGCGTGATCCCAGGCATCGACCAGATGCTCCCTGGCCAGGTCCTTGACCTGCGAGAAATCCATCACCATGCCGTTGGCGGCATCGCCGGCCTTGTCGATAATGTCGCCCGACAGGGTGATTTCGATGGCGTAACGGTGCCCGTGCAGATGGCGGCACTGGCTTTTGTGATCGGGGATGCGGTGCCCGGCATCGAATTCGAGGCGGCGGGTGATTTCCATGGCGGCAAGGTTTGGCAAACGGTCGCGGATTATACAATGAGGGGACATGCTCACTACCGACGACCACCGCCGCGACAGCGCCAACCTGCGTTACGTCTATCCCGTCATTTCGCGGCGGGCCGGCGGCGTCTCGGTCGGCATCAATCTCAATAGCAATAATGCCTGCAACTGGGCCTGCCTCTATTGTCAGGTCGATGACTTGCGGCGCGGCGCCCCGCCGCCCCTCGATCTGGCGCTGCTGGAGCGGGAACTGACGCAATTTCTCGACGCCGCGCTCAACGGCGATTTCATGATCCGCGCCGTGCCGCCGGCAGCACGGCGGCTGATGGACGTGGCCTTTTCCGGCAATGGCGAGCCGACCAGCGCCGCCGAATTCGCCGCCGCCGTCGACTGCGTCGGGCGGGTGCTGGAAAAATTCGGCCTCACCGGCAAGCTGATGCCACGGCTGATTACCAACGGCAGTCTGCTCCACCGCCCGCAGGTCGCGGCGGGCATCCGTCGGCTGGGCGAACTGGGGGGCGAGGTCTGGTTCAAAGTGGATCGGGCGGAACCCGAAGCCGTGGCCGAAATCAACGGCGTGGCGCTGGCGCCGGCCCGGGTGACGGCCCATCTGGCCCGCTGCGCCGCCCTGGCGCCAACCTGGGTGCAAACCTGCTGGTTCGCTCTCGATGGCCGGGCGCCCAGCGCGGCGGCACGCGCCGCCTATTGCGCCCTGCTGGCGCCGCTGGCCGGGCAACTGGCCGGCATCCACCTATACGGTTTGGCGCGGCCCTCGCGGCAAGCCGCCGCCGCGCGTCTGACGGCGCTGCCGGCCGGAGAATTGACCGCCTTCGCCGACGAAATCCAAAAGAAAACGGGCATCCGGGTGCTGGTTTCCCCGTGATGCCCGTGGCTGACCGGCCTCGCCGGACAGAATTGTGCGCTACGGCTCAGGCAGCCTTGCGCGAGCGGCTGCGCGCCGACTTTTTCAAGGACTTGAACAGTTCCGGCTCCTGCGCCTTGAGATACTTGACGACTTCCCAGTCTTCACATTTGATGGCTTTGATGTCAATCTGTTCGACATGAACCAGGCGCAGCAGTTCGCGCACCGGCTTCGGCATGTTGCGGCCGCTTTCATAGCGGGAACCGCCACTTTGCGTCACGCCGAGGGGGGACCAAAATTGTTGCTGGTTCAGGCCAAGCTTGCGACGGATTTCACGGGCTTCGATTTTTTCATTGAGTTTGACAGTATTCATTATCTACTCTCCTGGAAACAATGGTGTGGTAGGGATACCCAGTCATCTTGATAATCTATAACTTAGGTAATAGTCCAAAGTATATCGACATCTATGACGTTGCGCAAGCGCGCATGCCATTTTTGTTGCCAACATCCTTGGCCAAAGGCCGCCAAACAGCGCCAAACCTTGCCACAACGGCATTTGCAAAAATTGGCGAACATTCCAAAACCGGACGGACGAAGCGGCGACCCGAATCGCCTGGCCGGCGGGCAGCGGCATGATAGACTGGGCGCTTTCTGTCCGCTTTTGCGCACTTCATGCCCGGCAATACCTTTGGCACCCTGTTTACCGTAAGCTCCTTTGGCGAATCGCATGGCCCGGCGATCGGCTGCGTCGTCGACGGTTGCCCGCCGGGGCTGGCAATCGACGCGGCCGACATTCAGGCCGAACTCGACCGGCGCAAGCCGGGCACCTCGCGCCATGTGACGCAGCGGCGCGAGCCGGATACGGTGGAAATCCTCTCCGGCGTTTTTGAGGGACGCAGCACCGGCACGCCAATCGCACTCTTGATCCGCAATCAGGATCAGCGCAGCAAGGACTACGGCAACATCGCCGCGACCTTCCGCCCGGGCCATGCCGATTACACCTATACCCAGAAATACGGTTTTCGCGATTATCGCGGCGGCGGCCGCGCCTCGGCGCGCGAAACCGCCGTGCGCGTGGCGGCCGGGGCCATTGCCCGGCAGTGGCTGCGCCAGCGTTACGGCGTCGAAATTCGCGGCTGGATGAGCGCCCTCGGGCCGATCGAGATTCCCTTCGTGAGCGCCGCCGACATCGACGGCAATCCCTTTTTCGCGCCCAATGCCGGCATTGTGCCGCGCCTTGAGGACTACATGGATCAGTTGCGCAAAGCGCGCGACTCCATCGGCGCCCGCATCACGGTAACCGCCACGGGCGTGCCGCCGGGTTGGGGCGAGCCGGTTTACGACCGCCTCGATGCCGAGATCGCCTATGCCATGATGGGCATCAATGCCGTCAAGGGCGTCGAGATCGGCGCCGGCTTTGCCGCGATCAGCCAGCGCGGCAGCGAGCACGGCGACGAAATGATGCCGCAGGGCTTTGGCAGCAATCACGCGGGCGGCGTGCTGGGCGGTATTTCGACGGGCCAGGAGATTATCGTCAATCTGGCCGTCAAGCCGACGCCGTCGATTGCCCAGCCGCGGCGCTCGATCGACCTGGACGGGCAGGCAGTCGAAGTGGCAACCGAAGGGCGCCACGACCCCTGTGTCGGCATCCGCGCAACGCCCATCGCCGAGGCAATGCTGGCGCTGGTGCTGATGGATCACGCCCTGCGCCAGCGCGCACAATGCGCCGATGTCGTGTGCACGACGCCGCGCCTGCCGGAAAGCAGGCAAGATTATTCCAATTCCTCCGCCATTCGGGCGGAACCGTCATCAGAAGGAGAGCAGTCATGAAAGTCGATCACCACGACCTTTACTCGGATTTTCCCGAAATGAAGGACGCCATCGATGTCCTCAAATCCGGCAACGCGCATTTCGCCCGTCTTTTCGCCAGCTACGACCGTCTGACCGGCAAGGTCGAGGATCTCGAAGAGCACGACATGCCCGTTGCCGATTTCACCCTGGAAGACATGAAAAAACAGCGCGTCGTCCTCAAGGATGCGCTCTACCACTTGCTACTGGCCTTCCGCGCCGGCCAGCAGGCCGCCGCCCGCTGATGCCCTTCCCGGATCAGCCGCTTGCCATGCGACAGCGCGCTCGGCGCTTTACCTTAGCGCCCCTGGCCGATCTGAAAACGAAATAAGGACTGCGGAACGCATCCGGTAAAATCGCCGGATGCGTGCTTTGCCCTACTGGCGCCTGTCGGGCTACTACTTTTTCCATTTCGCCTTCATCGGCGCCTTCTCGCCCTACTTCGCGCTTTATCTCCAATCCCTGAATTTTTCTGCCTGGGACATCGGCCTCCTGATGTCCCAGATGCAGTTGATGCGGGTGTTCGGCCCCAATCTCTGGGGCTGGCTGGCCGACCGCCACGGACACCGCATGACGATCATCCGCCTCGCCGGTGTCGTCGCCCTGGCCGGCTTCAGCGCCTTTTTCTGGCTCGACCGGCTGCCCGGCATGCTACTCGCCATGGCCTTGCTGGCCTTTTTCTGGAGCGCCGCGCTGCCGCTGGTCGAGGTCTTGACCTTCGATCATCTGCGCGAGGAGCGCAACCGCTACAGCCGTATCCGCCTGTGGGGTTCGATTGGCTTCATCGTCACGGTGCTGCTCGTCGGCGCGCTACTCGACCGGGTGGCGCCGTCCGGCCTGCTGTGGGCGTGCTGGATCATCCTGCTCGGCATGCTGGCCTGCTCGCTGGCCTTGCCGGAGACAACCGCCACGCCGGCCGCCGGCGAAGCGCCGCCGATCGCGGCGATCCTCCGCCAGCCGCGCGTCGCCGCGCTGATGGCGGCCTGCTTTGCCATGTCGGCGGCGCACGGCGCTTTTTACGTTTTCTACTCGATCCATCTGGCGGCGCACGGCTACAGCAAGACCGCGGTCGGTCTGCTGTGGTCGCTCGGCGTCCTCGCCGAAATCGGGGTATTCCTGGTCATGGCCCGGCTGGCCCGGCGTTTTTCCCTGCGCATCATTCTTCTCGCCTGTTTCGCCGCCGCCGCGCTGCGCTTTCTGCTCATGGGCTGGGGCGTTGCCTCGCCGGCCTTGATGATATTCGTGCAATTGCTGCACGGGCTGACTTTCGGCGCCTACCACGCCTCGGCCATCACCGCCGTCCAGGCCTGGTTTCCCGGACGAGCGCAGGGACGGGGCCAGGCGCTCTATTCCAGCCTGTCGTTCGGGGCCGGCGGCCTGCTCGGCACGCTCATCAGCGGCCACACTTGGGACGCCTGGGGCGCTGGCTGGACCTTCAGCCTCGCCGCCCTCTTCGGCCTGCTCGGCTTCCTGCTGGTCTGGCTCTGGGTGCGGGAAGCGGACGAGGGTCGCCGGGCGGGCCAGCCTGATTCTGTGCCATAATTTATAGTTTCATAGCCTCTCTTGAAGCATTTCATGGCGCAGACACTTTATGACAAGCTTTGGCAAAGCCATGTCGTCCATCAGGAGGACGACGGCACGGCCCTGCTCTATATCGACCGGCATCTGGTACATGAAGTAACCAGCCCGCAGGCTTTCGAGGGGCTGAAAATAGCCGACCGCAAGCCTTGGCGCATTTCCTCCATCGTCGCCACGGCCGATCACAACACGCCGACCGACCACTGGGACGAGGGCATCAAAGACCCGGTTTCACGCCAGCAGGTCGAAACGCTCGACGCCAATATCCGCAGCGTCGGGGCGCTGGCCTATTTTCCCTTCCGCGATCCGAAACAGGGCATCGTCCATGTCGTCGGCCCGGAAAACGGCGCCACCCTGCCCGGCATGACCGTCGTTTGCGGCGATTCGCACACCTCGACGCACGGCGCTTTCGCCTGCCTCGCGCACGGCATCGGCACGTCCGAGGTGGAGCATGTGCTGGCGACGCAGTGCTTGCTGCAAAAAAAGTCGAAAACCATGCTCATTGCCGTTGACGGCAAGCTCGGCAAGGGCGTCACCGCCAAGGACCTGGCCCTCTTCATCATCGCCGCCATCGGCACGGCCGGCGGCACCGGCTATGCCATCGAGTTCGCCGGCAGCGCCATCCGCGCCCTGTCGATGGAAGGGCGCATGACCCTGTGCAACATGGCCATCGAGGGCGGCGCCCGCATGGGCTTCGTCGCCGTCGACGAGACGACCATCAATTACCTCAAGGGCCGCCCCTTCTCGCCGACCGGCGAAAATTGGGACAAGGCGGTGGCCTATTGGCGCACGCTGCATTCCGATCCCGACGCCCGCTTTGACCGCACCCTGAGCCTGCGCGCCGAGGATATCCGCCCGCAGGTGAGCTGGGGCACCTCGCCCGAGATGGTGGTGGCCATCGACGGCCAGGTGCCCGATCCGGCGAAAGAGGCCAATCCGGTCAGGCGCGAGGGCATGGAGCGGGCGCTGCACTACATGGGCCTCAATCCGAGCACGCCGATGCAGAAAATCGCCATCGACAA
The DNA here is from genome assembly GCA_009779265.1 of Betaproteobacteria bacterium. Classification (GTDB taxonomy): domain Bacteria; phylum Pseudomonadota; class Gammaproteobacteria; order Burkholderiales; family Rhodocyclaceae; genus Azonexus. Next base: position 8,666 of record WREP01000058.1, read on the forward strand.
GGTATTCATCGGTTCGTGCACCAATTCGCGCATCGAGGATTTACGCGCGGCGGCGGCCGTGCTCAAGGGTCGCCATATCGCGGCCAATGTCAAACTGGCGCTGGCGGTGCCGGGTTCCGGGCCGGTCAAGCGTCAGGCCGAGGCCGAGGGGCTGGACAAGGTCTTCGTCGCCGCCGGTTTCGAATGGCGCGAGCCGGGCTGCTCGATGTGTCTGGCGATCAACGCCGACCGCCTGGAGCCGGGCGAGCGTTGCGCCTCGACCTCGAACCGTAATTTCGAGGGCCGCCAGGGCGCGGGCGGGCGGACGCATCTGCTCAGTCCGGCGATGGCGGCGGCGGCGGCGGTGGCTGGCCGCTTCGCCGATGTGCGTGAAATTCTGTGAGGATGGTGGCGATGGAACGCATATTCATCATGTTGCTGGCCCTCGGGCTGGCGGCTTGCAATACCGTGGAAGGCGCCAAAAAGGATGCCGCAATCGGCGTCGAGAAAACCGGCGAGGCGTTGCACAAGGGCGGCGAAGCCGTCAGTGGCGCGGTAAAGAAGGGCGGCGAAGCGGTTGGCGGAGCACTGGTAAAGAGCGGCGAGGCCGTGCAAAGGGCGGTGGAGTAATGGAAAAATTCGTTCGTCTGGAAGGGCTGGTGGCGCCGCTCGACCGCAACAATGTCGATACCGACGCCATCATCCCCAAGCAGTTTTTGAAGTCGATCCAGCGTTCCGGCTTCGGCCCCAACGCTTTCGACGAGTGGCGCTACATGGATGTCGGCCAGCCCGGCCAGGATTGCGCGCAGCGCCCGAAAAATCCCAATTTCGTGCTCAACCAGCCGCGCTACCAGGGCGCCGAAATATTGCTGACGCGCGCCAATTTCGGCTGCGGCAGTTCCCGCGAGCATGCGCCGTGGGCGCTGCTCGATTTCGGTTTCCGCGCCATCGTCGCCGAATCCTTTGCCGACATTTTCTTCAACAACTGCTTCAAGAACGGCGTTCTGCCCATCACCCTGCCAGCCGCCGAGATCGCAGCCCTGTTCCAGCAGGTCGAGGCGACGCCGGGCTACAAGCTGGTCGTCGACTTGCCGGCGCAGGCGGTGATCCGCCCGGACGGCCACGGCATCCCGTTCGCCATCGACGCCTTCCGCAAGGAGTGCCTGTTGAACGGCTGGGACGATATCGGCCTGACCCTGCGCCACGCCGACAAGATTCGCGCTTTCGAGGACAAGCGCCGCGCCGAGCAGCCCTGGCTGTTCGCCCAATAATGCTGTTTTGTTTCAAATGACGCCATTTCTGGATTGCTTCGTCGCTTTGCTCCTCGCAATGACGGTGCGTGAATAGCCGTCATTGCGAGCGTAGCGAAGCAATCCAGTTCTGTGCAGCCTTGAATCAAAACTGCAGCAAGGAGAGAGTATTCATGAAAATTTGTGTTCTGTCGGGCGACGGTATCGGCCCGGAAATCACCGCCGAGGCGGTGCGCGTGTTGCAGGCGCTGGATCGCCCCTTCGAGATGGAAGAGGCGCTGCTCGGCGGCGCTGCTGTTGATGCGACCGGCGATCCCTACCCGGAAGCCACGCGCAAACTGGCCCGCGCCGCCGATGCCGTGCTGCTCGGCGCCGTCGGCGGCCCGCAGTGGGACGCCCTGCCCCGCGAGAAGCGCCCGGAGCGCGGTCTGCTCGGCATCCGCAAGGATCTCAATCTGTTCGCCAACCTGCGCCCGGCCATCCTCTATCCCGAACTGGCCAACGCCTCGACGCTCAAGCCGGAAATCGTCGCCGGGCTGGACATCCTCATCGTCCGCGAACTGACCGGCGACATCTATTTCGGCCAGCCACGCGGCGTGCGCGAGGAGAATGGCGAGCGCGTCGGCTTCAACACCATGGTCTACAGCGAGTCGGAAATCCGCCGCATCGGCCATGTCGCCTTCCAGGCGGCGCAAAAGCGCAACAAGCGCGTGTGCTCGGTGGACAAGATGAACGTGCTCGAATGCACCCAGTTGTGGCGCGACGTGATGATCGAGATCGCCCGCGACTATCCGGATGTCGAATTGAGCCACATGCTGGTGGACAATGCCGCGATGCAACTGGTCAAGGCCCCCAGGCAATTCGATGTCATGGTCACCGGCAACATGTTCGGCGACATTCTTTCCGACGAGGCGTCGATGCTGACCGGCTCGATCGGCATGCTGCCGTCGGCGTCGCTCGACGACAAGAACAAGGGGCTGTACGAACCCTCGCACGGTTCGGCGCCGGACATCGCCGGCCAGGGCGTGGCCAATCCGCTGGCGACCATCCTCTCGGCGGCGATGATGCTGCGCTACACCTTCGGTCTCGAAGAGGACGCCGCGCGCGTCGAAAACGCCGTCAAGCAGGTGCTCGCCCAGGGCTACCGCACCGGCGACATCTACGAGCGCGGCACGCGCAAGGTCGGCACCCGGGAAATGGGCGACGCGGTTCTGGCGGCGCTGGCCGCGTAAGCTCGCGCGTCATCATAGGTTTTATCAGGAGAAGGAAGTCATGAAGAAGGTAGGTCTGGTCGGTTGGCGCGGCATGGTCGGCTCGGTGCTGATGCAGCGCATGGTCGAAGAAGGCGATTTCGCCCACATTGACCCGGTGTATTTTTCCACCTCCGCCGCCGGCAGCAAGGCGCCGGCATTCGGCGGCAAGGAAGCGGCGCAGCCCTTGCTGGACGCAACCGACATCGCGGCGCTGCGCGCCTGCGAAATCATCGTCACCTGCCAGGGCGGCGACTACACCAAGGAAGTCTTTCCCAAGCTGCGCGCCGCCGGCTGGAGCGGCCACTGGATCGACGCCGCCTCGGCGCTACGCATGGCCGACGACGCGGTGATCATCCTCGACCCGGTCAACATGAATGTGATCAAGGAGGCGCTGACCAGGGGCGGCAAGAACTGGATCGGCGGCAATTGCACCGTGTCGCTCATGTTGATGGGCCTCGGCGGCCTGTTCCAGAACGATCTGGTCGAATGGGCGACGTCGATGACCTACCAGGCCGCCTCCGGCGCCGGTGCGCAGAATATGCGCGAACTGATCGC
>WREP01000059.1 GCA_009779265.1 Betaproteobacteria bacterium
CGTCTCGATCACGCGGTATGCTGTTCTATCGAATGATGCAGCAAGCCGTCATCACACCCCCGATCACCTATCTCGACGTGACCGCCCAAATGCACGGGCTGGAGCTAAGTGGATAGCCCTTTTGAGGAGCGCTATATGGCCTTGTCCGATGGACAGAGCGAGGAGTATTGGAAACTTCGAGACGAGATGCTTACCCCGAAGTTTCAACTCCAGGACTACGGCGGCACCTTGGTTGCACTTTCAATCGGCATTATTATTGTTTCCTGCAAGGGTTGGCGACGGCTAAAGTCGCCCACGTCCGGCGCCCGGCTGCTCGGGCTTGCCGCTGCGGCGCCAATATTGACGGTTGGCGCCTACATCTTCGATCTGTTGCAGAGTTTTAACAGAGGCGAGTTTCCACATTGGGCAGACTCAATGGGTATTCCGTTGATGGGTGCGCCTATCCTGCTTGTCATTATGCTTGTGTGGTCCGGCGCTCACCTCGCGTTTGTGCATCGAACATACCGCTCCGAGTTTCTATCTGTTGCGTGGTCTTGGCGAAGTAATTGGTGGTTATTGGTTATCGCCACCGTAACAGCCGTGCTTGTCGCCTTGTCCGCAGCCACGGGGCAGTATTGGTACGCCATTGCTGGTGTCGCCTGGCTTTATTTCTACGTCTCGCTTGCCGCGTCACATCGCTCAACTCATCCCACCCAACCCAGCGGAAAACTGTAAGATCAAGTCAAAACTTCTACACTTTGAGGCTGTCGGGGCCGTGGTTACAGCCTACCACCTAACCCTACAATCAACCCGGACGCACGTACCGTGCGCCGGTTATCTTATCCGTTAGGCTGTGCACACAATTAGTCGATAGCTGTAGTAAAGTGTTTCGAGGGGAATACATGAGTGATATTGTTTTCTTTTTGTCGTTTTGGCTGAGTGTCATTGCACTAGCGATTATTGCTCGTTTATTGCGCAACACTAAATACGTGCGTTTGTCAAATATTGTAAATAAATTTGCATTCCTTGTCGGGCTACTCATACTTGCATCAATTGTGTATGGTGTTTATATTATGTCCATAAACCTTGACTGATCTTGTAGCTTTATGAGTCGATTTTTGTATTTGACCTAACCTTTCGCTCAACCCGGACTGTCTACGACAGCCGGTTATTTTATCCGTTAGGCTCCAAGGTGAACTGATGAAGCATTTCATGATAGCGGCGCTGATGCTCCTTGTCGCAATTGGCGCGGGAGCTCATTCAGAGGAGAACAAGTGCTCCACTCTGTCCGCTGAATGGTCCGTTCCCTGTTATTGCGGAGACGAGCTATCAAATCTCGAAATCACGCTACCCCGAGGGTTACGTGTCGATGCGGTGTGCGGGCTGAGCGGTTCCCAGGGTTGGATCGATTTGCATAAAGAGAAAGCATCTCTCGACCATTACGATGAGCACGGAAACATGCCGCAAGGTTATATCTATCTCTCGGGTCAAATTACCCTAACCGGTTCCATCAGCATGGGGCCAAATTCTGAATATCCTTCCTTTAGAACAAGTTATTGCAACATGCCGCAGGCGCCTGCATTCCTGAGAGAATTCTGTGACTTTAGGTTCGACAGCCATGCCGTCAACAGCGACACCATCTACAAAAAGCTCGGCAGGCCAAGGTCCTTCCACGAAAAAGAGATGCAGTGCTGGTCGGAGGAGGTAACGCTTAGAATCATCGATCCATTCGTTATTCTCGAGGATTCTTGTAAAGGTGGCACCTACCCGGGAAATATCGTCGTTTTAAAAAAGACCAAGCCGGTGTTTTGGAAATGCGAGCAATAGGCTCGCCTAACACTGCAATCAACACGGATGCGCTAACGTGCGCCAGTTATTTGGCTCGTTATTACTTACTCTTGTCGCCCGTTTTTTTCGCCGGTTTGACCTTTGGCTGAGTAGCCGGCGCGGCTTTCTTGCCGCCTTTGACCTTGCTACCGCCGCTCGCCTTGACCGCGCCGCGTTTTCCCCTGGCCGGCCGGGGTTCCGGCTGGATGATGATGGGCGAGGCGTCCAGGCCGAACAGGCGTTGCAGGCTGTCCACGTTGCCGTCGCCGGGGATCAGGAGGCGCGAGCCAGCGACCAGGCGGACGTTGCCGGGCAGGCCGTTGGCCTGGATCAGTTCAGTGGTCGAAGCGCCGATGCGGCTGGCGATGCGATCCACGCGCTCGGTGCTGGTCACCATGTACACCTGCCACTGGCTGAGCGGCTCCTGATGATTTTGCAGATTGAGGAGAAAGGCTTCGACCTTGTCCGCCGGCAGCACGAGCGGCGTGTCGGGTTGGATGATCGGCCGGTTGTGCGCCGGGTTGAGCTGGCGGAATTCGTCCAGCGGCATGTCGGCCAGCCGTGCCGCGGTTTTGACATCCATCGGCCGCGGCGTTTCCAAGGTGGCGAAATAGGGACTGTTGGGGATGCGCGGCAGGTCGAGGCGAGCGAGTTGCGCCGGATTGCCGAAAATGTTTTTCAGCGCCTGCAACTTGGGCACGTAATGGCGCGTCTCGTTGGGCATGCGCAGGCTGGCGTAGTCCGTCGGCAGCGCCTTCGCCTCGTTCTTGCCCACGGCCCGCTTGACGGCGCCTTCGCCCCAGTTGTACGAGGCCAGCGCCAGATGCCAGTCGCCGTGCATGTCGTAGATGCTTTGCAGGTAATCGAGGGCGGCATTGGTCGAGGCCACGACATCGCGCCGCTCGTCCCGCCACCAGTTCTGTTCCAGGTTGAAGCGTTTGCCGGTGGCCGGGATGAACTGCCACAGGCCGGAGGCGCGGGCCGAGGATAAAGCCTGGGGATTGAAGGCGCTTTCGACCATCGGTAGCAGCGCCAGCTCGCTCGGCATACCGCGCGCTTCCAACTCCTCGACGATATAGAAAAGATAGGGGCGGCTGCGCTCGACCATGCGCCGTAGCGCACCGGGACGACTCTCGTACCTCTGCTGGTAGTGCAGCACCAGATCGTCGTTCAGGTTGTTCATGGCGAAGCCGTTGCGGATCCGCTCCCAGAGATCGTCCGGCGTCTCCGTCAGGTCGATGGCGCCAAGGAAAATCGGGGCGTGGTCGATTTCCAGCGGAATCAGGACGTCCGTGTGGATGCTGGTTTGGTCCTCCGCTGTCGTTTCGTCTGGCGAATCAGCCGCCGCCGGCGCCGCCAGCCCGATCAGCAAGCCTGCGATGCCAAGCAGACGGCCAATGCGCAACGAAAGAGCGGAAAACGGCATAAAAAACACAACTCCTGGCGGCACTCGGCAAGCGGCTGATTATACCCGACGACCAGCCCTCGATCCGCCGCGACGGCTGGAAATTCAGAGCAATCGCACGAATGCCGTGGCCGACAACCCCTCCCCGCCCCTCCCCTGCTTTGCAAGGGAGGGAGAAAACCGGCGCGCACTGCAAGCTTGGCCCCCTCCCTTGCGGGCGCAGCCCAGAGGGGAGGGGCGGGGAGGGGTGGTTTTTATGGCGCTAGCATTCATACGATTGCCCTGGCTGGAAATTCAGCCGGCCAGAAAAGCGAAAAGCCGTTGAAACCCAAAGATTTCAACGGCTTTTCTGTGTTGGCGGAGTGGACGGGGCTCGAACCCGCGACCCCCGGCGTGACAGGCCGGTATTCTAACCAACTGAACTACCACTCCAGTTTTACTACACTACTGCCAAACTTCTGGCGTCCCCACGGGGATTCGAACCCCGGTTACCGCCGTGAAAGGGCGGTGTCCTAGGCCTCTAGACGATGGGGACCCGGACGATTTCCTTCGCGCTTTTGTGGTGGAGGTAAGCGGGATCGAACCGCTGACCTCTTGCATGCCATGCAAGCGCTCTCCCAGCTGAGCTATACCCCCCGCGAAAGAAGGCGCATTATAGGGAGCCACCCTGACCTTGTAAAGAGGCTCCAGCGATTTTTAGAGGTATTTTTTCAGGGCTATGACGACGTGCTCGCGGCCAAGCATCTCGATCAGCGCGTCAACCGATGGCGCTTGCGCCTGGCCGGTCAGGATCACGCGCAGCGGCATCGCCAGCTTGGGCATCTTCAGGCCGTGCCTGGTGATCGTCTCCTTGATGAGCGCCGCGATGGCTGGCGTTTCCCAAGTCACGCCGACCAGTCCGGCGGCGAAATCGGCGAGGGCCGGCAGGGTTTCGGGCGACAGATGCTGGGCGAGCAGTTCCGGCGCCGGCTCGACGCCGGTATAGAAAACTGCCAGCGCATCGGCCAGCGTGTTGAGCGTGTTGCAGCGCTCGACGTAGAGCGCGGCCGCCTTGGCCAGTTCAGGACCGCTGGCGGTGTCGACGCCCCTTGCCGCCAGCCGGGGGGCGAGGCGGGCGGCCAGATCGGCCGGGGGCAGTTGCTTCATGTAATGCTGGTTCAGCCACAAGAGCTTGTCGGTATTGAATTGCGCGGCCGAGGCGGTGATGTGGTCGAGGTCGAACCATTCAACGAACTGCTGGCGCGAGAAAACCTCGTCGTCGCCATGCGACCAGCCCAGCCGCGCCAGATAGTTGATGACCGCTTCCGGCAGGAAGCCATCCTCGTCGTACTGCATCACCGATACCGCGCCGTGGCGCTTCGAGAGCTTGCTGCCGTCGTCGCCGAGAATCATGGAGAGATGGGCGTAAAGAGGCACCTCGGCGCCGAGCGCGCGCAGGATGTTGATCTGGCGCGGCGTGTTGTTGACATGGTCGTCGCCGCGGATGACATGGGTGATGCCCATGTCCCAGTCGTCGACGCAGACGCAGAAATTGTAGGTCGGCGTGCCGTCGGCGCGGGCGATGATCAGATCGTCGAGTTCGCTGTTGGCGATTTCGATGCGGCCCTTGACCTGATCGTCCCAGGCGACAACGCCGTCACGCGGATTCTTGAAGCGGACGACCGGCGGCACATCGGCCGGCGCCGACGGCAGGGTCTTGCCGGCTTCCGGCCGCCAGCGGCCGTCGTAGCGCGGTTTTTCCTTGCGCGCCTCCTGCTCGGCGCGCAGGGCTTCCAGTTCTTCCCGGGTCGTATAGCAATAGTAGGCGGCGCCGCTCGCCAGCATTTGCTGGATCACTTCCTTGTAGCGATCCATGCGCTGCATCTGGTAGAACGGGCCTTCGTCGTGCGTCAGCCCGAGCCAGTCCATGCCGTCGAGAATGGCCTGAACGGCTTCTGGCGTCGAACGCGCGACATCGGTGTCCTCGACGCGCAGGATGAAACAGCCGCCGTGGCGGCGGGCATAAGCCCAGGAAAACAGCGCGGTGCGGGCGCCGCCGATATGCAGATAACCAGTGGGGCTGGGGGCGAAACGGGTGCGAATGGGCTTCATGGGCGGCGTGATCTGACGGAACCAAAACCGAATATTTTAGCCGAGCCGGACTTGCCGAGCCGGAATTTGACCCGCTGCCCGCGTTGTGTTCCAATACGCGCCTCGCGAACGGGCGGTTAGCTCAGCGGTAGAGCACTGCCTTCACACGGCAGGGGTCACTGGTTCGATCCCAGTACCGCCCACCAGACAGAAACCCGCATGGCTAACGGCTTTGCGGGTTTTTTGTTGGCGCAGTAATCGGCTGCGGCGAGCGCCCGCTGTCATTGCTGTGGTAAATTCGGGAAATGCCCACAGCGTGGGGCTTCATCTATGCCTCTTCCTAGATCGACTCCTTCGAGGCTTGGCTCTCGGTTGTGGCACTTTGAGTGATGCTTCCGAATCTTTGCATCGTATTTTTCACAGGGAGAATGTCTATGAGTGATGTAATCGAAGGCGTCTCGCAGGACTCGAAAAACACCGCCTTGCTGGTGTGGGTAGGAACGATCTTCTTTGGCTTTGTGCCGGGATTGATTCTGTTCCTGGTCAAGAAGGACGATCCCTATGTTTACGACCAGTCGAAGGAAGCATTGAACTGGTCGATCACCGTGGCGATTGCCGTTATCGCTGCCTCCATCCTGGCCTTTGCCCTCATCGGATTTTTCCTGTTGCCGCTGATCGGCTTGTGCAACCTGATTTTCTGCGTGCTGGGCGCCATTGGCGCATCCAAGGGCGAGACTTTTCGCGTTCCCTTCGCTCTGCGTTTCCTCAAGTGATCCCCGGCCGGGTCGGGTAAACGCTTGCGCTGTGCGGGGTGTCGGTTCAGTGGGAAATCTTCAACGAAGATATATCGTTGCGGCTGGCGTATTTGCCAAAATGGTGTAAAGTCAAATCAGGGCATTGATTTGTATAGGAGTAGAACATGGCTATCCAATCGGTAAGCGCAGGCAATCCCTTCATGACGTCGAGCACCACGGCGCAGACGCAGCAAGCCCAGCAGGCGCAGCAAACACAGCAAACGCGCCAGGCGCAGCAGCCGCAGCCGCAACAGCGGGTCGAGCGTACCGAGGAGGCGCCCAAGCCGGTGACCAATGCGCAGGGTCAGCGCACTGGCACGATGGTCAACACGGTCGCCTGAGCGGGCGGGAATCAGCATTTAGCGGAGGCTATCGTGGCCATCGCCGCAAGCGCGGGATTGGCTTCGCCGGGCGCTGGAGTCTGGTCGCAGATCCAGCAGCAACAGGCGAAGCGTAATGCCGATCAGGCGGAGCAGCAGGCGCGCGCCTTGCAGTCGCAGGCGCGGCAGGCGCAGTCGGTGGCTGATCGGGCGCAGGAAAATGCCCGCTCGTTGAAGCTGGAATCCTCGCAGGCGCGGGTCGATGCCGACAATGCGCGGCGCGGCGCGGTAGCCATGAAATCGCTGAACGAAACCCAACAGGGAATCGGTGAACTGCGCACGCGGCTGGCCGAGGCCGTGCAGATACCGGCGGCTTCCAGCCAGACGGCGGCGCCGGTGGTCAATTCTTCCGGGCAGATGACAGGAACCCAGGTCAATGTAACGGCCTGAGGGTCGCCAAGATGATATCGAGGGCGCTGCGGCGCCCTTTTTGCTGTCCTCTGGTATCGTTGCGGCTTTCGAACAAGGAGTCTTTTTGTGTTGACCGACCATTGGTGTGCTTCCCTCGATGCCACCATCCAGTTAAGAACCGGCTGCAATCCGCTGGAACGACATGGGCCGCAGGCCGTCGATGTGCATGTCGATGCCTGGGCGCCGGTGTCGGCCGTTACCGATCCGCACGATATTCGCCGGGTGGTGGATTACGAAGTGATTTTCCAGGCCATTCGCCGACTGGAGCAAAACGAGCACCGTACCTGCCTGGAGTCGAGCATTCTTGAGGTGATGGACGCGATCTTTTCCATCGCCATCGTCACCGAGGCCCAGGTTTCGCTGCGCAAGCCGCATGTGTACCAAGGCCAGGGGGTGCCGGCCATTTTGCTGCGGCTGACCCGCGCGCAATGGAACGCGCTGCCCCGCTGATCGCCGCTATTGGCGCCGTTGCCAGCAATGGCGCGCTGGGGCTGGACGACTGGCTGCCCTGGGATATTCCCGAAGAACTGGCTTATTTCGAAAAGCTGATCGCCGGTGCGGCCCTGCTCATTGGCCGGCGAACCTACGAGTCGATGGCGGCGGTGCCGGTCGATTCCTTCATCGTCAGCCGCCAGGCCGACCTGCCGTTGCGGCCGGGTTGCCGCCGGGTCGCCTCGGTCGAGGCCGGGCTGCGCGCCGCGCTGGCAACGGAAAAGCCGGTATTCGTGATCGGCGGCGCGTCGATCTATGCCGCCGCCTGGCCCTATTGCCGCTATTTTTACCTGACCCGCATTGATATGCCCTTTGCCGGCGATACGCTCTTCCCGGAAAGCATTCCGCTGGCCGCATGGCCGGTGGTTGACGAAGTGAGCGCGCGCTATCTTGAGCGTAAAAGCGCTTGCGAAGTGCGCTGCCGCTTCCTGAAATACGAGCAGCCGCAGCCCTGTCCCGTGCCAGCTTGTTGAATATCCGGCCCAGGTCTGGTATTCAGTCAAGCCTCCGGAGCAAACGCTCCGCCATAAACAACAAAGGGTGGGATCAAACAATGCAGAAAGTCATCGCGCCGCGCCTGATTGCGGCCCTGGGCGCCGTCGTTTTTTCTGGCGGCGTTGCCGCTTCCGGCTTCCAGTTGCAAAACCAGAGCGGCGCCGGCAACGGCAATGCCTTCGCCGGTGCGGCGGCGGCGGCCGAAGATGCCTCGACGGTGTTTTTCAACCCGGCGGGTATGACCTACCTGCCGCGCGGCCACAACATTTCCTTGTCCGCCGGGCTGATGAACCGCTCCATCAGGTATCACGACAAGGGGTCGACAATAAACGGTTCGCCTGCTGCACTGTATCCGCTGACCGACGGCAACGGCGGCGATGGCGGCGGTTTTTCCGTATTGCCGCACGGCTACTGGGCCTGGAGCGTCGATGAGCAGATCAGCCTTGGCCTCGGCATCGGGCCGACCTACGGCAACGTCACCGAATACGACCGCGATTTCATCGGGCGCAATGCCGGCTTCTATTTCGACATGATGCAGATCAACATCAACCCGTCGCTGGCCTGGAAGGTCAATGAGGCGGTGTCCTTGGGCGCCGGCATCAACTTCGCCTGGAACGAATCGCATTTCAAGCAGGGCGTGCCGCTGGTCGTGCCAGGCGTTTATCCGATGGGCAATTACCTCGATGTCAAGGGCGACGACTGGGCGGTGGGTTACAACCTCGGCGCGATGTTCCAGTTGACGCCGACCACCCGGCTGGGCCTGGCTTATCGCTCGCAGCTCGATTTCCACCTGCGCGGCAAGGAAAAATGGAATACGCCCACGGCTGGTGCGCCGCAAATGGGAATTCCACCATTGGTCAACCAGCACATCAAGGCCGATCTGAAAACGCCGGCTAATTTCTCCATCGCGCTGTCGCAAGGTATCGGCGACAGGTGGGAAGTGCTTGCCGACGCGACCTGGACCGACTGGAGCGTGGTCGATACCATCCGCCTCAAAAGCAGGGAGAGTGGCGAGGATCTGCGGCAGTTGCAGTACAACTTCAAGGACACCTGGCGCTTCGGCCTCGGCGCCAATTACCGCTACAGCGACACGCTGAAGCTGCGTTTCGGCGTTGCCCATGACAAAAGCCCGGTCAAGTCGGCGGCCGACCGCACCATGACGCTGCCCGACGCCGACCGCACCTGGCTGTCGCTCGGCGCCAAGTTCCAGATGAGCAAGGAAACCTCGGTCGATCTCGGCTATACCCACATTTTCTTTACCAACGCCCGTACCAATCGCCAAGTTACCGTCGGTTATCCGGGGCCGGAAAAGACAGTCCAGACCGTTCGCGGCGAGTTCAAAACCAGCGTGGATATTCTTTCCCTACAACTCAACCACAATTTCTGACGCCTGGCGGCGGCAGGGGGTTTTCGCAACCTTGCCGCCTTATCTCGACGGCAGGCAGGAGACACGATGGCTCTTGGCTGGATGACGATACTGCGCAACGTCCCGTGGTCGGACGTGATCCGCAATGCCCCGGCGGTTGCCGACGGCGCCCGCAAACTGTGGCGCAAGGCCGCAGGCAAGGGCAGCGAGGGTGGCAAGAGCGAGGAAGTCGCCGACGTCGACGAGCAAAATCCGGCGGCCCAGTTGGCGGCGCTGCAAAAACAGGTGGCGGCGCTGCACGAACAGATGCTGGCCTCGTCGGAAGTCATCCAGGCGCTGGCCGAGCAGAACGCGCAATTGATCGCCCGCAACGAAATCCATCGCCGCCGCCTGCTGTGGCTGGCCGCAGGCAACGCCGCCGCACTGCTGCTGGCGCTGGCGGCTTGGCTGCGGTGAACGCCGGGCCGTATTGATTCAAGACTGTACGAAGCTGGGTTGCTGCGCTCGCAATGACGGCTATTCCCCGCATCGTCATTGCGAGGAGCGGAGCGACGAATCCAGATCAGCGCGACGGCGTCAGTTGTTCCAAACCACCCATATAGGGCCGCAGCAC
>WREP01000060.1 GCA_009779265.1 Betaproteobacteria bacterium
AGAGAGGTGGCAAGTGCCTCCCCTCTCCACAAGTGGAGAGGGGCAGGGGGTGAGGATCGAGGGGCCGGGGGAGAGGGGGAGGCGGCAAGTGAGACGGCGGCTGGTTCGTCCATCGCACTTGCGCACGCCGCTTCGTGGGCAGGAGTGACGGGGAACGCCCCTTTCTTCGGTGAACCTCCCCCTCTCCCCAACCCCTCCCCCGCGAGGGGGGAGGGGCTTCAAGGGCGCGGATTGAGCCTTTCGCGACAGTCTCCATTGCGAGGAGCGGAGCGACAAAGCAATCCAGAGCTTAGCCATTGGAACAAGAAAGATTCTGGCGCGACAATCCCGCCGCCGGCTCAGACGCGCACGCCAATGCCCTTGACGTTGCCGTAAGTGGTGGTCAGTGTGCGCAGCACGCTGGCGCCGGCTTCGAGCAGGAGCATGAACAGGTTGCGCTCGGAATACAGGCAGACAGGCTGGTCGACATCGTACTTTTCGGCCACCTCCGGCGACAGTGGGGCGAAGCGTTCCTCGATCGGCCGCTCGCGGCCGGCGTAGCCCTCGCTCAGTTCGGAATGCAGGCCGCGAATCGAGATATATATCTTGCCGCCGATCTTCAGTTGCAGCAGCAACTGGCGGACGACGTTGCGCGCCTGATGGTAGGGCAGGCAGCACAGACCGCGGCGCAGCACGATGATGTCGTAGGGCATGCCGGGCGGCTCGGCGGGCAGTTCGTTCAGGGTGCACGGAACGAAGCGGATCTCGTCGCACAGACCGGCCGCCAGTGCCCGGTTCTCGACCTCACGCTGGAGGGGTGCTACGTCGCCGACGGTGACGCTGGCGCCATGGCGGGCGAGCTTGATCGCCATTCCGCAGTGTCCAGCCGGAATGACGAGCGCTGAGACGCGCCTGTCGATGCGTTGGCGCTTGATACATTCCTCCAGCGCCAGGCGCGCGTTTTCGTCAGCATGGTTGCCGATGGCGTTGGCGCTAAAATAATCGTCCATGGTTGTCCTCCGTCAGCACCCCTTCATTTTGCAGGAAGGGCAGGAGCCGTGACAACCGCAACAAGTATCGGGGGCGTTCATGATAGTCACATTCACTTCCAGCGAAACCGGGGAATTGCTGATGTTCGCGGAAACAGCGCGCACCATTCTGCAGGCCCTGGACAAGGAGACGACGGCGCGCGGCACCTTCACGCAGGCGGAAATGCTTCCCGCCGCCGCCGCATTGCGCGAGGCGGTGGCGCGGGCAGCCGAAGCGCCAGTCGATGAGGATGAGGAAGAAGAGGAACCGGGAGCGAAGAAAGAGCCGGTCATCACTCTCGGCCAGCGCGCCTGGCCGTTCATCGACATGCTCGAACGCACCGCGCGCAGCGGGCCGAAAGCCCACATCGTCTGGCTGGCCGCCGCCGATTTCTGAGCGGCGGCGCGATGTCGTCGGCTCCGCCAGCCATAATCGCGGCATGAGCAAGCCCCTGCTGCTTCTGTTGCCGATGCTGGCCGCGACAGCGGTCTACGCCGCCGAGGTGGCCGTCGACGTCGGTCATGATCGGCTCGAAGGCGGCGCCACCAGCGCCCGTGGCCGCGCCGAATTCGACTTCAACCGGCAGCTTGCCGAAGTGCTTGCCACGGCGCTGGCGCAGCGCGAGCTGGCGGTGCGCCGCATCAATTTTGCCGGCGACATCGCCAGCCTGGCTGAACGCCCGCAACAAGCGCTGGGCGCGGATTTTTTCCTGTCCGTCCATCACGACTCGATCGACGAGGCGTATCTGCAAGACTGGGAGCAGGATGGCAAGGAACTGACCTACACCGAGGCCAAGCGCGGTTTTGCCCTGTTCGTTTCGGCGGGCAATCCCGATCCCGCCGCCAGCCTGCGCTGCGCCTCGGCCATTGGCGCCGTGCTGCGCCGCAATGGCTTCCAGCCTTCGCCCTGGCACGGCTACATGCATTTAGCCGCCGACGCCGAAAATGGCGTCTGGTACTACGACAATCTCGTCGTGCTGTACCGCGCCACGCAGCCGGCGGTACTGTTCGAGGCCGGCGTCATCAAACACCGGGAAGAAGAACTGGAACTGCTCGACCCGCAACGCCAGGCCCGCATGGCCGACGCGGTGGCAACCGGCATCGCCGCCTGTCTGATGTAGTTTTGGTTCAAATAGCGCCATTTATGGATTCGTCGCTTCGCGCCGCGCAATGACGGCGCGGGAATTGGCGTCATTGCGAGCGCAGCAATCCAATCTTGAATCAAAAATACTCTGGCAACTACAGAAACACCGGCTCGGGGCTGAGTTCGAGGCCAAATTTTTCGCGCACGGCAGCCTGCACCGCAAGCATCGCGCGCCGCACATCGGCGCCGCTAGCGCCGCCATGATTGACCAGCACCAGCGCCTGTTTCTCGTACATGCCCACCGGCCCGAGCGCCTTGCCTTTCCAGCCGGCCTGCTCGATCAGCCAGCCCGCCGCCAGCTTGACCCGGCCGTCCGGCTGCGGGTGGCAGGGCAGGGCAGGATACTTTTCCTTCAGCGCGGCAGCGGCCGCCGACGTGACCAGTGGGTTGTGAAAGAAACTGCCGGCATTCGGCGTCACCGCCGGATCGGGCAGCTTGCGCCGACGAATGGCAACGACGGCGGCGGCGACATCGCTGGCCGTTGGCGTGGCGATATCCGCCAGTTCCCCGGCCACTTCGCCATATTGAATATTGGCGGCCCAGACCTTGGGCAGCCGAAAGACGACATTCGTAATCGCCAGCCGCCCATTCAAATGCCAGCCCTGCTGCTTGAACAGACTGTCGCGGTAGCCGAAGCGGCACCCCACGCGATCGAAGGAAACGCAAGCGCGGCGCGCGAAATCCCAGGCCGTCAATGAATGCAGGCGCTCGCCGACTTCCAGGCCGTAAGCGCCGATATTCTGGATCGGCGCGGCGCCGACCGTGCCCGGAATCAGGCTCAGGTTTTCCAGCCCCGGCCAGCCCTGGGCCAGCGTCCATTGCACAAAATCGTGCCAGTTCTCGCCGGCCCCGGCTTCGACATACCAGGCTTCGCGATCCTCACTCAGCAGGCGGCGGCCAGGAATGGCCATGTGCAGCAGCAGACCATCGAAATCGCCAGTCAGCACCAGATTGCCGCCGCCGCCGAGGATGAAGCGGCGCTCTGCGGCGAGCGCCGGATCGGCTAGTTGCTCCGCCGCTGTGATTTTTAGATAACGCGCTGCTTTGCCCGGTAGGGCCAGAGTGTTGAATGGGGCGAGGTCGACCGCGACGGAAATAGCCATACGCCGGTCTATCCGACGATATAAGGCGCTGTCTCCTGGAGCAAGGCCAGTTGGACGTCGCGAGCCGTCTTGCGCTCGCTCAGAATATGTTCGCCGATGGTTTCCGGCACTTCGTTGCCCCAGTTCTCCCAGCCTTGCCGCCGATGCCGCGCGAACAGTTCCAGATAGGGGCCGGGGCTGCACGATTCGACGATGTCGTAGAACTCGTCGGGCTTACGCGAGTGCTCGCGCTTTTGCGTCGCGAGAAAATTGACCTGCCGACGGCCGGGGGACAGGGTGCGCATGCTGCCGCGAATGCCGAACAGCACCAGCTCGGTGACATTGCGAAAATAGAATCCGACGCCTCGCCCGTCCGGGCCGCCATCCTTGCGGATTTTGTGCCAGACGATGTTGGACTTGTAGCTGAACCCCCAAGCCTGCATGACGGCCAATCCTTCGGCCAGCAAGGCATTGGGCACCCAGAGATAGAGATGGCTTGCCTCCGCCGCCACATCGGCCACCGGAATGGCCTTGATGTCAGCGAGCGTCAGGGTCGGATAACGCGCCAGACGCTTGTGCTCCGGTGCCATCTTGCCCGTCCGATTCTGGAACTGCCAAGGCGGATCGGCGAGAATTGTTCTGAACCGGCCGCTTATCGTGGCCTTGAAATCCTCGGCTGCGGTTTGCATGTCAGCAATCCTCCTGATAGAGCGATTTCTTGATGCCGAAAACCAGCAGCGGGCACCCGCCGCCACTGCCGCCTTGGATGCGCGGCAGCAGCTTGCTCATGTGCGTGGTGGACGAGCCGTAGGACGAACCACGGCCCAGATCGTCGAAAATGTCCTGCAATTCGTCGCAACGGGTAACGATGATGCCAACGCTGACGACCCGCAGATCGAACAGCAGGCGGAAATTGTTGAGATCACGGTCGAAAAAGGGATCCTTGTTGTTCCATTCGATTTCCAGGGCGACGCGGTTCTTGAAGCAATCGACCTTGTGGGTTGGTGAATCGAGGCTCTGACCATCGACCACCATCTTGGTGTCGAATCCTTTTTCTTGCCAACCAAACTTGCTCAAAGCGCCGTCCAGGGCTTCCGCCACCTTCGATTTTCGGCCGCCACCGACAGCGATCCAGCTTTTCAGAAGGCGAAAATCGCTCAGAACCTTGACGATTTCTTTCCATTCCTCGGGAAAATCTTGTTTCAGGATGGCGCAGGCGTGTTTCCACTCATGCGTTTCGTAGTGTTCCCGAATGAAGGAAGGCAGCAGGGTTAGGCTCATTTCGCTATTCTAGGGATTTGGCTGGATGGGCGCCATCACAGTAGCGGCGCCAGCCAGTATTCAGCATCCTTCACGCTCATTCCCTTGCGCCGCGCCCAATCTTCCAACTGGTCGCGGCCGATTTTCGGGATGGCGAAGTAGGCTGCCGCCGGGTGGCCGATGTAGAAGCCGGCGACCGAGGCGGCGGGGGTCATGGCGCAGGATTCGGTCAGGCCCATGCCGGCGTTGCCCGGCGCGTCGAGCAGGGCGAACAGGGCGCGCTTGGCGCTGTGGTCGGGGCAGGCCGGGTAGCCGGGGGCGGGGCGGATGCCCTGGTATTGCTCGGCGATCAGCGCCGCGTTGTCGCAGCCCTCGTCCGGGGCGTAACCCCAGTGGTGAGTGCGTACTTCCTGGTGCAGCCATTCGGCGGCGGCTTCGGCGAGGCGGTCGGCCAGCGCCTTGAGCAGAATGGCCGAGTAGTCGTCGTGGGCCTGCGCGAATTCGGCGAGACGGGCTTCGATGCCGAGGCCGGCGGTGACGGCGAAAGCGCCGACATGGCCGGCGGGGCCGACGAAATCGGCAAGCGCCATATTGTGCCGGCCGGCGGGTTGCTTGTGCTGCTGGCGCAGGCCGATCCAGCGGGCCAGTTCGTGGGTCCGCGTTTCGTCGCTGTAGAGGACGATATCCTCGTCCTTGCCCGTGGCCGGGTAGAGGCCGAACACGGCGCGGGCGGCGAGCCAGTTCTCGCCGATGATGCGGGCCAGCATGGCCTGGGCGTCGGCGAACAGTTGGCGGGCGGTTTCGCCGACCGTCGGGTTGTCGAGAATGGCCGGGTAGCGGCCCGCCAGATCCCAGCTCTGGAAGAAGGGCGACCAGTCGATGAGGGGCGCGATGTCGGCGAGCTTGAGATCGAGCCTGTGCAAGCCGGGTTGTCGCGGCGCGGCCACCGCCTGGTCGCTGTTCCACGTGAAACGATTGGCGCGGGCTTCCGCCAGCGTAACCAGCGTCGCGCCTTTGCGCTCGGCGTGTTCGCTGCGTACTTTCTCGTAATCGGCGGCGATTTCGGCGAGATAGCCGGCGCGCTGTTCGGCGGAGAGCAGCTTGGTGGCGACGCCGACGGCGCGCGAGGCATCCGGCACATAGACGACGGCGCTATCGCTGTTGGGAGCGATCTTGATCGCCGTGTGGGCGCGGCTGGTCGTCGCGCCGCCGATGAGGAGCGGCTGCTGCATCCCCTGGCGCTTCATCTCGGCGGCGATGTGCGCCATTTCTTCCAGCGACGGGGTGATCAGGCCCGACAGGCCGATGATGTCGACCCGGTGCTCGCGGGCGGCGTGCAGAATGTTCTCGCACGGCACCATGACGCCGAGGTCGATGATGTCGTAGCCGTTGCAGCCGAGCACGACGCCGACGATATTTTTGCCGATGTCGTGCACGTCGCCCTTGACCGTGGCCATCAGGATGCGGCCCTTGGCGCCGAGACCGGAGCGGGCCTTCTCGGCCTCGATGAAGGGCACCAGATGGGCCACCGCCTGCTTCATCACGCGCGCCGATTTGACGACCTGCGGCAGGAACATCTTGCCCGCCCCGAAAAGATCGCCGACGTGATTCATGCCGGTCATCAGCGGGCCTTCGATGACGGCTAGCGGCGGCTTGCCCTCGGCTTCCAGGCGGGCGCGGATTTCCTCGGTGTCGGCGACGACATACTCGGTGATGCCCTTGATCAGCGCGTGTTCGAGGCGCTTGTCGGCTGGCAGTTGCCGCCAGGAGAGGTCGGGGCCGCTATCTTTCGCCTTGCCCTCCCTGACCGTCTGCGCGAATTCGACCAGCGCCTCGCTGGCGCCGGGATGCCGATTCAACACCACGTCCTCGACCTTGGCCCGCAGCGTCGGTTCCAGATCGTCGTACACGCCCAGCATGCCGGCATTGACGATGCCCATGGTCATGCCGTTTTTGATGGCGTGGTAGAGAAAAACAGTGTGAATGGCCTCGCGCACCGGGTCGTTGCCACGGAAGCTGAAAGAAACGTTGGAAACGCCGCCGGAAATATGGGCGTGCGGCAGATTTTCCTTGATCCAGCGCACCGCCTCGATGAAATCGACGGCGTAGTTGTCGTGCTCGGCAATGCCGGTGGCGATGGCGAAGATATTCGGATCGAAGACGATGTCCTCGGCCGGAAAACCAATACTTGTGAGCAAGGCGTAGGCGCGGCCGCAGATCTCGGTTTTGCGCGCATAGGTATCGGCCTGGCCCTTTTCGTCGAAAGCCATGACGATGACCGCCGCGCCGTAGCGGCGGGCGAGGCGCGCCTGTTCGAGGAATTTGCCTTTGCCTTCCTTCATCGAGATGGAATTGACGATGCCCTTGCCCTGGATGCACTTGAGGCCGGCCTCGATGACTTCCCATTTCGACGAGTCGATCATGATCGGCACGCGCGAAATGTCCGGCTCCGAGGCGATCAGCTTGAGGAATTTGTCCATCGCGGCGACCGCGTCGAGCATCGCCTCGTCCATGTTGATGTCGATGATCTGGGCGCCGTTCTCGACCTGCTGGCGGGCGACGGCCAGCGCGTCGTCAAAGCGGCCTTCGAGGATCATGCGGGCGAAGGCGCGCGAGCCAGTGACATTGGCGCGCTCGCCGACATTCACATAGAGCGCGCCGGGCAGCACGTTGAACGGCTCCAGACCCGACAGGCGCAGGGCCGGCTCGATGGCCGGCGGCTGGCGCGGCGTCAGCCCGGCGACGCGCTCGGCGATGGCGCGGATATACTCCGGCGTCGTGCCGCAGCAGCCGCCGACGATATTGACGATGCCGCGCCTGGCCCAGCTTTCGATCTCGTCGGCCAGTTGTGCCGGCGTTTCGTCGTAGCCGCCAAAGGCGTTGGGCAGGCCGGCATTGGGGTGAGCCGAAACCGGGCAGTCGCAGACGCGCGCCAATTCCTCGACGTACTGGCGCAGCTCTTTCGCGCCGAGCGCGCAATTGAGGCCGAAGGACAGCGGCCGGACATGGCGCAGGGAATTCCAGAAAGCCTCGGCAGTCTGGCCGGACAGCGTGCGGCCGGAAGCATCGGCGATGGTGCCGGAAATCATCACCGGCCAGCGCCGGCCCGCGCCCTCGAAAAAGCGCTCGATGGCGAACAGCGCCGCCTTGGCATTGAGCGTGTCGAACACCGTTTCGACCATCAGGATATCGGCGCCGCCCTCGACCAAGCCGGCGATGGCCTCGCCGTAATCGGCCGCCAGTTCGTCGAAATCGACATTGCGATAGCCCGGGTCGTTGACATCCGGCGAGAATGAGGCGGAGCGGCTGGTCGGCCCGAGCACGCCGGCAACGAAGCGCGGCTTGTCCGGGTTGCGGGCGGTGAATTCGTCGCACAGGCGCCGCGCCAGGGCGGCGCCCGCAAAATTCAGCTCGCGGACGACCCCGGCCAGATCGTAATCGGCCTGCGAAACGGCGGTGGCGTTAAAAGTGCAGGTTTCCAGGATGTCGGCGCCGGCTTCCAGGTATTCGCGGTGAATGCCGCCAATAATGTCGGGCCGGGTCAGCAACAGCAGATCGTTGTTGCCCTTGAGATCGCGCGGGTGGTCGCGGAAACGCTCGCCGCGATAATCCGCTTCCGTCAGGTTATGGCGCTGGATCATGGTGCCCATGGCGCCATCGAGCACGAGCAGGCGGCGGGCAAGCAGGGCGGAAAGTTCGGAACTGCGGTCGGCTTGAATCATGATTACCTCGGCGAAACGAAAGGACGCCGAAAAAACAATCGGCGCCACAAACCGGAAGAAGGTTTGCGAGCGCCGTTGATCGTTGCCGAGCCTGGCCCCATGTGCAGGGTCGCAGCGCTCCTCGGCAGAGGCGACAGTTTACCGGCGGCGCTGGCGACTGCCAAGGGCAATGGGGCAGCCTTTCCCGACCGGCGCAATCAGATTGCCGTTGGCGTAGAGGCAATCAATTGAATAACGATGAAAGACAGCACCCTGTGCAACACTCGGCCCCAGCGTCTGCCCCTGCGGCAGAATAAGTGCCACCCCCCCTCTTTCTATTATGAGCCTGGTTCGATAGCGTTATATGGGCATGCCCACACGCCCTTAATCGTCTCCAAATAAGCGGCAGTGCCCGCAAGAAGCCAGTTTGTTCAATCGTGCGCTTGGCATGTTGCGAACATGAATGATCGCCGGTGAGTACTCGATAGGCACAGGACCACCCCTTGCGAGGAGACAAGTGCTTTTGATAGAGAGCAATCGCATAAATCGCAGTCTGCGCTGTCCATGACAAAGGGCGAATCGTATTTGTTGCGTTGTGCATTATTTTTCCGTTCGTTCTTGCTGTCAGCGTAACCCGAATAAGCGAAGCGCTATCCGGGGGTTATGGCGATGCTCAGCCCCTCACCTCCACCCGCCGTCCAACTTTCTTGACCAGACCGCTGTCCGCATCGAAGGACACCGAGAAATAAGTCAGATCCATCACCGGCATGCCTTCGATGCGCCATTCCCAGATTTCTTCCCGCAGATTGGGGAAAACCACATGCGTGGCGGGGGCGCCGAGGAGGCGGCGGATTTCGTCGCGGCTCATGCCGGGCTGGACGCGGGCGAAGTATTCGTCGCTCAAAACCTGTTCCAGACGGCTGACGATTTGCCGCTTATCGAAACTGATCATGTAGCACTGCGTGCCGTTGGGCTGGCGGCTGTATTCCCAGGTCGCCGTGCCGTCGGCGTTGCCGTGGCGGTAGCCCGGTTCGCCCATGCGTTCCAGCACTTCGGCGGCGGTGGTGATGCCGGGCTGGATGCGCGGCAGATTGACCGCGTCGCAGGCGGGCAGCAGAGCCGCGGCCAGCGCGCTGGCGAGGGCGGCGAAGATTCCGGTCTTGGCCATGGCGGACTCCGAAGGTCGGGGAAAGTTCAACTGTAGCCGGGATTGGCGTTGTCGGGGAGCCAGTGTTTTATCCCGGCTGGGCAGTCGCATGAATACGGATGCCATGAAAAACGACCCCTCCCCGACCCTTGTATGTAGCAAAGTAGGGTCAGGCCGGTTCAGACCGATATACCCGAGGTAGTTCCTGAAAAGGCCATGCCGAAGGGGAGCGCGGGTCGGGCCGGCCTTGGTGGTTCGTGGCGAACGGATAGCCCGAACGGTTGTGAGGTCTGCGAGACCGTATCGAACACAAGGAAGGG
>WREP01000061.1 GCA_009779265.1 Betaproteobacteria bacterium
CAGGCGTCGGTCTGGGTCAGGATGCATTCGAAATCGGCCACCGCCAGCGAGTCGAGTTCGACGCGGATGGGGAAGCGGCCCTGCAATTCCGGAATCAGGTCGGACGGCTTGGCCAGGTGAAAAGCGCCGGAGGCGATGAAGAGGATGTGATCGGTCTTGATCATGCCGTACTTGGTCGACACCGTGGTTCCCTCGACCAGCGGCAGCAGGTCGCGCTGCACGCCCTGGCGGGAAACGTCGGCGCCCTGCACCTCGGAACGGCTGGCGATCTTGTCCAGTTCGTCGAGAAACACAATGCCGTTCTGCTCGACAGCCCGCACCGCTTCCAGCTTGACTTCCTCGTCATTGACCAGGCGCGCCGCTTCCTCGTCGGTGAGGAGCTTGAGCGCCTCCTTGATTTTCAGCTTGCGCGACTTTTTCTTGCCGCCGCCCATGTTCTGGAACATGCCCTGGATCTGCTGGGTCAGTTCCTCCATGCCCGGTGGCGCGAAAATCTCGGCCTGCATCACCGGCGCGGCGACTTCGATGTCGATTTCCTTGTCATCAAGCTCGCCCTCGCGCAGCTTCTTGCGGAATTTCTGGCGCGTCGCGCCGTCGCCCGAAGCCGCCGCTTCCTCGGCATAGAATCCGGGATTGCGCGCCGGTGGCAGGAGGGCATCGAGCACGCGCTCCTCGGCGGCGTCCTCGGCGCGGTCGCGGTTGGCCTTCATGGCGCGGTCGCGGTGCGTCTTGACGGCCATCTCGGCCAGATCGCGGATGATGGTCTCGACATCGCGCCCAACGTAGCCGACCTCGGTGAATTTGGTCGCCTCGATCTTGATGAAGGGCGCGTCGGCCAGACGCGCCAAGCGGCGGGCGATTTCGGTCTTGCCAACGCCGGTCGGGCCGATCATCAAGATATTTTTCGGCGTAATCTCCTGGCGCAGCGGCTCGGCCACCTGCGCCCGCCGCCAGCGGTTGCGCAGGGCGATGGCCACCGCCTTCTTGGCGTTGTGCTGGCCGACGATGTGCTTGTCGAGTTCGGAGACGATCTCCTTGGGCGTCATCGTGGTCATTCGAGCACCTCGAGGGTGAAATTGCGGTTGGTGTAGATGCACAGATCGCCAGCGATTTCCAGCGACTTGGTGACGATGTCGAGCGGCCCCAATTCCGTATTCTCCAGCAGGGCGCGCGCCGCGCTCTGGGCGTAGGCGCCGCCGGAGCCGATGGCGACGATGCCGTATTCCGGCTCGAGCACATCGCCGTTGCCGGTGATGATCAGCGAGCATTCGCGGTCGGCCACCGAGAGCATGGCCTCCAGCCGGCGCAGCGCGCGGTCGGTGCGCCAGTCCTTGGCCAGTTCGACGGCGGAGCGCAGCAGATGCCCCTGGTGTTTTTCCAGCTTGGCCTCGAAACGCTCGAACAGCGTGAAGGCGTCGGCGGTGCCGCCGGCAAAGCCGGCCAGTATTTTGCCTTGATAGAGGCGGCGCACCTTCCGGGCGCTCCCCTTGATGACGATGCTGCCCAGCGTCACCTGGCCGTCGCCGCCCATGGCGACGACATTGCCCCGGCGCACCGACAGAATCGTGGTGCCGTGATATTGCTCCATATTTTTCCTGGCTTAAGATTTGGGAACGATGATGCGCGCCTGCTTGTTCAGGCCGACCACGACCATCAGCTCGGCGACCAGATGATTCGGGCTGCGGATCAGGATTTCGCGCCCCTCGGCCTTGTACGGCGCGACGCGGTTGACCAGTTGGCCGGCGGAGAAGAAATCCATGCGGCGGACGTCGGAAAAATCGATGACCGGATGTTCGCGGCCTTCAATGACCTCGACCAGTTCCTCGAAGCGGCAGTTGTTCAGATCGCCGACGAGATAATGCGCGTCATCCTCCCGCTCCGGATCGGCCGCCTCGGGTTCGACCTCCGACGCCGGCATGCTTTCCCAGGAGGGCGGCGACAACTCGAAAGTCACCGCGTAATCGATGGCGCGCTCCTCGAACAAGTCCTGCTGCCCGTGCCGCTGCAACAATTCGAGCAGCAACGCCCAAGCCGCCTCGCGCCCGCGCTCGCCGGCCGGCAGGCGCTCGTTGAGGCGGGAGAGGAAGCCCTCGACCTCCTTCAGCGTCACCGCCACCCCACTCTTCCGGGCATCGCGCAGCACCGCCGCCAGTTGCCCGGCGACCTCGTCGTCGCAGCCGGCCAGTTTGCCGCATTCGACAATGACTTGCAGGCCCCGCGCCACCAAATCGGCCAGCTCGGCCACCGGCCCGGCGCCTTCGGCGGTGAGCACGCCCTGCAACTGCAAGCGCCGACTGTTGCTCTTGCGTTCCGTCACCGGCTCGGCCTGACGCCAGGGTGGCGGCGACGTCTCATAGGTTTCGGCGAATTCGAGCGCCAGTTTGTCAAAGGCGGCGCGATCGCCGAGGCACTGCAACAGATCGAACAGCAGCAGCCAGAAGCGCCGGCCCTCCGCGCCCGAATGCGCGCGGATCAGGGTTTCCAGCAGCGAGCGCGCGGCGACTTCCTGGCCATTGGCGAAGAGCACGACCACGTGCTCGATGTCGCCCTGAACCGGATCGCCAGCGTCGTCGATGTTGATGCCCATGACGCTCGAATCGGTGAAATCGAGGTCGTCGAAATCCTCCATGGCCGGCGCCTGCGGTTTGGCGACCGGCGCGCTGGCGGCGAACGGTTTGCTGTTGGTGAATTCAATTTCCGGAAGCGATTCCCGCAGCGCCGCCGGCACCTCTTCCGGCATCTGCGGCGGCACCGACTCGACCGCTTGGCCACGCGGCTTGGCGACCCGACGCTCGGGCATTTTTTCGGTCGGCTTCTTGAAAAAGGAAAAAACCATATGGACTCCTAACAGGAGAGGTGTTTTAGCACGCTCTCCGGCGTCGCGCAATCCATCCGGCGCCCTGCGGGAAGAGGCTCATGCCCGGCGCAAGAAAAAGCCCCGGCCGCCTTGCGGCTACCGGGGCCCATGAGCGCGGCGGCAGTTCAGCCGCCCAGACCCTTGCGGTTGCGGGCGTGGCACTCGGCGGCGTAGACGACCTTGAACATGGTCTTGCCATCGCCCTTGAACAGACGCTTGGTGGATTTGGAAACGCAGCGGCGCTCCAGGGAAGAACGGCGGGTACGGTTGATGGCCATGACAGACTCTCCGAAAATTTTGCAAAACAATAAATGGTAGGCGCTGCGCCGCCAAAGGTCAATGCGTTCATTTCGCATCCTTCATTTCACTTTTGCCCGCGGATGCGCCGCATCGTACACCTTGGCCAGATGCTGGAAATCGAGATGGGTATAAACCTGCGTCGAAGCGATGCTGGCATGGCCGAGCATTTCCTGCACCGCCCGCAGATCGCCGGAGGATTGCAAGACATGCGAGGCAAAGGAATGGCGCAGCATGTGCGGATGAACGCGGTGCGGCAGCCCCTGGCGCACGGCCCGCGCGGCCAGGCGCAACTGGATGGCGCGATGGCCGAGCCGGCCGCCGCGGCGGCCGACGAACAGCGCCGGCTCGGCGGTCGCCGCCAGCGTGTCGCGCACCGCCGCCCAGGCCGCCAGCGCCGCCCGCGCCTTGCTGCCGACCGGCACCAGCCGCGCCTTGGCCCGCTTGCCGAGGACGCGGATCTCGCCTTCGCCGAGAACGCTGGCGAGGGCGTCGCGGTCGAGCGCCGCCAGTTCGGCAAGGCGCAACCCGGAGGAATAGAAGAGTTCGAACATCGCCGTATCGCGCACGGCGAAAAGGTCGTCTTCCGCCGCCGCCGCTTGCAGCAGGCGGCCGGTTTCGTCGACCGGCAGCGCCTTGGGCAGATGCCGCGGCGATTTCGGCGGGCGCACGCCGGCGCAAGGATTGGCCCGCACGGCATCATCCCTGCCGAGCCAGGCGAAAAAACCGCGCCAGGCCGACAAGAGCCGCGCCAGCGAGCGCCCGGACAGGCCACGGCCATGCAGTTGGGCGATGAAACGGCGAATATGATGGACTTGCAGGCGGTCGAGTTCGACATCCCCGGCCAGTTCGCGCAGACGGTCGAGGTCGCGCCGGTAGTTGGCGACGGTGTGCGGCGACAGCCGACGCTGCTGGGCCAGCAGCGCCAGCCAGGCATCGACCGCCGCCGGGGTCACGCTATATCCCTGGCGACCCGGGCCAGCGCCGCCGAAACCAGTTCGCCCATACGTTCGAGATACAGGGTTCCCATCTCCGGGTAGAAACGCTGCCCTTCTTCGCTGCCCAGCGCGATCAGGCCGATGGTGCCGCCGCCGTTGCGCAGCGCGATCAGCGCCTGCGAGCGAATGTGCGGCGACTGCTCGCCGAACCACGAAGCAGTGCCGAAACCGGCCGTGGCGCCGCAGTAAGGACGCCCCAGGGTTTCGGCGAAAACCTGCAACTCCTCGCTGACGGCGGCGAATTCGGGCAAGCCCTCGACGCCCTCCGGTTTATCCCAGAGACGCAGGGCGACATGCGGCACGGCGAAGTCATCACGCAGATGGAAATGGATCAGATGAATCACCGCCTGAAAGGTTTCGGCGGCAATCAGGCCGACGGCCAAGCGATGCACCTTTTCGCCAATAGCGTCGTTTTCCTCGCCGAAGGCGATCAACTCGGCCAGCTTGGCTTCGGCGGCGCGGTTTTTCTCGCGCAGGCTCAACATCTGCCGCTCGGCCAGCGAGATGGTTCGTCCACCATGCGGATGCGGCAGGTAAATCTGGGCCATCAGGTCGGCGTATTGCTCGAAGAAGCCGGGATGGCTCTTCAGGTAATCGGCGACATCTTCGGGAAACAGGGCGCTCATGGTTCAGTCACTCCGGAAAATACGGTGACGGCCGGGCCGGCCATCGACCCGGAGCAGCCAACGCTACACCCCATAAATCATAGCAGGAACATAGCGTTACATCAAATTCCTAAAGTTTTTTCTCCATGATGAAATCATCCATCACAAAGCCGTCACCGATATCGGTCTCGATGGCCTCGCGGATCGTAAACCCGTGCTTGCCATAGGCGGCGATGGCTTTTTCGTTACGCTTGTTGACCGCCAGAATAAGGCCGGAGTAGCCGAGCCGGCTGGCGCGCGCCGCGACATGGGCAATCAACTGGCCGCCGACGCCGCGCCGCTGGTAGTCGGGATGGATGTAGAGCTTGTCGAGCTTGAATTCGCCCCGGTAAATCTCGCTGCCGGCAAAACCGGCCCGCCGCCCGTCGTGGCAGGCGAGGTCGAACCACTTGTCGGCGCTGTCGAGATCGGCACGCAACCGCTGGTGGTCGTAGCGCTGCGCCAGCATGAAGTCGATCTGCGCCTGGCTGATGATTTCGGCATAGGCAGCCTGCCAGATTTCCCGGGCCAGCGCGGCAATCGCCGGCACTTCGTCGGGGGTCGCGGGGCGGATTTGGATATTCATCATGGCAGTACCTCGATTCAAGCGGCGTGTGCCTTGCCGACAAGGGGCTTCAGGCCGGCGGCGAGCCGGCGCCGCGCGGTTCCTTGT
Organism: Betaproteobacteria bacterium; assembly: GCA_009779265.1. Taxonomy (GTDB): domain Bacteria; phylum Pseudomonadota; class Gammaproteobacteria; order Burkholderiales; family Rhodocyclaceae; genus Azonexus. Next base: position 5,470 of record WREP01000061.1, read on the forward strand.
AGCGGTTGTAGCCCCACAGGTATTGCGTTGGGCATTGGTGGATCAGCGCCTCGATTTCGCCATTGATCTGCTGCGCGCGCTCGATGGTCGAGCCGCTCAATGGCTGACTGGGCGGCAGAAAGTGGATGCGGTAGCCGCGCCCGCCGGGCAGGCGCTCGCCCCAGGTGAGCAGCGCCGCCGCCCCGGTTTCCGTCAGGCGCGCGGCCAGGGTCATGGTGTAGGCGTAGCGGCCGAAGAACTTCAACCACACGCCCTCGCCGCTTTTCGGCGCCTGGTCGGGCAAGAGGCCGATCATCTGGCCTTTTTTCAGCGCCTTGATCAGCGAGCGCACGCCCGACAAATCGGCCGGCGCCAGATGCAGTTGGGCGCGTTTGCGTCCGGCCAGGATCAACTGCTGCGCCGCCGCCGATTTCGGCGCCCGGTAGAGTACCGTGATGTCGCCCAGGGTCGACAGGTACTGCGCGGTGATCTCGAAACAGCCGAGATGCGGCGTCAAAAAGACGATGCCCCGGCCGGCCCGCCGTGCCGCTTCGACCAGTTCGCCGCCGGCCACCTCGACCACCTGGGCGTTGGCCTCTGCCAGCGGCCGCAGCCAGATGCGCGCCAGTTCGCTCATCTGCTTGCCGGCCTCGGCGGCGGCGGCGAGGCGCAAGGCCGGGTCGATGCCGGCTTGCGCCATGTTGGCCCGCAGGTGGCGGCGGTAGGTCGGCGAGGCCAGGTAGATCAGCCGGCCAAGGCAGCCGCCGAGCGCATGCAGCAGCCACAAGGGCAGGCGGGAAAGTATGCGGAAAACAAAAACCATGCCGCTCCCAGGGTTTGAAGGCCCACGATAAAAAGGTAAGATTATGGAATCGCCGAGTTAAACAGACAACTTGCGGGGCGATTCACAAATTCTGCTAAAGCGTCGCCAGCTCGTGGTCCAAGGCCGGTAACGCCGGAAAACGGACCGCTGGAGCATTCCCATGAGCGATTATCTCTTTACTTCCGAGTCGGTGAGCGAAGGCCACCCGGACAAGGTCGCCGACCAGATTTCCGACGCCATTCTCGACGCCATCCTGGCGCAGGACAAGTATTCGCGCGTCGCCGCCGAGACCCTGTGCAACACCGGCCTGGTGGTGCTGGCCGGCGAGATCACCACCGCCGCCAATGTCGATTACATCCAGGTCGCGCGCGACACCATCAAGCGCATCGGCTACGACAACACCGACTACGGCATCGACTACAAAGGCTGCGCCGTGCTCGTCGCCTACGACAAGCAGTCGCCCGACATCGCCCAGGGCGTCAATAAAGCCTACGACGACAATCTCGACCAGGGGGCCGGCGACCAGGGCCTGATGTTCGGCTACGCCTGCGACGAAACGCCCTCGCTGATGCCGCTGCCGATCTATCTGTCACACCGTCTGGTCGAGCGTCAGGCGCTGCTGCGCAAGGACGGCCGCCTGCCGTGGGCGCGCCCGGACGCCAAGTCGCAGGTCACCGTCCGCTACGTCGATGGCAAGCCGCATTCCATCGACACCGTCGTGCTCTCTACCCAGCACGCGCCGGACATCAGCCTGGAAGAACTGCGCGAGGCCACCATCGAGCAGATCATCAAGCCAGTGCTGCCGAAAGAACTCATCAAGGGCGACATCAAGTTTCTGGTCAACCCCACCGGCCGCTTCGTCGTCGGCGGCCCGCAAGGCGATTGCGGCCTGACCGGGCGCAAGATCATCGTCGACACTTACGGCGGCGCCGCGCCGCACGGCGGTGGCGCCTTCTCCGGCAAGGACCCGTCCAAGGTCGACCGTTCCGCCGCCTACGCCACCCGCTACGTCGCCAAGAACATCGTCGCCGCCGGCCTCGCCTCGCGCTGTCTGGTGCAGGTTTCCTACGCCATCGGCGTCGCCGAGCCGACCTCGGTCATGATCGAGACCTACGGCACCGGCAAGATCAGCACCGAGACGCTGACCGCCTTGGTGCGCAAGCATTTCGACCTGCGCCCGAAAGGCATCGTCAACATGCTCGACCTGCTCCGTCCGATTTACCAAAAAACCGCCGCCTACGGCCACTTCGGCCGCGACGAGCCGGAATTCACCTGGGAAGCCACCGACCGCGCCGCCTTGTTGCGCGGGGATGCCGGGCTGTAACGAAAAAATCCGGAACAAGTAAAAGGGGAGCAGGATGCTCCCCTTTTTTTTGAATTATTCAAGAGCATTCGGCTATACCCTTATGGCCCATTAGCATTCACCGTTACCGCAAGCATTCCGCCCATGCCATTTTCTTCCTTCCGCCGTCTTCATCCACGCCTCGTCCTGTTTTTGGCGCTGTTCCCGTTTTGCACGCCATTACTGTCGCAAACGCTCCCCCTGCCCGGTGACCGCGACCTGATCCGGGAGCGCCAGCAGAGGCTGCTCGAAGAGCAACGCCGTCGCCTCGAAGAACTCCAGCGCCTGCCCAGCGAACCCGAGCGCCCGACTGCCGCGCAACCGGCAGAGCAGGGCGGTTGCATCAACATTCAGCGCATCCGGATCGAAGGCGCCGACCAGCTATCCGAAGCCAGCCAGCGCGAACTCGTCGCGCCCTTCGAAGGGCAATGCCTGGACAGCGGCACGCTCAACGAATTGCTCGCGGCCATCACCAAAGCCTACCTTGACCGGGGCCTGATCACCTCGCGCGCCTATTTGCCGGCGCAAGACCTCTCCGCAGGCATCCTGACGATCCGTGTCATCGAAGGCCGTCTTGAAGGATTCGAGAATGAAGGCATGCCGAGCGAGCGGGAAATCCGCATGAGCTTTCCAGGCAGAACCGGAAATCTCCTCGATCTGCGCGAACTCGAACAAATGCTTGACCAACTGGGCCGGCTTCCCTCCCGGGCATCGACCCTCGACCTCGTTCCAGGCACCGAACCGGGCATGTCCAAAGTCCAGGTCAAGGCCATGGAGCCGCAAAAATCCTGGCGCGCCGGCCTACGCTTCGACAACAGCGGCAGCAAGAGCACCGGGGAGCGTCAATTGGGCACCAATCTGGCATGGGACAGCCCCTTGGGTCTTGCCGACCAATTGACCCTCACCGCTGGCCGGGATGTCGTGTCCGACCATTGGAAGAATTCAAACAACCAAGGGCTTCATTACAGCCTCCCCCTAGGCTGGTGGACATTCAACTACAGCTATGGGCGCAGCAGCTACCGCAGCCAGGAAGAAATCTTCGGCTTCGCCTACGAGAACCGTGGCGACAGCCAACAACACCGGCTGCGAGCCGAACGGCTGCTGCATCGCGACAGTGCCAGCAAGACCGGCATGTCTCTGGGGCTCAATCACCTGCGGGCGAACAACTACTTCGAAGACATCAAACTCGATGTCTCCAGCTATCGGCTCTCCGAATTCGAACTCAGCTTCAACCATGGCCGGCGCATCGAGAGCGCCTTCCTCAACATCGAGGCCGGTTGGCAGCGCGGCATCGGCGCGCTGGACGCGCAAGGCAGCGGCCACCCGCAAGGCTCGGAGCCCAACGCGCGCTACAACAAATACACCCTGACCCTGAGCGCCCTCTCCCCCTTCACCATTGGCAAGGAACAATTCAGCTTCGAGAGCCTGGCCACCGGCCAGAAGAGTGAAAACGCCCTCCACAGCCCGCAGCGAGTGGGCCTCGGCGGGTTGAATTCCGTGCGCGGTTTCAAGGATCAAATCCTGTACGGCAACAGTGGCGGCTACTGGCGCAACCAGTTGCGCTGGCGCAAAGAGGCGGGGCTCACACCCTACCTCGACAGCATCAGTATTGCGCTCGCTTACGACATTGGGGCGATCCGTCGCAACGATGCCCAGGGAGACGAATCCGGGCGGCTCTCGGGCAGAGCCATCGAACTCGCCGCCCAAGGCAAATACGCATCCCTCTCCCTGACCTATGCCCAGGCGCTGGAACGACCAAGGGGCTGGAAGCGGGAACATCCCGTGTACTTCAGCGTTACCCTGGCTTATTGAACTTGAATTGACAAGTAGGTAGATTACGACGCTTCCTCGCCCCCGAGGACACCACCATGACCCTGCACCACCCCCTCTATCGCGGCCTTTCCTGGTTTCTCTCCGGGGTTCTGATCCTGAACCCGTTGTTAAGCTCGGCGGCGGGTCTGACGGTAGACAAAAGTGGCGGCGGAAACA
>WREP01000062.1 GCA_009779265.1 Betaproteobacteria bacterium
ACTCGGCACTCGGCACTCGGCACTCGGCACTCGGCACTCGGCACTCGGCACTCGGCACTCGGCACTCGGCACTCGGCACTCGGCACTCGGCACTACATTATATGACGCTTGCATGACAATGTCAAGCGGTTTTTTGAGTCCCGCTGCCTCGCAGATACGCGCGTAGAGCTTTGTCTCGTAATTAACGCGGACGGATTGGTCAAGATCGTTTTTTTGTGGGTGGAGGTCAACGGGGAAATTCGATGTGATGTCGAATCCGCTGAAGGCTTTATGCCCAGCAATATTCATACACACCAGCGCCCCCAATCCATCTTTAGTCTGCTTAGGCAACATCATCGAGATATTATTCCGACCCACCATATGCCGCATCACATCATTGCGTGGATAACATTGAAAGCCTCGTGAATTACCCGTGTAATAGGTCCAGCGTATATCAAACGGTCGGTAGGCGATAGGCATCAAGCGGGATGGGGAAAAATTGGCCTTCACATCGGCCTTGGCACCTGCAACCGTCCAATCACGCACATCCCTACCCAAGTTATAGCGGGAGCGCAGTGTCTCGGTATCGGTCTCCACAAAATCCTGTACCCGCTTCCAAAGCACATCACGATCCATGTCAATGGTCAATTCATCGCGCGCGGTGACAATACCAACAGAATTTATTGGCATCAGTTCCGCCACCGAAAAGCCTTTGGCGTATTCAGCTTCCACGTCGTAATCGCGGGCGACAAATGGGTATTGCGGCGCTTTATGCGGCAAGCGATTTTCAGCCAATGCCAACAAGTTTTTTCCCCACAAGGCTTCGCCCTTGATTTCACGGCTCCCCCACAATTCCCCATGACGCACTTCGGCCAGTGGCTTATCCTTTTTACTGTCCCGGCGGCGTTTCACGGCGACGATGATCGCCACGCCCTGCATGATGTCGAACACATTTTTGTCGGGCGAACCGTCCGGGCAAATTTCCTTCTTTTTTGAATTTCCATGCAGGTCGAGCACATGGATGCGATCAAAGCTGCTCATCAATTGCCAGCGCATCCCGCGAAAGGTGGGATTGTCCAGATAGCCGTGATTGGTGATGAAACCCAGTACGCCTTCGCCATTTTTTTCAATCATGTGTTCGGCCAGACGGATGAATTTCACATAGTCGTCATTGATCCACTTGGGATTGCGCTCTTGCAATTTCTGTTTGCCGCCCGGCTCCTTCTTGTAGGCTTCCATCAAACCCATGATCCAATCGCCTTTGTTACCGCTCTCGCCCGAATACGGCGGATTGCCGATCACGCACATGATCGGCGTCTGGCGCTTGATGTCGCTGGCGGCCTTGGCTTCTTCGGCGATGGCGCGGGAGAGGCCGAACAGGGTCTGCTCGACCCGCTCGCCCTCTTCCAGCGAATTGGTGAGATAGACGCCCAGGCGCGGCGGTTTTTCCGAGGGTTTGTAGCCCAGCCCAGTCAGCACCATGTCGAGCTTCATGTGGCACATGGCGTAACTGGCCATCAATAGCTCGAAACCGTGAATGCGCGGGATCAGGTCGTTTTCGACGTAATTCGACCACTGCCCCGGCGCGATGCCTTTCACCCGCTCGGCGACCAGTTTGACCACTTCGGCAAGAAAAGTGCCGGTGCCGGTGGCGGGGTCGAGAATCTGGACGCGGTGAACCGGCTTTTTGATGGTGGCGGGCTTGCCCTTGTTGTCGTTCTGCCCGGTATCCCAGTCGATGGTGATGCGGCTGGTATCGGCAAGGCCATCGGCCAGCCCGAATTCGGTTTTCAGCACGTCGTCCACGGCGCGGACGATGAAATTGACCACCGGCTCGGGCGTGTACCAGACACCGCGCGCCTTGCGCTTGGCCGGGTTGTATTCGGCCAGGAAGAGTTCATAGAAATGCAGGAAGGGGTCTTGCCGCGCCGTCACCTTGCCGAAGTTCGCCAGTACCTTGAGCATATCGGTGGCGCGAAAGACGTTGCACAGTTCGTCGATGACGCGGCGCAGGCGTTCATCCAGATTGGGGCCGGCAATGTAAATGAACAGTTCGCGCAGGAAGGGGTTGGACTTGGGCAGCAGGTCCAGCGCCTCGCCGCGCGTGAAGGTGTCCGGCGACCCATCGTGCAAGCGCGCCGCGAACAGGCCATAGGCGATGGTTTCGGCGTAGATGTCGGCGAAATCCTCGATGGTGATGTCGTGGATCAGGTTGGCCTTGAAGGCTTCGTATTGGCCGATCAGGTCGGTAGCGGCTGCATCTCCTTGTTCCAGAGCCCTGAAATCGGCCAGCAAGGCCCGCCCCATGATGTCCTTGATGATGGCGGCCTTGCCCGCCATCATTTCCGCCAGCCGCCGGGACGAGGTAATGGAGAGCGGGGTAACGCTGGCAAAGTCGCGCAGGCGGTTTGCCAGCGCCGTGAAATTTTCCGGCCGCTCGGGCAGCGTCGGAAAGAACAAATCGGCGATGGTGATGAAATCCACCGCCTCGCCTTCGTTGATGAATTCGAAGTCCAGCCCGTTGGTGTAGATCAGGTTGGGCAGTCCCTTCCTGTAACGCTCTTTCTGCGCCTTGCTGTAATCGTTGGCGGCAAATTTTTTGACATCCTTGTCGATGTCCTTGGCTTCGCACCAACCAATGGCCACCTCGCCGCGCATGAAGACGAAATCGGGAGCGCCGACATCGGTGATGTGCTTCGGCTCGTTGATGACGGTCAGCGCGGGATCAATGGCGGCAAACAGCTTCGCCAGAGCGGGCCGGAAGCTGTGCTCGGTGGTCTGGCCGCTGGCGTAAAGCGCGCGCACTTCACCGATGTAAGCTCTGATATCCATCTACGCTGTCCCTCCGATTGGCGGCAACGGGCCGCCCGCCGCCCTCGTCGCACTAAATCGGCGCGCGAAATACCCGGCTGACGGCCATCAAACCGCCGTTTCCTGCTCCAGCCAGACCTTGGCGTCGTCGGTGTCGGTAAAGACGGCGACGTCGGCATGGACGAACGCCTGCGAAAACCAGGCGCTCCAGGCGACCCACTGGCTGTCGGTGACGACCGCCACGCGGTTGAAATCGTCGGCGTGGGCGCGGGTGAATTTCAGATCTTCCCAGGCGACATCGAGCGTCATCCCACGCATCTGGCTCAGGTCGACATAGAGATCGACCGGCCCCTCGAACCGCGTCTTGTAAGCGACGGCTTCCTCAAATTCCTTGTAATCGGCGAGCGTGAAATCGCCAAACACCGAAACGCTGATCCGGCTGGCTTGAGGGTCGATGACGATCATGATGGGGCTCCGCTGGGGTGGTTTGGAGAAAGTGTAGCGCCAATCGGCAGGGCTGGTTCAAGACTGCACGAAACTGGATTGCTTCGCTACGCTCGCAATGACGGCCATTTCGCGCGTCGTCATGGCGAGGAACGAAGCGACGAAGCAATCCGGAAATGGTGGCATTTGAACAAAAGGCTAATCCTGTTCCAGCGGGTTGGCTCGGGAAAAATGCGTGGCCGCAATGCCGGAGAGCACGATCAGCCCGATCGCCATCCATGCCAGGGCGCCGAGCATCTCGCCCCAGAACAGCATGCCGAACAGGCTGGCGAAAACCACCGTGCTGTAGGCCAGCGCCGCTGCCGCCAGCGTCTTGCCGCGCGCGAAGGCGCGGGTCATCGCCAGTTGCGCCAGGGTGGCGAAAACGCCGACGCCGAGCAGAAAGCCACCGCTGTCGGCGGCCATCGGATGCCAATCGACAAACAGCAGCCCGATGCCGGAAGCGACGGTGGCGACGAGCGAGAAATAGAACACCGTGCGCATTTCCGATTCGCCGCGCGCGCCCAGTTCGCGCACGCTGAAGTAGGCCATACCGGCCAGTGCGCCGGAGGCCAGCCCGATCAGGCCGCCGAACAGTTGGTCGGCGTGGAAAGTCGGTCGCAGCAAGAGGGCAACCCCGGCCAGACCAACGGCCAGCGCGCCGAGAATGTCGCGTTGCAGGCGCCAGCCGGTCAGCGCCAGATAGAGGGCGAGGAAAATCGCCGAGGTGTAGTTGAGGGTCACCGCGCTTGCCAGCGGTAGCAGAGCGATGGCGTAGAAATAGGAAAATATGGCCGCGCAGCCGACCAGCCCGCGCGTCACATGCCAGCGCCAGTGCGGCGTGGCGAGCGAAACGCCGCGCAGGCGGACAAGGGCGAACATCAGCACCAGCGCGATCAGGCTGCGCCAGAAGGTGATCTCGACCGCCGAATGCGTCGCCGCCGCCAGCTTGACGCAGACGCCCATACAGGCGAACAGCAGGCTGGCGACCAGCATCCACAGGGATTGCATGGGAAGGAACTCGAAAAGAAAAAGCGCGAGTTTACCGGATGCGGCTATTCAGCGGTCGCAAGCCTCTAACGCGATTGTAGGGGGCGGGTTTGAAACCATCCACGCACGGAAAATAGCGCGCCCGGAATTTGACCGGGCCAGCCATGATGGGGTATTTTTGCGTGTTTTCCTGATTGCGGAAGCCATGGATCAGACTCCAATCGCCGATCTGAAATTTGAAGCGGCGCTGGCCGAACTGGAGGCCATTGTCGCCAGCATGGAAGGCGGCCCGCTCGAACTGGAAGCCTCGATTGCCGCCTATCGGCGCGGCATGGAATTGATGCAGCACTGCCAGACACTGCTGGCCGACGCCGAGGGCCAGATTCGCATCCTTGAAAATGGCGAACTCCGGGAGATCGACCGCATGACGCTGGAGAACCAGTGAACGCCCTCCCCTTCGCCGAATGGATGAGCGCCGTCCAGGGGCGCGTCGAAAACGCGCTGTGCCGCTGCCTGCCTGATGCCGACAGCGTGCCGCAACGCCTGCACGCGGCCATGCGCTACGCCGCGCTCGGCGGCGGCAAGCGCGTCCGCCCGCTACTCGCCTTCGCCGCTGGCGAGTTGAGCGGCGCGCCGACGAAGCGGCTCGACCGCGTCGCCTGCGCCGTCGAGCTGATCCACGCCTATTCCCTGGTGCATGACGATTTGCCGTGCATGGACGACGACACGCTGCGCCGCGGTCGCCCGACCTGCCATATCGAGTACGACGAGGCGACCGCCCTCTTGGTCGGCGACAGTCTGCAAACCCTGGCTTTCGAACTGTTGGCCGACGCCGATTTCGGCGAGCCGGCGCGGCAAATCGAGATGATCGCCCTGCTCGCCCGCGCCAGCGGCTCGCGCGGCATGGCCGGCGGCCAGGCGATCGACCTCGCCGCGGTCGGCAAGCCGCTGGAACAGCCGGAACTGGAATTGATGCACGCGCTCAAAACCGGCGCCCTGATCCGCGCCGCCGTGTTGCTCGGCGCCCTGGCCGGGACGCCGCTGACGGACGATGAGCGCGCCCGGCTCGACCGCTTCGCCCGCCGCGCCGGCCTGCTCTTTCAGGTCGTCGACGATATTCTCGACTGCACCGCCAGCACCGCCACGCTGGGCAAGACGGCAGGCAAGGACGAGGCCGCCGCCAAGCCGACCTATGTTGCGCTGCTTGGCCTCGAAGCCGCCCGCGCCTATGCCGGGGAACTGCGCGCCGAGGCGCTGGCGGAACTGGCGGTCTTCGGCGCACGCGCCGCCCGTCTCACCCAACTGGCCGATTTCATCTGCCACCGGCCATTCTGATGATGACCACCACCCGCTACCCCCTCCTCGCCAGCATCGACGGCCCGGACGATCTGCGCCGCCTGGAACGCAAGCAACTGGCGCCCTTGGCCGGCGAGTTACGCGCTTTTCTGATCGAATCGGTGGCGCAGACCGGCGGCCACCTGTCGTCCAATCTCGGCACCGTCGAGTTGAGCATCGCCCTGCACGCCGTTTTCGACACGCCGCACGACCGTCTGGTGTGGGATGTCGGCCATCAGTGCTATGCGCACAAGATTTTGACCGGCCGGCGCGAGGGCATGAGCCAATTGCGCATGCGCCACGGCATCGCCGGCTTTCCCAAGCGGTGCGAAAGTCCTTACGACACCTTCGGCGTCGGCCACTCGTCGACCTCGATTTCGGCCGCTCTCGGCATGGCGCTGGCGGCCAAGCGCCTGGGCGAGGAGCGCAAGATCGTCGCCGTCATCGGCGATGGCGCAATGACCGCCGGCATGGCTTTCGAGGCCTTGAACAATGCCGGCGTCACCGACACCGACATGCTGGTCATCCTCAATGACAACGAGATGTCGATCTCGCCGCCGGTCGGCGCGCTGAACCAGATCCTCACCCGCCTCATGTCGGGCAGCGCCTATAACGCCGCCCGCGCGGCGGGCCGTCACATGCTCGGCTTCGCGCCGCCCTTGCTCGAATTGGCGCGACGCGCCGAGGAGCATGTCAAGGGCATGATCGCGCCGGGCACGCTGTTCGAGGAATTCGGCTTCCACTACTACGGCCCGATCGACGGCCACGATCTCGACACCCTGATCCCGACGCTGGAAAACCTGAAAAAGCTCAAGGGGCCGAAGTTCCTGCACGTCATCACGAAAAAGGGCCAGGGCTACAAGCTGGCCGAATCGGATCCCGTGCTCTACCACGGCGTCGGCAAATTCCCCGCCGACCGGGGCATCCCGACCGATGGCGGCGGCAAGCTGACCTACACCCAGGTTTTCGGCGACTGGCTGTGCGACCAGGCCACGGCCGACCCGCGCCTGATCGGCATCACCCCGGCCATGGGCGAAGGCTCGGGCATGATCCGCTTCGCCGCCGAATTTCCCGACCGCTATTACGATGTCGGCATCGCCGAGCAGCATGCCGTGACCTTCGCCGCCGGCCTGGCCTGCGAGGGTTTGAAGCCGGTCGTCGCCATTTATTCGACCTTCCTGCAACGCGCCTACGATCAACTGATTCACGATGTCGCGCTGCAAAACCTGCCGGTCGTCTTCGCCGTCGATCGCGGCGGCCTGGTCGGCGCCGACGGCCCGACCCATCACGGCGCTTTCGATCTCTCCTTCGCCGCCTGCATCCCCAATCTGCTGGTCATGGCCCCAAGCGACGAGGCCGAATGCCGGCGCCTGCTATCCACCGCCTTCGCCCATGACGGCCCAAGCCTCGTCCGCTACCCGCGCGGCGGCGGCAACGGCGTCGCGCCCGAGGCAACGCTCGACACGCTGCCTGTCGGCAAGGGCGAAATTCGCCGCCGCGGCCGCGCCATCGCCCTGCTCGCCTTCGGCAGCCTGTTGCCGGCGGCGCTGGCGGCGGGCGACGAACTCGACGCCACGGTCGCCAACATGCGCTTCGTCAAACCGCTCGACGCCGATCTGATCCTCGAACTGGCCGCCAGCCACGCGCTGCTGGTCAGCATCGAGGAAAATTCCGTGATCGGCGGCGCTGGCTCGGAAATCGAGCGCCTCCTGGGCGAGCGTGGCATCCATGTGCCCGTGCTGCGCCTCGGCCTGCCCGACCGTTTCATCGAGCACGGCGAACAAGGTCAGTTGTTGGCCGAACTCGGCCTGGACAAGGACGGCATCGCGCGCGCCGTGCGCCAGCGCAACGCCCAATAACAATCTTCCGGAAACGCCCCATGAGCACCCCCATCCCCGACGTGCAAAGCGCCGTCGACACCCGCCAGATCGCCATCAACAAGGTCGGCATCAAATCCATCCGCCACCCGATCCGGGTGCGCGACAAATCCGCCGGCATCCAGCACACCATCGCCGTCTTCAACATGTACGTCGGCCTGCCGCACAACTTCAAGGGCACCCACATGTCCCGCTTCGTGGAAATACTGAACAGCCACGAGCGCGAAATCTCGGTCGAGAATTTCCCGGTCATGCTGCGCGACATGGCGCACAAGCTCGAAGCCGAAACCGGCCATATCGAGATGAATTTCCCCTACTTCATCGACAAGACGGCGCCCGTCTCCGGCGTCAAGAGTCTGATGGACTACGACGTGACCTTCATCGGCGACATCGTCCAGAATCGGATCAGCACCTCGGTGCGCGTCGTCGTGCCGGTGACCAGCCTCTGTCCGTGCTCGAAGAAAATCGCCGAGCGCGGCGCCCACAATCAGCGCTCGCACGTCACCATCACCGCCCGCATCAACGATTTCGTGTGGATCGAGGAACTGGTGCAACTGGTCGAGCAGGAAGCCTCCTGCGAACTGTTCGGCCTGTTGAAGCGCCCGGACGAGAAATATGTCACCGAGCGCGCCTACGACAATCCGAAATTTGTCGAGGACATGGTCCGCGACGTCGCCGCCCGCCTCAACGCCGAGCCGCGCATCGACGCCTATGTGGTCGAATCGGAAAACTTCGAGTCCATCCACAA
>WREP01000063.1 GCA_009779265.1 Betaproteobacteria bacterium
GAATATAGGGTACAGCAGAGAAATGGCGTCTATATCTGGCTCAGGGCTGATGGATCAACTTTGCGCGACAAAGACGGAATGCCGCTAAGGGTCGTCGGCTCCGTGGAGGATATCTCCAAAAGGCTTAATAAAAACAAATTAAATGCACACATTGAGAAATTCACACACGGCATCGAAAACATGACCCAGCAGATTGAAATAATGCTGAACATAATAAACGGAATGGTCAAAGCTCAAGCAGCCAATTTAACCATTTCCACGGAAGCAGAAAAAAATGCAGCAGAGTCAGCATCAGTCATCGCCGCCATTCACAAGGTAGCCAATCAGAGCAATATCCTGAGCATCAATGCATCAATTGAAGCCGCCCGCGCGGGTAATGCAGGAAGAGGATTTGCCGTGGTCGCCGAGGAAGTGCGCAAAATGGCTACCGAAAGTGATAAATTATCCACACAGATCGAACAGAAGCTGAAATCCATACACGTGTCGGCCAAACAAATCACGGAAGCAATTCAAGAAACCACAAGGCTATCCAACGACCAAAGCGACGCCATCAACAAACTCAATGAGGAATTAAACAGCGTCAACGACATGTACAAAGAGCTTATCGCGATGACAACCTCAAGCATATAAGGTGCGGCAGGGACAGCAGGAACACATCAAAACAGGGGAAACCCGGTTTAATATGATCGGAAGCGCGGCCCCTATTTTCGTTATACGCCACGCGCCCATTGTGCGCTTTTTCGAGATCACCAGCGGTCAACTGCGGTTTTCAGGATTATTGCCGAGGCTGCCGGGGTCTTGCGCAAATACGGGAAGCATGCCCGGAAAGGCCGAATTATTTTTCCGGCGCCCGCCCCTTGCCCAGGCGGCGCTCCAAGTTGGCCAGCGGCAGCGCCAGGCCCAGTTCCGCGTCGATCAGGCGCAGTAGCGGCAGCAGTTGCTGCCCCAGGCTCTCGACGTAGGGCAGCACCGGCTCGGGGCGACCGGCGGCCAGCAGTTCCAGCGCCCGGTTGATGGAAACCGGACGTTTCGCGGGAGTCACGCCGCCGGCGTCGATGCGGTTGCCACCGGCGGCCATCGCCGCCCGCATCCGCTGGCCGGCCAGATCGAGCAGGGCGCCCGCCACATCGACGACATCTCTGGGCACGCTGGCAATGCCAATGCTGACGGTGACGGTGACATTCTGCGCGCCCGCCGCCAGACGGCCGATCTCGACTGCTTGGCGCACCCGCTCGGCAAAGGTGCAGCAAGCGACGACCGGGGTGCCGGGCGAGACGATGGCGAACTGGCCGTTGCCGAAATGACCGAGGCTGTCCTCGTGGCGGATCTTGCCGGCCAGCATCCTGGCAAAGCTGTTGGCCACGTTGCTGGCCGCTGACGCCCCCAGGCGCCCGGCAAGGCCGGAGAAATCATCGAAGCCGATGACCAGGGCGCTGGTTTCGACCTGGTGCCGGGCCGCATGCGACAGCGCCTGCGCCGCCTGGACTTCCAGGTACTTGCGCGTGAACAGTCCGCTGCTCGTGTCCTGGATCATCCGCTCGCGACCGTCTTCCAGATCTTCCTTGGCCTCGCTCAGGGCCAGCAGGTTTTTCAGGCGGGTCAGCAGTTCGGCGTAGCCTGTTCCCTTGGTGATGAATTCGGAAACGCCGAGCGCCTGGGCGTCGAGACGCTCTTCCTCGCTCTCCTCGCCGGAGAGCAGGATAAAGGGCAGGCGTTGCAGACGGCGCTGCTTCGAGGAGCGAACATTCTCCAGCAACTGGTAACCATTGAGTTTCGGCATGTTCAGGTCGGAAATCACCGCCCTGATCGCATGGTCGAGCACCAGCGTCTGCCAGGCCGCCTCGCCGTCGCCTTCCTCGCGCACCTCGTAATCGTTCTTCAACTGCTGCACCAGCGACTGGCGGATGACCCGCGAGTCGTCGACGACCAAAATGCGCGGCAGCCCGGCCATGTCAGCTCCCAGCGATATCCACGACGAGACGTCCCTTGGCCTGACCGGCGATGAAGCCGGCAAAAACTTCCGGCAGACGATCGAAGGCGATGCGCCGCGTCATTGCCGCCAGATGCGGCGGCCGCAGGTCGCCGGCCAGACGCTGCCAGACGCCCTGGCGATAGGGTTCGCCAATATAGCCGGAATCGACCCCGAGCAGCGAGACGCCGCGCAGGATGAAAGGCGCCACCGTGGTATTGAGCGCCATGCCCGCCGCCAGACCGATGCTGGCGATGGCGCCGCCCTGCTCCATGGTGCTGGCGAGCCAGGCCAGCACGTCGCCGCCCAGGTTGTCCACGGCGCCGGCCCAGCGGCCGCGGTCGAGCGGCTTGATGCGGCTCAGGTCGAGCTCCTGGCGCGGCATCACCTCGGCAGCGCCGAGGCCGCGCAGATAATCGGCCTCGTCCATCTTGCCGGTCAGGGCGACGACGTGGTAGCCGAGCTTGGCCAGCATGTCGATGGCCAGACTGCCGACGCCGCCGGTGGCGCCGGTGACGATCACCGGCCCCTTCTGCGGCGTCAGGCCGTTTTCCTCCATGCGGACGATGCCGAGCGCCGCTGTGAAACCGGCCGTGCCCAGCGCCATTGCCTCGAACAGCGTCAGACCGGCGGGCAGCGGCACCACCCAGTCGGCGGGCACGCGGGCGATTTCGGCATAGCCACCGTGATGGGCGACGCCGATGTCGAAACTGGTGGCGATGACCGGATCGCCGGGCTTGAAGCGCGCATCGGCGCTGGCCTCGACGATGCCGGAAAGGTCGATGCCGCCGACGCAGGGAAAGCGGCGGATGATCCGGCCCTTGCCGGTAACGGCCAAGGCATCCTTGTAATTGACGCTCGAATGGGCGACGCGGATGGTCACCTCGCCGACGTCGAGCCGGCTCTCGTCCATTTCGGTGAAACCGCTGCAAACCTTGCCGTCGCGCTCCTCGATCAGCAATGCCTTGAATGATTTCATCCCGCCTCCACATAAAATCAACAAAAACGCTCTATGTGACGATTATTTGTCGCATAAACAAGGGTTAACCGAGTCTTTACAGAAGCATTTGTTTCAAATACATTTCGCGCCTATGTCCAAACTTCTCGCCGCCCTCCTGCTGGTCACCGCCTTTTTCGGCGCACCCGCCGTCGTTGCGGCCGCCGAAGAGGAATTTCCCGCGGAAGAGCAGGCGTCTTTCCTTCAACGTTACACCAACGCCGCGCAGGATGTCATCCTGCATGGTTTGAAACTGGTCGGCGTTCGTTATCGCTTCGGCGGCAACGACGTGGAAAGCGGTCTCGATTGCAGCGGTTTCGTCCGTCTGGTTTTCAAGGATAGTATCGGCACCCTGCTGCCGCGCACCGCCCGCGAAATGAGCGAGGTCGGCCAGCGCATCGACAGCAGCGACCTGAAACCGGGCGATCTGGTGTTCTTCAACACCATGCGCCGCGCCTTCTCGCATGTCGGCATCTATCTCGGCGACAATCGTTTCATGCACGCCCCCCGCACCGGCGCCGAAGTGCGCGTCGAGAACATGGAAAGCAGTTACTGGGTCAAGCGCTTCAACGGCGCCCGCCGCATTCTCGGCGGCGACAAGAACTGATGTGACAAGCGGCCGCCAGGCCGTTTTTTACTGGCCGGCCATGGCACAATCGCCAAGGAACGTTCGACGCCTGAAACGATGATTCCCTGCCTTGGCCCGCTCGATGCCCTGCCGCCCGTTGCCTCGGCCCGAGCCGACATGGGCGGCCTCCTCGCCATCGGCGGCGGCCTGTCGCCGGCCCGCCTGCTCGACGCCTATCGCCACGGCATCTTCCCGTGGGGCACAATCCAGGGGCAGCCCCTGTGGTATTCGCCCAATCCGCGCATGGTGCTGTTTCCCGAGGACTTCCGCCCCTCCCGCTCGCTGCGCCGGACGCTCAAAAGCGGCGCCTTCGCCATCCGCTTCGACAGCGATTTCGCTGGCGTCATCGCCGGCTGCGCCGCCGCGCCGCGGCACGGCCAGGACGGCACCTGGATCACGGCGGAAATGAGCGCCGCCTATACCCGCCTGCATGAACTCGGCTGGGCCCATTCGGTCGAAGCCCATGCCGATGGCGAACTCGTCGGCGGCCTCTACGGACTGCTCATCGGCCGCGCCTTCTACGGCGAATCCATGTTCGCGCGGCGCCGCGACGCTTCCAAGGTCGCCTTCGCCCACCTCATCCGCCACCTGCTGGATCTTGGCGTCGCCCTCATCGACTGCCAGATGCACACCGCCCACCTCGCCTCGCTCGGCGCCCGGGAAATCCCCCGCGCCGAATTCCTCGACCGCCTGCGCGCCCTGACCGCGAACGCAGAGTTGCGCGGCACCTGGCACGCCGCCAGCGCCAACCGGGAGTGGTGACATGGCCCAGCCCGACGACGCCGATCTGCCCTTCTCGCTCTTGCAGTTCTACGCCACCGCGCCCTATCCGTGCAGCTACCTGCCCGGTCGTCAGGCCTGCTCGCAGGTCGCCGTCCCGGCGCAACTGATCGACACCCGGATTTACGCCGTGCTGGTGCGCGCCGGTTTCCGCCGCAGCGGTATGTTCACCTACCGGCCCTGGTGCGCCGGCTGCCGCGCCTGCATCCCGGTTCGCCTGCCGGTCGCCGAATTCCAGGCCACACGCCATCAACGGCGCGCCCTCAAGCGCCACGCCGGGCTGCAAGCGCGCGAACTGCCGCTCGTCTACCGCGACGAACACTACGCCCTCTACAACCGCTACCAGCGCGCCCGCCATCCCGGCGGCGGCATGGACGACGACGACCGCGACCAGTACGCCCAGTTTCTCCTGCAAAGCGGCATCGACACCCGGCTGATCGAATTTTCCGAAGCCGGCGCGGTGCGCATGGTCAGCCTGATCGACGTCCTCGACGACGGCCTGTCGTCGGTCTACACCTTTTACGAGCCGGCGCTTGCCGGCAGCAGCCTCGGCGTCTACAGCATCCTCTGGCAACGCCAGCAATGCCTCGCCCTCGGCCTGCCCTACCTCTATCTCGGCTACTGGATCGCCACCAGCCGCAAAATGGCCTACAAGGCGGATTTCCAACCCATCGAGGGTCTGCTCGACGGCGACTGGCAACGCCTCTCGCCGCCCGCCAGCCCGCTTACTCCTCCGCCGCCAGCAATGCCTTGTAGATGACGGCGCCGATGATGGCGCCGGCAATGGGCGCGACCCAGAACAGCCACAACTGCTCCAGCGCGATAGCCGGGCCAAACAACGCCGGACCAGTGCTGCGCGCCGGGTTGACCGAGGTGTTGGTGACGGGAATGGAGACGAGGTGGATGAGCGTCAGGCACAGGCCGATAGCGAGGCCGCCGAAGCCCGCCGCGGCGTTTTTGGCGGTAGCGCCGAGAATGACGATGAGAAAGACGGCGGTCAGCGCGACTTCCGCCAGCAGGGCGGCTCCCAGCGTATAACCGCCGGGCGAATGCTCACCATAGCCGTTGGTGGCGAAGCCACCAATCTTGGCCTCGGCCTTGCCGGTGGCGATGAGGTAGAGAATCCCCGCCGCGACAATGGCGCCGAGCACTTGAGCGATGATGTAGCCGGGCAGTTCACCCGCCTTGAAGCGCCCGCCGACGACCAGGCCGACGGAAACCGCCGGATTGAAATGGCCGCCGGAAATCGGGCCGAAGGCATAGGCGCCGGTCAGCACGGTCAGGCCGAAAGCAAGCGAGACGCCGAGGTAACCGATGCCGACATCGGGAAGGCCCGCGGCCAGCACGGCGCTGCCGCAACCGCCAAAGGTCAGCCAAAAGGTGCCGAGAAATTCAGCCGACCATTTTTTGAGATTGGACGCCACGATAACCCCCTCCACAAATGAAACATTCATATTTTAGCGATATCTTGAACCGGCTTCGCGGTCGACATGCGCCAACCCGGCACAGCCAACAGGGCAATCGCATGAATACCGTTGTCGTGGCCAACCACCCCTCCCCGACCCTCCCCTGCTTCGCAAGGGAGGGAGAAAACCGGCGCGCGCTGCAAGCTTGGCCCCCTCCCTTGCGGGCGCAGCCCGGAGGGGAGGGCCGGGGAGGGGTGGTTTTTATGGCGTCAGCATTCATGCGATTGCCCCGGCACAGCCAAGCAGCGCAAGCCGGAAGCGGCGCGATGCGCTAAAATCCCGTCCTATCATGCTCTATTCCCTGATCCGCAAGTTCTTTTTCGCCCTCGACGCCGAAACCGCCCATGGCATCGGCATGAACGGACTCGACTTTCTCAATGCCGCCGGTTTCGCCGGTCTGCTCGCCAAGCCGGTGACGCCCTGCCCGGTCGAGGTCATGGGCCTCAAATTCCCCAATCCGGTCGGTCTGGCCGCCGGCCTGGACAAGAATGGCGATTACATCGACGGCCTGGCCCGCTTGGGTTTCGGCTTCATCGAAATCGGCACGGTGACGCCGAAGCCGCAGGATGGCAATGCGAAGCCGAGCCTGTTCCGCCTGCCCGAGGCGCGGGGCATCATCAATCGCATGGGTTTCAACAATGCCGGCGTCGACCGCCTGCTGGAAAACGTGCGCCGCGCCCAATTCCCGAAGAAGGGCGGCATTCTCGGCATCAACATCGGCAAGAATGCGACGACGCCGATCGAGCAGGCGGCCGAGGATTACCTGATCTGCCTCGACAAGGTGTATGCCGAGGCCAGTTATGTAGCGGCCAATATTTCCTCGCCGAATACCAAGAATCTGCGCGAGTTGCAGAAGGACGAGGCGCTCGACGATCTCTTGTCGCGCTTGAAGGCGCGTCAGGAACAACTGGCCGAGCAGCACGGCAAATATGTGCCGCTGGCGCTGAAAATCGCCCCCGATCTCGACGAGGCGCAGATTACCGCCATTGCCGAGGCGCTGCGCCGGCATCGTTTCGATGCGGTAATCGCCAGCAACACCACGCTGTCGCGCGCGGGCGTCGAGGGTCTGGCGCATGGCGACGAGGCCGGCGGCCTGTCGGGCGCGCCGCTGTTCCACCCGTCGACGGCGGTGCTGAAGAAACTGGCGACGGCGCTGGCCGGCGAAGTGCCGATCATCGGCGTCGGCGGCATCATGAGCGGCGCCGACGCGGCCGAAAAAATCCGCGCCGGCGCGAGCCTGGTGCAGTTTTACAGCGGCTTCATCTACCGCGGCCCGGAACTGGTGGCCGAGGTGGCGCAAACCCTGGCCGATGTGCTGGCCCGCCAGCGGCTTTGATTCAACGCCAGGCATTTTCCGCCGTGACTTCCGCCATTCACGCGAGAGATGAATTTCTCCCCTGGCCCACAAGCGAGCCTGCCGCAAAAACCTTCGGCTACACGTTCAGCGAGCGCCTTAAAGCCCCTCTCCCCTCGCGGGAGAGGGGTTGGGGAGAGGGGGAGGTTCACCGAAGAAAGGCGCACTCCCCGTCACTCCTACCCGCGAAGCGGCGTATGCAAGCGCGATGGACGAACCAGCCGCC
>WREP01000064.1 GCA_009779265.1 Betaproteobacteria bacterium
CCCCTCGCGCAGCCCTCTCTCCCGACCTCTCTCCCAGAGGGAGAGAGGCGGCAAGTGCCTCCCCTCTCCACAAGTGGAGAGGGGCAGGGGGTGAGGATCGAGGGGCCGGGGGAGAGGGGGAGGTGGCAAGAGAGACGGCGGCTGGTTCGTCCATCGCGCTTGCATGCGCTGCTGCCCTTCACCCCGGCCCTCTCCCCGCTTCGCGGGGCGAGGGAGAAAGGGGAGTGGCGGGAAACGCGCCTTTCTTCGATGAACCTCCCCCTCTCCCCAACCCCTCCCCCGCGAGGGGGGAGGGGCTTTATCAGACCCCCGCCGCGCCGCCCGATTCGGCATCCTTCGTGCCGCCGCTGTTGCGTCTGGCGGTGCTCGAAGTGCCGGTCGAATTGCGCGCGCCGCCGGTGGCGGACGAAAGCCAGCCGCGCCAGAGCGAGGCGCAATCGACCGCCTCAAGCGAGGAAGCGGCGCTTGGCCGGCTGGTGCACCGGGCGCTGGAACTGATCGCCCGCGATGGCCTGCCACAGTGGCCCGCCGAGCGCGTCGATGCCTTGGCGCCGGCCTGGCGGCGCTGGCTGCAAGCCGAGGGATTGACGTCAGAAGCGGCGGCAGAGGCGGCCGCCGAAGCCATCGCCGCCGTCCGCCGCACGCTGGCTTCCGCCACGGGCCGCTGGCTACTCGCCGGCCACGCCGGAGCCGGCGTCGAGGAAGCCTGGAGCAGCCGCGACGACCAGGGCGGCATCGCCCACCACATTATCGACCGCTGTTTCGTCGCCGACGGCTGCCGCTGGATCATCGACTACAAGACTGTGCATCTGCCCGAAGCCGAACTGGCAACGCGCGCCGCCCAGTACCGCCCGCAACTCGAACGCTACGCCGCCTTGTTTACCGGGGAAGGATTGCCGCTGCGACTGGCGATTTATTTTCCGTTACAGGATAGTCTGGTGGCGCTTGAGTGAAACGGTGTCGCCGTATGCGGGAGAGGGTCGGGGTGAGGGGCTGCGGCGTAAAATTTCGCGTAAGCGTTTTGATAAACGGCGCCCCTCACCCTACCCCTCTCCCCGCCGGGCGGGGAGAGGGAATGAGGCATTACCGGAACATGCCGTTAATAATCGGGTCGCTCTTGGCCGCTTTTGAGTCGACTTCTTCGGACAGCATGATCGTGTAAGACGCTTCGTCGATCAGTCGTTGCGAGGTTTTGGCGCCATTGGGGAAATCGACGCCGAGGACCAGAACGCGGGTGCCGAGGCTGTTGATTTTTCGCACCAGCGGCACGAAATCGGAATCGCCGGAAATAAGGACGAGCACATCGAATGGCTTATGGACGGCCAAGTCGAAGGCTTCCAGGGCGAGCCATACGTCGATGCCTTTTTCCTCGGGCGGACTGACGGATTCGTTCATTGGGTGGTAGTGGGCAACCACTCCGGCATGCATGAGAATCTGATCCTGATAACGGTCGACTTCAAGCTGTTTGTCGGGGTTGCTGGTTGCCTGAACCGCCTTGAGCGAGAAGCGGCCACGGAAAAAATGGGCTTCCACGATCTGGCACAGGGCTGCATTGCCATTGGCTTCCAGTTCGGCGACCCGCTGGCGGATATATTCGTGCAGCCCGGAGATGTCGATATAACTGTAGCGGCTATGGACGTGTTTGTAATAACCGCTGACTTTCCAGAAAAAGCTCCCATCATAAAATACGGCGATTCTTGTCAATCCATTGCCATTGCTCATTTAATTCTCCTTTTTGGAATAGGCATATTTGAAATACATGATTCAATTAACACCATTTCTGGATTGCTTCGTCGCTTCGCTCCTCGCAATGACGGTGGAGATACGAGCGTCATTGCGAGCGCAGCGAAGCAATCCAGTTTCGTACAATCTTGAATCAAAATCCTGACGATATGAGACGCCGCCGGGCATTTTACCGCCACAGCACGCAAATCCAGACGGCGGCGGCATTGATGAGGCTGAAGAGGACGGCGGCGCTGCCCATGTCCTTGGCCCGCTTGGCGAGTTCGTGTTTTTCCGGCGAGGCTTTGTCGACGATGGCTTCGAGCGCCGAGTTGAGGATTTCGACAATGAGGATGAGCAGGATGCTGCCGATGAGCAGCGCCCGCTCGATGCCGTCGCGGCCAAGGATGACGGCCAGCGGCAGGGTGACGGCGGCGAGCAGGATTTCCTCGCGGAAGGCGGCTTCGTGGCGCCAGGCGGCGAGGATGCCGTCGCGCGAGTAGCCGAGCGCGTTCCACAGGCGGCGCAGCCCTTTTTTTCCTTTGAATTCGGCGCCGCTCATGGCTGTTCTCCGTTTGCTTGGCGGTCGAGCATGGGTTTCAGAAAGCGGCCAGTGTGGCTGGCCCGGCATTGTGCCACTTGTTCCGGCGGCCCGGCGACGAGAATGCGGCCGCCGCCAGCGCCGCCCTCGGGGCCGAGATCGACGATCCAGTCGGCGGTTTTGATGACGTCGAGATTGTGCTCGATGACGACGATGGTGTTGCCATGCGCCGCCAGCCGGTGGAGCACGGCGAGCAGCATCTCGATATCCTGGAAATGCAGGCCGGTGGTCGGCTCGTCGAGTATGTACAGGGTGCGGCCGGTGTCGCGCTTGGAAAGTTCGAGCGCCAGCTTGACGCGCTGCGCCTCGCCGCCGGAAAGCGTCGTCGCGCTCTGGCCGAGGGTGATGTAGCTGAGGCCGACATCGACCAGGGTTTGCAGTTTTCTCGCCACCACCGGCACCGCATCGAAAAAGGCGCGCGCCTCCTCGACGGTCATGCCGAGTACGTCGTGGATGGTCTTGCCCTTGTACTGCACTTCCAGCGTCTCGCGGTTGTAGCGCTGGCCGTGGCAAACGTCGCAGGAGACATAGATGTCGGGCAGGAAATGCATCTCGACCTTGATCATGCCGTCGCCCTGGCAGGCTTCGCAGCGCCCGCCCTTGACGTTGAAGGAAAAGCGCCCCGGCCCGTAGCCGCGCGTCCGCGCTTCCGGCACCTGCGAGAACAGTTCGCGGATGGGCGTCAGCAGGCCGGTGTAGGTGGCCGGGTTGGAGCGTGGCGTACGGCCGATCGGCGCCTGATCGACGCTGATCACCTTGTCGAACAGATGCAGCCCGGCGATTTCCCGGTGCGCCGCCGGTTCCGCCGTCGAGCCGTAGAGATGGCGCGCCGCCGCCGCGTAGAGCGTGTCGTTGATGAGGGTCGACTTGCCCGAGCCGGAAACGCCGGTAACGCAGGTAAACAGCCCGCCGGGAATTTCCAGCGTGACATCGCGCAAATTGTTGCCGCTGGCGCCGACGATCTTGAGCCAGCGCTGCGGGTCGGGCTGCTTGCGCTTGCCCGGCGTGGCGATGCGGCGTCGGCCAGCGAGATAGTCGCCGGTCAGCGAGGCCGGGTTGGCGGCGATTTCCGCCGGGCTGCCCTGGGCCACTATTTGACCGCCATGCGTCCCGGCGCCGGGGCCGATATCGACGACATGATCGGCGCTACGAATGGCGTCCTCGTCGTGTTCGACGACCAGCACCGTGTTGCCCATGTCGCGCAGATTGCGCAACGTCGCCAGCAGGCGGTCGTTGTCGCGCTGGTGCAGGCCGATGGAGGGTTCATCCAGCACATACATGACGCCGGTGAGGCCGGAGCCGATCTGCGAGGCCAGCCGGATGCGCTGCGCCTCGCCGCCGGACAGCGTTTCTGCCGAGCGTTCGAGGCACAGGTAATCGAGGCCGACGTCGATCAAAAAAGTCAGGCGGGCGGTGATTTCCTTGAGAATTTTCTCCGCCACCTGCGCCTTGTGGCCGCTCAGTTGCAGGCAGTTGAAATAATTGCGCGCCTCGCCCAACGGCAGGCGGTTGATCTCGTGCAGGGTGCGCTGGCCGACGCGCACATGCCGCGCCTCGATGCGCAGGCGGGAGCCGGCGCAGTGCGGGCAGGTCGAATTGCTGATGTATTTCGCCAATTCCTCGCGCACGGCGTTGGAATCGCTGCCGCGGTAGCGCCGTTCGAGATTGGGGATGATGCCCTCGAAGCTGTGGCTGCGGTCGAAGCGCGTGCCCTTCTCGTTGGCGTAGCGGAAATTGATCGTCGTCCGGCCGGAACCGTAGAGAACGACCTCGCGGATTTCCTCGGGCAGTTGCGCGAAAGGCGTATCGACGGAAAAACCGTAATGCTCGGCCAGCGATTCGATAATCTGGAAATAAAACTGATTCCTCCGGTCCCAGCCACGAATCGCCCCGGCGGCCAGCGAAGCCGCCGGGTTGGTGACCACCCGCAGCGGATCGAAAAACTGGATAACGCCGAGACCATCGCACTTCGGGCAGGCGCCCATCGGGTTGTTGAAGGAAAAAAGGCGCGGCTCCAGCTCCTGCAAGGCATAGGAGCAGACCGGGCAGGCGAACTTGGCGGAAAACAGATGCTCGGCGCCGCTATCCATCTCCAGCGCGACCGCCCGGCCATCGGCGTGACGCAGCGCCGTCTCGAAGGATTCGGCCAGACGCTGGCGCATGTCGTCGCGCACCTTGAGCCGGTCGACCACGACATCGACCGTGTGCTTCTGCGTTTTCGCCAGCTTCGGCACGGCGTCGATCTCGTACACCGCGCCGTCGACGCGGACGCGGGCGAAGCCCTGGGCGCGCAGTTCGGTCAGCAGATCGAGCTGCTCGCCCTTGCGATTGGCCACCACCGGCGCCAGGATCATCAGCCGCGTATCCGCCGGCAGCGCCAGGGTGTGATCGACCATTTGCGAAACCGTCTGCGCCTCCAGCGCCTGGTCGTGCTCCGGGCAATACGGCGTGCCGGCGCGGGCATAGAGCAGGCGCAGGTAATCGTGGATCTCGGTGACGGTGCCGACGGTCGAGCGCGGATTGTGGCTGGTCGCCTTCTGCTCGATGGAAATGGCCGGCGACAGCCCCTCGATCAAATCGACATCCGGCTTCTCCATCAATTGCAGAAACTGCCGGGCGTAGGCCGAAAGCGACTCGACATAGCGGCGCTGGCCTTCCGCGTAAAGCGTGTCGAAAGCCAGCGACGACTTGCCGGAACCGGACAGGCCGGTGAGCACGATCAGGCTGTCGCGCGGCAGATCAAGGCTGATATTTTTTAAATTATGAGTACGCGCGCCGCGAATGCGGAGGATTTCCATCGCTGTTGTTGGGGGGTTGGGGAAGGAAGAACTATACGCAAAAAATCTTGGGATGCCGCGATGCAAGGCGCTGGAAGGAGAGAGGAAGCCGATTACCGTTCGCCAACGGGAATCGCGTCTCCTGCCGCCGCGCTCCAATCCAGCGGCATCCAGCCTTGGCGGATGTAACGGTGGATCGAACTGTACGGCCATGCCGATGCCCGCTCGGCATAGCCATGCTTGACCGGATTGAAATGGACGTAATCCATGTGCCGCTGCAAGTCGTTCTCATCAACGATCAAATGTTCCCAAAACCGCCTCTGCCATATCCCTCGCTCGCCCTTGCGCCGTTTTGAGGCGCGTATCCATTCGCCTTGCGGGATGCGGCGCGAAAAACCGGCCTTTATCAACATCCAGCGCGTCGCGCAATCGCCATCGTTTTCGGGCAGCGTCCAAATGGCGTGAAGGTGATCCGGCAAAACAATCCAAGCCAGGATGTCGAAAGGGTGCGCCTGCTTTACCGCGCGCACCGTGTCGCGCAAGTCGTCGATGTGATCCGTCAACAGGGTGCGGCAGCGTTCGGCCAAATTCACCGTGAAGAAATAAGTGCCACCCGCTTGCCATGTGCGTCTGTATTCCATGCGTTTGGTTTCTATCACAAATGTTTGGGTTCGCAGAACCTTGCCCCACCCGACGCCTTTATTTCCAACGATGGAATAGGTTGGCGGTGAGCGCAGCGAACCCCAACATGAAGCGGTTCCGCGTATTGGGCGGGGTGATGCGCCGTTGTGTTGGGGTTCGCTGCGCTTACCCCAACCTATGACTTCTCCCCATCCCGCCCTTTCCAGAAAATGTTTGGGTTCGCAGAACCCTGCCCCACCCGACGCCTTTATTTCCAACGATGAAATAGGTTGGCGGTGAGCGCAGCGAACCCCAACATGCAGCGGTTCCGCGTATTGGGCGGGGTGATGCGCCGTTGTGTTGGGGTTCGCTGCGCTTACCCCAACCTATGATTTTTCGCTCTCCCGCCCTTTCCAGAAAATGTTTGGGTTCGCAGAACCCTGCCCCACCCGACGCCTTTATTTCCAACGATGAAATAGTCGGTCCTGAATAAAGGGTTACTCGGCGAATCAGGTTAGCGCAGTTGAGTTTTTGGCGGTTGCCGGGAGGGCAGGCAGCGTTTCCAGAAGGGCCAGAATCCGGGCGCGCAGAAGCCGCAGCTTCCGGAGAATCATCCGCAGGTTATGACC
>WREP01000065.1 GCA_009779265.1 Betaproteobacteria bacterium
GCCGCCGATATCCTGAACAACCGGCCCGAAGGCGACGCTGCTCCGCTCATCGCCGCCCGCGACCAGCTCGACCTTGGCGTCGGCTCTCTCGACAACGGCGAAGCTTCGCTCATCTTCAGTGCCGGCGACATGGCTGTCGGCGGCGCGCTCGACGCCGCCGACCGGGCCATCGGCCAAGCCGACGCCATCCGCAACACCAG
This sequence comes from Betaproteobacteria bacterium, assembly GCA_009779265.1. Lineage (GTDB taxonomy): Bacteria > Pseudomonadota > Gammaproteobacteria > Burkholderiales > Rhodocyclaceae > Azonexus. The sequence goes on from WREP01000065.1 coordinate 201, forward strand.
CGCCAGCATCGAAGCCCTGGGCGATCTGGCGATCAACGCCGCGAGCCTCGTCAACCAGCGCGCCGCCTTCAGCATGGAACGGGTGTTGAGTACCGAACTGCCGACCGGCCGGGAACTCCTGCTCTACAACCCGGCCCTCTACTTCTTCTGGAACATCGAGGAAACGAACCCGGTCAACTGGCGCAACTTCGTGCGCGACCGCCTGATCGCCAGCATCAACGACCTTCTCGGCGGCACCCTCGACGCCGCCTACCGCGCCGAACTCGTCGCCGTCGTTAACGCCATGATCCTCGGCGATTCGGGCAATAGTGCGTTATGGCAGGGCCAGTCCTACCGCGACACTCAGGATGTCTGGGCGCGCCTGCTCGACAAGATCGAAGCCGACCGCCCGGGCGACATCGACACCATGGCCGCGACGCTCGCCTCCCGGCTCGGCGCCTTCCCGCTCAAGGCCTACAACCAGCAATGCTTCGACAGCGAATGCGACTACGTGAACTACACCGTGAGGCAGCGCACCGACCGCCAGGACATCGTCACCAGCGATGCCCCGGCGGCCAGCGTGCGGGCGGGCGGTAATGCCAGTCTGGCCATCGGCGATCTGGTCAATCGCTACAGCAGCATTCAGGCCGGCGGCGACATGACGCTCACCGGCAACACGCTGAGCAATGAAGGCGCGGAACTGTACCGCGTCACCGATACCATCACCCAGGTTCATCGCATCCACTGGACCGACCGCGACCACGGCACCACCACTAGCGCCGCCACCACCAGCACCCTGATCGGCAGCGCGCCGGCCGTCATCAGCGCCGGTGGCAACCTGGCCGGCAGCTATACCGGCCTCATCGACAACCAGACCATCCGCGAGAACACCGCCCCGCTTGCCCCAAGCGGCGAAGCGCCCGCCGTGCTGACGCTGGCGCCCATCGGTCAGGCGGCGCAAGGAACCGGCGCGACCCTGCCGCTGGCCGGCAGCAGCCTCCTGAGTACCCATCCCGACCCGAACGCCCGCTACCTGATCGAAACCGATCCGCGCTTTGCCAACTACCGGGACTGGCTCAGTTCCGACTACATGCTCAATGCCCTGAGCTACGACCCGGCCCTGACCCAAAAGCGCCTGGGCGATGGCTTTTATGAGCAGCGCCTGATCACCGAGCAGGTTGCCCAACTCACGGGCCGGCGCTTTCTCGCAGGCTACGCCGACGACGAAGCCCAATATCGCGCCCTGATGGATGCGGGCCTCACCTTTGCCCAAGATCATTCGCTCATTCCCGGCGTGGCGCTGTCCGCCGAACAGATCGCCCAACTGACCAGCGACATCGTCTGGCTTGTCGCGCAAGAGGTCACGCTCGCCGACGGCAGCACGCAACAGGTGCTCGTCCCGCAAGTCTATGTCCGGGTGCGGGACGGCGATCTGTCTCCGAACGGCGCCCTCATCGCCGCCGACACCATCCGCCTGGAAACCGCTGGCGACCTCGTCACCGGCGGCACCATCGCCGGCCGCCAGATCGTCAGTCTCGCCGCCGACAACCTGACCAACCTGCGCGGCCGTATCGCCGGTCAGGATGTAGAAGTGCTGGCCAACAACGACCTGACTCTCCGCGGCGGCGCCATCGAAGCGCAAAACAGCCTCATCGCCGCCGCCGGGCGCGACCTCACGATAGAAAGCGCCACCAGCGCCCAGCACAGCCAGTTGCAAGGCACCGCCACCTTTGCCGACACCACCGTCATCGACCGCGTCGCCGGCCTTTACGTCACCGGCGACAACGCCATTCTCCTTGCCGCCGCCGGGCGCGACTTCAACCTCAACGCCGCCGCCGTATACAACGGCGGCGACGGCGGCGTCACCGTCCTCCAGGCCGGTCGCGACCTGACGCTGGGCACGGTGACCGAGACGCTCGACTCCTACGCCCACACCCAAACCAGTTGGCGCAAGGAGAACGCCACCACCCAGGTTGGCAGCCTCGTTCAGGCTCAGGGCGACATCCTGCTCCTGGCCGGCAATGACCTCACCGCCCGAGGCGCTACCGTCGCCAGCCAGGAAGGCGCCTTGGCGGCGCTGGCCGGCGGCGACATCGCCCTCGCCACGGCCACCAACACCCACAACGTGAGCCAGCCAGGGATTGGCACCGGGGTACCGATAGCCACGTATGTGATGAACCCATTGGAGGTGTTGCGGCACCAACGTTTTTCTGGGACGGCAAAGCCGCCAGGGCGAGCGGCAGTTTCACCGCGCCTCGCTTGATCCTGATGTGTGTCTGGCACGATTCGTCGTAGCTAGGGGCGTGATCGACCGCTGCAGGCGGTGGATGAAAAGATTAAAAACTGGCGGCCAGCGCCGCCATAGATTTGCTTGCTCGCTTGACTCGGGCCGGCTAATGGATGTCCCCTCTTTCCGCTCTTATTCCCGCTTCCTATTCTCGCACTTCGCTTCCCTCTTGCAGACCCGCTTCTCATAATGCCAGCGCTGCGCCGCTGGAGGTCAAGGCGATACCAGCGTCCTGTCCATTGATCAAGACCTTGTAATAACCATCACCACCTGACAGAGAAGGATTGGGAGCAGCATCTGGATCAATGCGCTCAACCGCAGCGATTACCCCATGTTCGACCATCAGGCGACCAATTTCGAACAACATGCCCGGCTCTTCGTCCTCCGGCTGCGACAACTGTGCCCCATCGTGGATACGCAGAAACGAGAGGCCGTCATATTGAACATATGCATAGAGAGGCGTCAGATCCTGTACTTCAGTTGACGTGACAAATCCTTCACCATTCGCAATACCTGCGGCCATGGAGTGATTGCCTCCGAACACGATACCAACCCCCATGGGAAGCACAATTAAAACACGATGGTTCTCGTCTTCACTCCAGGAGCCTTGCCGCTTGCCGAAACCGATGGTTGCGATGGCGTTAGCCAAGCGGTCTCGGTGCCATGGCGTTGCCAGCACTGGATCAACCCCTAGTCGCAGCTTAAAGTGTTGATCGGAGTTTCTGCTTGATATCTTGTAGGCCTGCCTGCCATCAGGAGTCACTGGCAGGCTGTCCCAAAAGAATAGACAACTGAAGTCATCTGCTCCGCGCGCGCAATGAGGCGCTGCATGCGAAGCAGATGTAATTGTCTTTGCCTGCAGAGGTGCGGCAACAAGCCGAACCAAGGTTTGTAGACCGATCGGGTCGATAGAGGCGACATCGCGTGCCAATTCCATCACTTGCTGGAAACGGGCTTTTCGTTCGTTCCTGGCTAGTTCTTGTTTGCGGTTAAAAAAGGGAAATCGCATATCGTTCAATACCATAAGTAGCTGTCACACCCGCTCCGCCACCCAGGCCGCGACCGATTGCAACGCCGTCGGCAGCGCCGCGGCATCCGTGCCGCCGGCCATCGCCATGTCGGGCTTGCCGCCGCCTTTGCCGCCGACTTGCTGGGCGACGAAGTTCACCAGCTCGCCGGCCTTGATCTTGCCCAGGCTGTCGGCGGTGACGCCAGCGGCAATCTGAACTTTGCCGCCATCGACAGCGGCCAGCACGATGGCGGCGGTCTTGAGCTTGTCCTTGAGTTTGTCCATCGTCTCGCGCAACTGCCTGGCGTCGGCGTTGTCGAGCCGCGCCGCGAGTACCTTGAGGCCCTTGACTTCGACCGCCTGCCCGGCCAGTTCATCGCCTTGCGCGGAGGCGAGCTTGCCCTTGAGCGCCGCCAATTCCTTTTCCAAAGTACGGACGTTGTCGAGCATGCCGGCGACGCGCTCGGCAATGTCGTCCGGCTGCGTTCTCAACAGCGCCGAGAGGCCGGCGATGTGGGCGGCCTGGTCCTGCGCCCAGGTTACCGCGTTGCCGCCGGTGATCGCCTCGACGCGGCGCACGCCGGCAGCGATGCCGGCTTCGCCGACGATCTTGAAGAGGCCGATGTCGCCGCTGCGGGCGACGTGGGTGCCACCGCACAATTCCTTCGAGGAGCCGATGCCGATCACGCGCACCTCGTCGCCATATTTTTCGCCGAACAGCATCATCGCGCCACTATCGCGCGCTTCGGCCAGAGCCATGACGCGGGCTTCGGCGGCGGCGTTGGCGAGGATCTCGGCATTGACCCTGGCCTCGACCTCGCGGATTTCCCCGGCGCTCATCGGCGCGGCGTGGGCGAAGTCGAAGCGGGTCTTGTCGGGATCGACCTGCGAGCCTTTTTGCTGCACGTGGCTGCCCAGCACTTCGCGCAGCGCCTTGTGCATCAGGTGGGTGGCCGAATGGTTGCGCGCCGTCGCGGCGCGGGCGGCGGCAGCGACCCGGGCGGCAACTTCCTGGCCGACACTCAGCTTGCCGGTCTTGAGTATGCCGTGGTGGCCGAAAACGGCGGCCTGGATTTTCAGCGTGTCCTCGACGGCGAAAATGCCGCCGGCAGCCTTCAATTCGCCGCGGTCGCCGCACTGGCCGCCGGATTCGGCGTAAAAGGGCGTGCGGTCGAGGACGACGACGCCGAGATCGCCTTCGTTCAAGGCATCGACCGCCGCGCCGTCGCGGTACAGCGCCAGCACCCTGCCCTTGGCTTCCAGCGATTCGTAACCCCGGAAATCGGTTTCCTGGCCGGCGTAGTCGAGATTGACGGCCATTTTGAACTTGCCGGCGGCGCGCGCCTGCTCCTTCTGGCGGGCCATCGCCGCGTCGAAGGCGGCGGCGTCGACGCGAACGCCGCGCTCGCGGCAAATGTCGGCGGTCAAATCGAGCGGAAAGCCGAAGGTGTCGTGCAGTTTGAAGGCGGTTTCGCCATTGAACACGCCGACGCCGCCCTTGCCCGCCATCGCCGCCAGTTCGGCTTCGAGAATTTCCATGCCATTTTCAATGGTGGCGAAGAAACGCTCCTCCTCCTGACGCAGCGTGGCCATGATCCGGGTCTGGCCGTCCTTCAGTTCCGGGTAGGCATCGCCCATTTCCTCGACCAGATCCGGCACCATCCTGTGGAAGAAGGCGGCGCGGGCGCCCAGCTTGTAGCCGTGGCGGATGGCGCGGCGGATGATGCGGCGCAGCACATAGCCGCGCCCCTCGTTGCCGGGAATGACGCCATCGGCAAGCAGAAAGGCGCAGGCGCGGATGTGGTCGGCCAGCACCTTGAGCGACGGGCTGTCCATGTCGGCGCCGCTGGTTTCGCGGGCGGCGGCCTCGATCAGCCTGCGCAGCAGGTCGATCTCGTAATTGGAATGCACGCCCTGCAAGACGGCGGCGATGCGCTCCAGGCCCATGCCCGTATCCACCGACGGCCGGGGCAGCGGGTGCATCACCCCGGCCTCGTCGCGGTTGAACTGCATGAACACGTTGTTCCAGATTTCGATGAAACGGTCGCCGTCCTCGTCCGGGCTGCCGGGCGGGCCGCCGAGAATGTGCGCGCCGTGGTCGTAGAAAATCTCGGTGCACGGGCCGCACGGGCCGGTGTCGCCCATCATCCAGAAATTGTCGGAAGCGTAGCGGCTTCCCTTGTTGTCGCCGATGCGCACCACCTTGTCCGCCGCCAGGCCGACCTCTTGGGTCCAGATAGCGTAGGCTTCGTCGTCCTCGGCATAGACGGTGACCATCAGCCGGTCTTTCGGCAGCTTGTAGACCTCGGTCAGCAGTTCCCAGGCGTAGAGAATGGCGTCGCGCTTGAAATAGTCGCCAAAGCTGTAATTGCCGAGCATTTCAAAAAAAGTGTGATGCCGCGCGGTATAGCCGACATTTTCCAGATCGTTGTGCTTGCCGCCGGCGCGCACGCATTTCTGCGAACTTGTCGCGCGTGAATATTCGCGCTTCTCGAGCCCAAGAAACACGTCTTTGAACTGATTCATCCC
>WREP01000066.1 GCA_009779265.1 Betaproteobacteria bacterium
ACCCTGTGGACGGCCCGTGGAAAACGCTACGCGTTTCCAACCGCCCGCCCACAGGTCGGTGGCTGCCCACAAGCTCCACAGCGTATCAACAACATTATTTATTTCCATGATTCAAGATACAAGGGGCTTCAAGAGCGCGGCTTGAGCCTTTTGCGACAACCTCAAGCGGGGCGAGGGCGTTGCTCGTCGAGTAGCAGGACGCTTCACTTTAACCAAACCTCGAAGTCATCATCCGCCGCATCAGGCAAGCCCCAATGCGGCTCGTACACCGGCCCGCGAAAATACAGGCCGGCGGGCGAAAAAGTCGGCGCTGCCAGACGGCGATCCTTCATTTGCAGCAGGGTGGCGACCCAGTCCGGCGGCTGCGCCCCCTTGCCGATCTGGACCAGGGTGCCGACCAGATTGCGCACCATGTGGTGCAAAAAGGCCGAGGCCTCGAAATCGAAGACGAACAGCCCGCCAGAGCGCCGCACCGCAGCCTCGCGCAGCAGCTTGACCGGCGATTTGGCCTGGCAGCCGGCGGCGCGGAAGGCGGAAAAATCGTGCTCGCCGGGCAGCAGGGCGCAGGCCGCCTGCATCGCGGCCAGATCGAGCGGCAGGTGAAACCAGCCGACCCGGCCTTGCCACAGCCCCGGGCGCTGCGGCCGGTTGAGCAACAGATAGCGATAACGCCGGCCGCAGGCGCTGAAACGGGCGTGGAATTCGTCACTGACCGGCTGCGCCCAGCGCACCGCAACGCCTTCCGGCAAATGCGTATTGACGCCGCGTATCCAGGCGCCGAGCGGGCGTTCGACCGGCGCCTCGAAATGCGCCACTTGTTGCGTGGCATGCACGCCGGCATCGGTCCGCCCGGCGCAGTGGGTGCTTACCTTCTGGCCGGCGATGGCGGCCAGCGCCGCTTCCAGCGCATCCTGCACGGTGCCGCCGCCGGCCTGGCTCTGCCAGCCGCGAAAGGCGCTACCGCAATATTCGAGGCCGAGCGCGATTCTCATAAGCAGGGCAGCGCCAGCAAAGCGACCACGACGAGCGCGGTCAGCGCGGTCAGCGCGGAATCGCGTGGCGTCCAGCGCGGCAGATCCAGGCGCAGCAGCGCCGGCCCCGCCAGCGGCAGGGCGGCGGCCCCCAGCATGTGCCGCCAGGCGCCTTTTCCCGGTGGTGTTTGCAGATTATCGAGAACCAGCGCCAGGCGGACGACCAGGCGCTCGCTGTCGAGTCCAAGCCGGCGGCAGGGCCGCAACAGCCCCCACAGGGCGGCAACCAGCCCGTCGCGGCCAAGGCGGCGGAACAGCCAGGCCAGGCAGCCGAGCATGAGAATCAGGCGCAAGGCTTGCAGGTTGGCGGCGGCGACGCCTTCGTAAGTTGGCGCCCAAGGCAGGTCGTGAATCGCCTCGCCGGGCGCGTGGTAGGCCAGGATCAGCCACAGGGTCAACAACAGCCAGCGGGCGCGGCGGATATGCTGCCACCACGGGCGCAACAGGCCGCCGGCCAGCAGCAGGGCTGCCGCCAAGATCAGTACGCCGGTGTAACCCAAGGCTTGCAGGGCCAGCACGGCGGCCAGCCAGACGATCAGGGCACAGGAAGGATGCAAAAGCGGACTCCCAAAATGCGCATGGCCCCTCGCGGGGCCATGCGCCGTTCGCCAGTAGCGATTCTACCCGCCGATGCGGGCCAAGATTGTTTTGGCCTGTTCGGCGAGATCGGGCGAACCCTCGCCGACCACTTCCTGCAACAACTCGCGGGCTCCTTCGAGATCGCCCATTTCCTCGTAGGCCTTGGCCAGATCGAGCTTGGTATTGACCTCTTCCCATTGCGCGTCGGGGGCTGGCGTTGCGCCTGCCGGAGCAGGGGACTTGACCGCTGGTTGCGTGCCAAGGTCGAGATTGATCGAGCTGATGTCGAAATCCGATTGCGTCGTCAGTTCTCCAAGGAAAACCGAGTCGGTCAGGCTGACGTCGAACTCGACGCCGTCGGCATCGCTCTCCACGTTGAATTGGGTCTTGGCCATTTGATGCTCGCCGAGTCCCTGGCCGGCATCGAAAGACAGCGGCGCGATGACCGTTGCGTCGCCCAGATTGTCGGACAGGGTGTTGATTTGCGTTGCCACCTCAGGATCGCTCGGCAAGGGATTAACGACGGTATCGGTCGACATCTTGGCGGGGCTGATGGTCAGCGTGTCGATCAAGGGAGCGGGCGGCGCTTCTTCTTCCGGCGCCTCCTCTTTCTTCTTCCGCTCGCTGCCGACGAAGGTGGTGGCAGCCGCCTTCATGTGCGATTCGAGATCGGTTTTTGTCGGCTGCGCCATCAGCAGCGTGCCGTCGACAGAAAAATCATGCCCTCCGCCATCGCTGCTTCCCGGCTGCGGCACGGCGATGGGGGCAGTAGTAACAGCGTCCATCATCTCGTCGTCGGTAGAAGGAAAGTCACTGGTCGAGGCGGTTACTACGTCCTGAGACAGGCCGCCGGAAATATCGAAATCCAGTACCACTTCGCTATCATCTGCCTTCGCCGCGGGCGCTGACGGCAAAGCCTGCGCGTCTGCCACCGGCGCTGCCGTGGCCGGCTTCGTCTCGGCAGTCCGGGGGGCATCCAGGTTGAAATCGAGATTGCCCAGATCGACCGGCTCATTGGCTGGCGCCTCCTCGGGCTCCGCAGCCGGTGGCGGTTCGGCGGCCAATTGTTGGCCGAGTGCCACCGTGTCGTGGCGCTCATTTTTCGTTATCGCTGCCGCTTCTGCGGGTTTCGCGGCTATCGGCGCGGGTTTGGCTGGAGCAACGGCCGGCGCGGCAGGTGTTGCCGCCTTGACATTGGCGGCGGGAGCATTGGCGGCTGCACCGGAATACAGGGGATTGTGCGGATCGAGGCCGACGCCGAGAATGGCAACCTTCTCCCAATCCGGACCGGCGCCGCCTGTCTGGGCATAAAACTCGCTGGCCAGGGTTTCGAACTGCTTGATGCTGCGCCGGCCGGCATAGATTTCCAGCAGCTTGGCGGGGATCGCCAGACGCTGCGGGTCTTTTTGCAGCGCTTCGAGCAGGATTTCCTCGGCCTGCGTGTCGCGGCCGTAGGCCATATAGACATCGGCCTCGGACACCGGGTCGACTTCGTCGGTATCAATGGTGCCCGGCCCGGTCTGGCTGAAATCGCCACTCGGCGGCGGTAAATCGCCGGTATCGACGCTCTGGCCGCCGGACATGCGGAATACCGAGTTCGGGCCGAGGCTGGATGTGTGCGGCGCGGTGGTTGTTTCCAGTGCCGAATGCTCAGTGCGGCGACGGCGGTAGAAGAAGAACCCGGCCAGGAGGGCGACAAGGCCCGCACCGCCGGCCAGCGGCCAGGGATCATCGAAAATCGACTCGGGCTCCGGTTCCGGCGGCGGGGGCGGCGGCGGGGCCGGCTTCGGCGGCTCGACCGGCAACGGCGCCTCTTCTGCCGGCTTGGCTTCTTCGGCGGCTGGCGCTTCCGTTTCCTTGGGCGGCTCGGCGATTGGCGCTTCTGGCTCCTTTGGGGCTTCGACGACCGGCGCTTCTGCTTCCTTGGGCGGCGCGTCTACCTTCGGCGGCTCGGTTGGTTTTGCCGTTTCCTTCTGGGCCGCCTGTTTCTGCAAATCGGCCAACTGCTGGCTCTGCAATCGGAGCAACTTCTCACTGGCGGCCAGGTTCTTTTCCAGCATTGCCACGCGCTCTTGCGCTTCCTGGAGCGCCTTGTCGCGGGCGATGCGATCAGCTTCGGCATCGGCCGCCGCCTTGGCGGCAGCTTCGCCGGTACGGGCGACCTTGACCTGATCCTTCGTCTGTTCGGCGGGCGGCAATTTTTCTTCCACCCGCGCCGTGATCTGACCGGCGCTGGCCTGGCTGCCGTCCGCTTCGGTGGTCGGGGAGGCCGCTGCCGCCGCCGCCAGTTTCTGGCGATAGGCGTTCCAATCGGCAGCCTGGGTCTTGAATACCCGCTTGGCTTCGTCCTCCGGGATGGCGGCGAGCGTTTCCTTGTCGGGCAGTCCCAGGATGGCGCCGGATTTCAGGCGATTCATGTTCTTGCCGGAGAAAGCCTCCGGATTCTGGCGGAACAGGCCGACCAGCATTTGTTCGAGCGAGACGCCCTCATACTGCGTTTCGCCGGCAATTTTGCGCAGCGTGTCGCCCGCTTTGACGACGCGGGTCTGATCGCTTGTCGCCGCTGCCCTGGGCGCTTCGGCTGACGGCGCCACCTTCGGCGGTGCGGAATGGCGCGGCATGATGGTGCCCGAGTCCGGCTGGCCAACGCTGCTTCCCTGGGCCGTATCGACGACGCGGGCACTGACCACTGTCTGTGCGGTCGGCTTCGGCAGATCCTGCGGATCGAGGAGGAAGGTGTACTCGCGGTTCAAGCGTCCGGCTGGCCAATTCAACTCGATCAGCAAATTGATGAAAGGTTCGTTGATCGGCTTGGAAGAAGTGATCGTGACGACAGCCTGGCCGCCCGCTCTTTTTTCCACCGCGACGCGAAAATCCTGTAGCACGCTGGCGTAATCGATGCCAGCCTGGAGGAAGGTGTCCGGCGGCGCCAGGCGGGCCGTCATGCCGGTCAGTTCGTCGGCGCTGGCCGTGATGCCCAACTCGGCGCGCAAGGGCTGCCCCAGGCCGGAGAAAACGGTGATCTTGCCCAGGCCCGCCGCCTGGGCGAGCCACGGGGTCAGCGAAAGACAAGAGGCGACCGCGAGCGCAACTGCGCGTTTCTTGAATTTGGAAGCATTCGTTTCGTTCACGGCGAAACCCTGTGCGTCAATTTTGGAACTTTTAAATTAACATCATGGACTTAGCAATGCAAGCTAAACTTGCTTCTTAGCCTTGGCTTTTTGCATATTCCCAACAAGTAAAAACCGGGGCTGAAAAACCCGGTTTTTACGGGCGAAACGACTCAGGCGTCGAGCAGAATGCGCAGCATGCGCCGCAGCGGCTCGGCGGCGCCCCACAGCAACTGGTCGCCGCAAGTGAAGGCGGCGAGATATTCCGCTCCCATAGCCATCTTGTGCAGGCGGCCGACCGGCACGGTCAGCGTGCCGGTGACGGCGGCTGGCGTCAATTCGCGCTCGGAAAGCTCGCGTTCGTTCGGCACGACTTTGGCCCAGGGATTGGCCTTGGCCAGCATGTCGCCGATCTCGTCGAGCGGCACGTCCTTCTTCAGCTTGATGGTCAGCGCCTGGCTGTGGCAGCGCATGGCGCCGATGCGCACGCACAGGCCGTCGATGGGGATCGAACCGGCGCTGCGGAAGGCCGGCCGGCCGAGAATCTTGTTGCACTCGGCGCCGCCCTTCCATTCTTCCTTCGACTGGCCGCCCTCGACCGGCACGTCGATCCAGGGAATCAGCGAACCGGCCAGCGGCGTGTTGCGGAAATTTTTCTTCGGGAAGGATTCGGAGCGAATCGTTTCCGCCACCTTGCGGTCAATGTCGAGAATGGCCGAGGCGGGGTCGGCCAGCAGATCCTTGACGGAATCGTGGATGACGCCCATCTGGGCGATCAGTTCGCGCATATTCTGCGCACCGGCGCCGGAGGCGGCCTGGTAGGTCATCGACGTCGCCCATTCGACCAGATCGTTCTGGAACAGGCCGCCGAGGCCCATCAACATGAGCGACACG
>WREP01000067.1 GCA_009779265.1 Betaproteobacteria bacterium
CCGTGAAACGGGAAATCCCCAAATTTCTTGATCAACAGCCCAAAAACCTGTGCCTTGACACATTTTCCAGGGTTTTTATGACAAGGCTTGCCAAGATGGACGGTTGTTCAGAGAGTCCTTAGCTTTCTTGGAGAGGTTGCTATGCTCGTTGAGTACTGGAAGCAATTTAAGGATAATTTTCAGTCAGAGCTTGAGGCTACATTGCCAGATACTTTCAATCAGGCATGGAAGAGTTCAGATTCACGCACAACGTTCTATCGGGAATATCTGCTACCAAAAGTTGCAGTGCGTATGAATTTGAAGCGATGCAACGAGCTTTTTAAGGTTGACTATGCATTCTGCAAGAGCGACTCTTTTGGGAATCAAGTTCCGCTCGTTTTCATTGAGTCAGAGAATAACGCTTTTTCTGCAACGCATGAAGTCAGAAAATTGTGTTCGCTAGCAGCACCGCTCAAGGTTCTAATCACCTGTGTTGAATGGTCAGATGAGCCTGGTGAGTGGCCCAATGGCGGACACCGTACAAATTTAATGAAAAATTGGGCTAACATAATTTCCGGCCACTCCCAGATATGGCCACAACCTTGTGTTTATGGTGTTATTGTCGCAGAGCGGTGGAAAAAGCGTTTGCGCTATTATTCGGAAGGACTTTCTAGTTCTGGTGCGTCGGTTGACGCACATGGCGTGTTATTTGAGCGCGAAGAAAGCTAACTATTCATTTAGCCGACGCCGCTACGAGGCGCGGCTTAATTCAGGTGTAAGCCGCGAAGCGACTCGCGCCATGTTGTGTCGATATGTATCCACATTCCGCTTCTCACGGACGCCAGATCCAGCGGGCACAGGCAGGATAAGCCGCGTTACGCGCCAAGCTCAAAGGGATTGAGCAATTCCACGTCGAATTGCGCGAAGTCGGCCACATTGCGGGTCACGACGATCAGGCGATGGCGCATGGCCGTGGCCGTGGCCGCGATCATGGCGTCCTCGTAGAGGGTGTCGGAGCGGCGGTGCATCAGCCGCGCCCAGATGCGAAAGGTGTCGGCATCCATGGTCAGCACGTTGCAGGAAGCCGCCGCCGGCCGGCATGTTGAAATGCGCGTACTGGAAGCGGCATAAGGCAGGATTGCGCGTCGACCTTACCGTAATCCTGCATCCGTATCACGGCCGTTCTCGGCCGAATCACTTTTCCCGCGCAGCACCGCTGCTACAACATAGCCGATCAATGAGATCGCAAACGCAACGTGAAATATGGTGCGGCCTTCGCTTGGGCCACCAACGTGCTCACCGCCTGTCAGAACTATCAAGCCGACCGACACGATCATCGTTAAACCGACGGCCGTTCCGAACGAGAACATTGCTATTCGAAATAGCGGTTTCAATACCGCGAACCATTTTAATTTTTTCATAGTTGCCTGCTGCGCTCGCTGTCTTCAGTCTTATCCACTCTTTCTTACTCCCGCCAAACCCAGCTTATCCCCCGCCGCTCGACCTCGACCCGGATTTCTTCCATCGCCCGGTCAACCCGTTCCGGCGCTCCCTCGACGCCGAGTTCGAGGTGCCTTCTCTCCTTGCCGATCAGCGATGGCAGGGAGAACAGGTGTAGCTCGGGGTAGGCGGCAACGATGCGTTCCATCAGGTCAAGCAGCGCGCTTTCGTAGGCGGTTTCGCCGGTTAGCAGGAAGGCTTTTTCGACGCGGGCGGCGAGCGGCTGGAACTGGTCGCGGTAGAAGCTGTCGAGCGCCCATTCGATCATCGGATGGGCCATTTGCGGAAAGCCGGGAACGAAATAGTGGTCCCGGACCATGAAGCCGGGGATGCGGTTGAAAGGATTGGGGAGGATGTCGGCACCGGCGGGAAAGGTGACCAGCAACTTGCGCTGGTCGCTGATTTCCTCGCCGACGAAGCGCGCTTTCAGTTCCTCGTAGCCTTGCGCATGCAGTTCCAGGCCGACGCCGAGGGCGGCGGCGGCGGCTTGGCGGGTGTGGTCGTCCGGCGTGTTGCCGATGCCGCCGCAGGAGAAAACCACGTCGCCAGCGGCCAAGGTGCGGCGAAAGGTGGCCGTCAGGCGGGCGCGGTCGTCGCCCAGGTATTCCGCCCAGGCGAGCCGCAGGCCGCGCGCGGCGAGGAGTTCGGCGATTTTGCCGAAGTGCTTGTCCTGGCGCTTGCCGGAGATGATTTCGTCGCCAATGATAACGGCGCCAAAGACGCGGCTCATGTTTCCGCCTGTTCGATACTGACGATGGCGCCGTTGCGCGCGCGGCGCAGGGCTTCCAGGCCGTAGTGGACAAAGGACAGCGCCGCCAGCGCCGGCACCAGCAGGCTGATGAGGGGAATGTGGGCGAGCAGCGCCAGGGTCAGGCCGAGCATGAACAGCGGCGTCTTGTGGCGCTGGCGCAGCGCCGTCCATTCGGCGGCGGTGGCATGCATGGAGAGCGCGTCGTAGGCGAAGGTGCGGCGGTTGAGCCAGGCCAGCAACAGTATCGGCAGGAGCAGCGAGAAGCCGGGGATCAGCCACAGCGGCAGGGTCAGCAGCCAGGCGATGACAAAGATCAGGGCGGCCAGCACGCTGTTGACGACTGCCGCGCCGAAGCTGTCCTTGCCCATCGGCGCCACGTCGCGGTATTCGCTGGCGGCGAGAAATTTGAGCATCAGCGGCATGATGGCCACCGCCGTCAGCAGCATGGCGCCGAGATAGGCGATGGCGAGAATCGCCAACCAGCCGCCGAGATACGCCAGCAGCGTGGCCAGCCACAGGAGCTTCCAGGCCAGCAGCCAGGTCATCGGCGGCCAGCCGAGCAGGTATTGGACGATGGCGCCGAGCGCCCAAAACGCCAGCGCCACGGTCAGCAGCAGCGAGAACAGTGCCGGCGTCAGCACATAGAGCCAGACCCGGCCATGCCGCAGGTTGGCGAAGGTGCGCCCAAGCGCGAGCATGACATCAGCCATTCTTGATTCCCTCCCACTGTTTTTGCAGCCGCTTCACCGACACCGGCGTCGGCGTGCGCAATTCCTGCGCGTAAAGGCCGACGCGCAATTCTTCGAGCAGCCAGCGGAATTGTTCGACTTGCGGATCGGACATGCCGAGCTTGGCCAACTGGATCGCCCGCCGTTCGTAATGGTTCCACAACGGCGCGTATTCGGCCATCAATTGCGCGTCGCGCACCGGGTTTGCCTTTAGTTTGTCGAGGCGCACGGCGACGGCCTTGAGATAGCGCGGATAGTGCTGCAAACGCTCGAAAGGCGTATCGACGACGAACTGCTTGCCGACGAGGCGCCGCAACTGGCCCTCGATATCGGCCACTGTCGCCGCGTGCGCCTTGTTGACCGCCAGCTTTTTGCCGAGCGCCTGCCATTCGTCGAGCACGAGGCCGACCAGACGGCAGATTTCCTGCATGATCAGGCCAAGCCGCGCCTTGGCCTCGGCGCAGCGCGCCTTGAAGCTTGCCGCCGTGAGCGGCAGCGGCTCAGTCAGGCAGGCGCGCGCGAAAGTCAGTTCCAGCAATTGCTGCTTCAATTCGTCGCCGCTGCCCAGGCTCATGTACTGCATGGCCATTTTGTTCAAACCGGGGATGTTCTTGTCGAAATATTTCACCTGTTCGCGGAACTGCAACATGAACAGGCGCAGCAGGCCCCGGCGATGGCAGGCGGCGGCTTCATCGGCGGCGTCGAAAACCTTGAGGCTGACCGCGTCGCCGTCGTCGGCCAAGGCCGGGTAGCCGAGCACCGTCTGGCCGCCGACCAACACTTCCATCAATTCCGGCAGGTCGCCGAAAGTCCAGTCGGTGAGGCCGGTGTATTCGGCTGGCGTGGCGTGCAGGTCGGCGAATTCCTCGCGCGCCTCGCGCCCCCACTCGCCGCGCAAGGCCAGCAGGCTACGGTTCATATCCAACTGGCGGCCATGCTCGTCGATCAGCTTGTAATTCATGGAGAAATGCGGCGGCAGCGCATCGGGCCGGAAGGCATCCGCCGTCACCGCCCAGCCACGGGCGTTCAGGCCGCGGGCGGTGAGGATATAGTCGATCAGGGGCGGCAGCAGACCCTGGCTCATCTTTCTGTCGTCGCTAGCGGCGGCGGCAATGAATTCATCGACGAATTCCGGCACCGGCACCAGCTTGGCCCGTATTTTTTGCGGCAGCGTCTTGATGAGCTGCGTCAATTTTTCCTTCAGCAGTCCCGGCACCAGCCATTCCATGCGCGGCGCGGGAATCTGGTTGAGTTGCGCCAGCGGCAGGGTCAGCGTCACGCCGTCCCGCGGCGAACCCGGCTCGAAATGGTAGGTGAGCGCGTACTCCACGCCGCCGGCCTTGAGCGCGTGCGGAAAGGCATCGGTGGTAACGCCGGCCGCCGAGTGGCGCATCAGGTCGTCCTTGGCGAGAAACAGCAGGCGCGGATTTTCCTGCTCGGCCTCGCGGCGCCAGTGGTCGAAAGCCGCGCCGTTGTGGATGCCCTCGGGAATCAGGTGGTCGTAGAAGGCGAAAATCAGTTCGTCGTCGACCAGCACATCCTGCCGGCGCTGCTTGTGCTCGATTTTCTCGATGTCGCGCACCTGCTTCTGGTTGTGCTGGAAGAAAGGCCAGCGGCGCGCGTAGCTTTCGTCGATTTCCTCGCCGACCAGGCCTTGGCGGATGAAAATTTCGCGCGCCTCGGCCGGCGCCAGCGGCCCGTAGTGGATGCGCCGCTTGGGGTTGATGACCACGCCGTACAAGGTCGTCCGCTCCCAGGCGGCAACCTGCATGGCCTTTTTCTCCCAATGCGGATCGAAATACTGGCGCTTGATCAAGTGAGCGCCCGCTTTCTCGATCCAGCCCTCCTCGATGCGGGCGACGCAGCGCCCGAAGAGGCGCGTCGTCTCGGTGATCTCGGCGGCCATGAGCCACTTGCCGGCCTTTTTCTGCAAGGGCGAGGCGGGATGGATGAGAAAGCGGATGCCGCGCGCGCCGAGGTAATAGCCGGATTCGTCCGACTTGCAGCCGATATTGCCGAGCAGGCCGGAAAGCAGCGCCATGTGGATGGCCTCGTAGCCGCCCGGCAGCTCGTTCTCCCGCCAGCCCAGTTCGCCGACCATGGCGTGCAATTGCCCGTGCACCTCGCGCCATTCGCGCAGGCGCAGGTAGGAAAGAAAGTGGGC
>WREP01000068.1 GCA_009779265.1 Betaproteobacteria bacterium
ACCCTTCTTGGGCGAGGTGCGCCCGTGAAACGGGAAATCCCCAAATTTCTTGATCAACAGCCCAAAAACCTGTGCCTTGACACATTTTCCAGGGTTTTTATGACAAGGCTTGCCAAGATGGACTGTTGTTCAGAGAGTCCCTAGCGTTTCCGTTGGATTGGAACCTCTGCCTGAGCAGCCGAACCCATGAGCAAAGCGTACATCAAGACTGCATTTGCAAGCGATGCAAGGCGTTTCATATTCGTACTGGCGAGTAGGGGAAAATATCCAAAAGTGGCTACGCATCAAGGCACCATGATAAAGCTGGCTCTTCGCCAAGCTCAACAAGCCCGGATGTGGCAAGTGTAGCCCCGATTTACGCGGACAAGGCCAACATGCGTTTTGCCGCCCTCCCCGCCCGGCAGCGATCAGCGCACCTCGATGGTGACGCTGCGGCCCGATTTGCCGCTGGCTTTGCGGATGCGGTCGGCGATGTCGGTGTTGTTGTTTTTCAGCGCCAGATCGAGCGCCGTTTCGCCCGATTCGAGCTTGCGATTGGTGTCGGCCTGGTTTGCCAGCAGCAGGTCGACAATTGCCAGATGGCCGTTGCGCGCCGCCGCGATGAGCGGGGTCATGCCGTTTTCGCTCGGTGCGTCGATGTCGGCGCCGGCCCTGAGCAGCAAGCGGACGATTTCGGTATTGCCGGCGAAGGCGGCGTAGGCGAGCGGCGTCCAGCCGGGGGTGTTCAGTTTTGCCCCCGCCGCGATGAGCAGTTCGACCACTTTCTGGTGGCCGCGAAAGGCGGCCAGACGCAGGGCGGTATCGCCAGCGGTGTTGCGGGCATCGAGCTTGACCCGCTGGCGGATCAGGTAATCGACCAGGGTGTCGTGGCCGTCGCGGGCGGCCAGCATGAGCAGGGTATTGCCGTCGATGTCGGTGGTGTCGGCGGAGGCGCCCTTGGCGACCAGGGCCGATACGGCGCCGGTATTGCCAAGGCGGGCGGCAGCGATGAGGTCGTCGTAGGTGGCGGCGGTAACGGGCAGGGAGAGACTGGCGGCCAGCGCCGCCAGCAGAAGGATTTTTTTCATGTCGCGGACCTCTGGGCGTGGCGGAAAAGGGCAAAGAAATTGCCGGTCGTCGCCCGCGCCACCCGTTCCAGCGGCAAGCCGCGCAGGTGCGCGATTTCTTCGGCGACGTAACGGACGTAGGCGGGCTGGTTCTGTTTGCCGCGAAACGGCACGGGCGCGAGATAGGGCGAGTCGGTTTCGATCAGGATGCGGTCGAGCGGGCAGCGGACGGCGACATCCCTGATGCTGGTGGCGTTTTTGAAGGTGACGATGCCGGAGAAAGAGATGTAAAAGCCGAGATCGAGCGCGGCGCGGGCGACTTCCCAATCCCCGGTGAAGCAGTGCAGAACGCCGCCCACCGCATCGGCCCCGTTTTCGCGCAGCAGGCGCAGGGTGTCGTCGGCGGCGTCGCGGTTATGCACCACCAGCGGCTTGCCGCAGCGGCGGGCCGCTTCGATGTGGCTGCAGAAACGCTGGCGCTGCCATTCCGGCTTGTCCTTCTGCCAGTAGTAGTCGAGGCCGGTTTCGCCGATGGCGACGACGCGCGGATGAGCGGCCAGTTCGACCAGGCGTTCGACCGTCGGCTCCTCGGCCTCGGCGTATTCGGGATGCACGCCGACCGTGGCGTAGAGGCGCGGGTCACGCTCGGCCAGGGCCAGCACGCGGGGAAAATCCTCAAGATTGACGCCAATGCACAGCGCCATGCCAACCTCGTTGTCCTGCATGGCGGCGAGCACTTCCGGCAAGCGCCCGGCGAGGCCGGGGAAATCCAGGTGGCAATGCGAATCGACCAGCATGAGGCCGGTCAAAGTGTATGCGTCGGGCGCGTCGACTGCATGACGCCGCCCAGCAATCCCTCGATTTTGCGGCGCGCTTCCTGGCCGCTCTCGTCATCGTTGAAATGCACGCCGATGCCCTGGGCGCGGCCATTCTGGGCGCCCGCCGGGGTCATCCAGACGACGCTGCCGGCAATCGGCAACTTGGCTGGATCATCCATGAGCGACAGGAGCATGAACACCTCGTCGCCGACCTTGTAATTGCGGGTGGTCGGAATGAAGATGCCGCCGGCCTTCAAATAGGGCATGAAGGCGGCGTACAGCGCCGATTTGGAATTGATATTGAGCGACAGAACGCTCGGGCGCAGAGGCGTGGATTTGGCTTCGCTCATCGGCAATCAACTGGCAAACAGGGCACGGTAGTCGAGAAAAAGGCCTTCGAGAAATAAACGGGCGTTCAGCGGTTGTTCGGCTTCCCGGCGGCTTGCCGCCAATGCCCGGTACGAGCGCAGCAACCGCGCTGGCGGAATCATAGCAGCGAGATTGGCAATTGTGGCCGCCTGCGGCAGAAAATAACGCACCGTCAGGCCATTGCTGGCCAGCATCAGATCGACCAGCCATTTTTGCAGGCCGTCGACCACCGCCTTCAGCGGCACGCGCCCCTTGCTTTCCTTGACCGCCTTGTCCAATTCGCCGGCCAGCGACAGCGGCTCCACCGCCTTGCCGGCGGCCAGCCGCCGGGTCAGTATTTCCAGCCAGTCGCCCTGCCCCGTGGCCGCCCATTCCAGCGCCAGCAACGGCGCACCGCCGGCCAGGGCTAGCCAGCGTTTGGCATCGGCAACGCCGCGCTCGGCCAGCACCGCCTCGGCGCGCGCTGGCGAAGGCAGCGGCACCGGCACCGACTGACAACGACTGCGGATGGTCGGCAACAAACGCATCGTGTCACTGGAAATCAATAAAAACAACGTACTTGGCAATGGTTCTTCAAGTGTTTTGAGAAGTGCGTTGGCGGTTGCCCGGTTCATCGCCTCGGCCGGATTGATGATGACGATGCGCAGACCGCCGCGATGGGTGCCGACATTGAGAAACTCGTCGAGGCCGCGCACCTGGTCGATGGTGATCTGCTGGCTGGCCTTTTTCTTGCCCTCCTCGGCCTCCGCCTCCTCGGCCAGGGCATCTGGCTGCAAGAGGCGAAAATCCGGGTGATTGCCCTGGCCATACCAGTTGCAGGGCAAACACTGGCCGCAGGCCCGGCCATCGCCCGCCGGCTGCTCGCACAACAGGCTGGCGGCAAACTCCCGCGCCAGCTCGAACTTGCCAATACCGCGCTGACCAAGCAGCAACAGCGCATGCGGCATCTGCGCCCGCCGCGACTGAAGGCTTTGCCAGACTGATTCGTGAAGATTGATGATGTCCATCGTCAAACCATTACCAACCCCGGCCCGAATGCCGGGGGTCGCCGGGATATTACCTCAACTCCTTGGGGCAACGCCGCCGACCGCCTTTGCCAACAGGGCAATCGCATGAATGCTGAATCCATAAAAACCACCCCTCCCCGACCCTCCCCTCCGGGCTTCGCCCGCAAGGGAGGGAGAAAACCGGCGCGCACTGTGGGTTTCACTCCCTCCCTTTCGCCGTTGGCGAAGGGGAGGGTTGGGGAGGGGTGCGTTCCATCATTTCCACCGCCCGCAACAAATCTTCCAACACATCGACCGTCCGTACCAGCACGTCGTCGTTCCAGTAGCGCACAACCCGGTAGCCAAGCTGTTCCAGAGCGCGGGTGCGGCGGTCGTCATATGCTGACTGTTCAAGGTGTTGCCCACCATCAAGCTCAATCACCAGTTTCAGCTCGGGGCAGACGAAATCGGCAATATATCCGGCGATTGGCACTTGCCTGCGGAAGCGAACGCCGCCCAGTTGCCGGGCGCGCAGGAATCGCCACAGGTGGCGCTCGGCGTCGGTGGCGGCGTTACGCAGCTGTCTGGCTTTGAGTCGTGTTTCATCCATACGTTACTTTTACCCCTCCCCAACCCTCCCCTTCGCCTGCGGCGAAAGGGAGGGAGCAAAACCCTCAGTGTGCGCCGCTTTTCTCCCTCCCTTGCGCGCAGCGCAGGGGAGGGTTGGGGAGGGGTATCGTAAATTCACTTTATATATCAGTCAGTCTAGGAGGAACGCAGGGCAATCGCATGAATGCTGAAGCCATAAAAACAACCCCTCCCCAACCCTTGTATGTAGCAAAGTAGGGGCAGGCCGGTCCAGACCGATATACCCGGGGTAGTTCCTGAAAAGGCCATGCCGAAGGGGAGCGCGGGTCGGGCTGGCCTTGGTGGTTCGTGGCGAACGGATAGCCCGAACGGTTGTGAGGTCTGCGAGACCGTATCGAACACAAGGAAGGGCACTGAAGTCATGAACCCGGAAATTTTCATTGGCATCGACGTATCC
>WREP01000069.1 GCA_009779265.1 Betaproteobacteria bacterium
GGCACTGAAGATGAGCGAAGCTTCGCCGTTGTCGAGAGAGCCGACGCCAAGGTCGAGCTGGTCGCGGGCGGCGATGAGCGGAGCAGCGTCGCCTTCGGGCCGGTTGTTCAGGATATCGGCGGCGATGGCGAGAGTGCCGCCGTAGAGGCGGCCACTGCCGAGGTTGTCGAGGACGTCGGCGGCAATGCGCACCCGGTTGCCGTCGATAAGGCCGCGATTGGTCAGGGCGCCGGTGGTGAGCGCGAGGTCGCTGGCGAGGATTTGCCCCGTCGCCGTGTTGTCGACGGCGGGGGCATGGATGTCAAGCTGGCCGTTGGCCTGGATGATGGACTGGTTGGCGAGGGGGCCGGCGGTTTGCAGAAGGAGATTGCCGCCCGCAATGAGTTGGCCGGTGTGGGTGTAGGCGCTGGCGAGTTGAAGGTTCAGGTTGCCTTGGGCGAAGAGATCGCCCAGGCCGGCGAGGCTGTCGGCGCTGAGGCCGAGGTCGCCGCCAGCGGCGATCTGGCCGCCGTCGTTGGCGAGCGGACCGCCGATACGGGCGGTGAGCGGGCCGGCCACGGTACCGAGGGTACCGCCCGTGTTGTCCAGGCGCCCGGTTTCAAGGCGCAGGGCCTGACCGGCGGAAAGGAGTCCCCCGCTGTTGTCGACGCCGCTTCCGGCGCCAATGCCCAGGTTGGTGCCGGCAACGATCTGCCCGGCGCGGTTGCTCAGTGAGCCGGCGGCGTCGATGGCGATTTGTTGCCCGGCGCCGATCTCGCCGTTGTCGTTGCCAAGGCTGGCGGCGGTGAGGTTCAGGTTCTGGCCGGCGGCCAGAGCGCCGCCGCTGTTGTCGAGGCCGGATGTCGCGCCGATATGGAGGTTGCCGCCGGCCTGGAGGGCGCCGGCATTGATCAGTTGGCCATCGACGGTAACGACGACGTTGCCGACACTGGCGCCGATCTGGCCGGCGTTGCGCACGCCGACACCGGCTTCGGTGCCGACGAGGGTGATCTTGCCGGCGTACATGCCGCCCAGGTGGGCAACGTCGAGGGCAAAGGCCGGGGCGGCGCCGTTGCCGGCGATGGGGGTGGCGGCGGTGTTGTCGGCGGTGACCTGATTGGCGCCGGTGGTGACGGCCAGGGTTTGCGCCCAGAGGCCGGCGTTGATGTCGACGGCGCGGGCGATGAGGTCGGTGTAGCCGGCTTGGCTGGCATCGAGGCCGGCGCCTTCGATGCGGATGGCGCCGCCGGTAACGCGGTAACCGGTGAGGTCGCCGTTGTTGATCTGCGGCGTGCCGGTGGTGAGCGTGACCCGGTTGGCGTTGAGGAAGCCGCAGCCGCTACAGGTGATGCCGGCCGGGTTGGCGATGACGATTTGCGCCGAGGCGCCTGCGACTTCGATGTGGCCGAGGAGTTGGCTGGGGTTGGCGGCGATGACTTCGTTGAGGATGACGCGGGCGGAACCGGTGGCCAGCCAGGGGTTGCCTTGCACCCAGCCGCCGAGTTGGGTCTGGACATTGGTCCGGCTGTTGTTGAGGATGGCGCCTTGGGTTGCTACATCGAATTGTTCGTAGGTGTTGCGCGACACGCCCGCGGCGCTCGGGGTCTGGATGTTGACCAGCGGCACGCCATTGCCGGCTGTCAGCACCGTCGGTCGCTGACTCGGCGGGGCCGCCTTGTAGGCGACGATCTGGGCTTCGGCAGCGAGGGATACCAGGCCCAACAGGCCCCAGAGGGCGAAGGCCAGCGGTCTGACCGTAGCGACCAGGGTGGCCCCGCCGCCAGCCGTCGGTCCCCGCGTTTCGCCGCTCGCCTTGCCTTGCCTCGCCGCCGTTTCCGCTACCGCCATCAATTGTCCGCGGACTTTGTTGAAGATCAGGCGGTAGCGGCGTTGGTTCATTTCATTTACCTCGGTAAAGAATGGGCTTGGATAAAGTCAGGTTTATCGGATCAATCAGGCGTGTCAGAAACTCAGGGTCAGATTGAAGCCGGTGGTGTTGGCGGCGGTCTGGAAGCCGTCGGGCTTGACCAGCGGCCAGCCGGTGAAGAGGTCCCAGGAGAGTGTTTGGTAGCCGCCGCGCAGGCCGAGCACGGCGCCGGTGAGGCGTTTGCCGACCAGGAGGTCGGCGCTGCGGCCGCCAACTTCGCCATGGTCGAGGCCGAGGTAGAGTTCCTGCCCGCTGGCGTCGATGAGCCAGCCGAGGTCGTTGCGGATGAGCCAGCCGCGTTCGGCCATGAGGATGCTTTCGCCGTCGAAGCCACGCACGGTGTAGCGGCCGCCGATGGAGAAGCGATCTTGCGGCACCAGCGGGGTCCGGTTCCATTGCGCGCGCCAATTGCCGAGGTAGCGGAAGGTTTGCCCGGCCAGACGAAAGGGGATGGTGAGGCTGGCGTCGGCGCTGAGGATGCGGGGCCGGGCCGTGCCTTCGCCGAAGTTTTGTTCCGGGGCGGGCAGGGCGTCGAAGGCGCCGGTGCCCCGGCGATAGGCCGCCGCCAGGTCGAGAACCGCGTCGGCGATGAAGGCCCGGTGCTGTAAGCCGAGTTCCCAGCCAGCCATGCGTCGGCGTTGGACTTCGACTTCGGTGTCGTCGATGAAGTTGGCGGATTTGTTCAGATAGCCGCGCAGCGAGGCGCTGGTCTTGCCGCGACCGTCGCGATGCAGGATGCGGCTGAGCCGGATTTCATGGTTCTCGCTGGTGCCGCTGTAGAGGTAATTCTGGCTGAGTCCGGCCACGGTTTGGTGATAACGGTTTTCGCTGCTGGTGGCGCTGAGGAGCCAGTAGCCGTAGGGCAGCGAATAGTGCAGGGTGTGGCCCCGGGTGCCGCGCCGCGCCCGGCTCTGGCCGATGTCGCGGTTGACGCTGGCGTAGAAGAGATCGTTGAGGGCGAGCAGATGGTCGCCGGAGACGGTGACGGAGCCGAGTTCCTTGCCGGTGCTTCTGGCGCCGCCGTTATTGGCGGAGAGCGTGAGACGCAACGGCAAAGCTTGTTTCCAGGTGATCAGCAGGTCGCTTTCGCCGGGGGCGTCGCCGGGTACGATTTGGATGTCGGCTTCGGCGGTCGGCACGCGCTTGAAATTTTCCAGGCCCTGTTCGATGTCGCGCAGGTTGAGGAGGTCGCCGGGCGCCGCTGGCATGGCGTTCCAGGCGTTGGCCCGGGGATCGCTGTCGGGTGTGAAGCGGATGGCGCGAATGCGCCCCGGGACGATGGTCAGGGTGAGAATGCCCGAATTCAGATCCTGGGCCTCGGCCAGTACCCGGGTGGTGACATAACCTCGGGCAATGAGCGCATCCTGCACCCGCTGCATGATGTGGTTGATGCCCACCGTGCCGAGGCAGCGGCCTGCGGCGAGTTCGCCTGCGGGATCGACCGTCGCCTGTGCCCAGGCAAAATCGGGTGCCGCATTTTTCAATACCACTTCCCGGATGATCATGCACGGCGTTTCGCCTTCGGGAAGCGCCTCGGAGGAAATCTTCTCCGGCGCTTGCAAGCGGACGTCTGGCGCCGCTTCCATCTGCTCGCGCAAGGCCCGCTCGCGTTCTTGCTGGCGCTGCAATTCCTGGCCCGCTGTGATTGCGGATTGCGCCAGCGCGCCGTTGGCCAGGCCGGCCAGCAGAACGGCCAATGCCGCAAGCTGTTTCAGACCGGCCACATGTTTGGCAAAGCGCGCACTTCCCCCTGACGCTATGTCCTCCTCAATCATCTCCATGTCATTTTTGTGTTTTATGATGGAAAGGTCGCGATACTATGCGAATAACGCGTTATCGGCAAGGTATGTCATCTTGGCTGTCCGCGCCGTTTGAACGGCGCGACAGTCTCCCGGGCCTTGATCCGGGATTTCGCCGTGGCGCTACTGGGCTTTGCGGCCGACAAGCTGAGCCGCTTGCAGTCCTTGCTGGCGCCGCGGATGAAATGGCTGCCCTCATGGAGGCTGTCGCAAAAGGCTCAATCCGCGCTCTTGAAGCCCCTCCCCCCTCGCGGGGGAGGGGTTGGGGAGAGGGGGAGGTGCAGATGGAAGCGAGTGGCGGGTTTGGCAAGGCCCGTAAACC
>WREP01000070.1 GCA_009779265.1 Betaproteobacteria bacterium
CGGACTGCGAAGCCTCTACAGTACCAATCTTCTCCGCCTGCTGATGGGCCAGAAGTCAAGCGGCTTTCTAGCGATCACGCTGGCGGATTTTCGACACGCTATGGAAATACCGGACAGCTACCGCATGGCCGACATTAACCGGCGCGTCATAGGCACGGCGACAAAGGAGCTGAAGGAAAAGGCCGATCTGGAAATCGAATGCACGGCCACCAAGCGGGGCGGAAGCGTTCATAGCCTGCGTTTCGAGTTTAAGACCGTCGCGCAAAGCCGATTGCCGGGCGTCTAGCCGTATTCTATGCCGCCGTCCTTGTCCGGCATCCTCGGCGGCGATCTGGTCGGCGTCGCCGCCCGGGTCGGCTCTGGCCGGGTCACAGCTGCCAGCTTAGTCTCCGCCTGCTGCCGCCGGACAGGATCGGCGAAGCCGGGGGATACTTCAATCACGTCGGAAACGATCTCGGCGCGGTTTTGACCGCTCTCTCTGATCGCTCGAATGACTGCTGCCTTCTCGATCTCCTGCCAGTCGCCAACACGCCCGCCCTGCAAGGCTTCCAGCGCCATATCGGCCATGATGTAGGCCGCCCCTGCCCGGTTTTTGCGGATGGCGGGCAGGGCGGCAATCCGCCGCTCCTGCTCGGCCTTGATCTGCTCGCGGGCCTGCCGGTCGGCCTCGGCACGGGCGGCGGCCTGACGCTCGTACTCGGCGGCCTCGGCGATGGCTTGCCGGTCTAGCTCGGCGATTCGCTCGGCCTCGATGCGCCGCCGCTCGATCTCGGCGCGGTCGGCTCGTGCCTGAGCCAGATCCCGCTCTACGCGGGCGACCTCGGCCCCGGCGCGGGTCTGCTCGGCCCGCAGCGCCGCCCGCTCGGCCTGCTGGCCCTCAATTTCTTGCCCGCGCTGGCTGCGCTGGCCCCGGCGCTCGATGGCCGTGGCCGTCGGCCCAAGATGCTGGCCGGGTTCTGCCTCGATGCCTCTGTCGGCATGGCTGCGGTGGTCTATTCGCTCGGCGTGGCCGTACTGCCGAAGCCGGTCATTGACCATCGTTGCCCAACGCTTGCGGATACGGTCTATCTCGTTCGCTTTGCCTACCCCACCGCCCATGTTATGCGCCACTAGGTCAAGCTCGCGGGCCTTGTTGCCAAGGCCCGCGCCATCAATCCGATTGGTGGTCGTCAGAACGTGCGCGTGGTGGTTGCGCTCATCGCCGCTTCTGTCGGGTGCGTGGATCGCCACGTCGGCGGCTATGCAGTAGCGGTCGGCTAACTCTTGGGCAAAGTCTACGGCCAACTGTCGGCGCTGCCCGGCGTCCAGTTCATCCGGCAGGGCAAAGCAAAACTCGCGGGCTACTTGGGCGTCTGCTCGCTTGTTCTTCGCTTCAACGGCGTTCCAAAGCTCGGCGCGGTCAGGCTGCCACGTCGAGCCTGACGGCATCACAATATCGGCTGATTCCATGCCGCGTTTCCGGGCGTAATCGTGAATCTCGCCGGTGCGTTCGTCGACGATCTTTTCGCAGGCGCGGTAAGCGGCGGCGGCGGTCGCGCTGCGGCCAGCCTTGCGGCTGATGATTTGTGCGCTTAGGTGATAAATGGCCACGGCAATAAATCAGCTTGATGCTTTGCTGACTCTCGAACCAGAGCCATATCGAACGGGATGCCGTCTAAACTGATCGGCTGCCAGCCGCTTAAATGGGCACGCCAGCGCCAAGCATATTCAAGGTCGACAATTTCCAGTTCACTGCCTACGATGCGGTGCGCGATAAGGGCCAGTTCTACCGGGTTAATCCAGCCACCACTAGGGCGGCGATGCGCCTTTATTCTTCGCACTGGGTCGACAGACTGGCCTATATAAACCTGCCGCCCACCAAAGGCGAGCAGGTAAATATAACGATCCATCCGACGATCATCCCAACGGTGCACGTTCTTGCCTTTCGCCCCGGCAGGGGCCGCACGCAAACCCGTTAGGGTTTGCATTAAGTGCGCCCTTCGGGGTTGATGGGCGCATATTGCGCCGCCCGCGCCGCCATGTCAAGCCGCCCGTTGACAGCCGCCAAAAACCGGCGCAGCATGAGGCTAGGGGCGCTGCGGATGCGCCAACCTCATTAATAGCGCGAAAAGGCGGGCGGCGAAAATGGCGACAATCGAAGAACGGCGGGCGGCGGCAGACAGGCAAATCGACGATTTGAAAAAGCGGCTTGACGAAGCCAAGGCCAAAAAGCAGAAGATTGACGCAGGCATCAAGGCGCGGCAGTCGAAAAAGGAACGGGCGGCAGACAACCGCCGTAAGATTCTGCTCGGCGCGTTCGTTTTGGAAAATCTGAAAAAGGACGGAATCAGCGCGGTCATGTTCACCTACGCCGGTAAGCGGTTCGATGAGTGGCTGAAGCGCCCGGATGATCGGGCGCTGTTCGGCATGAAGCCGGAACCAACGCCGATCGATTTGTCGAAGCTCGACCAACAGCGGCCTATCTGATCCGTCCTCGCCACCTAGCCGCCGCTCGCCTACGGCGGCTACTCGTTCGATAGATCGAACTGGGCTACGACACCATCGACCATCGCATCGCCACTGCCTCGCCAAGGCCTCGCCAAGGCCCCGCAATCGAGGCAGGAGCGATTTAAAGACCCAAGGTAGGGGTTCCGGTCGGCGCCAAGAAAAAAAACGCGCCACGGCCCTAAAAACCGCCTCGGCTGGCCCCTGCCGGCAGGCAGGGTGATTTGCGATGCCGTGCCAGCCATCCACCACCTAAAGACCGCCTTACACCCTGTCCCCAGAGATGCCCGCCCCTCGGCCATGTAGCGGTCGGGCGCAGCCCGATTTTGCCGGTAGCCTCGTGCGGGCGATGTCCGTTGATCTGCCTCGCCAGTAAGCGCGCGGGCGTATCCCGGCAAAAAGCGATGGCCGGCGCGCAGACGATTCAGCGTCGACCGGGGGCCGTCGCGGCGAAGCCGCTGCCCCCCGGCGGGTTTTTGCCGGGGGGGTCAATATGACTTTGTCATCGCGTGCGCCTGCGCTCGCGCTTCTTTATTCTTAAAACCCTTCTTAAACCCTTTATAGGGGTCTGGAAAGCCTTGTCCCGCAAGGATTCGCAAAGGATCAGGTGACAAATTCCGTGCAAGCGGTGACAAATTCCGTGCAAGCGGTGACAAATTCCGTGCAGTATCCACAATGCCAAATGAGTAATTCACAGGCCAATGGCAAGCGAAAAGACGCCTAGCGTGTCACGTCACTTTATGGTAAAAGTGACGTGTTCCGTGCAGAATCCACAGGGGGCTGTTATGACAGACAAAACACCGGAAACCCGCCAGCAGCAAGAGATTGAGGCGCTAGAGGATGGCGGCAGCATAGCCATGCCTCAAGAGCCTATCGGCGGGCATGTTGCAATGTCGAGGGCACTGGCCCAAAGCGCCCACGGCCTGACGCTCAACGAGGCGCGGGTGATGATGCTGGCTACGCGCCTGATCGACCCTCGCAAGTCGCCCCTGTCCTATGCGAAAGACGGATACGTCAAGGTCAAGGTCACGGCGGACGAGTTCGCCCAGTTGGCCGACCTTTGGACAAAAGAAGGACGAACGCCAATGGCAGCCTACGAAGGGCTTAAAGCCGCTTGTGACAAGCTTTTCAACCGACGCGCCACATGGCGACAAGGCCGAAAAATCATCCGGCTGGCATGGGTATGGAAGGCGACCTACCATGAGGGTGAGGCATGGGCGGAAATCTGCTTTTCGCCGGACATGACAAAACACTTATTTATGCTCGGCCAACGGTTCGTTCGCTACCGTCTTGAGCTGGCTCGCGGACTGCGAAGCCTCTACAGTACCAATCTTCTCCGCCTGCTGATGGGCCAGAAGTCAAGCGGCTTTCTAGCGATCACGCTGGCGGATTTTCGACACGCTATGGAAATACCGGACAGCTACCG
>WREP01000071.1 GCA_009779265.1 Betaproteobacteria bacterium
CCGTCGACGCCGCCGGCCGCCAGATTGTGGCAAGAGGCGCAGGAAATGGTCGCATCGGCCGACAGGCGGGGGTCGTGGAACAGGCGCTTGCCGAGCGCGACGCGCCTCGGGTCAAGACCCTTGATCGGCTCCAGCGGCTGGATCGGCTGCAGCATCCCGCCGCCCTGTACGCCGATCGGCGCAACCGCGGGCAGCGACTGCTCCTGCTGTTCGATGCCTCTCAGCAACAGCCAAGCCACGATGCCGATCAGTAAAACCGCCGCCACCGCGACAAAGAAGGCGCGACCGTAATTTGCAACTTTCATGGCAACTACCCAAGTCCCGCCCTTTAATAATATACATTTCCATAATGTGTTTTGTGGCCGAATAAATCAAGCTTTACATTAATATGGAATACCGATGCAAAACGCCCACTCTCCTGGAAGCCGCCGCCCGCGCCATCCCGCGGGCATGAAAAAGCGTCGTCCAGAGCGAGCTGGACGTGGCAGCATAGCATGCGCGGATCACATGGCCAGCGCCGCTCAAAACTGGTAATTCAGCCGCAAGCTCGCCGTCACCCCTTGCCGGACGCCGACATAGCCCTGCACGCCCAAGTCCAGGGACATGGGCATGCCCGGCGCGGGCTTGACGATCAGGCCCAGTTCGCCCTGGCCCGTAGCGCCACGCATATCCGGCGCATCGACCCGGTCGCCGTTGATCGTGGCCCGGGCCTTGCCGTCGAACTCATAATCGAAGTAAGCGCCCACATAGGCGATGATGCGCTTATCCACGGCATACGAGAAGCGGCCTCCCGTGCGCCAGCGATGCGATTCGGCGGCCTTGAATTTAACCTCGTCACCGGCAACGCGCACGGAATCGCCATTCAGATGCAGCCAGATGTACTTGGTGGACAAATCCAGCTTGCTCCGGCTGTCGATATTCCAGGCATAACCCACCCCGGCGTGGGCGCCGACGTACGGGGAAGCGGAATCGTAGGTGGTTCTGTCGCTGACGCCATTCAGGATATCGCGGCTGGAGAAATCGACGCTGGCGCGGCCGGTGCGCAGTGACGCCTCGCCGTAAACGCCGCCCGCCCCGGCCTGAATCTCGTAACGCCCGAGAATGCCGGCGCCGTAGTAATCAATATCGCCGCTGCCCTTGACGGCAGGCAGGTTGTGGAAACTGTTGTGCGAATCGTAATTACCCCAGCCGGCCTCGAAGAAAACGCCCGCCACCAGGCTTTGATCGACCGCCGGCGATGCGCGCCCGGCCACGCCGGTCAAGAGATGCACGCCGCCGACATCGACATGGGAGCCGCTGTCATAGCGCAGGGAACCGCCGCTGGTCGCGGCGAAGGGCACGAAACCGGCTTCCTGGCGTTCCGTTTCCCGCATGGCGGCATACATGCCCGGCCCCCAGATCAGTTCGCCCTGATCGAGGAAAGCCAGACCCGCCAGCCGCCCCTCGGCAAGCGACTTGACCTGCTCGTTGGGCCGCGCGCCGAGGTAGAGATTCCAATCGTCGGTGATCAGGTAATAAGCCTTGGCGATACCCAGCGCGCCCACATAGATGCCGTCATGATTGGATTCAAGGCCCTTGCCCATGGTGTCGATCAGGGTAATCCGTTCGTTGACGCCCAGATTCGCGGCGGCGCCGGCAAGATTATTCACCTTGACCAGGCTGTCGCTGATCGTCGTTTTGTCATCGACCCACAGCATGGGCTGGCTGATATCCATGCCGGAGGGCAGATTGAAAGTCAGAGTGCTGTTGGCGCCGGAGAACATCGCGCCGCTGCCATTGGTTTTTATCATTGCGTTCTGGCCGTCGACGTACAAATCCTTGAATTGGTAGGACGCCGCGGCGGCGGAATAATCAAAGGTCGCGCCGCCGCCCAGACGCATCGTGCCGGTCGCCAGGGAAGCAGCCGTATCCAGAAGCAGCGTGCCGGCGGCAATATTCAGCGGCCCCGTGAAGGTGTTCGCCGCGCTCAGGGTCAGGGTATTCGCGCCCTTCTTGGTCATCGCGCCGGGGCCGGAAATGACGCCGGACAGGGTTTGATCGGCGGATTGATCGAAAACCAGCGTTCCCGCGGCAATGTTTATATCCCCGCCATAAGAACCTGAAGCGCCATAGGAATTCAGCGCGCCGCCCAAAGTGAGCGTGCCGCTGCCGAGCTTGTTCAGCTTACCATCGCCGGTATTGCTGCCGGAAATCGTTCCATCGATGCGCAGCGCGTGCTCCTGGGTATCGAAAGTCGCGGTCTTGCCGCCTTCAATCACGATATTCTGCGCCGGGGAAAGCGTCATGCCGGCATAGGCTCGCAGCGTGGCATCGCCCTTGAACGTAATCGCCGCGCCAGTGCCGACGCCGAGTTGATCCGCCTGGTTAAAGGCAACGATACCGCCGTAAAGATCGATGCCTTCCTTGAACAGATTGCCGCCAGTGTTGTTGAATATCAGCGTGCTGTCACCGTATTTTTCCAGCTTGCCGGTCGGGACAAGAAGTTCGTCGGGATTAAGGGTGGTGAGATAGCTGCCGAAGGCGGAATTTTCGTCCGCCGTGATGCCGCCCTCGCCGCTGAAGGTGTAGTGGCCGGTGTACGCATCGCTACCGCTGCTACCGCTGGTATCTTTCCCGACCACCAAGCCGCTGACCACGATTTTACTGACCAGGCTGGCAGCAGGCAGGTTAATGTTGAAGTCTGTGTTACCGAAAACATGCACCCTGTCGCCGGTCAGGAAATTCTCTTCATGTACGCCTCCGAGATCCTGAAGCGAATAGAAGTATGGACCACTTTCCCAAGAGCCGGATAAATTGGCTTTGGTCTTGTCGCCGGTCCACTCCATGGTGAGGGAGTTAAGACCCTGCTGTCGGAACCAGATGCTGTTGTCCCCGGTAGTATAGTTGCCATTACCTACATTGGGGTCGCCGCCGAGCAGAAGCTGAAATCCCCCACGCGGGCCGCTGCCGGTCGGGTCTAATAGAAAGCCATCCACATAGGCGGCCAGGGAAGCGCTCGGAACATAGCCCGCCGAGTTCAGGTTCTGATCCGTTTTAATGAGAAGGTAGTCTCCCTGCTCAAAAGGCAAACCATTTCCCGTGACAAAATACACTGCGCCCTGACCCATGTTCAGGGTACCGCCTCCGGTGACAAGGTTCAGCAGAGAGTTCTTGCTGACCGGGATGCCCTCACCGTCGTAACTCAGGGGGTTCTGTTGCCCGAAGGCTCTGTAAAGCAAATTGAAATCAGTAAGGTTGATCGCCAGGGCGTCAAGCGTCAGTGTGCCGGAATCCGAAACGGCGGTGGGCATCAATGCGCCATTGGTCACGTTGATGGCGTCTGCCGTGACGATTCCATCTCCCTGCAGCACCGCCGCTATGGGAGAAGAATCATTGCCAATGAGGGTAAAAGTGTTCGTGTTGAAAGTGACCCGGGGGATACCAGTATCAACGCGCGCCAGCGTGAAGATCGTTGCGTCATTGCCAGAGTTGGCGCTTCCATCAATTTTCGTCGTTCCCATCTGAAAGGTCATCGGGAGAATCAGTTGTGCGGCGCCGAGACCGCTGATGTTCAGCGTACCGCCGCCGTCGATGCCGCTCGCGAATATCACCTGGGCCTGATTCGAGAGGTTCAGATTGAATACCCCGTTGTTTTCAACGTACAGGTCATTTGGCAGGCCACCCGCGATGTTCGGTGCGAAAGCCGCCGCGTTGAAGCCAAGGGCGAGATTGCTGGC
>WREP01000072.1 GCA_009779265.1 Betaproteobacteria bacterium
GCTACGCGTTTCCAACCGCCCGCCCACAGGTCGGTGGCTGCCCACAAGCTCCACAGCGTATCAACAACATTATTTATTTCCATGATTCAAGATACAAGAGGGCTGCGCGAGGGGGGAGGGGAGTATCGGGCTTTCGCGACAGTCTCCTTGTGGGAGAGGGTGCCCCGAAGGGGCGGGAGAGGAGGCGTTGAATGTCTGCATTTGAAGCCAAACCGCGCTGACGCGGTTCTACTTCAAGCCCGCATGAAACCGGATTGCCGCGCTCCTTACGCCGTCCCGGCCTGACGGCGCACCGCGTCGACGTAGGCGGCGGCGTCCAGTTGGCCGCCGTTGCGTTGGGCATGCCAGACCGCTTCGCCCAGGGCTTCGAGCAGGACATGCTCGGCATCGTGGCGTTCCATGCGTTGGAGCAAGTGCGTGAAGGCGGCGCGGATGCCGGGCGGCTGGTCGATGCTCAACTGCTCGTGGATAGCCAGATGCAGCGACAAATGCAGGAAGGGATTCATTTGCCCGCCTTCCGGCGTCCATTCCCGATTCAGCGCCCCTTCCACGTCGGCCAGCAGGGCGTGATATTCGGGGTGGCGGGCGGCCAGATCGGCGGCGGCGATTTCGCCGCCGGCCAGCGGCAGACCTTGCCGCTGCTTGCGCCAGGCGTCGCAGAAAAAACGGCGAACCTGTTCGCGTGAGGGATTAAACATGGCAATTCCGGTAGAGCAGGGTCAGGGCGGCGTTCTGGAACAGCCGATTGCCGTCGGCGGCCGGGGCGATCTGGCCGCCGCCGTAGGCGCCGAGCAGCGGCACGCCGGGAAAGCGGTGACGAAAGGCCAGCAGATCGCGGTCGTCGCCGCCGTAGAACAGCGGGCCGCGGCCGATGCAGGAAAACATCAGGGCGAAGGCCGGCGGCGGTTCGCCAACGGCGGCCAGCAGACGGCGTATTTCCTCCTCGGCGGCGAGCGGCTGGCGCAGCGCCCAGGCGATCGTCCGGCCGGCGGGCGCGGCCAGGGTCAGTGAACCGTCGGCATGGGCGGCGAGAATGCCGGCTGCCGGCATGGCGTCGGCAACGATGACGGCAATCTGGTGCAGCGGCGGCGCGGCGCGCAAGGCGGCCGGCAGGGCGCGGCGCAGGCTCTCGGCCGCCGTCTGGCCGGCGACGCGGCGCAAGTCATGGCCGTCGCCATCGTCGACGGGCAGCGGCGCGCTGAGCAGGCGCAAGCCGTCGGCGCGCAAGACCTCGCAGGCGAGGCCGGGCAGCGCGATGTCGACGCCATCCGGGCCGCCCGGACGGGCCTGGTTCCAGGTGGCGGCCTTGGCCTCCAGCAGGCCGAGGCGCGGCGGCGCTTTCTGCCAGTCGTGCGGCAGCGTGGTGCGGCCGCTGAAGGAAAGGCGCGGCGCTTCGTCGCTGGCGTCGGGCGGTAGGTCGCCAAGAACCAGGGCGGCGGCGGCCGGCTGATCGAGCAGCCAGCCGGCCTCGGTCATCAGGCCGCTAGCGGTGCAACCGCCGATTTGCAGGCACCCGGCGGCGCCAGCGGCGGCCTGCACGGCGGACGCCGGCTGGCGGGCGAATTCGCGGCTGAGCAAAAGCAGCACCCGTTCGGCGCGATCCAGGCCGGCGGCGGCCAGCGCCCGGCGCACCGCCGTCGCTGCCAGTTCCTTGTCCGGCCTGGGGCCGGCGGCGAAACCGCTGGCCGCTTTCATGCCGTCTTGCCCGGGTAGGCGCAGAGGTCGGCGACGAGGCAGCGCGGACATTCCGGCCGGCGTGCCTTGCATACATAGCGGCCATGCAGGATCAACCAGTGGTGCGCGTCCCGGCGGAATTCCGCAGGCGTGACGGCGAGCAGCCTGGCCTCGACTTCGGCGACGGTCTTGCCGGGGGCAAGGCCGGTGCGGTTGCCGAGGCGGAAGATGTGCGTGTCGACGGCGATGGTCGGCTGGCCGAAGGCGGTGTTGAGCACGACATTGGCCGTTTTGCGGCCAACGCCGGGCAGGGCCTCGAGCGCCGCCCGCGCCGCCGGCACCTCGCCGTCGTAGTGTTCGAGCAGCAATTGACAGGTGGCGATGATGTGCCTCGCCTTGGTGCGGTAGAGGCCGATGGTGCGGATGAAATCGGCTAGGCCGTCCTCGCCCAGCGCAAGCATGGCAGCGGGCGTCGGCGCGGCGGCGAAGAGGCGCGCCGTGGCCTTGTTTACGCTGACATCGGTGGCCTGCGCCGAAAGAATCACGGCCACCAGCAACTGGAAGGGCGTGGCATAGGCGAGTTCCGTGGCCGGCGCCGGATTGGCATCCCGCAGGCGGCTGTAGAAGGCTGTGATGGCGGCTTTTTTCACAATGGCGAGGAAGAAAAAGGGGGCGCGGCAAGCGCAACATTGTACGGGACACGGGCGCCGCCGGCAGCGCGGCCCGGCGAGGCTGCCTGCCAGCTTCCGGGGAGGTGGCGGGAAGCGGGTGGCGCGGACATGTGGCGAAGCGAACACGATTTTTGGCCGTTGTCATGACGCGCCTCTATGATTACAGATTGGGTGTATTAAAATGGAATTAATCTTGGGGCGGCGTCGCGTGAAATGCGGGGTTCGTGCGGCCAAGGTCTGCTGGGTTCGCGGGTCGGCCCCGGGTTTTCCGATTTGTGCGGCGCTCCCGCAAGGAGCGCGCAGGCGTTTTTTTGTAATACCGCGGCTTGGAGCCTGTGTCATGAAGCTTGTCCGTTCCCCCTGGCAGCGTTTTTGGTCTTGTCTCGTCCACGCTTTGGTCGTTGTCCACGGCCCAGGCGGCCACCAGCGCACGCCGCGGCGGCTACAACCGCACAAGCATGAATGGCAGGCACAGCGTCATGGCGGGCAGCGCAGCGAATATCCGCCCCGGAGCCGCCTCAGAACCTTGTTCGCACTTATTGCCGGGCTGTTTGGGACGCTTGTTTTCCCTGCCGTGGCGATTGCGCAGAATATTACGTATAACAATGGCCCCTCCTCATTGCTTGGCGACCCGGTTATTTATTATCCGGGCGCCAACAATGCCGCCAATTATACCCCCCAGGTAGGTGCCCTGTTTCCGAAATACAGTTCATCCAACAATGTCGTCCACTTTGTCGACGGGAATATTTATGTCGCCAATCCCGGAGTTGCCGGCAGAACAGGACCTGCCGGAGATGTTTTTGGCGGGATTGGTGATACATCACCTGTCACGCGCAACACAGTTTACATCCACGATGGGCGGGTTAGTAACGTTTATGGCGGTTTGGCCGCCGGGTCCGGGGTCAATCTCAGAGACAACACCGTTATTATTGATGGTGGCACGGTAATGAACGGCGTTTACGGCGGGAGAATCATACTCGGCAGTAATGTTTGGGCTGAGCGTAATACCGTGAGAGTTAATTCGGGTGAAATACGTGGTAACGTTTATGGTGCTTACTCTGTGGTTTCCGGCACTTTCCTGCAATTGAACAACATAACAATCAGTGGCGGATATATACAGGGTACAAATGCAATTATATCCGGCGCATACGGCTTCGTCTCCGGCATCGATGTGCGCGCCA
>WREP01000073.1 GCA_009779265.1 Betaproteobacteria bacterium
GCCGACTGGTCGGGATGGACGATTTGCACCAGTTCCACCTTGTCGAACTGGTGCTGGCGGATCATGCCGCGCACGTCGCGCCCGCCGGAGCCGGCCTCGGAGCGGAAGCACGGGGTATGGCAGACGAGTTTCAAGGGCAGCGTCTCGGCGGCGAGGATTTCATCGCGCACGATGTTGGTCACCGGCACTTCGGCGGTCGGGATCAGGTAGAGCGGTTCCTGCTCGCCGCGCGACACCCTGAACAGGTCTTCCTCGAATTTGGGTAACTGGCCGGTGCCGAACAGGCTGGCGGCATTGACCAGATAGGGCGCGTAGACCTCGGTGTAGCCATGTTTCACCGTATGCGTATCGAGCATGAACTGGGCAAGGGCGCGGTGCAGGCGGGCAACGCCGCCTTTGAGGAGCGTGAAGCGGGCGCCGGAAATCTTGGCGGCAGCGGCGAAATCGAGCTGACCCAGGCCCTCGCCGAGGTCGCTATGGTCCTTGACGGCGAAATCAAAGGCGCGCGGCACGCCCCAACGCTTGAGTTCGACATTGGCCGTCTCGTCGGCGCCCTCCGGCACGGAATCTTCGGGAATATTGGGCAGCGTCGCCAGAATGGCGTTGAATTTCCCCAGCAGTTCGTCGAGGCGGGTTTCGCAGGCTTTCAACTCGTCGCCCAGCGCGCCGACCTCGGCCATGACGGCGGAAGCGTCCTCTCCCTTGCCCTTGAGCACGCCGATCTGCTTCGACAAACTGTTGCGCCGCGCCTGCAAATCCTGGGTACGAGTCTGCAAGCTTTTGCGCTCGGCCTCCAGCGCCTTGAATTCGCTGAAATCGACCGGCTTGCCGCGCTTCGCCAAACCGGCGGCAACGGCATCGAGTTGGTTGCGGAGTTGTTGGATGTCGAGCATGGGGCTTCCTGATGACAGACGCTTGGCCAGCGGCCAAAAGAGGCGATTATACGCGCCCGCCTACTTCCCCCGCGCCTTGCGGTCGAGCTGGCGCAGGTGTTCCAGTTTTTCGCCGATCTTGCCTTCCAGCCCGCGCGGCGTTGGGCGGTACCAGCCCGGCTCGGCCATGCCGTCGGGCAGGTAGGTTTCGCCAGCGGCGTAGGCTTCCGGCTCGTCGTGGGCGTAGCGGTAGGCTTTGCCGTAGCCCAGTTCCTTCATCAATTTGGTCGGCGCGTTGCGCAGATGCACCGGCACCGGCCGCGAGCCGTCCTTGCCGACGAAGGAGCGGGCGGCGTTGTAAGCCATGTAGCCGGCGTTGGATTTGGCGGCGACAGCCATGTAGATGATGGCTTGGCCGAGCGCCAGTTCGCCTTCGGGCGAGCCGAGGCGCTCGTAGGTTTGCGCCGCGTCGTTGGCAATTTGCATGGCGCGCGGGTCGGCCAGACCGATGTCCTCCCAGGCCATGCGGATGATGCGCCGGGCCAGGTAGCGCGGGTCGGCGCCGCCGTCGAGCATGCGGCACAGCCAGTACAACGCGGCGTCGGGATGCGAGCCGCGCACCGACTTGTGCAGGGCCGAAATCTGGTCGTAGAAGGCGTCGCCGCCCTTGTCGAAGCGGCGCAGGTTTTGCGCCACCACATGCTCGACGAATTCGCCGTCGAGCGCCGTAACGCCGGCCAGCCGCGCCGCCGTGCGTAGTTGTTCGAGCAGATTGAGCAGGCGCCGGGCGTCGCCGTCGGCGAGGCCGATCAGGCGCTCGCGGGCGGCGGCATCGAAATCCAGATCGCTCATGACGCGGGCGCGGGCGCGGTCGAAGAGGATGCCCATTTCGCTTTCATCGAGCGGTTTCAGCACATAGACCGAGGCGCGCGAGAGCAGCGCCGAATTGACCTCGAAGGAGGGATTTTCGGTGGTCGCCCCGATGAAGGTGAGCAGGCCCGATTCGACAAAGGGCAGAAAGCCGTCCTGCTGCGCCTTGTTGAAGCGGTGGATTTCATCGACGAAAAGCAGGGTGCGCCGCCCGTGCGCCCGCCACGACTCGGCCTGCGCCACCGCCTCGCGCACCTCCTTGATGCCCGAGAACACCGCCGACAGCGCGATGAATTCGCAATCGAACTGCGTCGCCATCATCCGCGCCAGCGTCGTCTTGCCGACGCCCGGCGGCCCCCACAGGATCATCGAATGCGGCTGCCCCGAGGCAAAAGCCAGGCGCAGGGGCTGGCCCGGCCCGAGCAGATGCTGCTGGCCGATCACCTCATCCGGCGTGCGCGGCCGCAACTGCTCCGCCAAGGGCGCCGCCACCGCGCCCTCGTCGGCGGCTTCGGGATGCTGCATAAACAAATCGCTCAAGAAAACCTCAACGCGCCATCGACCGCGCCAGTGTAGCGCCCCGCCCGC
Source organism: Betaproteobacteria bacterium (assembly GCA_009779265.1). Taxonomy (GTDB): domain Bacteria; phylum Pseudomonadota; class Gammaproteobacteria; order Burkholderiales; family Rhodocyclaceae; genus Azonexus. The sequence continues at coordinate 2,331 of WREP01000073.1, forward strand.
CGCGTGTCGTCATCCAGAAAAAAACGCGCCCGGAGCGTCTCGCTCCGGGCGCGTTGCTTACTACAGGGGCAAGGCGTTTATTTGACCCAGGTGCCGAAAGTGGGGACGACCTGGCGGCCAAAGGCCGCGTTATTCACCAGGGCCGCGACCATATAGACGCCGATCCAGCCGCAGGCATAGAGCAGATAGCCGATGATGGGTTTCAGCGAAGGATCGAGCATGCCCAGATCATTCAGGACAACCATCCACAACAGGATGTCGAGAAGCACGACGAGGACGAACATCGGCTTCGCGCTTTTCAGATACGCGGGCGTAACGGCGGTGAGAAAGGCAGCGCCGGCCATCCAGGTATAACCCTCAACCACGACATGCGGTTTTACGTCGCCAAACATCCCGGTGAGCATCAGGAATTTGGACGTCGTCGACAGGGCGGCGCCGAGCATGAAAAAGGCGCAGAAGAACAAAAAGACGTTGCCGCCCGTCAGATTGTGATCCTTCAGTTCGATGACGGCGACGGTGAACTGGACAAGAGCGCCGCCAATCAGCCAGGCAGCCAGAATCGGCAGGCCGCCCACCGGCACTTGTCCGGTGAAAACAGCGCCAAAACCGAAACAGGCGACTGCCAGCGCGCCGAGTCCAGCGGCGCTGGGGTTGGCAAAAGAATGCTCTGTAGACATAAAACCTCCTCACTTGAAAAAACTTAATCATTGTAACCGAACCGGATAACCCCAGATCATATCTCTGTCTGGAAGGCAAATCAGGATATCTGGCGCTTACGCAGCCCTCTCAACGCCTTGGCCGAAGCGTGGGGTA
>WREP01000074.1 GCA_009779265.1 Betaproteobacteria bacterium
GCCCGTGAAACGGGAAATCCCCAAATTTCTTGATCAACAGCCCAAAAACCTGTGCCTTGACACATTTTCCAGGGTTTTTATGACAAGGCTTGCCAAGATGGACGGTTGTTCAGAGAGTCCCTAGCGGGAAATAGATGTCCATATCATTCTCCAAAAGCCCCAATTCCAAAGCCAGTTCCAACGCGACATCTTGAAGAATGGGTAAGCTGTAGGTTGCACCGGACGTATTGGGGACACTCGATCCGCCCGCCATCAGATTTTGGCCCGGCTTGACGAGAGGAAGACGCGTCGGGGCGCTGAAATCGATGTGGGACATGTTCGCCACAATGGCATCCGCCAGAACCCGCAGCCGGCGTAGCGGATGTTCCCGGGGCATCCGTTCCGCCAGGCTCACCTCGCTAAAATCGCCCCTTGCATCGCAGCCGCGTCGCGCATCGCTCCTCCCAGAAAATCGAGCCCGCCTTTCAACCCGGAGTCTGCCTGCATTCCCGCATCAGACCAAGCGTGGCGAGTTTCTCGGCAGCCTGTTAGTTGCGCTTGCTCTGGCGCTGCTCCCGGGCGGCTCCGGGAAGCGGAACATCCACCGCCAGTTGCGGGTGTAGATACTGTAACTGGTTAATGACCCACTGATTGGCGGCATGGGTGAAGGCGCGAGCCATCAGCGGAGCGCCGGTCAGCGCCTCGATGAACAGCGCTACCGCCGCCGAACGGCTGACGCCGTATTCGCAATGCACCATCACCGAGAGCGTAAACGGCGCCGCGTGCAACTCGCCGATGAAGCGGTCGATGGCGCGCGCCATGTTCATGTCGAACAGGCCGGGCAAGGGCGGCTGGTACTCGTCGGCTGGCACCGCGTCGAAAAAAGAGAGGCGCAACACGTGGCGGAACATGGGATCGAGCCGGGCCGGCGGCGTGCTGGGGTCGGTGATCGAGATCACCGCCATGTAGGGATTGCCTTCCAGCGATTCGGCGAGTTTGCGCGAGGTGTAATGGATCTGGCTGATGGTCATGGGTTATTCCATGAATACCGGGTCGGAGAAAACCAGCGTGCCGTCCTTGCGCATCATCAGGTTGTCGGCCTTGATCAGGTCGGGCAGGGCGCCGTATTCCCCGGCGAAAACTTCCAGCGCCTGGAGCGACTCCTGCATGGCGTCGCTCCAGTCCATCGGCGTGACCACCAGGTGGTGCAGAGCGATGCGTCCCATGTCTTGGGCCAGGTTGCGCCACATCATGCAGGCGTCGAAATAGGCGCTCGAAATCCGCGCCCCCACTTCGGCGGCTTCGCCGATGCCCAATGGGTAGAGGCGCTCGACTTCGACAATGTGGAAGGGAAAGCCGTGGCTGGAGCGGCCAATCGTGCCGTGGTCGGCGAAAACGACGGGAAAATGGCGGCCGACCGGGCGGTCGGGCGCGGTGTAGTAGGCGTAGTCGGTCGGCGAGGAGAGAATCTTGTAGACGCGCTCCTGGCCGTCGACGGTGTCGGCTTCGACGACGATGGTGTTTTCGCCGCGACCGACTTCCCGACGCCCACGCAGCAGCGGATGATCGGGAACCGGGTCGGTGATGATCGGTGCGGGGTAGTCGCTCATGGGTTTCCTCCCTCGCTCGCTGTGCGGCTGTCCTCAGGCGACGATGTGGGCGCCAGCGTCGACGTAAATCGTCTGGCCGGTCATGCCGGAAGAGGCCGAGGTGCACAGGAAGGCGGTCAGGGCGCCGACCTCGTCGATGGTCACGGTGCGGCCGAGCGGCGCCTTCTGGGCGTCGGATTCGAGCAGATTGGTGAAATTGGCGATACCGGAAGCGGCGCGGGTCATGATCGGGCCGGGCGACACGGCGAAAACGCGAATGCCCTTGGGGCCGAGGTCGTAAGCCATGTAACGCACCGCCGATTCGAGCGCCGCCTTGATGATGCCCATGATCCCGTAATTGCGCACGACGCGCTCGGCGCCGAGGTAAGACATGGTAATCAGCGCGCCGCCCTGCGGCATCAGCGGCTCCAGCGCCTTGGCCAGACGCAGGAAGCTGTGGCAGGAAACGCTCATGGCCGCGTTGAAACCGGCCTCGGAAGTATCGACGACGCGGCCATGCAGATCCTCGGCATTGCAGAAAGCCATTGAATGCGCCGCGAAATGGAGGGCGCCGAAAGCCTCGCCACACTGGGCGACGACGTTTTCCAGGCTGCCCGGCTCGCTGACATCGAGCTTGAGGAACAGCCGGGCGCCGAGCGATTCGGCCAGCGGCTGCGTATAGCGGGCGGTCTTGTCGTTCTGGTAGGTGACGGCGATTTCGCCGCCAAGTGCGACGATGGCCTTGGCGACCGCGTAGGCGATCGACTTGTCATTGGCGATGCCGGTAATCAGCCCCTTCTTGCCGGCGAGCGGAAGCAGGGGATTGGCCGGGGTGGTTTCCGAAGTCATCATGGAGATCCTTGCAAATAGCCGGACGGCGCTTGCCGCATCGCGCCATTCCACGGCGTCGATTGATGGAGAGCAAAAGGGACGCTGTCGAAAATCGCCATTCTCGCACAAGATGATGACGGGATGTTTGCGGCATGAAATGCCACAGGGCAATCGCACGAATGCGAACGTCGTAGAGAGCGCTGCTCTTGGCTTGACGAACCACACCCCTCCCCAACCCCTTCCGGATTCGCCCAAAAGAGAGGGAGTAAAGCCGCCAGCTGGCGCGCACCTCAGGTTTTCCCCATCCCTTGCGTAGCAGGGGCGGGGAGGGGCAATGCCGTTCAGTTAGCGCTGAGCGGCATTTTCATTTTCTTTAATCGCTTTCTTTAAGTGGTTGTAAACCCTAGAGAAAGCTGTTAACTTTTGGCTCGATGCTATCGAGCCTGCTCCACACGA
>WREP01000075.1 GCA_009779265.1 Betaproteobacteria bacterium
CTCGACAACATCGGCGAGGCAGTCAACCGCATGCGCGTTCTCAAGGAGGAACTGGGCGTCAGTCTGTCGCTCGACGACTTCGGCACCGGCTATTCCTCGCTTAGTTACCTGAAACAGTTGCCGTTCGACCAGATCAAAATCGACCGCAGCTTCGTGCGTGACATCGACAGCAATCCCAACGACGCCGCCATTGCCGACGCGGTCATCGCCCTGGGTCACGCCTTCAAGCTGACCGTGATCGCCGAGGGCGTCGAAAACGCCATCCAGCGCGACATGCTGTTGGCGCGCGGCTGTCACATATTTCAAGGCTACCTGTACGGCACCCCGGTCGGGGTCGAGGATTTCACGCGCGGTACCACCTAGCCACATCACATCCCCGTTCCCTTTCCTCGACCAGGAATTATACCGGCAGCATCATCAATTCGCTGCCCGCCAGCCGCGCCAGAAGACCAGAGGGAAACTCATTGCAACGACACTCAAAGTCAGTGATAGACTTGAAAAAAATTTTTCAGCCATCAAAGCTGACCAGAGAACAGGCTGTGAGTGCATCAATTGTCCAGGGTACATCGGTGCGGCTGATGCGCAACCCGCATCCTGCCGCCATATTCCGGCGCCCGATTGCTGGCATCGGAGTTCTGTTGCTCATCTGCCTGCTCCTGCTGATCCCGCTCATCGCCCCCGGCATGGCGCACGCCGATGACAGCGCGCCGCTGCGCATCGGCGTGCTTTCCTTCCGCGAGCCCAGCGTTACCAGCCAGCAATGGCAACCACTCGCCCACTATCTGGCCGAACAACTGCCCGGCCAGCGTTTTGAATTGCGCGGCCTGTTCATCGATGACCTGAATCGAGCGATCGACAACAATGAACTCGATTTAGTGCTCACCCACCCCCTGCACTATGTCCATATCCGGTCGCTGCATCGCGGCCTCGCCCCCATCGTCACGCTTGCCGTCAATAACAACGGTCACGCCCTTGCCAGGATGGGCGGGGTCATCATCCGCCGCCAGGACCGCAACGACATCGCCACCCTCGCCGACCTGCGCGGCAAGCGGATCGCCGCCGCCATCAAGGATTCCGTGGGCGGCTTCCTGTTGCAGCAATGGACGCTGAAGAAGGCCGGCGTCAATATCCGGCGCGAGGCCGCCGAGATCGTCCTGACCGGCCAGCCCCAGGACAAGGTCGTCAGCCTCGTGTTGCAAGGCACGGTCGATGTCGGCTTTATCCGAACTGGCCTGATTGAGGACATGATCGGCGAAGGCAAGTTGAAGCCGAACGCCCTGCAGGTCATCAATCCACGCCACGAAGCGGATTTCCCGCTCTTGCTGTCCACGCCGCTGGTGCCGGAATGGCCTTTCCTGGCCAACCAGCGGGTACCGCTGCCGATCCTCAAGGCGCTAACCCGCGCCCTGCTGCTGCTGGAACCGGATAACCCGGCTGCCCTGGCCGGCAAATTCCACTCCTTCTCGCCGGTGGCCGACTACAGCCAAGTCGAAATGATGATGCTGGAATTGCGCGCCCATCCAGAACGGCTGGATCGCTTCGACCTGACGGATATCATCGAGAAATACCCCATCGAGGCTTTCTCGGCGCTCGGCGGGCTGCTGCTCCTGACCCTCGCCGGCACCGCCCTCCTTATCCGTTCCCGCCGGCAGGTCGGCAATACCCTGCGCGAGCGCTCCAGCCTCCTCGACAGCATCGGCGAAGGGATCTATGGCGTCGACAACGACGGCCGGTGTACCTTCATCAACCCGAAGGCACTGGAAATGCTGGGTTATCAGCACGATGAAATCATCGGTCGGGACTCGCACGCGCTGTTCCATCATCACCGGCTAGACGGCAACGATTATCCGGTCAGCGAATGCCCGGTCAATCTTTCCCTGCTCGACGGCCAGCGCCGCCAGGGCGAGGAATGGTTTTCCCACCGTAACGGCCAGATATTTCCAGTGTCCTATGTGGTCACCCCCATCACAGGGTTACAGTCGGGTCGTCGCGGCGTGGTCGTCACTTTCCGCGACATTTCGGAGGAGCGCCGTATCGACGAAACGACGCGCATCGCCGCCATCGCCTTCGAGACCCAGGAAGGCATGATGGTGACCAATGCCAATAACCGCATCCTGCGCGTCAACCAGGCTTTCTCCCAGATCACCGGCTATACGGCGGAGGAAGCGGTCGGCCAGACGCCGACCCTGCTCAATTCCGGCCGCCACGACGCCGCTTTCTACCAGGAGATGTGGAATACGCTGCAACAACAAGGACTTTGGCGCGGGGAAGTCTGGAACCGGCGCAAAAACGGCGAGATCTATCCCGAGTGGCTGAGCATCTCGACCGTGCGCGATGCGCAAGGAAAAATCAGCCACTACGTCGCCACCTTCCTCGACATCACGCAACGCAAGGCGGCCGAGGAGCAAATCCATCATCTCGCCTATTACGACCCGCTGACCGGCCTGCCCAACCGCAGCCTGCTCAATAATCGTCTGGCCAAGGCGCTGTCCGCCAGTAGCCGCCACCGGCGTCACAGCGCCCTGCTGTTCATGGACCTGGATGATTTCAAAACGCTCAACGACACCATGGGCCATGTCGTTGGCGACCAGTTGCTGATCCAGGTCGCCCGCCGCCTGCAACAATCAGTTCGC